>NZ_JBOBQG010000006.1:0-213048 GCF_050585845.1 Curtobacterium sp. AB451
AAGAAGATGTGGCCATCGGCCCTCCATCGGGAACTCGCAGGGGAGACCCTCGTTCTCGGGAGGCCGGTGGCCACATCTGTTTCTGCTGCAGGTCGCTCGACTCGCACGCCCGTTCGTGATGGACTGGGCGCGCGCGGGCGGTACCGTGCAGCGCCAACACAACGACACAGCGGACGATGGCCTGGGCGAGCGCTCGGGCACGCACAGAGGAGCAACGGTGGCGAACGACGACGATCAGCGGCGGAACGACGGCGATCGCGGAGACCGATCTGGTCGCGATGGCGACCGTGGCCCTCGGCGCGACGGCGGGAACCGCTGGTCGTCCGGTCCCCGTGACTTCGAGCGTCGTGAGGGTGAGCGGCGCGATGCTCCTCGTCGCGACGGTGACCGTCCGGCTCGCAGCGGCGGTCCGTCGCGCGACGGCGCTCGTTCCTTCCGAGACGGCGACCGTCCGTTCCGCGACGGGGGACGGCGTCCCGCGTGGCGCGGGGATCGTGACGACTCGAGCCGGCCTCCTCGCGGCGATGGTCCGCGTGGTTCGGATCGTCCGCGTCGTGATGGTGACCGTCCGGTCCGTTCGGACCGTCCCGCCCGTGATGGTGATCGTTCGTTCCGTGGGGGCGACGATCGTCCGCGTCGCGATGGCGATCGTCCGTTCCGTTCGGATCGTCCTGCTCGTGACGGCGATCGTCCGCGTCGTGACGGTGATCGTCCGTTCCGTTCGGATCGTCCGGCCCGCGACGGGGACCGTCCGTTCCGTGGGGGCGACGACCGTCCGCGTCGCGATGGCGATCGTCCGTTCCGTTCCGACCGTCCTGCCCGCGACGGCGACCGTCCGTTCCGTTCGGACCGTCCCGCCCGCGACGGCGACCGTCCGTTCCGTTCGGACCGTCCCGCCCGTGACGGGGATCGTCCGCGTCGAGACGGCGACCGTCCGTTCCGTTCGGACCGTCCCGCCCGTGACGGGGATCGTCCGCGTCGAGACGGCGACCGTCCGTTCCGTTCGGACCGTCCTGCTCGTGACGGGGATCGTCCGCGTCGTGACGGCGACCGTCCGTTCCGTTCCGACCGTCCCGACCGCGACGGGGATCGTCCGCGTCGTGACGGTGACCGCCCGTTCCGCGGCGGCCAGGACCGCGACCGCGGAGGCCGCGACGACCGTCAGCGCTTCGGCGACGGCAGCCGTCACGCCGGCGCTCGCTTCGGCGAGGCCTCGCGGGACGACTGGGAGGACCGGGACCCCTACGGCACCAAGTCGATCCGTCCCCGCCACGAGGACCCGGAGATCCCCGAGGACATCCAGGCCCGCGACCTCGACAAGGTCGCCCGGGCCGAGCTCAAGACGCTCAGCAAGGACAACGCCGACTGGGTCGCCCGTCACCTCGTGGCAGCCGCGCTCCTGGTCGACGAGGACCCGGAGACCGCGAACCAGCACGCCCTGAGCGCTGCCCGTCGTGCCGGACGGGTGGGTGTGGTCCGCGAGACCGCAGCCATCACGGCGTACCGGCTGGGCGACTTCGCGACGGCGCTGCGAGAACTCCGCACGTACCGTCGCATCTCCGGCCGGAACGACCAGCTGCCGATGATGGTCGACTGCGAGCGTGGGCTCGGCCGGCCCGAGCGGGCGCTCGAGCTCGGTCGGTCGGTCGACCGTGCGGCGCTCGACACCGCGGTCCAGGTCGAACTGGCCATCGCGATGTCCGGCGCACGCCTCGACCTCGGGAATCCCACAGCCGCGCTCGGCGAGCTGGAGATTCCACAGCTCGACCCGTCCACTGCCTACAGCTGGTCCCCGGCGCTCTACAGTGCTTACGCGGCCACGCTCGAGGAGCTCGGCCGTCAGGACGAGGCCGACGAGTGGTGGGCCCGTGTCGATCGTGCGGCAGCGGCGCTTGCCGAGGTCGCCGACGAGAACGCTTGGGAGACAGTTGATGTGGTCGAGGAAACGCTCGAGGTCGAAGGATCCGCAGACGAGTTCGCCGGAGCCGTCGACGACGAGCCCGACGCCGAACTCGCCGACGAGCCGCTCGGCGACGAGCCCGACGACGACGAGCCAGCCGGCGACGAGCCCGGCGAGCTCGACGACGACAACCCCGCCGACGTCGACGGGTCCGCAGCCGACTGACGTCCCGAAGCCGCCGACGGACGGTGTGGACGTCGTCCTCACCGACCTCGACGGCGTCGTGTACCGCGGTCGGCACGCCATCCCGCACGCGGTCGAGGCGCTGACCCGTGCCTCGCTGCACGCGCGCGTCGGCTACATCACGAACAACGCCTCGCGCCGACCCGTCGACGTCGCGGAACACCTCGAGCGCTACGGGCTCGAGGTGTCCGAGGACGACGTGGTGACGTCGTCGCAAGCCGGGGTCCGGTTGCTCGAGACCCTGGTCCCGGCCGGGTCGACCGTGCTGGTGACCGGCGGCCTCGGCCTGACGAGCATCGTCGAGGCTGCCGGCTTCACGGTGACCTCCAGCGCCGAGGACTCCCCGGCCGCGGTCATCCAGGGCTTCTCGCCGGACCTCGGCTGGACGCACCTCGCCGAAGCGTCGTTCGCCCTTGCCGACCCGGACGTCCCGTGGGTCGCCACGAACATGGACTGGTCGATCCCCGTCGAGCGCGGCATCGCGCCCGGCAACGGCACGCTGGTGTCGGCCGTCCACCAGGCAGTCGGTCGGATGCCCGTCGTCGCCGGAAAGCCGGAGCGACCGATCTTCGACGCGGCGCTCGCGCGGTTCGGCGGTGAGCACCCGCTGTTCATCGGCGACCGCCTCGACACCGACATCAAGGGGGCGAACGACGCGGGGATCCCCAGCGTCCTCGTGCTGACCGGGATCGACAAGGCGAAGCAGGTCCTCGCCGCCGATCAGCGTTCGCGACCCACGTTCATCCTCGACGACCTCCGTGGTCTCTCCGAGCCGTACCCGGTGACGGTCCGGCGTGAAGATCCGGACGGCACCCGCTACGCGACCGTCGGAGCGGTGACCGTCGCCATGCGCGGGCACGTCGTGCGCGTCCTGGACGACGGCGACGCGATCGACCTGCTCCGCGCGGGCACCGCGCTCATCTGGGAGTCCGGGCTCGCGATCTACGGCCTCGACGTCGATCCGAAGCTGTACGGCGGCGAGTAGCGTGGCCGAGGTGTCGAACCACGAGCAGGACCCCGTGCGCGAGCCGTTCGACGACGGAGCGGGCACTACGCCGGCGGCCGGTCCCACGGCGCCGGACGACGCCGTCGAGCGCGACCGCTTCGCGCACCGCACCGAGGCAGCCGAGGCCTTGCCGCTGACCGAGCGCGCTGACGCCTTCTCCTCGCTGCACGACGAGCTCCGCACCCGCCTCGAGAGCGGCGGCAGCACGAGTGCCTGACGAGCACGCCCACGCCGACGAGACCGTGCAGGACGAGCGCCCGGTCCGACTCGACGCCCTCCTCGCTGCGCGCGGGCTCGCGAAGTCCCGCACCGCGGCCTCGAAGCTGATCCAGGACGGTCGCGTGACGGTCGGCGGGACCCCTGTGGTCAAGCCGTCCGCGTCGGTGCGGCCGTCGGCGTCGATCCACGTCGACGGTGCGGACGAGTGGGTGTCCCGCGCCGCACTGAAGCTCGTCGCCGCGCTCGACACGTTCGCCATCGACCCCGCCGACCGCGTCGCGCTCGACGTCGGTGCGAGCACCGGCGGGTTCACGCAGGTGCTCCTCAGCCGCGGTGCTCGCCGCGTGGTGGCCCTCGACGTCGGGCACGGGCAGCTCGACCCGATGGTTGCCCTCGACCCCCGCGTCGTCGTGGTCGAAGGGACGAACGCACGCAACCTGACGGCCGACGACTTCCGGGCACTCGACCCCGCCGCCACCGAGACGAGTCTCGTGGTGGGGGACCTGTCGTTCATCTCGCTCCGGCTCGTCCTGCCCGCGCTGGTCGAGTCGGTTCCCGCCGACGACTTCGTCCTGCTCGTGAAGCCGCAGTTCGAGGTCGGGCGGGGCGGCGTCCGAGAGGGCATCGTCCGCGACCCGGCACTCCGGAACGACGCGCTCATGAACGTGCTGTGGGCGGCATGGGACCTCGGGCTCGGCACGTCGGGGCTCGCAGCGTCGCCGATCGTCGGGACGCACGGCAACCACGAGTACCTGGCGCGTTTCCAGCGGGATGTCGGTACCAATCCGACAGAATGGATCGTCCGGGCGACCGAACTGACGGAAGGGACGGCATGAGCGACGACCGGCACATCCTCCTGGTGTCCCACACGGGCCGCCGTGACTCGATCGACGCTGCGGTCGAGGTCTGCGACCTCCTGCACGCCGCCGGTCTCGTTCCGGTCATGCCGTTCGACGAGTACGCCGACATCCGTCGTGCCGAGGCCTCTGTCGGACAGGTGGACATCCTCGGTGTCGACGTCCACGCCGACCAGCTCGAGATCGTGATCGTGCTCGGGGGAGACGGCACGATCCTGCGCGCCGCAGAACTCGTGCGCGGGACCGGCGCTCCGATCGTCGGGGTCAACCTCGGACACGTCGGGTTCCTGGCCGAGAGCGAGCGGGACGGCCTCCGCGCGACGGTCGAACGGGCACTGTCCGGCGACTACCACGTCGAGGAACGCGTCACACTCCAGGTCGACGTCGTCGTCGGCAACGAGATCGTCTACTCCTCCTGGGCGCTCAACGAAGCGACCATCGAGAAGGCCTCCCGCGAACGCATGCTCGAGGTCGTGACCGAGGTCGACGGTCGCCCGCTGTCCTCGTTCGGCTGCGACGGTGTCGTCGTCTCGACACCGACCGGTTCCACCGCGTACTCGTTCTCCGGCGGCGGGCCGATCGTCTGGCCGGACGTCGACGCCCTGCTCATGGTGCCGCTGAGCGCCCACGCCCTGTTCGCACGGCCCATCGTGGTCGGACCGGACTGCACGCTCGCGATCGAGGTGCTCCGTCGGACGAGCGGCGTCGGCGTGCTGTGGTGCGACGGCCGACGGACCCACGACCTCGCGCCCGGCGCTCGCGTCGAGGTCCGACGTTCGCCGGATCCGGTGCGCGTCGCACGGCTCAAGGACGCCCCGTTCACCGACCGACTCGTCGCGAAGTTCCAGCTGCCCGTCGCCGGGTGGCGCGGCCCGCAGCAGGACGACGAGGACACGCTGTGATCGAGGAGATCTCCATCTCGGACCTCGGGGTCATCGGCGAGACCATCCTCGAGCTCGGGCCCGGCTTCACCGTGGTCACCGGCGAGACCGGCGCGGGCAAGACGATGATCGTCACCGCCCTCGGTCTGCTCCTCGGTGCGCGGGCCGATGCGGGTTCGGTGCGACGGGGTGCTTCGACCGCAGTGGTCGAGGGTCGGTGGCACGTGCCGGAGCACGACGCCGTCGCCGAACGCGTCGAGGACGCTGGCGGCGCGGTCGAGGACGGCGAACTCATCTTGACGCGCACCGTCTCTGCCGAGGGGCGCAGCCGCGCGACCGTCGGCGGGCGCAGTGCCCCGGTCGCGGTGCTCGGCGAGCTCGCGGACCAGCTGGTCACGGTGCACGGGCAGTCCGACCAGATCCGCCTGACCTCGGCCACCGCGCAGCGTGCGGCCCTCGACGGGTTCGGCGGTGCGGCGCTCGAGAAGGTCCTCTCCGCGTACGTGCGGGCCTACGACACCTGGCAGCAGCACACCGGCGACCTCGAGACGCTCACCCGGGACCGCGACGACCGCGTTGCCGAGGCCGAGCGCGTCCGTGCGGCTTCCGACGAGATCGAGGCCGCGGACCCGCAGCCCGGCGAGGACGTCGAGCTGGCCGACCGCGCCGAGCGACTGGGGAACCTCGAAGAGCTCCGGCTCTCCGCCGGGCTCGCGCACGAAGCGCTGTCGAGCGAATCCCTCGACGGCGTGCAGGACGTCGTCGGGCTGGTCGAGTCCGCCCGCCGGGCGATCGAACGGGTCGTGTCGTCCGACGCCGAGCTGCAGCCCGTGCTCGAGCAGCTGACGGAACTCGGGATCCAGGCGTCCGAGGCCTCGGCGAGCCTGTCGAGCTACCTCGGTTCGCTCGAACCGGACGCCGGTCACGACCTCGAACTCATCAACGAACGTCGGTCGCTGCTCGCCGGTCTCACCCGCAAGTACGGCGAGACCGTCGACGACGTGATCGCCTACGGTCAGCGCGCGAGCGACCGTCTGCTCGAGCTCGACGGCGACGACGACCGGATCGTCGCCCTGCAGCAGGCGGTCGAGCAGGACGAGCGCGCCCTCGCTGACGCCTCAGCCGCGCTGACCGCAGCACGGTCCAAGGCCGCGAAGGACCTCGCCAAGCGGGTCACCGCCGAGCTGAAGTCCCTCGCGATGGCCGGAGCGACCCTCGTCGTCGAGGTCTCCGACGCCGGCGACTACCGACGCCACGGACGCGACCAGGTGTCGATCCTCCTGCAACCGCACTCCGGAACCGATCCCCGGCCGATCGGCAAGGGCGCCTCGGGCGGTGAGCTCTCCCGGGTGATGCTCGCGATCGAGGTGGTCATGGCGGGCAGCACGACGGTCCCGACGTTCGTCTTCGACGAGGTCGACGCCGGTGTCGGCGGCGCCGCGGCGATCGAGATCGGCCGTCGTCTGGCGAAGCTCGCCGAACGCACCCAGGTCATCGTCGTGACCCACCTCGCGCAGGTCGCGGCGTTCGCGAACAACCACCTCAACGTCGTGAAGGACGCGAGCGGCGCAGTCACGTCGTCGAGCGTCCGTCGCCTCGAGGGCGACGACCGCCTGCAGGAGATAGCACGCCTGCTCTCGGGTCTCGGTGACAGTGCGAGCGGGATCGAGCACGCGCGCGAGCTCCTCGACGTCGCCGGCCAGAAGGCCTGAGCGCGTCTCCACACGCCGATCCAGGAGGCGCGGCTCACGCCCGCCCCGCACGGTGCGTCGATCGTCGGCTGGTGCGGGGTTCGCGGCATGGTGCGGGGCTGTAGGCGGGCACAGTGCGTGCAACCTCGCACGGGGTGCCGGGCGGCGTGTGGGCCGGGCAGCTCCGCACGGTGCGTCGGTCGTCGGCTGGTGCGGGGTTCGCGGCATGGTGCGGGGCTGTAGTCGGGCACCGTGCGTGCAACCTCGCACGGGATGGCGGAGTGCGCACGGGGTGGCGGGCGGCGTGTGGGCTGGGCAGCTCCGCACGGTGCGTCGGTCGTCGGCTGGTGCGAGGTTCGCGGCATGGTGCGGGGCTGTGATCGGACACCGTGCGTGCAACCTCGCACGGAATGGCGGAGCGCGCACGGTGCGGTGCGGCGGCCGGCGCGGCGCGCGCACGCGCCCGCGCAACGCCCGCGGCGAACCGAGGTCGCGCCTCCCGGCAGTTCTGACGTACGATGGAATCCCGTGGCGGACACTCTCAGCGGCGGTACCAATTCTTCGAACGCGACCCCGAAGGTGACGAAGCAGATCTTCGTGACCGGCGGGGTCGTCTCGTCTCTCGGCAAGGGGCTGACGGCGGCCAGCCTCGGCAACCTCCTGACGGCTCGCGGCCTCAAGGTCGTCATGCAGAAGCTCGACCCGTACCTCAACGTGGACCCGGGCACCATGAACCCGTTCCAGCACGGCGAGGTCTTCGTGACCGACGACGGCGCGGAGACGGACCTCGACATCGGGCACTACGAGCGCTTCCTCGACATCAACCTGTCGCAGGCCGCGAACGTCACGACCGGGCAGGTCTACTCGACGGTGATCGCGAAGGAGCGTCGGGGTGAGTACCTCGGCGACACCGTGCAGGTCATCCCGCACATCACCGACGAGATCAAGCGGCGGATGCGTGAGCAGGCGCAGAACGACCCGCAGCCCGACGTCATCATCACCGAGGTCGGCGGCACCGTCGGCGACATCGAGTCCCAGCCCTTCATCGAGTCCGCGCGGCAGGTGCGCCACGAACTCGGCCGCACCAACGTGTTCTTCGTGCACGTGTCGCTCGTGCCGTTCATGAACGCCTCGGGTGAGCAGAAGACGAAGCCGACGCAGCACTCGGTGGCCGCGCTCCGCTCGATCGGCATCCAGCCGGACGCGCTGGTCCTCCGCAGCGACCGTCCGGTGTCGGACGCGAACAAGCGCAAGATCGCGCTCATGTGCGACGTCGACGAGGACGCCGTGGTGAACGCGGTGGACGTGCCGTCGATCTACGACCTCCCGACGCTGCTCAACAACCAGGGGCTCGACCAGGTCATCGTCGACGCGCTGAAGCTCGAGGCCGGTCCGGTCGACTGGACCGCGTGGACCCCGGTGCTCCGTGCCGTGCACGAGCCGAAGAAGGACGTCACGATCGCCCTGGTCGGCAAGTACATCGACCTGCCGGACGCGTACCTGTCCGTCACCGAGGCGCTCCGTGCGGGTGGCTTCGCGCACGACGCGAAGGTCACGCTGAAGTGGGTCGTGTCCGACGACTGCACCACGCCCGAGGGCGCGGCGAAGCAGCTCGGCGACGTCGACGGCATCTGCATCCCCGGCGGGTTCGGCGTGCGCGGCATCGAGGGCAAGCTCGGCGCACTGAAGTTCGCGCGTGAGCAGGGCATCCCGACGCTCGGCCTGTGCCTCGGCCTGCAGTGCATGGTCATCGAGTACGCCCGGCACGAGGTCGGCCTCACCGACGCGTCGAGCACCGAGTTCGACCCGGAGACCTCGACGCCGGTCATCGCGACCATGGCGGAGCAGGTGGACATCATCGCGGGCGGCGACCTGGGCGGCACCATGCGCCTCGGCCTGTACCCGGCGACGTTCACCGAGGGATCGCTCGCGGCGTCGCTGTACGGCGCTCCCGAGGCCTCCGAGCGCCACCGTCACCGCTACGAGGTGAACAACAAGTACCGCGAGCAGATCGCGGACGCCGGCCTGGTGTTCTCGGGCACGTCGCCCGACGGCACGCTGGTCGAGTACGTCGAGCTGCCGCGCGAGGTGCACCCGTTCTACATCGCGACGCAGGCGCACCCCGAGCTGCGCTCGCGCCCGACGGACGCGCACCCGCTGTTCGCGGGGCTCGTCGGTGCCGCGATCGAGCGGCACGAGGCGTCGAGCCTCTTCGACCCGCAGGAAGAGGAGCAGGTCGCGTAACGCGCGCGGTCTCTGACTGGAGGCGCGGTGCCAGCTGGCACCGCGCCTCCAGTGCCAGGATGGGTCGCGTGACTGACGCACCCATCGCTGACGAACCCGCCTCGTTCGAGGTCACCGACTCCACCGTCGTGTACGAGGGTGCCGTGTGGGACGTGCGCCGCGACAGCATCGCGTACCACGACGACACGATGGTGCGGGAGTACATCGACCACACCGGCGCCGTCGCGGTCTACGCCGAGGACGACGAGGGGCGCGTCCTCGTCATCCAGCAGTACCGGCACCCGGTGCGCATGCGCGACTGGGAGCTCCCGGCCGGCCTGCTCGACATGGCCGGCGAGGACCACCTGACTGCGGCACAGCGCGAGCTGGCGGAGGAGGCCGACCTCGAGGCCGACCACTGGGAACCGCTCGTGACGTACAACACGTCCTCCGGCGGCAGCGACGAGTTCCTCGAGGTCTTCCGCGCCCGCGGTGTGCGACCCACCGCGACGGCCTTCGAGCGCGAGGCGGAGGAGGCGGACATCGTGAAGCGGTGGGTGCCGCGGGACGAGCTGGTGGCGGCGATCCTCGACGGTCGGCTGCACAACTCCGGGCTCGTCGTCGCCGTCCTCGCGGTCGACGCGCTTGAACGGCGCGCACGATGAGCCTTGCGACGCTCGTCGACGGGGGCCGGTGGACCAACGATCCCGTTGCGGCGACGCTCGACGGCGACGTCCTGCGGGTGACGGCCGTCGAGGGCAGTGACGCCTGGCGCACCACCTCGTACGGCTTCGTGCACGACTCCGAGCACGCGCTGCTCCGGCCGTTCGACGGGGCGTTCTCGGTCGAGGTGTCGTTCGTGCTCGACTACACGGAGCAGTTCGACCAGGCGGGGGTGTTCCTGCGGGTCGACGAGCGGAACTGGATCAAGGCCGGCGTCGAGTTCGCCGACGGGACGCCCCAGGTCGGAGCGGTCGTCACGCGCGATGCGTCGGACTGGTCGGTGGCGCCGGTGCCGGAGTGGACCGGTCGGGTCGTCACGGTCCGGGCCAGCCGCGACGGCGACGCCGTGACGATCCGGGCGTGGGCGGACGACGAGCCGCCGCGGCTCGTGCGGGTGGCGTACCTCGACCCCGACGCCCACGTGTCGGCGGGGCTGCTCTGTGCGGCACCGTCCCGCGCGGGACTGACCGTCGCCTTCACCGGGTTCCGCGTGGGGGAGCCGGACGGGTCGCTGCACTGACGCTCCTCGAGCGGCGCTAGCCTCGTGGAGTGATCCCGTTCGAGCGTGCCACGGAGACGTACCTGCGGCACATCGCGATCGAACGGGGCCTCTCGCAGCACACGCTGTCGGCCTACCGGCGGGACCTGCTGACGTTCGCGTCGTGGCTCGCGACGGCTCCGGTCGTGGAGTCGGAGGGTGCCGACCGCGCCGGGGGACCTGCGGTGCTCGACGACGTCGGGAGGATCGCGCGCGCGGACCTCGCGGGGTTCGTGGAGCACCTCGCGACCAGGCCGTCCGGACCCCTCGCGCCGAGGTCGGTCGCGCGGATGCTCAGCTCCGTGCGGTCGTTCACCGCGTTCGCCGCCGGCGAGGGCTGGCTGCAGCTCGATCCCGGCGCGTCCGTGCGGCCGCCGAAGGCCCCGATGCGGCTGCCGAAGGCGATCTCCGTGCACGACATGGAACGGCTGCTCGCGGCGGCGAGCCCCGCTGATGCGGCCGACGCCCCCGGCGCGTCCGGCGGTGCCGCCGACGACCTCGTGGGACTGCGGGACCGCGCGCTGCTCGAACTGCTCTACGCCACCGGGGCACGGATCTCGGAGGCGGTCGGGCTGTCGGTCGACGACGTCACGACGCTGTCCGACGGTTCCGGGCCCGCGGCCGACGACGGGCTCTCGGTCGTGAAGGTCACCGGCAAGGGGAACAAGCAGCGCGTGGTGCCGCTCGGGAGCTTCGCCCGGGCAGCGATCGACGCGTACCTCGTGCGGGCGCGGCCGGTGTTCGCGGCGCGGGGGGCGTCGACGCCGGCGCTGTTCCTCGGTGCCCGTGGCGCGCGGCTGTCACGGCAGAGCGCGTGGCTCGTGATCCAGGCCGCGGCGGAGCGTGCGGAGCTCTCCGAGCACGTGTCGCCGCACACGTTCCGGCACTCGTTCGCGACGCACCTGCTCGAGGGGGGAGCGGACGTGCGGGTCGTGCAGGAGCTGCTCGGGCACGCGAGCGTGGCGACGACGCAGATCTACACGATGGTGACGGCGGACATGCTGCGGGACGTCTACCAGACGGCGCACCCGCGGGCGCGGCGGTAGCGCGGACGGGCCCGGCGGGAGCGCGGCGCGCTTTCTGAGCCTGGCGTGGGGCGCGGGCGCGTCTCGTGAGCAGAGTTGGTCGGGTCGCCGGCGTGAACCCGACCATTCGTGCTCACGATGGCCGGACGGAACGCACGAGCGCGCGTCAGCCCGCTCAGAACACGTGGAACTGCGCGGAGGCTGCCACGGCGGCCGTCGCCACCGCGAGGACCAGGGCGCTCGCCGAAGCACTCCGCGCCAGCACCCGCCAGCCCCCGGTCGCCCCGGGTCGCACGACGCCGAGCAGCCCCGACACCATCGCGGCCGCACTGCAGACGCCCCAGGGGTTGAGCAGCACGGACGCCACCGCGAGCAGCACCGCCAACGTCGAGAACGCACTGAAGCGGTGCACGCCCGAGCCTCCGGACGCCCAGGCACTGGTCCGCACCGAGGCGGTGTGCACCGAGAACGACGGACCCACCGGGGCGACGACCACCGGCACGATCGGCTCGGTCCGGCTCGGCAGCACGCGCGTCGCCACTCCCCAGGCGCGCCCGTCCCACCAGCGCAGGCGGCTCGCGTCCTGCGGGTCGGGGAACCAGCCGGCGGCCGGCAGTGTCACGGGGTGCTCCTCGGGGTGCGGGGGAAGGTGCACACCGACGGTACTGGAGTGCGGGAACCGGCCACAGTCCCAGCCCGGGTGTCGGCAGGAAGGGGGACCGGCCGCGTGGCTCAGACCCCGGTCAGGCCGGGACGGCCGCCGCGTCCACCTCGCGCATGACGTCCTTCACGGCGGCGAGCAGCCGCGCGTTGAAGTCCACGCCGAGCTGGTTCGGCACCGTGACGAGCACGGTGTCGGCAGCACGCACCGCCTGGTCCGCCGCGAGCTCGTCGACCAGCTGTTCGGGCGACCCGATGTAGGACCGGCCGAACCGGGCGAGCCCACCGTCGAGGTGCCCGACCTGGTCCTGCCCCTCGACCTGTGCCCGGACGCCGAAGTAGTGCCGCGACTCGTCGTCGGTGATCGGGATGATGCTGCGGCTCACGCTGACCCGCGGGGTCCGCTCCCAGCCCATCTCGCTCCAGGTCGACCGGAACCGTGCGATCTGCTCGGCCTGCAGCTCGTCGAACGGCACACCGGTGTCCTCGGTCAGCAGGGTCGACGACATGAGGTTCATGCCCTGCTCGGCCGTCCACTCCGCGGTGGCCCGGGTGCCGGCGCCCCACCAGATGCGGTCGCCGAGGCCCTCGGACAACGGCGAGATCGCGAGCGACCCGACCGATCCGGTCATCTGGGGATTCGCGTTCGCCATCGGCTCGCCGGCGATCGCGCGCCGGAACACGTCGGTGTGGGAGCGCGCCAGGTCGCCGCCGTTCGTGTCGGTCGCGTCGGGCACGTACCCGAACTGCTGGTAACCGGCGAGGGCGGTCTCGGGTGAGCCACGGGAGACGCCGAGCTGCAGTCGGCCACCTGAGATGAGGTCGGTGGCGGCGGCCTCCTCGGCCATGTACAGCGGGTTCTCGTAGCGCATGTCGACGACGCCGGTGCCGATCTCGATGCGGCTGGTGCGGGCGGCGATCGCGGAGAGCAGCGGGAACGGCGCCGCCTGCTGCGGCGCGAAGTGGTGGACGCGGAAGTAGGCGCCGTCGACCCCGGCCTCCTCGGCGGCCACCGCGAGGTCGATCGCCTGGACGAGGGCCTCACGGCCGCTGCGCACCTTCGACCCCGGCACGTCGCGCCAGTGTCCGAACGACAGGAACCCGATCTTCGTCATGTCCCACAGAACGCATCCGACGGCACGGTCATTCCGGGCCGACTACGGTGACCAGCATGGACGACCCCCGTCAGACACTGGTCGCGGAGCGGGCGCGAGGCGAGCGGCTCCTCGCGGACGTCGAGCGCAGCATGCGGGACGTCAGCGACGCCCGGCAGGACGCCAACTCGGACGACGAGCACGACCCCGAGGGCGCGACCCTCGCGTGGGAGCGCGGCTCGCTCGGTGCCGTGCGGGACGACGCCCGCGAGCGGATCCGGCAGGTGGACGCCGCGCTGGCGCGGCTCGAGGCCGGGACCTACGGCCGCTGCGCGGTCGGTGGGGAACCGATCCCCGAGGCGCGCCTCGCCGCCGTCCCGTGGGCCGCGACGTGCGTGGCGCACGCGTGACGCGCCTCCTGGCCCGCATCGCCTGACAGGAGGCGCGGGTCGGCCTGGCCCGCATCGCCTGACAGGAGGCGCGGGTCGGCCCCGGTCCGCGCCTCCGGCCGCCGCAGGGCGGTGGCGTCCACCGACCCGGCGGGCTGCTGCGGATGCACCACACGCCCACCGGCTGCGCCGCGGATTCCCAGCCGCGCGCCCTACATTGCCGCACATGGAAGGCGACCCGAACCACCGGACGGACGCGGTCGAACGCGCCGAGACGCCGCACCGGCGGTTCCAGTGGTTCCACGACCTGCGCGCCTGGATCCACGCCCGCCCGCACCTGCACCTCGTCTACAAGGTGCTCGTCGGGATCGTCGGCGGCCTGGTCGTCGTGATCGGCCTGATCCTCGTGCCGTTGCCCGGTCCCGGGTGGCTCGTGGTCTTCGTCGGGCTGACGATCCTCGCGAGCGAGTTCCACTTCTTCCACCGGATCATCACGTGGCTCCGGGCGCTGCTGCACCGCTTCTGGGACTGGGCGAAGGCGCACGGTCCCCGGTGGCTGCGGAACGCTGCGGACCGCGGCAAGGCCGACGTCGACGCGGCGCACACGGGTGCTGCCCGCACGGTCGGGGTCCGCGGGCGCGGGGCGAAGCGGGCGCGACCCGGGCACTGACCCCGTCGCGGCGGACGGCAGTCGGAGTCCGGCGGACGGCGTTCGGCGGACGACGTTCGGCGTTCGGCGTTCGGCGTTCGGTGCGCGCCTAGTCTGCCGGGGACACCCGGACCGAGCCGGTGCAGGTGTGCTCGAGGACCTCGGCGGCCTGCTCCTCGACGACGGCGGCGTCCCGCGACACGAGCTGCAGCACGAGGGCGACGGCCGCGGCGAGGACGATGAACGCGCCGTACCCAGCGATGACCGGCACGAGACCGACGGCGGGTTCGAGCAGTCCGCCCACGACGGCGGGCACCCCGAACGCCAGGTAGCTGACGACGTAGATCGTGGAGAGCAACCCCGCACGGTGCGTCGGTGCCGCGGTGGCGAGCAGCATCCGGAGCGGCGCCTGGAACCCGGCGCCGAAGCCGACGCCGGCGATCGCGCTCCCGACGACGAGCCCGGGCAGCGAGTGCGCGAACACGAACGCCACGGTGACGACCGGTCCCAGGACGAGTGCGACGAGGCCGACCAGGACGGCACGGCGGGCGTCCATCCGCTGCGTGGCGAGCCCGGTCAGCGCGCCGACGCCCGTGACGACGGCGATGAGCGCGCCGGCGGCGAAGTGGTTCGTGATGCCGAACACCGCGCCGAGTGCCGACGGGACGAGCGAGAGGAACATCCCGCCGAGGGCCCAGCTCGCGATGAGGGATCCGGCGACGCTGCGGAAGAGTCGGCGCGAGGCACGCGGCACGCTGATCCGGGGCGCCAGGGAGCGGAGGGCGCCCGGTCGTCGGGTGACCCGCTCCGGGACCACGACGAGTGCGATCACCATGAGGACGAGCAACGCGCCGAAGAGCACGTAGACCAGCTGCTCCGGCGCGGGGCCCCACTGCACGAGGGCGCCGCTCGACATGGCGCCGGTGGCGAGTGCGATCGGCGGGATGACACCGTTCAGCACGCCGGCGAGCGACGGGTGGCGCTCGAGCGAGTTGTCGATCAACGCCGCACCGAGGGCACCGATGAGCAGGCCGACCGAGACGCCCTGCACGATGCGGTCGACGACGAGGGCGCCGACGCCGTCCGCGATCGCGAAGAGCCCGAGCGACCGGGCCACCCCGAGGCCACCGACGACGAGCACGGGCTTCCGGCCGACGTGGTCCGACAGGCGACCGGCGACGAGCAGGCTCGCCAGGAGCCCCGCGACGTAGATGGCGAACACCCCGGTGAGCATGAGCGGGGTGAGGTGCCACTCGGCGGCGTAGACGGGGTAGATGGGCGACGGGACCGCCGACGAGGCGACGGACACGAGGAGCATCGCCGCGAGGATCCAGAACCCCGCGACCGACCGAGCTGACTGCGCCATGAGCGCCCCTTCCGAATCAAGTACGAGTGCATTCGTACAGCAGTCCGCTGTACGACGCAACTCGTACTGCGAGGGGAACGGTGGTAGCGTCCCGTCCATGCCCGCGACCGTGGATGCTCCCGAACGCCTGCCACAGCCGACCGTGGCCGAGATGGACCTGCCGGTCGTGATGGACGCCCTGAGCGACCCGATCCGGCTCGCCATCCTGCACCGCTACCTGGTCGACGCCGCCGGCGGCATCCGCAGCTGCGGCTGGGTCGGGATCGACCGGCCGAAGTCGACGCTCACCCACCACTTCCGCGTCCTGCGCGAGGCCGGACTCCTCGAGCAGCACCAGGAGGGACTCACTCGGTCGAGCCGGGTCCGCGTCGAGGACGTCGAGCGGCGCTTCCCCGGGCTCCTCGACCTCGTGTTCGCGTGGGAGGTCCCGGCGGCCCTCATGCGCGAGGACGTCCCGGCGTGAGCGCCGTGCACACGCTCCCGACGATCGTCGCGGAGGCGGACGTCACCGATGCCCTCCGCCGTGACCTGACCGACGCCGGGTTCACCGTCGAACGGGTGGACGCCCTGTGGGGGACCGAGGCCGCCGCGTCGCTCCACCGCGGATCGCGCGTCGCAGCGCTCCGGGCACTGCGCGCGCGCCCGACGACCCCGCTCACGACGCTCGCCACGCTCTTCGTGCTCGGGCTCCCGGTGTCGCGGGTCGACGCCGACGCGGCGTTCCCGACCGCCGGGACCTCCGCCGTCGCGTCGACGGGGCTGGTCCGCACCGAGGCCGACACCGTCCACCCCGCGGTGGACCTGCGGCCGTACGCCTTCGTCGACGACCTCGGCGCCGGCAGCTGGTGGATCGTCTCCGACCTCGGCGAACTCGCGCTCGGGACGGCCCTCGGCGAGGAACACGTCCTCGGCATCGGCGGTGCCACGACGACGCTGTCCGGCCTGCAGGTCCCCGTGCCCGTCCGGCGCGTGCTCGACCTCGGCACCGGGTGCGGCATCCAGGCGATGCACGCCCGACGCTTCGCCGACGAGGTCGTCGCCACCGACATCTCGCACCGGGCCCTCGACATCGCCCGGTTCAACGCGATGCTCAACGGCATCGACGGCATCGAGTTCCGCTCCGGGTCGCTGTTCGAACCGGTCGCGGGGGAGCGCTTCGACCGGATCGTCTCGAACCCGCCGTTCGTCATCACGCCCCGCAGCGAGGGTGTCCCCGCCTACGAGTACCGCGACGGCGGCATGGTCGGCGACGCGCTCGTCGAGACGGTCCTGACGGGGCTCGGCGACCACCTCGAACCCGGCGGGACCGCGCAGCTGCTCGGCAACTGGGAGTACCACTGGGGCACGGACGGCCTCGACCGCGTGCGCTCCTGGTTCGAACGCGCCGACACCGACGGGCGCGGGCTCGACGCGTGGGTCGTCGAGCGGGAGCGGCAGGACCCCGCCGCCTACGCCGAGACCTGGATCCGCGACGGCGGCACGAAGCCCGGATCGTCCGAGTTCGACCGGCTCGTCGGCGCCTGGCTCGACGACTTCGCCGCCCGCCGGGTGACCGGCGTCGGCTTCGGCTACGTCGTGGTGCGCCGCCCCGGGCCGGGAGGCGCGGTGCACCTCCGCCGTTTCGAGCGCGTCCCCGAGACGCTCGGGTCCAACCCCGCGGGCCTCGGTGCGACGGTCGCCCGCGTCCTCGACGCGGCCGCGTGGCTGGCCGCGCACGACGACCAGGCCCTCGCCGCCGCGCACCTCGCGGTCGCCGGCGACGTCACCGAGGAACGGTTCTACTGGCCGGGCAACGACGACCCGACCGTGATGACGCTCGTGCAGGGCGGTGGACTCGGTCGCCGGGTCGACGCCGACACCGCGCTCGCCGCGTTCGTCGGTGCGTGCGACGGTGAGCTGTCGGTGGCGGCGATCGTCGGCGCCCTCGCGCAGATCACCGGGGTGGACGAGCAGGCGCTCGCCGCCGATCTGCTGCCGGCGGCGCGCGACCTGGTGCTCGACGGGCTGCTCGTCCCGGCGGGCTGACGCCCGGGAGCGTGGCCGGTCCGGCCGTGCTCAGGCGCGGTGGTCGCGCCAGCTGTGCTCGGGTGCGTAGCCGAGGAGCTCACGGGCCTTGTCGGACGAGAGCAGCGAGCTGACGCCGTCGATGTCCGCGCGGCGCTCGATGTCCGGCACGTACCGCTCGACGAGTTCGATCGTCGGCGTGTCCATGACCGTGTCCGGGCTCGCGATCACGAACGCCTCGAAGCCGGTGAGCTCGGCCTCGAGTGCTTTCCGCACCGCCTGGGCGCCGTCACGGGAGTCGATGTAGGACCAGAGGTTGAACGTCTTCGCCTCGGGGGTGGCGTCCCACGGGAACGCCGGGTAGTCGGTCTCGTCCATCACGTTCGAGAACCGCAGGCCGATCATCTTGAGCTCCGGGTCCCAGCGGGTGAAGTGCCGGGCCATCTCCTCCTCGACCGCCTTGCCGAGCGAGTACGAGGACTGCGGGCGCACCTGGAACTCCTCGTCGACGGGCAGGTAGGGCGGGTGGTGCTCGCCCATCGGGATGCCGAGCAGGGTCTCGCTCGACGCCCAGACGACGTTCTTCACCCGGGCCTGGCGCGCGGCGTGGAAGACGTTGATCGACGACGTCACGTTGTTCGTGATGAGGGCGACGTCCGGCACCTGACCCGGGGCCGGGACGGCGGCGAGGTGCACCACCGCGTCGACGTGGTCGTACCGGTCGTCGATGCCGAGCAGGACGTTCAGCACCTGGCCGTGGTCGGTGAGGTCGGTGCGGACGAACTGCACCCGCTCGGGCTTGTCGGGGGAGGGCACGCGGTCGACCAGGACCACGTCGTACCCGTGCTCGTCGAGGTCGCGGACCACCGCCCGCCCGAGCTTCCCACTGCCGCCGGTCACCACTACACGCGTCATCGCGTCACTCCACATCGTCGTCGGGAACCCTTCCGGGCACCGCCCATCCTGCCCGGCTCGGCCTGGGGCGACCAGGCCCTGTCCGTACCCCGTTGCGGTGGACCCGGGCGGTGCGGCGTCAGACGGTGCGGGTGACCTGTGCGGTCGCCAGCCGGGCGACGAGCTCGACGTGCTCGGCCATGTCCCGGGTCGGGTCGAAGAGCCACTGGATCTGCATGCCGTCCGACACGGCGAGCAGCACGCTCGTCAGTTCCTCGACGTCGACGTCGTCCCGCAGCCGCCCGTCCTGCTGCATGGCCCGGAAGTCGGCGGACAGGTTCTGCCGGCTCCGGTCGTAGCGCTCGCGGAAGTACTCGTGCGCGGGGTGCTCCGGGTCGGTCGCGGCGGCGGCGGACAGGTTCACGAACATCTGCACGAGCCCCGGGACCTCGGCGTTGTGCCGGACGATCGCGGCGAGGAGGGTCGCCGGGTCGGACGCGTCCCAGTCGTGCGCGAGGTCGATCTCGTCGCGCCGTCGCAGGATCTCGACCCAGAGGTCGTCCTTCGAGTCGAAGTAGTGCAGCAGCCCGGCCTGGGTCAGCCCGACGGCGTCGGCGATGTCCTTGATGCTCGTCCGCCGGAAGCCCTGCGACGCGACGAGGTCCAGCGCGACCGTGAGGATCTCCTCGCGCTTCGCGATGCCCTTTGCGTACGAACCCCGTCGTGCCATGGCCAGACTGTACCGCTCGTGTGTGTCCGCATAAAACCAACCGATAGTCGGTTTTGGGTGGTACGGTGCGGTAGCTGCCAGTGCGGGCGGCGAACCCGGTGGACGGTGGGTGTGGGCGACGGAGCCCCGGCCGTCCGAGCGGCGCCCGCGGCTTCCCGAACGAGAGGACCGACCACCGTGACCACCGTGACCGACGCGAGCACCGCCTCCAGTCCGACCAGCCCGCTGACCGAGCGCATCGACGCGCTCGTCGACCAGCTGACCATCGCGGAGAAGGTGCAGCTCCTGACGGGGCGTGACTTCTGGACCACCTGGCCGATCGAGAAGATCGGCCTGCGCCGCATCCTCATGTCGGACGGCCCCTCGGGTGTCCGCGGCGAGGTCTGGGACGAGCGCGACCCGTCGCTGAACCTGCCGTCGGCGACCGCCCTGAGCGCGTCGTGGGACCGCGCGATCGCGAAGCGCTACGGCGCCGCGGCGGCCGTCGAGGCTCGTCGCAAGGGCGTCGACGTCGTGCTCGGCCCGACCATCAACCTGCACCGCTCACCGCTCGGGGGCCGACACTTCGAGGCGTTCAGCGAGGACCCGCTGCTGACCGGCGACCTCGCCGCGTCCTACGTCGACGGCGTGCAGGAGAACGGCGTCGCCGCCACCCCGAAGCACTACATCGCGAACGACTACGAGACCGACCGCTTCACCGCGTCGACCGAGGTGTCGGACCGTGCCCTCCGCGAGCTGTACCTGCTCGCGTTCGAGAAGGCCGTGACCGAGGCGCACGCCTGGGCGGTCATGTCGTCCTACAACGCGATCAACGGCGTCACGGCGTCCGAGAACGACCTGCTCGAGACGCCGCTGAACTCCGAGTGGGGCTTCGACGGCATCGTCGTGTCCGACTGGACCGGCGTCCGCTCGGTCGACTCGGCGAAGGCGTCCCAGGACGTCGCGATGCCCGGCCCGAACCCGTGGTGGAGCGAGGGTCCCCTGCTCGCCGCCGTGCAGGACGGTTCGGTGCCCGAGGCCGCGATCGACCGCAAGGTCCGCCGCATCCTGACGCTCGCCGCCCGCGTCGGCGCACTCGAGGGCTTCGAGCCCGTGGCCGCGCAGCCCGTGCACGTCGAGGACGGCGTCGCGTTCGTCCGCGAAGCCGAGGCCGAGGGCACCGTGCTCGTCCGCAACACCGGGATCCTGCCGCTCGACGCCTCCGCGGTGTCGCGCATCGCCGTCATCGGCCACAACGCCGACCAGGCCCGCACCCAGGGCGGTGGCTCGGCCACGGTCGTGCCGTCGCAGGTCGTCTCGCCGCTCGACGGCATCCGCTCGGCGTTCCCGGGTGCTTCGGTCGACTACGCCATCGGCGCGGTCGTGCAGGAGGGCATCGCGGAGTTCCCGCTGTCCACCATCACGAACCCGGGCACCGGCGAGCCCGGCGCACGCGTCGCCTTCGTCAAGGACGGCGAGGAGCTGTACGTCGAGGACCGTCGTGCCACGGCGCTGTTCTGGTTCGGCGGCGACGCCCCGACGCGCGAGGCCGACCGGCTCGACATCACCACGACCTACACCGCACCCTCGACCGGGACCGTCCGGATCGGCATCGGCGCGGCCGGACACTCCCGCATGTGGATCGACGGGTCGCTCGTCCTCGACGAGTTCGTCGGGTTCGAGGGCGACCAGCTCGGCGCCGCGTTCCTCAACCCGCCGGCGCGGTCGGTGCCGGTGTCGGTGACGGCCGGCCAGGACGTCGCGATCCGCATCGAGTACGACGTCGTCCAGGACGAGACCCTCGGCGGCGTGCTGGCCTACCAGTTCGGCACCGAGCCGAGCGACGAGGACCCGTCGGTGCTCATCGAGGCAGCCGTCGCGGCCGCCATCGGCGCGGACGTCGCGGTCGTCGTGGTCGGCACCAACTCGAAGGTCGAGTCCGAGGGCTACGACCGCTCGTCGCTCGCACTCCCGGGTCACCAGGACGACCTCGTCCGCGCGGTCGCCGCGGCGAACCCGAACACGGTGGTCGTCGTGAACGCCGGTTCGCCGGTCGAGATGCCGTGGCGGGACGACGTCGCCGCGGTCCTGCTCACCTGGTTCGGTGGTCAGGAGTACGGCAACGCGCTCGCCGACGTCCTCACGGGCGCCGCGGAGCCCGGCGGTCGTCTGCCCACCACCTGGCCGGCCGCGATGGCGGACGTGCCCGTGCTCGACGTCACCCCGGCGCACGGCAAGGTGTCCTACGACGAGGGCGTGCACATCGGCTACCGCGCGTGGCTCCGTGCCGGGACCACCCCCGCGTACCCCTTCGGCCACGGCCTCGGCTACACGACCTGGACGATCGACGGTGTCTCCGCGACGCCGACCGTGCGCGAGGGCGACGCCGTCATCGTGACGGCGACGGTCGCGAACACGGGCGACCGTGCCGGCAAGCACGTCGTGCAGGTGTACGCGTCGCGGGAGTCCTCGGCCGTCGACCGTCCGGTCCGCTGGCTCGTCGGGTTCGCACCCGTGCGACTCGGTGCGGGCGAGTCGACCGAGGTCTCGATCGAGGTCCCGGCCCGGGCGTTCGCGCACTGGGACGGCGCCTGGGCCTACGAACCGGGCGCGTTCACCCTGCACGTCGGCGCATCCGTCGCAGCCGAATCCGGCACCGTGACCCTCGAACTGGCGTGATTTCGTCCGGTTTCCGCGCGGAACCAAGCTGCGTTCAGTAACATCGTCCTGCGCCTGACGGCTGGTTACCGTCGACGCGCGCACCGCGAAGGGATCGCCACGTGTGCGACACGGCCTCCTGATCCGGCCGATGGAGCCCTGGCGGTCCTGGTGCGTCCAGAATGCGTCCCCGCGTCCGCGCGGGGGCGCATTCGTTCGTTCACGGGGTGCGGTGTCGCGCCGCAACCGGTTGCTTCGTCCAGTCTGGGAAAAAGGTGTGACCGAACGTCAACTTTCGGGGCCACGAACCGCAATCCGGTGTGACAAACCGGCGGGTAGGTGAAACGATGGGTCCACCATCCCGTACGGATCAGGGACGAGATGGTCATCCGGCAGGGGCTCCCGGGGAGCCTCACCAACCCCTGGTGCGAGCCCCGCCGGATGCCCTTGCTCTCAGTGGTCGCGGACGGCCGGCGCGATCTCCTCCGCGACGATGCGCAGGATCCGCTCGTGGGACGCCGCGTCGCCGTTCGCCGGCAGGGTGATGACGAGTTCGTCGGTCGCCCGCACGGCCGGGTCGGCCAGCAGGGCGTCGACGATGGCGGACGGCTCGCCGGAGACGACCGTGCTGAAGCGGAACGGCGGGTTCCCGGAGAGCGGTCGCCCCTCGTCGTCCATGCCGCTCGCGTAGCCGGTGAGGAACTCCTCGTGCACGGCCCGATCGTGCTCGTCGAGCAGCGGCACGACGATCCGCCCGACGGCGACCTTCGGGGTACGGTCCGGGTGGAGCTCGGCGAACCGCGCGCGGTACGCCTGGATCTGGTCCGCCTGCGCCTCGGCGAACGGTGCGCCGGTGTCCTCGGTGTTGAGCGTCGAGCAGTGCAGGAGCAGGCCCTTCTCGGCCGTCCTGACCGCGGTGCCCATGCTGCCGCCGCCCCACCAGACACGATCGCGGAGCGCGGGACTGAGGGGCTGCAGGGTCAGGTCGGCGCCGGCGGGGATGCTCTCGTAGCCCTTCCCCGCGCTGCCGAGCGGCTCGCCCTGCAGCACCTCGAGCAGCCGCGCCGCGCGGGCCTCGGCCTCGTCGCGGAAGCTGCGGTCGGAGCCGCCGAACACCGGGTCGAGGATGGGGCCGTACCCGGCGATCCCGGTCGAGATGCCGAGCTGCACGCGGCCGCCGCTCAGCAGGTCGACCGTGCTCGCGTCCTCGGCGAGCCGGATCGGGTCCTCGTAGCGCATGCCGAGGACCGCGGTCCCGAAGTCGATGGTCGAGGTGCGCTGCGCGGCCGCTGCGAAGAAGGTCATCGGACTGGTCAGGAACGGTTCGAAGTGCCGACCGCGGACCCAGCCGGTGCCGTAGCCGAGCGCCTCGGCGGTCTCGAACAGCCGCAGGCCGTCCTCGAGGGCGGCGGCCGCGCCGGCCGTGCCGCCGTGGTTCGGGACGAAGGAGAGGAAGCCGAGTTCGCGCATGGCGCGAGTGTATGCGAACGCATCCACAGACGGCCGGGAGGCGCGGGTCGGGCCCGCACCGCGCCTCCCGGCCGGTGGACCCGCACCTGGGAGGATGGACGCATGACCGACGTCACCACCCAGCCCCCGCTCGTCGCCGCCCTGCCGGCGGCGGTCGACGGTGTCGTCGATCCGGACGCCGTCTACGAGGCGTTCGCGGCCTGGGCCGCCGAGGGCGGTCGCCCGCTCTACCCGGCGCAGGACGAGGCGGTCATCGAACTCGTGTCGGGTGCCAACGTCGTCCTGTCGACCCCCACCGGCACCGGCAAGTCGCTCGTCGCCGCCGGGGCGCACTTCGCCGCCCTCGCCGAGGGCAAGCGGAGCTACTACACGGCGCCGATCAAGGCCCTCGTCTCCGAGAAGTTCTTCCAGCTCGTCGACCTGTTCGGTGCCCAGAACGTCGGCATGGTGACGGGCGACTCGAGCGTCAACGCGGACGCCCCGATCGTGTGCTGCACGGCGGAGATCCTCGCGAACCTCGCGCTGCGGCAGGGCCCGGACGCCGACGTCGACGTGGTCGTGATGGACGAGTTCCACTACTACGGCGACCCCGACCGCGGGTGGGCCTGGCAGGTGCCGCTGCTCGTGCTCGAGCGCGCGCAGTTCCTGCTCATGTCGGCGACGCTCGGCGACGTCACGACGATCGCCGACGACCTCTCGCGCCGGACCGGCCGCCCCACCGCGCGGGTCACCGGCGTCTCGCGGCCGGTCCCGCTGACGTACGAGTACGTGATGACGCCCGTGCAGGAGACCGTCGAACGGCTGCTGGAGGAGGGCAAGGCGCCGATCTACATCGTGCACTTCGCCCAGGCGGCCGCGCTCGAACGGGCGCAGGCGCTCATGTCGGCGCGCGTCGCGTCACGCGAACGCCGCGACCAGATCGCCGAGGCGATCGCGGGCTTCCGGTTCAGCGCGGGGTTCGGGCAGACCCTGTCGCGACTCATCCGAGCGGGCATCGGCGTCCACCACGCGGGCATGCTGCCGAAGTACCGACGACTCGTCGAGCAGCTCGCCCAGCGCGGGCTCCTGCCGGTCATCTGCGGCACCGACACCCTCGGTGTCGGCATCAACGTGCCGATCCGCTCGGTGCTGCTCACCGGGCTGACGAAGTTCGACGGCACGAAGATGCGCCAGCTGTCCGCCCGCGAGTTCCACCAGATCGCCGGACGTGCCGGGCGGGCCGGCTACGACACCGAGGGCGACGTCGTCGCCGAGGCACCGGAGCACGACATCGAGAACGCCCGCGCCGTCGCCAAGGCAGGTGACGACCCGAAGAAGAAGAACAAGATCAAGCGCAAGAAGGCGCCGGACGGCTTCGTGTCGTGGGGGCAGGCGTCATTCGAACGCCTCATCGCGGCCGAGCCCGAGCCGATGGTCTCGCGGATGCGGATCACGCACGCGATGGTGCTCTCGGTCGTCGCACGCGGCGGCTCGGCGTTCGAGTCCGTCCGGTCGCTCGTCTTCGACAACCACGAGCCCCGGTCGCGGCAGCTCGCGATGGCACGGCGGGCACTGACGATCGCGCGGACGCTCATCAACGCCCGGGTCATCGAGAAGGTCGACGGCCAGTACCGGTTGACCGTCGACATCGCACCGAACTTCGCGCTGAACCAGCCGCTCTCACCGTTCGCACTCGCCGCGTTCGAGCTGCTCGACCCCGAGTCGCCGAGCTACGCGCTCGACATGGTGTCGATCGTCGAGTCCACCCTCGACGATCCGCGGGCGATCCTCGCGCAGCAGCAGTTCAAGGAGCGTGGCGAAGAGGTCGCCCGCATGAAGCGGGAGGGGATCGAGTACGAGGAGCGGATGGAGCTGCTCGAGGAGGTCACCTGGCCTCGCCCGCTGTCCGAACTGTTGGAGGCGGCGTACGAGGCGTACGCGGCTGAACAGCCATGGGTCCTCGACTTCGCGCTCTCGCCGAAGTCCGTCGTCCGCGACGTGTACGAGCGGGCGATGACCTTCGGCGACTTCGTGCGGTTCTACCAGCTGACCCGCTCCGAGGGGCTCGTGCTGCGGTACCTGTCCGACGCCTACCGCACCATGCGGCAGACGATCACCGACGAGCAGCGCACGCCCGAGCTGGACGACCTCATCGAGTGGCTCGGCGAGGTCGTCCGGCAGACCGACTCCTCGCTCGTCGACGAGTGGGAGGCGCTGATGAACGGGGACGTGGCGCTCGCCGAGGCGGAGCACGAGGAGATCGCGCCGCCGCAGCCCGCGCGCCTGACCGGCAACCCGCGCGCCTTCCGGGTGCTCGTGCGGAACGCGCTGTTCCAGCGCGTGCTGCTCGCAGCGGCCGACGACGTCGCCGGGCTCGCAGCGCTGGACGGCACCGCGGGCTTCGACGAGGACGCCTGGGACGCCGTGCTCGAGGAGTACTACGACCAGCACGACACGATCGGGATCGATGCCGACGCCCGGTCGATGCAGTACCTGGTGCTCGACGAGGCCGGGGCGACCGGGGTGTCCGGTTCGGCTGGCGCGTCGGGCCCGACGCGCGTCTGGCGTGCGCGACAGATCTTCGCCGACCCTGCCGGCGACAAGGACTTCGGGTTCTCCGCCACGATCGACCTCGACGCGTCGGACGCGGCGGGCGAGGCCGTGATCCGGGTGACCGAGATCGGGCGGTTCGACGGCTGGTCGGACGTGGACGTCGACTGATGCGCGTGGTGCGCTGATGGCGGTGGTGCGCGAGCTCGGCGGCTCGTCGGCCGACGGTGACGTCGCCGCGCTGCAGGACCTGCTCGAGTCGGTGCCGGACTACGCGTTGCGGATCACCGGGTACCCGCCGGGGCCGTCCGACGCGCTGAGTGCCCTGCTGTCGGTGCCGGGCGGGTTCGATCCGGCGGGCAAGGCCGGCCTCGGGCTCTGGGAGGGGGAGCGGCTCGTGGCGTTCGCGGACGTGTTGCTCGGGTACCCGACGCCCGCTGTCGCGTACATCGGGCTGCTGGTCGTCCGAGGGGACGCGCACGGACGGGGGCTCGGACGGGCGATGCACGACGCGGTCATCGACTTCGTGCGATCGGCGCCGGCCGCCGCACGGGTGGACCGCTTGCGCCTCGGGATCGTCGGGACGAACGCATCGGTGGCGGAGCCGTTCTGGTGGGCGCTCGGCTACCGGCCGACCGGTGAGACGAAGCCGTACCGCTACGACCACCTGGAGAGCACCGTCGCTCCGTGGGAACGCGCACTCTGACGTCCGGGTACGTTCGACCGCGACCCTGCGCCGACCGGTGTGGGGTCCAACCGAGAGGACCTGCCATGCGCATCGGATCGAGCATCGCCCTGATCGTCATCGGCGCCATCGTGGCGTTCGCCCTGAACATCCAGGTCGCCGGCGTCGACCTGCGGCTGATCGGCTACATCCTGATGGCCGCCGGCGTCGTGCTGCTGGTCATCAGCCTCGCGGTGGCGTTCGGTGGACGCCGGACGACGACCACGACCCGGAGCGGGGTCGACCCGGCGTCGGGGGAGCAGATCACCCGCCAGGACCGGCGCGACGGGACGTACTGACCGGCGCTGTCGTGCGCGCCCGATGTCGTGCGCGCCGGCCGACGCGCACGCGGGCTCGTCAGAACAGGGTCGCGGGTGGCGTCGCCTCGGGCAGCGCTGCCGGCTCGGTGACCGGGGCCCCGGGCCAGCCCGGCCCGTGCGGTACCTCGGTGCCCTGCTGGTAGGCGGTCGCGGCACCGCGGGCACGGACGTCCGCGGCCTCGTTCATCTCGTGCCCGACGTGCCCGCGGACCCACTCGAACGTGACCTTCCGGCCCTGCAGCTCGGCGTCGAGCTCCTTGATGATCTCGACGTTCAGCACGGGCTTGCCGTCGGCCTTGCGCCAGCCCTTCCGCTTCCAGCCCGCGAGCCACTCGGTGCACGCCTTGATCGCGTACTGGCTGTCGCACAGGATGTGCAGCGGCTCGCCGGTGTCCTTGGTGGCACGGAGCAGCTGGAGGACGGCGGTCAGCTCGCCCTGGTTGTTCGTGGCGTTCGGCCACCCTCCGGCCGCCCAGCGGTCGTCGTCGACGTACCAGGCCCAGCCGGCCGGGCCGGGGTTGCCGAGGGCTGAGCCGTCTGCTGCGGCGACGATCGTCACGGTGGGACCTCCTGGGGTGTGGCGAGTGCTGGTCAACCGTAACGGACCGCACGGACCTTCCCGGAGTCAGCGGTTGGCGGGGGAGATGTTGACGGTGGCGTCCTCGTTCAACCACTTGTCCCCGCGGAGCTCGAGGTAGGGGTTCATCCACTCGAACTGTTCGGGGGTGACGCCGAAGCGTTTCGACACCGTGGTGAGGTCGTCCCCGTGGGAGACCATGTACCAGGTGGGCGTGCCGTCGACGTCCTTGACGTACCCGTACGCACCCGGGCGGGCCTTCCCGACGGTGACGCGCAGGTCCGGGTAGGGGTTCGGGATCTTCCACGCCAGCTTGCCGACCGCGAGCACGGAGCCGACCCACGGGCGGTCCGCATCGGTGCTGCCGTCGCCGGTCGACATCGGCACCAGGACGGCGCTCGCCAGGTAGTCGGGCCGCGCGCCGGCGTCGAGCGTGTACGAGTCGGGCGGTCCGGACGCGCGGTCCCACTGCACGAACCCGCGTGCGACCGCGTCGTAGCCGTCCTGGAACCCGGCGACGCGGTGGCGGAACTGGATCGACATCGGCTGCGGGTTCGTCGTCCGGTAGTCCGAGAGGTGCACCGTGAACACGCCGTCGGCATCTGCGGTGACGCGCACGTGGATCGACGTGTCCCCGGTCTTCGACACGACGTCGGTCTCGGCCGCGACCGTCCCGGCGGGGAGCACCTGTTCGGACGTCGGGGACGGCGAGGGATCAGGCCGCTCGGTGTCGTCCGGTCCCTGCACGGCCAGTCGGGTCGGGGTCGGCACGGGGTCGGGTGCGCTGAACACCGAGCAGCCGGTCAGCACGATCGCCGCGACCGCCGACACCAGCACCACCGCGGTGGCCCGTCCCCTCGTCACCGAACGTCGCATGATCCCCCTCGTCCCCGGCCGGCGTCGGATCACGCGCGGCCCGCTGGGATCGTAGCGTGGGCCCGGGGCGATCCCAGGGCTCGTGACCGGATCGGTACGGACGGTGACCGGGTGCGCCGATCGGACTGCCCGGTGCACCCGCTCGGGGTCCGGGGCCTACGGTCGGCGCCATGAGCGACAGCATCCCCGACGTCCCGGGCCCCGAGGACTCCGACGACCGAGCACGAACCGACGCGCTGCGCGACCGGGTGCAGCACGAGGGCGCGGTGGGCACCGGGGAGCACCGGCAGCGGGCAGCCGACACCTCGTACAGCCCGTCCAGCGAACGGGAGACCCAGGCGGCGCAGACCGACCAGCGGGACGACGCCGAGCTCGAGGCCGACGGCATCGACCCGTCGAGGATCGTCGCCGCACCGGGGACCGGCGGCGCCGACGACGCAGGCGACGTCGAACCCGAGCCCGGCGACCTGCACCTGCCCTGGCAGTCGGAGGAGGACCGGCGGGGCTGAGGCTCCGGGGTACGGATCGCCCAGTCCGCCGGCGGAGCGTCCCGCGCATGCCGGTCCCGTGGATGGAGCGCACTGGTCGGACCCCGGGCGGGGTCGTCGGTGCGTGGTTCAACGTCGTCGTCTGCGCAGCGCTCGTCATCGGACTGCCGCTGAGCGTGCTGAGCCGTGGGCACGACCTCGCGCACATCGTCTTCGCGATCGTCCTGACGGCGATCGCGGTCACCCTGGAGGTCGTGTTCGTCCGGAACCGCCGGCAGCAGATCGAGCGGAGGCGGGGTCGGTGACCGGCGCGACCTGGTTCGGCATCGGTGCGGTCTTCGTGGCGCTGTGGGGTGTGACGATCGCGGTGTTCAACCGGTGGGCGCAGTCCATCGGTGGCGACGAGCTCGCGAACGGGAGGCCACTCACGCCGCGGTTCGTCCGGGTGATCGGCATCTTCCTCGCAGTCGTGGGGACCGGGATCGCCGTGATCGCCTTCAGTGGGCTGCTCCCGACCGGCTGAGCGCCTCAGGCCACCGAGTCCGGGTGGGACCCCGTGCGCTGCCCCGACTCGAGCGACGCGATCGCCGCCAGGTCGTCGTCGGTCAGCACGAAGCCGTCGACGTCGAGGTTCGACCGGATCCGCGCCGGCGTCACCGACTTCGGCAGCACCACCACGCCCTGCTGCACGTTCCACCGCACGAGCACCTGCGCGACGCTCACCCCGTGGACGTCCGCGATGCCGGCGAGGACCGGCTCGTCGACGAGTCGCCCGCGGCCGAGCGGCGACCAGGCCTCGGTCACGATGCCGTGCTGCGCGTGGAATGCCATCAGCTCGCGCTGCGGCAGCCAGGGGTGCCGCTCGACCTGGTTCACCGCGGGGACCTCGCCGGTCTCGTCGATGACCCGCTCGAGGTGCGGCACCTGGAAGTTCGAGACGCCGACGCTCCGAGCGCGGCCAGACGCGCGCAGCTCGACGAGCGCGCGCCAGGTGTCGACGTACCGGTCGTTCGCGGCGGCCGGCCAGTGGATCAGGTACAGGTCGACGGTGTCGAGCCCGAGCCGCTCGAGGCTCGCGTCGAACGCTCGCAGGGTCGCGTCGCGCCCCTGGTGGTCGTTCCACACCTTCGTCGTCACGAAGACGTCGTCACGGTCCAGCCCGGAGGCGCGGATCGCCTTCCCGACGCCGGTCTCGTTGCCGTACATCTCGGCGGTGTCGACGTGCCGGTAGCCGGCGTCGAGCGCGAGACCGACGGCCGTCTCGGCCTCGGTGTCGTCGACCTTGTAGACGCCGAAGCCGACGGCGGGGATCGAGGTGCCGTCGCGGAGGGTGACTGAGGTGACCATGCACCCATCCTGCCGATCGTGGCGGGGATGCGCCGCGCCTCCTGGCCGGGCGTCGGTCGTGCGTCGTTCCTTCCCAGAACGGCTGCGATGGAGAGTGGGAACGGGCGTACCTGGTCGGGACTTCCGACCAGGGACGCCCGTTTCGACCAGGTACACCCCGCGCTGCGGCTACGTGGGGATGTTGACTGGCTCGGTGTCGGGGATGGGGCTCGCGTCGCGACCGCGCAGGTCGGGCAGCCAGCGCTTCGTGACGAGCGGGAGCACGACGCCCACCGCGGCCATCACCGCGCCGACCATCATCCCGCCGGTGGCGCCCTGGCTGTCGATGAGGAACCCGGCGACGGCCGATCCGCCCGCCGCGCCGATGAGCTGCCCGGTGCCCATCCACCCGTAGGCCTCGGCGGTGTCGGAGAACTTCACCGTCGCCGAGACCGAGCCGAACATGACCGCGAGGGCCGGGGCGATGCCGGCACCGGCGATGACGAGGGCGAGGCAGAGCCACCAGAAGTCCGTGCCACCGACGGCCAGCGCGAGGCCGACGAACACGATGGACATGCGCGTCCACAGGGTGTTGCGCGAGATCGGCAGGTGGCCGAGGGTCAGGCCGCCGATGAGCGACCCGACCGCGAACACCGCGAGGACGATGCCGGCGTTCGGGCTGCCCTCGCCGAAGACGCTCGTGACGCTCGCCTCGACCGCGGCACAGGCTCCGATCAGGAGGAGGCCGGTGAGGGTGGCGACGACAACCGACGGCCGCTTCAGGACGACGCCGAACGCGCGCTTCGACCGTGGGATGCGGACGCGGCCGAGCTCGGGGGAGGCGATGAACCACGTGCCGCCCACCACGAGGAACACCATCGCGAGCACGATCGCCTCGATCGTGCCGATCTGCGTCGCGACGAACGTGGTGATGACCGGGCCGGCGACCCAGATGAGTTCCTGCGCGCTCGCGTCGAGGGAGAAGAGGGGTGTCAGCTGCGACGAGGTCACCATCTTCGGGTAGATGGTGCGCACCGCGGGCTGCACGGGCGGGACGGCGAGGCCGCCCAGGAACCCCACGACCACGTAGGCCCACAGGGGCATGACGACGAACGCGATCACGCCCATGCTCACGAGCGCGACGAGGCTCGTCAGCACGAGCACCGGACGCATGCCCCAGCTGCCCATCCACCGGCTGGTGAGCGGTCCCGCGATCGCCTGCCCGACGCTCGTCGTCGCGAGCACGAGGCCGGCTGCGCCGTACGAGCCGAAGACGTGCTCGACGTGCAGCAGGTAGGCCAGCGACAGCATGCCGAACGGGAAGCGTGCGGTGAGCTGCGCGGCGATGACGCGACCGACGCCGGGCGTCTTGAGGAGGGGACCGTACGTGCTCACGCCACGAGTGTACGGACCGGACGGATCGCCCTGTCACCCGTCCGGGGGAGGTGGACGGCGGCGGCTCGCGGACGGGTTGTGGAGGGGTTGCTGCGACACGCCGAGCGAGTGCAGTGCACACCCGTGGAGAGATGTGTCCACAAGGTGTGGAGGAGTGTCGGTGGCCGGTGCCAGAGTGGCGGAATCACGGGCCTCTCCGAACTGTTCACACTGTGGAGGGCGTTGTGGAGAACTACACGGCTGTAACACTTTCTCTTGTGGTCGGTCCCGGTGTCGGCCACTAGATGTAGTATCGAGTCACCGGAAAGCACCTGCCCGGAAACGTCGGTCACGACGGGTTCCACAGGGGCAGGAGCACCGGTCCACAGGCACCAGCACGACCCACACACAGCAACGCAAGCGCGTACCACCACCAGGGGAGATCATGGCCGTCACCGTCTACACCAAGCCGTCCTGCGTCCAGTGCACCGCGACGTACCGGGCGCTCGACAACAAGGGCATCCAGTACGAAGTGCACGACGTCTCCACCGACGAGGCCGCGCTCGAGCACGTCAAGAGCCTCGGCTACCTGCAGGCGCCCGTCGTCGTCACCGACGACGACCACTGGTCGGGCTTCCGTCCCGACAAGATCGCGACGCTCAGCGCCGAACTCGCGTAGTTCGTCCCACGTCCGCGGGTGGTGACCCGAGCTCGTTCAGGAGGCTCGGATCACCACCGCAGGACACCCACGGTCCGTCTGTCCGCACCTTCCACGAGGAGCGCACCATGAGCCGACTGGTCTACTTCTCGAGCGTGTCCGGGTACACCGCGCGCTTCGTCGAGAAGCTCGGCCGCGACGCGGACCGGATCCCGCTCTACCCGAACGACCCGTTCCTCCACGTGGACGAGCCGTACGTGCTGGTGCTGCCCACCTACGGCGGCGGCAACGGACAGGGCGCGGTCCCCAAGCAGGTCATCAAGTTCCTCAACGACGAACGCAACCGCTCGCTCATCCGCGGCGTGATCGTCGGGGGGAACACGAACTTCGGCGAGGCGTACGGCCTCGCAGGGGACGTCATCGCACGCAAGTGCAACGTCCCCGTCCTCTACAGATTCGAACTCTTCGGGACTCCTGACGACGTGTCAGCGGTCAACACAGGATTGGATGCATTTTGGACGCAGCAGTTGCAGACGTCGATCTGACGTCGCCGCAGACGGGGATGGACTACCACTCCCTCAACGCGATGCTCAACCTCTACGACGCGGACGGGAACATCCAGTTCGACAAGGATCGTGAGGCCGCGAAGCAGTTCTTCCTGCAGCACGTCAACCAGAACACCGTCTTCTTCCACAACCTGAAGGAGCGGCTCGACTACCTGGTCGAGAACGAGTACTACGAAGCCGCGACGATCGAGCAGTACTCGCTCGACTTCATCCAGCGGCTCAACGACCTGGCGTACTCGAAGAAGTTCCGGTTCCAGACGTTCCTCGGTGCGTTCAAGTACTACACGAGCTACACGCTCAAGACGTTCGACGGCAAGCGCTACCTCGAGCGCTTCGAGGACCGCGTCGTGATGACCGCCCTCGGCCTCGCACAGGGCAACGAGCAGCTCGCGATCGACCTCGTGGAAGAGATCATCGCCGGCCGCTTCCAGCCCGCGACCCCGACGTTCCTCAACACCGCGAAGGCCCAGCGCGGCGAGCTCGTCTCCTGCTTCCTCCTCCGCATCGAGGACAACATGGAGTCGATCTCGCGCGGCATCAACTCCTCGCTGCAGCTCTCGAAGCGCGGCGGCGGCGTGGCCCTGCTCCTCTCCAACATCCGCGAGGCCGGCGCCCCGATCAAGCAGATCGAGAACCAGTCCTCGGGGATCATCCCCGTGATGAAGCTGCTGGAAGACTCCTTCTCCTACGCGAACCAGCTCGGCGCGCGTCAGGGTGCCGGTGCCGTCTACCTGTCGGCGCACCACCCGGACATCATGAAGTTCCTCGACACCAAGCGCGAGAACGCGGACGAGAAGATCCGCATCAAGACGCTGTCCCTCGGCGTCGTCGTGCCGGACATCACGTTCGAGCTCGCGAAGAACAACGAGGACATGTACCTGTTCTCGCCGTACGACGTCGAGAAGGTCTACGGCGTCCCGTTCGGTGACGTCCCGATCTCCGAGAAGTACCGCGAGATGGTCGACGACTCGCGCATCAAGAAGACGAAGATCAAAGCGCGCGACTTCTTCACCACCATCGCCGAGATCCAGTTCGAGTCGGGCTACCCGTACATCGTGTTCGAGGACACGGTGAACAAGGCGAACCCGATCAAGGGTCGGATCAACATGTCCAACCTGTGCTCGGAGATCCTGCAGGTCAACACCCCGACCACGTTCAACGAGGACCTCTCGTACAACGAGATCGGCAAGGACATCTCCTGCAACCTCGGCTCGCTGAACATCGCGCTGACGATGGACTCGCCGGACTTCGGCCGCACCATCGAGACCGCCATCCGCGGCCTCACCTCGGTGTCGCAGATGTCGCACATCACGTCGGTGCGTTCCGTCGAGGACGGCAACGACAAGTCGCACGCCATCGGCCTCGGCCAGATGAACCTGCACGGCTACCTCGCTCGTGAGCGCGTGTACTACGGCTCCGAAGAGGGCATCGACTTCACGAACATCTACTTCTACACGGTGCTCTTCCACGCCCTGCGCGCGTCGAACAAGATCGCCATCGAGACCGGCGAGACCTTCGACGGCTTCCGTGACTCGAAGTACGCGTCGGGCGAGTTCTTCGACAAGTACACCGACCAGGAGTGGACGCCGGCGACCGCCCGCGTCGCGGAGCTGTTCGACAACGCGAACATCACCATCCCGACGCAGGACGACTGGAAGGCGCTGAAGGCGTCCGTCCAGGAGCACGGCATCTACAACCAGAACCTGCAGGCCGTCCCGCCGACCGGTTCGATCTCGTACATCAACCACTCGACGTCGTCGATCCACCCGATCGCGTCGAAGATCGAGATCCGCAAGGAAGGCAAGCTCGGTCGCGTCTACTACCCGGCGCCGTTCATGACGAACGACAACCTGGACTACTACCAGGACGCGTACGAGATCGGTGCCGAGAAGATCATCGACACCTACGCCGCGGCGACGCAGCACGTGGACCAGGGCCTGTCCCTGACGCTGTTCTTCAAGGACACCGCCACCACGCGTGACATCAACAAGGCCCAGATCTACGCATGGCGCAAGGGCATCAAGACGATCTACTACATCCGTCTGCGGCAGCTCGCGCTCGAGGGCACCGAGGTCGAGGGCTGCGTCTCCTGCATGCTCTGATCGCTCACGCGATCACCTTTGGACTGGAGGCGCGGGGCGGCCCCGCACCGCGCCTCCAGTCCGTCACTTAGTCACCATCTCTTGAAGGAAACGTGCGTTGGTCGAGAAGCTGAAGCTCATTGATCGGGTCCAGGCCATCAACTGGAACCGCATCCAGGACGACAAGGACGTCGAGGTCTGGAACCGCCTCGTCAACAACTTCTGGCTGCCCGAGAAGGTGCCGCTGTCGAACGACGTGCAGTCGTGGAACACGCTGACGCCGGCCGAGCAGAAGCTGACCATGCGCGTCTTCACCGGCCTGACCCTGCTCGACACCATCCAGGGCACCGTCGGCGCCGTGTCGCTCATCCCCGACGCGGTCACGCCGCACGAAGAAGCCGTCTACACGAACATCGCGTTCATGGAGTCGGTGCACGCCAAGAGCTACTCGTCGATCTTCTCGACCCTCGCGTCGACGCCCGAGATCGATGAAGCCTTCCGCTGGTCCGAGGAGAACCCGAACCTGCAGAAGAAGGCGTCCATCGTCATGGACTACTACCAGGGCGACCAGCCGCTGAAGCGCAAGGTCGCTTCGACGCTGCTCGAGTCGTTCCTGTTCTACTCCGGCTTCTACCTGCCGATGCACTGGTCGTCGCGGGCGAAGCTGACGAACACCGCCGACCTCATCCGCCTGATCATCCGTGACGAAGCCGTCCACGGGTACTACATCGGGTACAAGTACCAGAAGGGCCTCGAGCAGCTCACGCAGGCCGAGCGCGACGAACTGAAGGACTACACGTTCTCGCTGCTCTTCGAGCTGTACGAGAACGAGGTGCAGTACACGCAGGACCTCTACGACGAAGTCGGGCTGACCGAGGACGTCAAGAAGTTCCTGCACTACAACGCCAACAAGGCGCTGATGAACCTGGGCTACGAGCCGATGTTCCCGAAGAACATCACGGACGTGAACCCGGCCATCCTGTCCGCCCTGTCGCCGAACGCCGACGAGAACCACGACTTCTTCTCGGGGTCGGGCTCGTCGTACGTGATCGGCAAGGCCGTGAACACCGAGGACGAGGACTGGGACTTCTGAGTTCGGTCTGATTCGTGGGGGCGCCCCGCTGGCTTCGGCTGGCGGGGCGTTCTTCGTTCGCGGCCGTCGTCGCTGGTGCGGTCGTATGGCGGGCCCTCAACGAGATTCAATTCGGGCGGGGTATGTGCGACACGGCTGCTGCTGTGGGCGCGGGGCGAGACACTGCGGCCGCTGACGGACGGGCTCCCGCCGTCGCACAGGCAACGCCAGCGCCTGTCGCTGTTGACGCACGTCGGGACACGTACCATCCCGACGAATACTGGCTTGATGTGCGGCCCGCCGGCGTCTCGAAAGCCTCCGCCGTGCGCGGACTCTCCACCTACCTCGGCGTCGAGCGTTTCGTGGCCGCACGCGAGCGGTCTTCGCGACAATGTGCCGTGCTGTTGGCTGAGGATCAATCGTGGCTGCTACGAGCGAACCGGAACGCGACCACGGCCTACGTCGATTCCACGACTGTCGGCCCGTACTGCTACGACACGACGCTCAACCCGGCGCACGATCCTGGTTCGCGGTCGACGCCCGGAGTTGCCTTGAGATGACTTCGCCTGACCTCGACCTGCTCGATGGATACGCGGTGCGCTGGGTGCAGCTGACAACCCGCTGACCAGGACGCACAGTCCAGTGCGACGCCACGGAGATCCTCGCCGTCCCCGATCGACAGCCAGAAGACTGGCCCTTCCAGCGCTCTCCTCCGCCTGACTGCGAGTGGGCAACACGCCGGTGTACGTTAGAGTTGCGTATATTGCATGCGATGGTGCAGAGTTTCTGTCATCGGCGATGGTGCTGATGTCGCGCCAATCAAGCGGTCATCGAAGAGCGGAATGCCATCCTCCGCTGGGAGGTGACTGGGCGTGGACGAACACATAGCAACTAGGGGTCTTTTATGAACAAGCGCATTGTCGCGCTCATCGTCGCCACGACCACGGTCGTCGGGTCGGCCAGCGTCATCACCGCTACGCATGCGGGTGTGAAAGTGGCATCCGCGGCGACGGGCAGCATCGCAGTCGACCCAGCTGTGCGGGGGCAGGAAGTCTTCGAGAGTCTCTTCTTCTTGCAAGGCGGCGACCGGACCCGTGACCTGCTGCGCAACGCCGACGTCTCGTCCCTCACGAATGAGGAGATTGACACAGTCCTCGCCGAGGTTCAGTCTCCTGAGTCGATCGCGAAGGTTCAGAAGATCGAGGACGAGCTGAAAGCAAGCGACGACGCCTACTTTGCGCGGCTGGGTTCCACAGTCATCGCAGGGGATCCTGGCCAGGTACAGCAGTACCTGACCCGCGCCTACGAGCAGATGCTCCAGACACCCACGATGGCTGAGGGTGTGGCCTCGCTGAAAGCCAACCAAACGCAGGTCCCTGGGGAGATTGGTACGGACTGCGGTGTCGCGGTCGTCGTGGCGCTCGGGGCTGTGATCGCAGTGACGGCCATCGCGGCGGTGAATTATGCTCTTGCTGCGAACATCGCTCTTGGCTACAACGTCGTCGCCGGCGCAACCGCGGTGGTCAAATCTGCTGCAGTGGGCGGCGCAAGCGAACGATTCTCGGACGGCATCGTCGCCGCGGTCATCGAGCAATTCGGCCACTGAAGTGATCGAGCTTGTGTGGAGGCGGGGGCGGACGGTCCCCGCCTCTCGCCTTTCCATCGTTGCGGGGGGCCTCGTTGGGTTGACCCTCGTGTTCTACGTGTTCCAAGGTGCCGTGGATTTCACGCCCGCTGTTCTTCCACCAGCGCGTAACGAGGTCGTTCACATCACTCGCCAGATCGCACCTCAAGGGTGGGCGTTCTTCACGAAAGATGCCCAGAGCGAATACGTTGTCCCGTACGCAGTGTCTGGACAAGAGCTCACCGACCGGAGCATCCCGGTTGGCGCCTCCGCGCGCTGGTCGTTCGGCTTCAATCGGACCGGCCGCACGCAAGGAGCCGTAATCGCGACGTTCCTGCAGGGCTTGAGCAAGAAGGAATGGACGCCCTGTCACACCGCGGCAAGCTGCCGAGCCGTTCTCGCAACAGTACCGCGGCCGGTCAACAACCCTCGTACCGCCCCTAGCCTGTGCGGACGGCTCGTGCTGATTGCCGAACGACCGGTGCCCTGGGAGTGGCGGAAGCTGCGTTCGGCTGAACGTCTCACGGAGGCGATCTACTTGGACGTTGAGTGCTGAGTACGTTTCGCCAGTTCTGGACAAATCAGGAACTGCGCATCCAGGAACCATGGACCGGCTCGATCGCCATCGCCCGCGGTTTTCTCGCGCTGGCCGCGGGATTGACCTATCTGCTCACACCAGCATCTGTCTTGTTCTCCCCGGTTCCCGGAGCGTTGGCCTCGAGGTGCGGCGCCAGCGCCGGATGGATGGCCTGGCCGTGCTGGATCCCGGACAGCGCAGTTGGCGGGGCGCAACTTGCTGCCGGTGCACTCTGCCTTGTGGTGGCTTCCGGGTGGTTCCCCGCCGCCACAGCGATTCCGCTTGCGCTGCTGCTCATAGCACTCCCACTCGCAAGCGCCGCTCCCGATGGCGGAGACCAGCTCGCTGGCATTCTCGGGCTGCTACTCGTCCCCGTCAGTTTGAGCGATTGGCGCCTCCATTCCTGGCGTGCACCCCATCCCGGGAGACTGTGGCGCACCCGCACGTTCGTGGCGGCCTGGATGCTGACCCTCGCGAAAGCACAAATCGCCGTCGTGTACCTCGTCGCATGTCTGGGAAAACTTGGCAGTGCCGAGTGGGCGGATGGGACATCCCTCTTCTACTGGGTTCGGAACAGCGTCTTCGGAGCGCCAGCCATACTCCGGCCCCTTGCTGAATGGGTCACGGTGCAGCCACCGCTGCTGGCGGCCCTGACGTGGGGAACGCTCGTACTCGAGTTCACGCTCGCGATCTGTGTTTTCCTTCCCACCGCCTTCCGCTTGCGCGCGCTACTGCCACTCGCATTGCTCTTCCACCTTGGTATCTGGCTGGTCCTCGGGGTGTCGAGTTTCGCATTCGTGATGGCCGCCGCTCTCTTCATCCTCGTCGTCCCACTGGGCTGGGTGGCAATGCGAAAGCAGCAACCATTGATTGATGAACCTCACGAACAGGAGACTCCCGCATGAATGAGACAACGAATGGTCCCGCGTGGATGAAGGTCCTTGGCGCGTCCCTCCTGGCCAGCTTCGTCGGCATGGTGGTGTTCACCGTGTTCCTGGTTGGCCAGATCGGAGTCAGCTCCGCGACGCTGACGATGCTGCCGGGAGTCCTTCTCCTCGCTGTCGGGCTCGTGATGCTGAACGCGTCGATTCATGTTCGGCTGACGGACCAGATCGAGCTGCAGTTTCGGCCGATTTGGCGGCGAAGGATCGCATTCGTGGACGTTGCGTCGGTGCGGACGCAGGCTGAGACCTGGTACCAATTTGGTGGTGTCGGTCTCCGGTGGAAGCCGAACGCGACCGGACTCATCCTCGGGCATCGTCCGGCGGTGGTGATCACCACGCGTCAGGGATACGAGTACGTCGTGCAGTGCCACAATGCCGAAGAAGTTGCTGCAGCAATCAATGAGCACCTCACCAGCAAATAACTCCTGACACTCGTGCTGCTTCGGCGGTCGGGGCTGGTTTCGGCGTCCAATTGTGTTCGGCGTGCTGGAAGCGACCGTTTGTGGCACATCGCTCTCGAGTGGTGCCCGGTGCCCGGTGCCCGGTGCCCAGTGGTCCGGCGAGTCGTGTAGCGATACTCAGTGTGAAAATCTACGGGCCTTTGCTACCGAGTGCTGACGAATTCCGGCTCATCGGGTGCTCGAGTATCGGCCCGAGTTGACGGAGCTGCTCGATCAGTTGCGGCGAGGTGACACGTCGGTGGTGTGGCGGCTGGATCGGTTGGGTCGGTCGATTCGGCACCTCATTGGCCAGCTTGAGGCATTGGGGGACCGAGGTGTCGGTTTCCGTTCACTGCAGGAAACGATCGACACGATCTCGCCGAGCCGCCGGCTCGCGTTCCATGTCTTCGCCGCGCTGGCAGAGTTCGAACGCGACCTGATCCGTGGGCAGACCCACGCTGGCTTAGTAGCAGCTCGAGCCCAGGGCCGTCCCGGTGGGCGGCCGCCACGGCTCTCGAGCAATCATGTGCGAACAGCTCGGCGCCTGCATGAGCACCAGGACATGACCGTGCAGCAGATTGGCGAGGTCCTTGGCGTAAGCCGGACGACCGTGTTTCGGGCATTCTGACGCGAGAGCGAATCAGTTGCTGCGAGCGTACGGCGTGAGGCGGCCCCGTGATTGATCGGCCACCGGGCGGTGGGATTGGGAACGAGCATGCTCGAACCGTGTAAATGAAGATCCGAGCGGTGACGGCTCAGGGCGAGGCCCATGACCGTGATTCCGATCTCGATCATCTGCAACAGTTCGAGGTCGAGACGGACAGAGGACACCGCTACGTCGTGGAATGCGAGGAGCCAACCGTCGGCTCTCCCTCCGACCGGACGGTGACCCGATCAGACAACGGCCAACCTGTCGGTCACGTTCATCTACTCGGGGCTGGCATGCCGGGCGCTACGAACTACAGGTACAAGAGAGCCGGTGCGCTCTTCGCGAGCGGTCAGCAGTCCGACCTGTGCAACGCTGTGCAGTCGTTGCTGCAGTGACGATGGCACCCCGATCAGATGGATGCAGAGCAGCTGGCCTCGCCGTGCCTGTCCGCGACGATCTGCTCGTGATGAGATCGACGGTGACGTCTCAGAGCGCTGAGAGAAATGGTCGACTACCCGGTGATGCTGTTGGCGAAGCCCAACGTCCCGATCGCAACGGCCGTGATCGTATGTTCGCGGTCCGCCGGCTCCTTGTCGAGGTCGGAAGGAACGTGCGGGACCGATGAAGCAGAAGCCGTCGCCGGTCACGCCGGCGGCGTCGTCCCGGCCCCCTCGGTGTCGTCCGCGCCTGCCGGCCCTGTTCCGGCCTGATCGAGGTTCTCGTTCGGGTCGCCCATGTCTCCGATTGCTGCGCCCGTGACGGAGAGGCCGAAGTGTCTGCGAACGGCGTTCGCCTCGCTGGGAGACAGGGCGTTCCCGGGACCGACGGACGGCGCGTCCGTGATCGCGTTCTTCGTGTACCCGACGCGCAGATCCGTGCCGTCGAAGGTCGCGTCCTCGACCGGGACCAGCGCGTGGTGCCTCCCGAGCAAGCCGGTCGCGACGCTGACGTACGCCGCACTGCCGTCCTCGTCGGAGGGGAACACCTGCGTCACCTTGCCGACCGTCGCGCCGTCGCGATCACGGACCGTCGCGCTCTCGACCTGATGGATGAGGTTCTTGGGGATCATGGCCACAGTCAACCCCGTACGCCTGACGCTCCGCGGCAACACTGGACGTGGGCGGGGTCGAGTCGCTCGTCTGAGCGCTGACCTCGGCACCTCTCGCTGGGGCGGTGGAGCGATTGGCAGCGCGGTTCCGCGGCGGGTTGGACGACGACGAGCCCGAGTATGCCACGCTGCACGGGGTGCGCATCACGATCACCTCTGTCGCCTACGAGCACGTGGAGTAGTCAGCCTTGATCATCATGAAGACGAACGGGTCCATCAGCACCGTTCTGAACGACACGTTTCGTCCTGTCCCCGATCAGCTCCGGCGCAGCCTGGGTCTGCTCGACAACGACGATCAGTTCGCGTTGCTCGTCTTCCTCGCTCCGATCGACGATCAGACCTGGCGCGCAGGCCCGCAGACAGTCATCGACGAGTACGGCGACTCGTACCTGCAGGCCGGCGGCACGGCCGAGAAGATGAGCGTCGAACTCCGTCGCCGCGAAGACGACGGCGATTACCGTTTCTTCATCGTCGGGCGAGACCACGACCTCGCCGAGCCGCTCACCGAGACCATCGACGTGCAGGCCGCGCACGAGCCGCGCCACCCGGCAGAGCTCTTCACGGCCGACGAAGCGGCGCCGGTGTTCGCCTACTACGTCGAGCACCAGGCCGTCCCCGAGGGCTACACGCTCCGCCTCGTCGCCGACATGTGAGGTGCGGCCCGGCTCCAGCGTGGTTCGTCGCCCGGCGACGTGAGCGGTCGACCGCGCGCAGCAACGGGTGACCGCAGTGCCAGCGTGACCTGCGCACCGGACGGTCGTCGCGCCTCCGGGCCTGCTCGAACGCTGAGCGTGTGGCAACGCGACGACCACGACGGCCCCGCTCCGTCCGGAGCGGGGCCGCCGTGTCGACCGGAAGCGCCTAGCGCCCGGCCGGCACGGCCGCGCCGACGAGCTCGGCCCGCACGATGCCCGCACCGGCGGACAGCGCGCTGAGCTTCGCGAGCGCAGCGTCCCGTGCCAGCGGCGCCATCCCGCAGTTCGAGCTCGGGATGAGCTTGTCGGCGTCGACGAAGTCGAGCGCCCGACGGAGCACCTCCGCGACCTCGTCCGGGGTCTCGACGGTCTCGGTGGCGACGTCGATCGCGCCGAGCATGACCTTCTTCCCGCGGATGAGCTCCACGAGGTCGAGGGGCACGTGGGAGTGGATGCACTCGAGTGACACGATGTCGATCGACGACTGCTGCAGCAGCGGGAAGGACTGCTCGTACTGTCGCCACTCGGCGCCGAGCGTCTCCTTCCACTTGTTGTTCGCCTCGATGCCGTACCCGTAACAGATGTGCACGGCGGTCTCGGCGGTGTGCAGGCCCTCGGCGGCACGCTCGAGTGCGGCGACACCCCAGTCCTGCACCTCGTCGTGGAAGACGGTGAAGGCGGGCTCGTCGAACTGGATGATGTCGACGCCGGCATCCTGGAGCTCGCGGGCCTCTTGGTTGAGGATGGTGGCGAACTCCCACGCGAGCTTCTCGCGAGACTTGTAGTGCTGGTCGGAGAGCGTGTCGATCATGGTCATCGGGCCAGGGAGTGCCCACTTGATCGGCCGGTCGGTCTGTGCGCGCAAGAACTTCGCGTCCTCGACGAACACGGGGGCGGGGCGGCTCACGGCGCCGACGACCGTGGGGACGGCGGCGTCGTACCGGTCGCGGATCCGGACGGTCTCCTTGCGCTCCTGGTCGATGCCGTCGAGGTGCTCGATGAACGTCGTGACGAAGTGCTGCCGGGTCTGCTCGCCGTCGCTGACGATGTCGAGGCCGCGGCGCTCCTGCTCGTGCACGGCTGCGCGAAGGGCGTCCTGCTTGCCCTCGATCAGCGCGGCGCCGTCGAGCAGCCAGGGGGACCAGAGTCGTTCGGGCTCGGCGAGCCAGGACGGCTTCGGCAGGCTGCCGACGATCGCGGTGGGGAGGAGAGACGTCATGCGCGTGCGGATCCTGTCAGGAGGGAACGGGGTCAGAGGGCAACGGTGGCTTCGGCGGCGAACCGCGAGAGGAGGGCGTGGTGCGGCGTCACGAGGTGCTCCTCGGTCCACCGGCCCTGGGTGATCCCGAGGCGGCTGCGCTCCTCGCGGTCGTAGGTGACCGGGGTGGGCGTGAAGTCGGTGTGGTCGAGGGTGGGGCGGTAGGTGTCCCCGGCCGGCGTGTTCGCGGCGTAGATCTCCGGACGGTAGATCTTCTGGAAGGTCTCCATCGTGGCGATGGTGCCGATCAGCTGGAGGTCCGAGTAGTCCGCGGTGACGTCACCGCGCGAGTAGAACGCGAGCGGGGCCGACGCTCCGGCGGGCTGGAAGTACCGGACCTGCATGCCCATCCGGCCGAAGTAGTCGTCGGTGAGCGAGGAGTGCTCGTGCTCGTACTCGGCGCCGAGCACCGGGTGGACGTACCCGGTCCGGCGGTAGGTCTGGCTCGTCGAGACGCTGATGCAGACGACGGGCTCGGCACCGAACGCGTCGTGGAACGCCGACGACGAGAGGAACCGCTGGAAGAGCGCCCCGTGCAGCACGCCGAAGTCGGACGGCAGGCCCTCTGACGACGGGAGCAGCACCGAGAAGTCGTAGTCCCGCAGGTACGACGAGAAGTTGTTGCCGAGGATGCCGTGGTGGCGCTCGCCGGTGTGCTGGTCGACGATCGTGACGTCGAGCATCTCGAGCAGCGGGAACTCGGCGTCCGATCCGCCGTCGGAGAACTGCAGCGACGCCGAGACGATGTCGAGCTCCAGGCGGTAGCGGTCCCCGGCGGCCAAGAGGTCGTTCGCGCGCCCGTCGATCATCGCCAGCGCAGCACGGAGGTTCTCCTGCCGGCGCTCGCCGCGCGCCAGGTTGGCGAAGTTCGTGGTCAGCCGGGAGCTGTCCGACGGGGAGTAGTCCTCGTCGAACCGGGTCCGGGTGATGCTGAAGGTGAGGTCGTTCGCCATGGTCGGCAATCTGTTCGTCGAGCGGCCCGTGGGCACGGTGGGAAGGATGCATCGATCATGACCGGAACCGAGGGTCATCAGGTAATACCGAGACACTATGCGGCGGTATAGCCTCGGCCTATGGCCCGGGTCTCGAACGACATCACGCTGCCTCAGCTCCGGTACTTCATCGAGGTCGCGACCGAGGGCTCGATGAGCGCCGCGGCCGATCTGCTCTACGTGTCGCAGCCGACCATGTCCGCGGCGATGAAGGACCTCGAGACACGGATCGGGCGCCCGCTCTTCACCCGCTCGGCCCGGGGGGTGGTGCTCACCGTCGACGGCGTGGAGTTCCTCGGGTACGCCCGGCAGGTCGTCGAGCAGGTCTCCTTGCTCGAGCAGCGGTACGTCGGGCGGCAGGCGTCGCGTCGGCTGCTCGGGGTGTCGGCGCAGCACTACTCGTTCGCGGTCGAGGCCTTCGTCCGGATGGTCGAGGGTGCGGCGGCGGACGAGTACGAGTTCTCGCTCCGTGAGACCCGTACCTGGGACATCATCGAGGACGTCCGGACGCTGCGCAGCGAGGTCGGGATCCTCTACCGCAACGACTTCAACAAGCAGGTGCTCGGCAAGCTCCTGCGGGACGCCGGGGTCGTGTTCACCCCGCTGTTCGTCGCGGAGCCGCACATCTTCGTCTCCCGTCGGAACCCGATCGCGGCTCGGGAGCACGCCACGCTCGCGGACCTCGAGGACCTGCCGCGGCTCACCTTCGACCAGGGCGCGAACAACTCCTTCTACCTGGCCGAGGAGATCCTGTCGACGATGTCGAGCAAGCGCGAGATCCGCGTCTCGGACCGGGCGACGATCTTCAACCTCATGATCGGCCTCGGCGGGTACACGATCTCGACCGGGCTCATCAGCGATGACCTCGACCCCGAGATCGTCGCCATCCCGCTCGAGGTCGACGAGCGCATCGAGATCGGCTGGATCGCGCACGCCTCGGTGCCCCTCACCGTGCAGGCGCAGACGTACCTGGACGAGCTGCGCGCGGTGGTCACGAGCTACGGCGTCGAGCCGCTGGGGTAGTCCGCCACCGGCGGGCGGACCCGCACCGACCGCATGCGCGGTGACCAGCCTGGAGGCGCGACCCGCCCCGTCAGGCGGGTCGCGCCTCCAGGCTGCCGCACGCACGACGCAGGCCGCTGCGGACCGCCGTATCGTTGCTCCCGGTCCGCGTCGAGCCCGCGGCACGGAGGGAACAGCCATGAGCATGGAAGGCGCGGCCTGGAGCTCGCTCTACAAGATCTCGACCGCCAAGGACGGCAAGCACGGGTTCTCCCGCGAATCGCTCCGGCGGATCATGACGTTCGCCACGCCGTACCGCGCCAAGCTGGTGGTCTTCATCGCCTTGTCGATCGTGGGCGCGTTCCTCGCGGTCGCGACGCCGGTGCTCGCGGGCCAGGTGGTGGACGTCATCGCCGCCCGGGGTGCGGTCGGCACGATCGTCTGGCTCGCGGTGGTCATCGCCCTCGTCGCCGTCGCCGACGCTGCCTCGTCGCTGGTGACCCGGTGGTACTCGGCCCGGATCGGCGAAGGGGTGATCCTCGACCTGCGCACGGCGGTCTTCGACCACGTGCAGAAGATGCCGATCGCCTTCTTCACCCGGACCCGCACGGGCGCGCTCGTCAGCCGGCTCAACAACGACGTGATCGGCGCGCAGCAGGCCTTCAGCGGCACGCTGTCCGGCGTGGTCACGAACCTCGTGGCGCTCGTGCTCACCCTCGCGGTGATGCTCAGCACGTCCTGGCTCGTGACCGTGATCGCGGTGCTCATGCTGCCGCTCTTCCTGGTGCCCGCCCGCCGCATGGGTGGTCGGCTCGCAGCCCTGCGCCGCGAGGCCGCCGACCACAACTCGGCGATGAGCACGCAGATGACCGAGCGGTTCTCGGCACCCGGTGCCACCCTCGTCAAGCTGTTCGGACGCCCCGACGAGGAGTCCGAGGAGTTCCGCGTCCGTGCGGCGCGCGTCCGGGACATCGGGGTGCGCACCGCGATGCTGCAGTTCGTCTTCGTCACCGCCCTGACGCTCGTCGCGGCGCTCGCCCTCGCGCTCGTGTACGGGCTCGGCGGCGTCCTGGCGCTCGGCGGCCAGCTGAACACGGGTGACGTGGTCACGCTCGCGCTCCTGCTCACCCGGCTGTACGTGCCGCTGACCAGCCTCGCGAACGCCCGCGTCGAGATCATGAGCGCCGTCGTCAGCTTCGAGCGGGTGTTCGAGGTCCTCGACCTCGAACCGCTCATCCAGGAGAAGCCCGGGGCCGTGCGGGTGCCGGACGGTCCCGTCGCCGTGGAGTTCGACGACGTCCGGTTCGCCTACCCGTCGGCGGACCGGGTGTCGCTGGCCTCGCTCGAGGAGGTCTCCACGCTCGACACCCGTGGCGGGGACGAGGTGCTGCACGGCATCTCGTTCCGGATCGAGCCCGGACAGACCGTCGCGCTCGTCGGGACCTCGGGCGCGGGCAAGTCCACGATCGCGCAGCTCCTCTCGCGGCTCTACGACGTCGACCAGGGCGCCGTCCGTCTCGCCGGCGAGGACGTCCGCGACGTGACCTTCGAGTCCCTCCGCCACACGATGGGCATGGTGACGCAGGACGGGCACCTGTTCCACGAGACCATCCGCTCGAACCTGCGGCTCGCGCGGCCGGACGCCTCCGACGACGAGGTGTGGGACGCGGTCCGCCGTGCGCGTCTCGAGTCGCTGATCCGGTCCCTGCCGGACCAGCTCGACACGATGGTGGGGGAGCGCGGCTACCGGCTGTCCGGCGGGGAGCGGCAACGGATGACGATCGCGCGGCTCCTGCTCGCCCAGCCACGGGTGGTCATCCTCGACGAGGCCACGGCGGCCCTCGACTCGACGTCGGAGGCCGCGGTGCAAGCGGCGCTCAGCGAGGCGCTCGAGGGCCGGACGGCGATGGTGATCGCGCACCGCCTGTCCACCATCCGGAGCGCGGACCAGATCCTCGTCGTCGAGGACGGCTCGATCGTCGAGCGCGGGACGCACGACGAACTGCTCGCGGCCGGTGGCCGGTACGAGGAACTGCACCGGACGCAGTTCGCGGTGCAGAAGGACGTCGCGCCGGACGAGCTGGGTCCGGCCCGCACCGGAGCGTGAGCGTGCGATCGCGGACGACGGCTCGACCAACGGGAGGCAACGTGGACAGTCCGAGGCAGGACGCCGATCGCGGGTGGCGTCGACGGATCGTCGCCGGCGCCGCCGTCGCGCTCCTGGCGACCGTCGTGTCGGGGTGCTCGACGGCGAAGACCCCGGAGGACACCGGCCCCCTCGCGACCTGGAACGCGGCCGTGGCCGACCGGGCCGGCGAACCGGCGAACTGGGTCGCCCTGGGGGACTCGATCACCGAGGGGCAGGGCGCTTCCGCCCGCTCCACCCGGTGGATGGACCGCACGCTCGACGGACTCCGCACGGAGCACCCGACGGACGGCGTCACCGGTGGTGCCGGGTACCTCCCGGCGCAGTTCGCCGTGTACGGCCCGGACTCGACCTGGGGTGACTGGGCGACGGCGAGCACGGGATCGAGCCAGTTCGACGCCACCGTGCCCGACCTCGGCTACCGGTCCGTCGCGATGCAGGCGGGTGCGTCGCGGACCTACCCCTTCACGGGGACGGGGATCGACATCTGGTGGGCGCGCTACCCCGGGTCCGGTGACTTCACCTACAGCGTCGACGGAGGCGCACCGGAGACCGTCGCCACGACGGGGACCGCCAGCGCCGGCACGACGACGAGGGTGGACGGACTGTCGAGCGGCGAACACTCGGTGACGGTCACCGCCGTCGCACCGTTCTCGCTGCTGGGGTTCACGATCTTCGACGGTGACCGAGACGCGGGCATCCACCGCTACGACTCCGCGCACTCCGGATCGACGATCGCGACCTTCACGAAGGACCAGGAGGGCTTCCTGACGGCGATGCGTCGTGCTGCTCCGGACCTCATCACGATCACGCTCGGTGGCAACGACGCATCGAAGCTCTCGCCCGAGGAACTCGGTACGCAGTACGTGGCGTTCCTGAAGGCGCTCGCGGCCCTCCCCACGAAGCCTTCGCTGCTCGTGATCGGGGAGTTCACCCCGGCCTCGGGCATGACGGACGGCATGGCGAGCCCGTGGTCGACCTACCTCGCCGAGATCGAGAACGCCGCGGGGAAGGGCGGGGCCGCGTTCGTCGGCATGGCGGACACCTTCCCGGAGGCCGACTACTCCGGGACCGGGATCTACTCGACGGACGGCATCCACCCGAACGACGCGGGACAACGGCGGATCGCGAAGCTCGTGCTCGCGACCCTGGCCGCGCACGAGGACGACTGACGGACGGGAGGCGCGGTGCCAGCTGGCACCGCGCCTCCCGTCCGTCCGTGCGGAGCCCGTCAGCGGGTGCCGACGGTGACCCGGGTCAGCGCGAACGCGCCGTCCTGCGCGAAGAGCGCGATGCGCCCGGACGGGCGGTCGTAGAGCCGCGTGCTCAACGCGACGGAGCCGTCGACGACGGCGACGCAGAGGTCGCCGTCGAGGTGCACGTCGATGCGGTGTGGACCGGGAGCGAGGGACACCTGCCGCTCGAGCTCGACCGCGTGCGGGACGTCACCGAGGATCTGCCACTGCTCGCCGCCGGTCGTGCCGCGCGGCCACCGATCGAGGACGAGTCGGGAACGGTCCGGTTCGAGGCGGAGCGCGTAGCCGGCTTCCGCGTCGTCGCTCGTGCGCAGGAGCACGCCGAACGATCGGGTGTCCGGGGCGACGTCGAGCTCGATCGTGACGAGTGCCTCGGTGGGCAGCCGAGGCCCGATCCACGAGGCGTACCGGGTCGTTGCGCCGTCCCCGACGACCGGTGCGGCACCGTTCAGGGGCGCGAAGTCGTCGGTGACGTCGAGCTCGTCCGCGTACGCCGCCCGGAGCGTCCGGGGGAGGTCGAAGCGCAGCGAACCGTCCGGTCGCTGGTGCGCCTGCAGGGTCGCCATCGTGCCGGCCCACTGCCACGCCCCGGCGTCGCGCTCGCCCTCCTTCGTGGCGATCCAGCCGACGAAGAAGCGGTCCTCGCCGAGGGTGACGGTCTTCGCGGCGTAGAACGCACGGCCGTCGACGGTGTCGTCGGCGGGTGCGAGCCACGGCCCGTCGGGCGACGTCGCGATGCGGTACCGGGTGCAGAACGCGTCGGAGAACTCGGAGTACACGAGGTACCACCAGTCGCCCCATCGGAAGACGTCCGGGCACTCGTGGGCGATGAACCGGTGCGGCGCCCAGAACGGGTCGGCGTCGCGCCAGGTGACGAGGTCGTCGGACTCGAGGCGGGCGACCAAGCCGGACCGGCGGTACGGCTCGTCCGGGCGGCGGGTCGCGAGGAGCATCTGCCAGGGGCGGTCGGCGGACGGGCGGAACACGAACGGGTCGCGCCAGTCCTCGGGCGCGTAGCCCGGCAGTGCGGGCAGGTCCCACTCGGGGCGCTTCGTCCAGCTCGTGAGGTCGCCGTCGGAGGTCGCGTGGCACACGACCTGGACGTCCTTCCGGCCGAGGTCGGTGTCGGTCGTGATGCGCGGGTTGTGGCCGGTGGAGAACAGGTGCAGCAGCCCGGTGTCGTCACGGACGACGCTGCCCGTGTAGCAGTCGAAGTCGCTGGCGTCCGGGCCGCCCGAGGGCAGCACGACGCCGTGGTCCTCGAACGTCACGAAGTCCGTCGTCGAGACCGCCGCCCAGGGCATGCCGGTCGGGCGGTCGACGGGTGCCGCGTCCGGCCGTTCGTCGAGCAGGTGGTACAGCCAGGCCCGGTCACCGTCGGCGAACGGGATGACGTCGCCCACGAATCCGTTCGGCGGGCGGTGGTGGGTGCTCGGCTGGTCGGTCACTCGGACTCCTGCGGTTCGGTGTCGGTGCGTGGTGCGGCCAGGGAGCTGCGCGGGACGTACTCGCACGGCACGAGGTGGCGGCCGGGGTCGTGCGTCTCCGCGAGCAGCAGCGTGCCGGCGTCGAAGCCCATCTGCTGGTGCGGGAGCGCGACCGTCGTCAGCGGCGGGTGCATCTGGTCGGCGAGGTCGGGCTGGTCGTCGAAGCCGACGATGCTGACGTCCTCGGGGCAGCGCAGCCCGAGGGACTGCGCGGCCATCAGTGCGCCGACGGCCATGCGGTCGTTCCCGCACACCAGCGCGGTCGGCGGGTCCTCGGCGAGGAACTCCATCGCGAGGTCGTAGCCCGACCCGACCTGGTACGTGCCGAACCGGACGGGGACGGTGTCCGCCCGGAGACCGGCCTCGGCCGCCGCCTCGTCGAATCCGCGCTTGCGCTCGCGGCAGGCGTAGTCGTCCTCCGGCCCGCCGAGGAACGCGACGTCGGTGTGTCCGGCCGCGAACACGGCGGCGGCGACGTCGCGCCCGCCCTGGAACTCGTCGGCCAGCACGGTGACGGCCGGCGCGCCGTCCGGCGGGAAGCAGTTCACGAAGACCGTCGGCACGTCCTCGACGCCGGAGACCGGCACCACGTCCTCGGGCCCCGGGGCGGCGTAGATCAGGCCGGCGACGCCCTGCTGCACGAGGTTCGCCACGGCGGCCTTGCCCCCGTCGGACGTCTGCGCGGTCTCGACCACGAAGCACACGTACCCGGCCGCCTGGACGGCCTGCTGGACGCCGAGCACGATGTGACCGGCGTAGGGCTGGGAGACGAGCCGGTCCGCGATGACCCCGACCGTGTACGACCGGTTGGACCGCAGGGACTGTGCGGCGCGGTTCGGCTGGAAGTTGAGCTGCTTCGCCGACTCGAGCACGCGGGCCCGGGTGTCCGCGGCGATCGACACGTCCCGCCGGTCGTTCAGCACGAACGACACCGTCGGCTGGGAGACGCCGGCGTGCCGCGCGACGTCCTTCATCGTGACGCGGTGCGACGGTTCCGTCGGCTTTGGGCTCGCCATCTGTCCTCCTTCGACCCCCTCATCATGGCAGAAGCAAATACGTATTGCCTCATCCGGTCGAGGTGTGTACAGTCAGCGAGCAAATACGTATTGGCTCCGACTCGACGGGGCCACGATCGCTCAGAGAGGAGCGACCCATGGCGAACGGATTCAGCACCCCGATCGACCGACGCACGCTGTTCAAGTTCGGTGGGGCCGGGCTCGCGCTGGCTGGCATCGGATCCCTTGCAGCGTGCTCCGCCTCCGGCACCGCCGGCGGCACGTCGGGCACGATCAAGATGCTCTACTTCGGGGAGCAGAGCGCGGCCACCGCGCTCCAGAAGGCCATCGAGCCGAAGATCCGGCAGCTCGACAAGAAGGCGTCGCTGCAGGTCACTGCGATCAACGGCACCGACTGGAACGACTTCCTCGCGAAGGTGCTCACGCAGATCGCGTCCGGCGACGTCCCCGACATCGTCAGCGTCGCGACCGAGGGGCAGCAGCTGCTCGCGTCGAAGAACCTGCTGACGCCGCTCGACGACCTCGTCACGAAGAACCTGTCGGGGCTGTCCACCTACTTCAGGGGCATCCACCCCTCGCTGGTCGAGTCGACGATGTACGAGGGGCACCTCTACACGCTGCCGGACAGCTTCAACGCGGGCAGCATGTTCTACTCGACCTCCCTGTTCGACAAGGCCGGACTCTCGCGCCCCGCCGCGAACTGGTCGATGGATGACTTCCACTCGTCGGCGGAGAGCCTGGCCAAGGTCGGCGGCAGCACCTACGCGTTCGACTGGGTCGTGCGGCTCTGGGGCAGCTGGACCTCGTTCCTGTACGCGAACGACGGCAACCTGCTCGAGGAGGGGCGCTACTCCGGCGGCGACTGGCTCTGGGGGAGCAAGGCGTTCGACGGCAACGCGGTGGGCGTCAGCGGTCGCAAGGGCGGCTGGAAGTGGGGCGACCCGACAGCGAACTCCGACGCCGCCGTCGAGGCACTGCAGTACGTGATCGACCTGCAGAAGTCGGGGGCGTCGCCCTCGCCCGACGTCGGCGGTGGCAGCACGCTGCAGGGGCTCTTCGCCTCCGGGCGCATCGGCATGACGATCGGCGGCGGCTTCTGGGCCGGCGGGCTCCACAACGCCGGCATGAAGGACGGCAGCTTCGACGTCGTCGAGTTCCCGACGTGGAAGAGCAACAAGTCGCTCTTCGGTGCCGGCGGGTACGGCATCTTCAACTCGTCGAAGCAGAAGGACCTCGCCTTCGAGGTCATCAAGCTCATGGTGCAGCCCGAGAGCTTCGACGCGCTCTGGCCGGGCAACGTCACCACGCCCGCGCAGAAGTCGCTCCTCACGGCCGACCGGTACAAGACGACTGGGCCGGAGCACTGGTCGGTGTTCTACGACCAGCTCGACAACTCGGTGCCGATCTCCGCGCCGCCGTACTACAACGCACTCGCGACGGCCCTGAACCAGCGCACCACGCAGGCGATCTCGTCCGGCAACGCGAAGAAGGCGCTCGACGGCCTGCAGGCCGACATCGAGAAGGCCGCCGCGCAGGCGTCGTGATGACCGCGACGACAGGGATCCGCTCCCGGCGGGCTGCCGAGGTCGCAGCCCGCCGGCCGGCGGCCAGACGCGTCCGACGCCGCGAGGCCTCCTTCGGCTACGCGATGATCGGCCTGGCGGTGGTCTTCGTCGCCGTCTTCACCTTCATCCCGATCCTCGCGTCGCTCGGACTCTCGTTCACGTCGTGGGACGTGATCAGCAGCCCGAAGTTCGTCGGGCTGGACAACTACGTGCGGCTGTTCACCGACGGGCCGGTGCTCGCGTCGTTCGGCGTGACCGTCGTCCTCGCGATCTGCATCGTCGCCCTGCAGATCTCGCTCGGGATGCTGCTGGCGGTCCTGGCGAACAACCGGAAGCGCAACGCCACGCGCGTCTTCTTCCGGACGTCGTTCTACCTGCCGCTGCTCGCGTCGTCCGCCGCGGTGTCGATCTTCATGGGTTACATCTTCGACACCAAGTTCGGGCTCATCAACTACTACCTGAACGAGATCGGGCTCCCCGGGGCGCACTGGCTCAACGACCCGTTCTGGGCGAAGGTCACAGTCGTACTGGTGGTGGTCTGGCAACAGGTCGGCTTCACGTTCGTCCTGTTCGTCGCCGCCCTGATGTCCGTGCCCGTCGACGTGCAGGAGGCCGCGGCGATCGACGGCGCCGGACCGTGGCGCACGCTCTTCCGCATCAAGATCCCGCTGATCAGCCCGACGATCCTGTTCGCCACCGTGATCGCGATGATCAACGCGATGCAGCTGTTCGACCAGCCCTTCATCATGACGAAGGGCGGGCCGGGCACCGCGACGACGACCGCGACGATCTCCCTCTACCAGGCGGGCTTCCAGAACCTGCAGTTCGGGTTCGCCTCCGCCATCGCGATCCTGCTGCTCGTCATCATCGGCATCATCACCGGGATCCAGTTCATCGCCGCACGAAAGCTGGTGTTCTACCAATGACGACCACCGACGTCCTCAACCCGCTCCACGCGCCGGAGACCGTCGCGCAACCGAGCGTCGCCCACATCGTCCGTCGCCGCAGGCCGGTCGCGACCGTCGGCAGCGTGATCGGACTCGTCATCCTGATCATCGCGGCGGTGTTCGCGCTCGGACCGCTGCTCTGGACGCTCACCACGTCGCTCCGGACACCGGCGGAGTCGTTCAACAACCCGCCGCAGTGGATCCCGCTCTCGTGGGACTTCAGCAACTACGCGGCGGTGTTCAACCAGATCCCGATCGGCCAGTTCTTCGTCAACAGCGTCATCGTCACGCTCCTGATCGTCGTCGGGCAGACCATCACCTGCACGCTCTCGGGCTACGCGTTCGCGATGATCAGCTTCCCGGGGAAGAACACGATCTTCGGCATCTTCCTCGCCACGATGATGGTGCCGATCCAGACGATCATCATCCCCGTCTTCGTCATCCTCAAGGACATGGGACTCACCGGTTCCATCGCCTCCCTGATCGTCCCCGCGCTCGGCAGCGCGTTCGGCACCTTCCTGATGCGGCAGTACTTCATGCAGATGCCGCGGGAGCTCGGCGAGGCGGCCCGCATCGACGGGGCGACACAGTTCGGCGTGTTCTGGCACGTGTACTCGCGGATGGCCAGCCCGGCGATCGCGACGCTCGCGATCCTGAACTTCTCGGCGTTCTGGGCCGAGTACTACCGGCCGCTCATCTTCCTCAACCAGCAGGAGACCTTCACGCTGCCGCTCGGACTGGTCGGGCTGCAGGGCAACCTCGGGACCGGCTCGATCTCGGTCGTGCTCGCCGGGGTGGTCCTCACGATGATCCCGAGCGTGCTGCTGTTCGTCTTCGCCCAGCGGTACTTCATCGAGGGCGTCACGGCGGGGTCGTCCCGATGACCGACACGCCCGTGACCGAGGCGCCTCCGGCAGCGGCTCCCTCGGCCGACGCCCGCGCCGTCCCCACTCCGTCCCAGGAAGCAGCACCGACCGTGATCGCACCAGCCGACCACCACCTCCCGCAGTTCCACGTCCGACTGCCCCGCGGGTACGTCAACGACCCGAACGGCCCGATCGACATCGGCGGGCAGGCCCACCTGTACTTCCAGTCCCGGCCGCGCGTCGACCTCGACGTCCCGGTCGAGTGGGGGCACGCGACGAGCGACGACCTCGTGCACTGGACGCTCCACCGTCCGGCGATCGTGCCGGTGCCCGGTGGCGCCGACTCCGGGGGTGCGTGGTCCGGCAACACGGTCCTGCACGAGGGCGTCGTCCGCGCCTACTACTCCGGCAAGGTCGACCACAGCCCGTTCCAGTCGGTGCTGCTCGCCGAGTCAACCGACGGCGGGGCCACCTTCGGTGCGCCCGTCCAGGTCGTCCGGGACCCCACCTCCGACGAGGCGATCACGATGTTCCGCGACCCGTTCGTCTGGGCCGACGGGGACGGGTGGTCGATGGCCGTCGGTGCCGCGGACGTCGACCAGGTGGCCTCCGTCCGTCACTACCGCTCGACCGACGGCGTCGACTGGACGTTCGTCGGCGACCTGGTCGCGATGCCCCGCGGCACGGTCGACGGCATCGACACCGGCGAGGGGTGGGAGTGCCCCCAGGTCATCACGGTCGACGGCACCGACGTGGCGATCGTCGCGTCCTGGTCCCACGCCGAGGGACCCGGCGACGTGCTCGCGGTGCCGTTGACCGGTGCACCGCAGCCGTCCCGGATCGACGACGGCCAGCACTTCTACGCGGCCTCGGTGATGCGGGCAGGGTCCTGGGGGTCGGTGCTGTTCGGCTGGGTCACCGAGGGCCGGACACCGGAGTGGACCGAGCAGGCGGGCTGGTCCGGCGCGATCTCCCTGCCACGCCGCGCGTGGGTCGCGGACGGCCGCCTCCGCACCGAACCCCACCCGGCCGTCGACGCGCTCCGCCCCGCCACGGTGCCGTCGGACAGCGGTGAGACCATCGGCGCCCAGGCGGAGATCGTGCTCGAGGTCCCGGTCACCGGCCGCATCCGGGTCCGGTTCTCCGACGACGAGTTCCTCGACGTCGTCGTGGACGCCGACGCGGGCACGCTCACCGTCGACCGGTCCAGCGCCAGCACGGACCACCGGGCCGACCGAAGCCCTGCCGTGGTCCGTGACGCGTTCGACGCCGCGGCCGACAGGCCGGCGGTCCGGGTGCTGCTCGACGGCTCCGTCGTCGAGGTCTTCACCAGTGCCGGTCGATCCGTCACGACCCGGGTCTACCCGCTGCAGGCACCCCCGTGGACCGTCGAGGCGCCGGCCGGTGCCAGGTGGTGGCCGCTCGGGGAGACCGTCGCACCGGTGACGCCCGCGCCGGCGGTGGTCGTCGCGGGATCCGGGCCGGCCTGATGCCCTGGGAACGCGGCAGCGTCGCCGCTCGTGGACGGGGATGCCCGTGTCGGTGATCACCGTCGCCGGGGAGGCACTCGTCGACGTCGTCCACGACGGAGCCGGACACGTCCGCGAGGTACCAGGCGGAGGACCCGCGAACGTCGCGCTCGGCCTGGGACGGCTCGGTGCCGACGTCGAGTTCGCCACCTGGCTCGGTCCCGACGACCGCGGGCACCGCATCGCGGAGCACCTCGCGGCCTCGGGTGTGCGGCTCGTCGACGGGGCCTTCGGCGCCGCACGCACGTCGTCCGCGACGGTGCAGCTCGGTGCCGACGGGCAGCCCTCCTACGTGTTCGACATCGAGTGGGACCTCCCGCCCCTGCGACGGACACCGGAGTGGCTGCACGTCGGGTCGATCGGCGCGTTCCTGCACCCCGGCGCGGAAGCGGTGCTGGCCGCGGCGGAGCGGACGACGGCCGCCGGCGGCACCGTCTCGTTCGATCCGAACATCCGTCCCGCCCTGCTCGGCACCCGGGATGGTGCCCGCGCCCGCTTCGAGGAGCTGGCGACCCGCGCGACGGTGGTGAAGCTCTCCGACGAGGACGCGGCGTGGCTCTGGCCCACGCTCGACCCCGAGGCGGTGCTCGACTCGATCCTCGCCCTCGGGCCGGAACTCGCGGTGATCACCACGGGTGCCTCGGGGTCCGTCCTGGCCACGGCGGACGAGCGGGTGTCGGTCCCGGGTGAACCGGTGGAGGTCGTCGACACCGTGGGTGCCGGCGACACCTACACGGCCACGCTCGTCCGGCAGCTCACCGGGGACCGGGCGCAGCCGACCGACGGATCGTCGCTGGGGCCCCTCGACCGCGCGGCGCTGACCGTGCTTGGGCGGACCTGCTCCACCGCCGCGGCGATCACGGTCGGTCGCCGCGGTGCCGACCTGCCGACGGCGGACGAGATCCACCTCGCCGGCGCACCGAGGGCCGAGCGGTGACGGCGCCCACCGTCACGGACGGGGCACGGCGCCGCACGACGGGCACGATGTCCCTCGGCCAGCACCTCGACGAACTGCGCCGACGGCTCGCCCGTGCAGCGCTGGCCGTGGCCGTGGCGGCGGTCGCCGGCTGGTTCCTCACACCCGCCGTGCTCGCGGGGCTCCGTGCCCCGGTCACCGAACTCGCGACGGGCATCGGCGGGCACACCGCCGAGCTGAACTTCCCGGCGATCAGCGGGGCCTTCGACCTCCGCCTCCAGATCACCCTGACCATCGCCGTCGTCCTCGCCTGTCCGGTCTGGCTCCACCAGGCGTGGGCGTTCGTCGTCCCCGCGCTGCTCCGGAAGGAGCGGGCACACGCCGTCGGGTTCCTCGGTTCGGCGATCCCGCTGTTCCTCGGCGGGTGCTGGTTCGGGTGGTCCGTCCTGCCCCACGTCGTGCAGGTGCTCGGCAGCTTCGTCGCGCACCAGGACACCTCGATCGTCGACGCGAAGGCCTACTACGACTTCGCGATCAAGCTCGTGCTCGCCGTCGGGATCGCCTTCGTCCTCCCGGTGTTCCTCGTCCTGCTCAACGTCGTCGGGGTGCTCTCGGCGGCGGCGATCCGGGGCGCCTGGCGCATCGCGGTCCTCTGCATCCTCGTCTTCACCGCCCTCGTCACGCCGTCCGCCGACGTCGCCTCGATGTTCCTGCTGGCCGTGCCCATGGTCGTGCTCTACCTCGCCGCGTGCACCGTCGCGTGGCTGCACGACCGTCGCCTCGAGCGTCGCCTCGCAGCGGCCTCGCGCGCCGTCGACTGACGCGCACCCTCCTGTCCTGCATCCCCCATCCCGTCCACCCAAGGAGAACACCGTGCTCGGCAACCTCACCGGCATCCACCTGCTCGTCATCCTCGGCATCGTCGTCCTGCTCTTCGGCGCCACGAAGCTGCCGGCGCTCGCCAAGGGCCTCGGACAGTCGCTCACGATCTTCCGGCGGGAGGTGCGGGACGGCGACCAGCACCGTCCCGCGTCCGACACCGCGGCTCCCGCACCGGGAGCGGCCCCGGCGACCCCCACCGAATGACCCGACCACGCCGGTCCGACGGGAGCGTGCGGTGGACGTCGACAAGCTGATCGTCCTCGGGATCGTCGCCGCCGTGTTCCTCGGCCCCCATCGCCTCGTCGGCGCGGCGCAGCAACTCGCCGTCTTCATCCGACGACTCCGTCGGTGGGCCGACGCCACGAAGGCGCAGGTCGAGGAGGAGACCGGTGTCGAGATCGACTGGTCCGAGCTCGACCCGCGTCGGTACGACCCACGCCGGATCATCCGTGACGCCCTCACCCAACCGCCGTCGACACCGTCCGCGAGCGAGCAGCCGGACCACCTGTCCGTGACGCCGCCCGGCGGGCGCGGACCGCACGAGTGACACCCTGCGCTCGCGAACCGCACGGCTGACACCCTGCGCTCGCACCCCCGTCGTCCCGACGACTCCCGAGAAGGTCTTCAGAGAGGAAGGCTCGAACCACCATGTTCCGACCACTGCAGCGCTTCGGCGCGATCGCGGCGGCAGCCGTGACGGGCGCGCTGGTCCTGGCGTCCGTGACCGCCACCGCCAGCGAAGCCGACACCCGCCAGTACCACGAGACGTACCGGCCCCAGTTCCACTACTCGCTCCCGTCCGGCTGGATCGGCGACCCGAACGGGCTCGTCCACGAGGACGGCCTCTGGTACCTGTTCAGCTACGGCACGTGGGAGGGGGCCGTCAGCAAGGACCTCGTGCACTGGCAGAAGATCCCCGTGCGCGGTCCGGAGCCCGACCCCGGGAGCTCGGCGTTCTACTCCGGGGGAGCGGTCGTGGACACCGGCAACACCAGCGGCCTCGGGACGAAGCGGCACCCCGCGATGGTGGCGTTCTACACGAGCGTGCAGGCGGGCACCGGCATCCAGACGCAGTCGATGGCGTACAGCACCGATCACGGCCGCACCTGGACCCGGTACGCCGGCAACCCGGTCCTCGACCTCCACTCGACGAACTTCCGCGATCCGAAGGTGTTCTGGTACGCGCCGAAGAAGCAGTGGGTGATGGCCGTCACGCTCTCCGACCAGTACAAGATCGCCTTCTACACGTCGAAGGACCTCCGGTCGTGGACGCACGCGAGCGACTTCGGCCCGCACGGTGCGACCAGCGGTGTGTGGGAGATGCCGGACCTCTACTCCCTGCCGGTGGACGGCGATCGCCGGAGGACGAAGTGGGTCCTGACCGTCAGCGTGGGCAGCACCGGCGTCCAGTACTTCACGGGGCAGTTCGACGGGACGTCCTTCACACCGGACGGACCCGCCACCTACACGGCGCCGCGTGGCACGGACGTCGCCGACTTCGAGTCCGGCACCTACGCCGGGTGGACGGCGACCGGTTCCGCGTTCGGCACCGGTCCAGCGGCGGGCGCGCTCCCCGACCAGCAGGACGTCAGCGGGTACCAGGGCCGGTACCTCGTCGACAGCTTCGCCGGTGGTGACGCATCGACGGGGACCCTCACCTCAGCGCCGTTCACGGTCCGCGGGAAGCGGCTCAACTTCCTCGTCGGTGGCGGCGACAGCCCCGCCGTTCCGGGCGCGGTCCCCGCCGGGACGGTCCCCGAGGGCACCGTCCTCGCCGACTTCGCCGGACCCACCTACGGAACGGGATGGACGGCCACCGGGGCGTTCGTCGGTGCCGGTCCGACCCAGGAGTCCCTGCCGAACCAGATCGGCAGCTCGGTGCTCGACACCTTCACGCCTGCCGGCGACACCGGGACGGGGACGATCACATCGCCGACGTTCACGATCACGAAGCCGTACGTCGACCTGCAGGTCGCGGGCGGGGACCACCCGTGGGGGCAGCCGCACCCCACGGCGGTCAACCTCGTCGTCGGCGGGAAGGTCGTGCAGTCGGTCACCGGTGACGGCACCGGCACGCTCCGGTGGGCGAGCCTCGACGCCTCCGCGTACCGGGGCGAGGACGCCCAGGTCCAGATCGTCGACGACAACGACGGGACGGGTGGCTGGGGCCACCTGATGGTCGGGCAGATCATCGCGGCGGACCACGAGGCCGCGCCGTGGGACACGCAGACCACGGTGAACCTCCTCGTCGGCGGGAAGGTCGTCCGGAGCGCGACCGGGTCGAACAGCGAGGTCCTCGACTGGACCTCGTGGGACATCGCGGAGTTCCGGGGTGAGGACGCGCAGATCCAGATCGTCGACCGGGGCACCGGTGGGTGGGGGCACATCCTCGCCGACGCGTTCACCCAGAGTGACGCCCCGGCACTGAACCAGTACGAGCGGGCGGACTGGCTCGACCACGGCGAGGACTTCTACGCGGAGAACACGTGGGAGAACGCCCCGGGCGGTCAACGCATCGCGATCGCGTGGATGAACAACTGGGCCTACGCCTCCAACGTGCCCACCACACCGTGGCAGGGCGCCGAGACGTTCCCACGCTCCCTGTCACTGCGGACCATCGACGGGAAGGTCCGCATCGTCGAGCAACCCGTGGACGGCATCGACCGGCTGCACTCCGGTCGTCCCGTCCGGGCGCGGAACGTCCCGGTCGCGAACACGACGACGGTGCTCCCCGTGCGGGGCGAGACGCTCGACCTGCGGGCCCACCTCACCCGAGGATCGGCGAAGACCTTCGGGCTCGCCGTGCGGACCGGCGCCGGACAGTCCACGCAGGTCGGGTACGACACGACGACGGGGAAGGTCTTCATCGACCGGACCCACTCGGGGAACGTCGGGTTCAGCAGCGCCTTCCCCTCGCGCAGCGAAGCACCCCTGCCGTTGACCCGCGGCGGCCTGGACCTCCGCATCCTGGTCGACGCGTCCTCGATCGAGGTGTTCGCGGACGACGGGCAGGTCGTCCTCACCGACCAGGTCTTCCCGGACCCGACCAGCACCGGCGTCAGCGCCTTCGCCACGGGTGGCACCGCCCGGGTGGACGACCTGACGGCCTGGACCCTGCGGTCCATCTGGGGGTGACGTCGCGACCACACAGGGACGCCAGGCGCGGTGCCGACCGGCACCGCGCCTGGCGTCCGTCGTGGTGGCGGACCATCAGCGCAAGCACGCACCGTCGGGGCGTGACACCGTTCCTGAACGGTTCGTCAGCTCCGGATCGGAGCAGACCGCGCCGCGCTGCCCTACGGTCGGACGCGGGGGCGGTCCGCTCCCGACGACCCTCGAGGAGCACCGATGTCCACGACGCCCCCTGGCTGGTACCCCGACCCCTCGGGGGAGCACGGCAGTCGGTGGTGGGACGGCACCGGGTGGACCGCGCAGGTCGGCCCGCCGAGGGCACAGATGCCGCGCCCGCGCCTCGCCGACCACGTGCCGACCGACACCGTCTTCGTCTGGGTCCTCGCGCTGCTCCCGCTCCTCGCGCTGCCGATCTCGTTCCTGTACCAGCCGCAGATCCGGTACGAGGTCATCGGACCGGGCGTCCGGACGGTCGACCCGCGATCGATCTACACGGCCGGGTACTTCGCGCTGCAGGGGTTCAGCGTGCTCCTGTACGCCGCGAACGTCGTGCTCGCGTTCCTCGACCACCGCGTGCTCCGCCGACGCGGTGTGGTCCGCCCGTTCCCGTGGCCGTGGGCCTTCCTGTCGCCGGTCGTCTACGTCATCGGCCGGTACGTCGTGGTCCGCAAGGTGGCACCAGGGCGAGGGATGTGGCCGCTCTGGGTGGCCATCGCCGTCACCGTGCTCGGCTTCGTCGTCGGGATCGGCCGTGCCGTCGTGACCTTCCAGCAGATGCTGCCGTAGTCACCGCCGGACCCGTCGGCTACCGCCCGCGCACGAGCCCCGGGATGCGCTCCTTGAACGGGAAGAAGCCGCGCGACGCGAACGGCCACGCTCGACTGTCCCACGGACGCCGCACGACCACCAGCCCCGTGTCCGTCTCGGCGAGTGCCGACCGCAGGGCGTCCAAGCGCTCCTCGGCCGGCCCGACCGGGGCGTACGGGACCACGACGGTGTCGAGCCGCTCCGAGGTCGCCCAGTCGACCACGGCGGCCACGTCGGACGGGTCGAGCACCTCGGCCGCTCGCCCGTCGGCGTCGAGCGCCCGTGACGCCGCGTCGTCGAGGGCACCGGCCGTGAACTCCTCGACGAGCGTCGACGCCCCCGCGGGCGACCGTGCTGCGGCGGCCCCGACCACCGCGGTCGCGGCGAGTGCCGGGACCGAGCCCCCGAGCGGAGCGAGCAACGAGACCGGCTCGAGGTCCTCGTCGTGCAGCAGCAGACCCGCGCGCGGACCGATCGCGGCCGGGTCGTCGTCATCCGGGATCGGCACCGCCGGCGGGAAGGGGTCCTCGTCGAGCGCGACGGCACGCGTGGCGAGCCCCGTCGGCGAGAACCGCCCGTCCGTGTACCGCGCGATGTTGTCCGCCGTCGCGAGGTAGGTCTTCCCACGCGTCTGCAGCCCGGCGACCCACCGCCACGAGAGCGTGTTCGACGCCGCGTCCCCGTCGAGGAGGTGCCGGAGGAAGAAGTCGGCGCCGAGCTGCCACGGCAGCCCGAGCGTGAACACCCAGATGCTCGCGAACCACATCCGGACGTGGTTGTGCAGGTACCCGGTGTCGACGAGCTCCCGCACCCAGGCGTCCATCGCGTCGATCCCGGTCCGACCCGCGACCGCGTCCTCGTAGCCGTCCGGCAGGTCGCCGCCGAGCAGGTCCCCGACGTCGGTCCGGTACCGGCGCCACACCTCGGGACGCTGCTCGAGCCACCCCTTCCAGTAGGTCCGCCAGAACACCTCCTGCACGAACTTCTCGGCGGCGTGCAGGCTGTGTCGGTCGAGGACGGCGTCGACGACCTCCTGCTCGGTCACCAGCCGGTGCCGGATGTACGGAGAGAGTCCGGACACGTTCGTCCGTGCCGGTCCGAGGTCGTGGTTGCGGTCGCGTCGGTAGTCCGCGCCGGCTCGCGGGACGAACTCGTGGAGTGCGTCGAGGCCGGCGGCTCGCGTGGGGATGAACACCGCGCCATCCTGCGCGCGGCGTCGGCGTGCGAGCCGAGTGCCGTTGTACCCGGTCGACGCGAGCGGGCAGCCCGGCGCGGTCGAGGGTCGCCGGCGCGACCCGATCCGGTCGGGAGGCGCGGTGCGGGCCCGCCACGTGCCTCCCGCCCGGGACGGCGGAGCCGGCCGACAGCAACGCCCCGACGTCACCGCCACCCGGCCAGCTCCCGCGCGAGCGTCGACCGGGCCCGCACGAGCATGCCACGCACCGTCGAGACCGGCAGGCCGACCGCGGCGGCGACCTCGCGGTACGGCAGCTCGTCGAGGTGCCGGAGCTCCCAGCACCAGCGCTGCACGGCCGGCATCGTGGCGAGGACGGCGCTCGCCGCGTCCGCCAGCGACGACCGCTCGGCGACCCCGGTCGGGGCGTGGTCCTCGGTCGCCGGCGTCGACTCGTCGACCCACCGGATCGCCGACGACCCGCCCCGACGCAGCCGGTCGTAGCTCCGTCGCCGCGCGGTCGTCACCAACCACGCGCCGATCGCCTCCGGGTCGACGATCGACTCCAGGTGCGTCCACGCCGCGAGGAACGTCTCCTGCACGACGTCGTCGGCGTCCGCCCGGCAGTGCCGCAGGCGCATCGCGGTCGCGCGCACCAGCGGCGTGTGCCGCCGCACGACGGATGCGAACGCCGTGGGGTCCGCGGACGGTGGCGACACGGTGGTGGGGGCGTGCAGGGGCACGACGGACTCCGATCCTCGGGTGGATGCGTGCCGAGGATTCGAAAGGGGGCACCCGTCGGGTGGGCCGTGACGGACACCCCAGAGCGCGGGTCGTACCGTGGAGTCGTGCAGGCTGCGTTCTCGATCCGGACCACGACCGAGCGCGACTGGGAGCAGGTGCGGTCGCTCCGCATCGAGAACGCGACCGACGACCCGATCTCCTACGGTGCGACGCTCGAGTACACGCTCGCGATGAGCGAGGACGACTGGCGGCTCCGCGCGCGACGTGGAGAGGGGACCGAGACGACGAGTGTGGTGGCGGTCGACCCGACGGGCCGCTGGATCGGCATGATGAGCGGCCAGGTCGGCGACGCATCCGGCAACGATCCCGTGCTCACCGGCGTGTACGTCACGCCGTCGTTCCGCGGCCGGGCGAACGGTGTCGCGGATGCGCTGCTCGACCACGTGGTCGGGTGGGCAGCTGGGCACGGCGATCGGCTCCGCCTCGAGGTGTACGACCAGGCGGTGCCCGCTGGTCGCTTCTACGAGCGTCGCGGGTTCCGCCCGAGCGGTCGCTCCCGCGAATTCCGCCTGCTGGGGCAGGGGCGGGACGCCCCGTCGCTACGCCTGGTCGAGTTGGTGCGGACCGTCACGTGACCGGCTGACGGTCGGGAGGCGCGGTGCGGCCCCGCCCCGCGCCTCCCGTCCGCTGTATGGTCGTCAGACGGCGGCGAGCTCGCGCGTCAGCGCCGCCACAAACGCGTCGATGTCCTGCTCCGAGGTGTCGAACGAGCACATCCACCGCACCTCGTTCCGGCTGGCGTCCCAGTCGTAGAACCGGAAGTGCTCGCGGAGGCGGTCGGCCACCCCGGCGGGCAGGGTCGCGAAGACCCCGTTCGCCTGGGTCTCCTGGCTGAACCCGACGCCGCGGATGCTGCCGTCGGCGATCCCCGCCTCGAGGGCGCCGCGGAGTCGCTGCGCCATGGCGTTGGCGTGCCCGGCCGACCGGAGGTAGAGGTCGTCGGTGAGCAGGGCGATGAGCTGTGCCGAGACGAAGCGCATCTTCGACGAGAGCTGCATGTTGAGCTTGCGGAGGTAGTGCAGGCCCTCGGACGCGTCGGGGTTCAGGACGACGATCGCCTCGCCGTAGAGCATCCCGTTCTTGGTCCCGCCGAAGCTCAGGACGTCGACGCCGGCGTCGGTGGTGAAGTCGCGCAGGGGGAGCCCGAGGCTCGCGGCTGCGTTCGAGATGCGGGCGCCGTCCATGTGCAGCGTCATGCCGAGCGGGTGGACGTGGTCGGCGATCGCGCGGACCTCGTCCACCGAGTAGGCGGTGCCGAGCTCGGTGGTCTGGGTGATCGAGACGACGAGCGGCTGGGCGCGGTGCTCGTCGCCCCAGCCCCAGGCCTCCTTGTCGATGAGCTCGGGGGTGAGCTTGCCGTCCGGCGTCTCGACGGGCAGGAGCTTGATCCCGCCCACGCGCTCGGGGGCACCGGCCTCGTCGGTGTGGATGTGCGCGGTCGAGGTGCACACGACGGCGCCCCACCGTGGGAGCATCGACTGCAGGCCGACGACGTTCGCACCGGTGCCGTTGAACACCGGGAACGCTTGCGCCTGCGCGCCGAAGTGCTCGGCGACGACCTCGTTGAGGCGGGCGGTGTAGACGTCCTCGCCGTAGGCGATCTGGTGGCCGTCGTTGGCCGCTGCGATCGCGTCGAGGATCTCGGGGTGGATGCCGGCGTAGTTGTCCGAGGCGAAGCCCCGCAGGTCCAGGTCGTGGAGTCGAAGGGTCACTGGTTCATCCTAGGGAGGGGTCGAGGGGGAGTCGGGTGCCGTTCACGGTGGCCGCATCGACGTCCCAGAGGCGGACGACCTCGTCGCCGAGGCGGTCCTCGAGGCCGTCCAGGCTCCGGACGACGAACACGGCCGCTGCTGCGGTGTCGGGGGCGTCCTTCCGGAACCCCTGGGCGACGGCGCGCACCCAGGCGTCCGCCGCCGCCTTGGCGGCCGCGTAGTTCGCCGCGCCAGCGGTGGGGGCGTCGACGGCGGTGGACGACACGGACGCGAGTCGCCCGGCCGGTGACGCGACGAGGTCGTCGACCAGCGCTCGGGTGGTGTTGCGGAGGGTGCGGAACCCGCGGTCGAAGAAGTCCCAGTCCGCGTCCGTCTGCCCGGCGATGCTGCCGCCCCCGCGCCAGCCGCCGACCAGGTGGACGAGCCCGTCGACCGGCCCGGTGTCCCGGTGGATCCGCGCGACCAGCGCGTCGACGTCGGCACGCGACGACAGGTCGCACGCGTGGGTGGTGACGCCCGGGACGGCGGTGCGGAGCGCCTCCAGGCCCGCCGCCCTCGTGCCCACGGCCACCACCGTCGCTCCGGCGGCGACCAGTGCCCGTGACACGGCGAGGCCGCTGGCGCTGGTCGCCCCCGCGACCAGCACCGTGCGGCCGTCGAGGCTGCCGTCGCTCACGCGGCGGCGGCCCGTGCGTCGTCGCTCGTCCCGGTGATGCCCGCGGTCGACTCGATCACCGCGGCCATCTTCTTGTCGAGCGCCTCGTAGAACATCGACAGCGGGAACTCGTCGTCGAGGACGGCGTCGGTGTAGCCCCTCGGTGGCCCGGCGAGCGTCTCGGTCGGGAGTCCGCGCGCCCACGCCGAGGCCGGGTGCGGGGTGAGCGTCCGGGTGAGCATCTCGTAGGCGGCGAGCCAGTGCGCCGCCTTCGGCCGGTCGATCGAGCGCCGGTACAGCTCGTTGATCTGGTCGCTCAGGGCGATGATGACGTCCGGCACGGCCTCCCAGTCGATGGTGAGCTGCGTGTCCGTCCAGTGCAGGACGTCGTGCTGGTGCATCCACGCGAAGAGGAGCTGCCCGCCGAGCCCGTCGTAGTTCCGGACGCGGCTGCCGGTGATCGCGAAGCGGAAGATCCGGTCGAACACGACGGCGTACTGCACGAGGCGCGCGTGGTCGCGGATCGCGCGCTGCGCGTCCTGGAGGCTCGCATCCGGCAGCGCCGAGAGGGTGCGTTCCAGACGCACCGACTCGCGGAACGCGGTGAGGTCGCAGCGCAGCTCCTCGAGCGAGTAGAGGAAGAACGGCATGCGCTGCTTGATCATGAACGGGTCGAACGGCAGGTCCCCGCGCATGTGCGACCGGTCGTGGATGATGTCCCACATCACGAAGACCCGCTCGGTGAGCTCCTGGTCGTCGAGCATCGCGCGTGCGTCGTCAGGAAGATCGAGCTTGGTGATCTCGGCGGCTGCGCGGACGACCCGGCGGTAGCGGGCGGCCTCACGGTCCTGGAAGATCGCGCCCCACGTGAACGTCGGCAGCTCGCGCATCGCGACGGTCTCGGGGAAGAGCACGGCCGAGTTGGTGTCGTACCCGGGGGTGAAGTCGACGAAGCGCAGCGCGACGAAGAGCGTGTTGCCGTAGTCGCCGGCCTCGAGCTCGGCGATGAACTCGGGCCAGATGACCTCGACCAGCACGGCCTCGACGAACCGCGAGGAGCTGCCGTTCTGCGTCACCATCGGGAACACGACGAGGTGGCCGATCCCGTCGACGCGGTGCTGCTGCGGCTGGAACGCGGTCAGGGAGTCGAGGAAGTCGGGGACCCCGAAGCCCTCGTCGCGCCACCGGGCGAAGTCGTCCTGCACGGCGTCGAGGAACGCGGCATCGTGCGGGAAGTGCGGGGCGAGCTCGGCGATGGCCGGGATGATCCTCGCGACGTGCTCGGTCGCGGCAGCGTGGTCGGCCGGCTCGGGCACGGAGCCGTCCTGCACCTGGACGGTCTGCAGCGCGGTGACGGCGTCCTTCAGCCGGAGCCAGGCCGGGTGGGCTGCGACCTCGCGGACGGACAGGCGGTCCTCGACGACCTCGGGTTCTCCGACGATGGCGTCCTTCGAGAACTCCTGGACGAACTGCGACATGTCGTACCTCCCGTCATCGGGTCGGCCGCGGTGTGCGGCTGGTGGTGCGCGGAACCGGATCGTGTCTCGAGCCTAGGCAGGATCGGGGAACGCAATCTTGCCCATCTCCGGCGGAATCATGCGCATCCGACGGCACCGCGCTCCGAACCGACCGCACCGCGCAAGGTTCCTCCGTTGCGGGGCACGTCCCGGTCCTCCGATCGTCGGACTGTCTCCTGGCACGGTCGGGTCTACCGTCTGTTGCGTGCGGCAACGACGCCGCACGATGACGAATCGAGCATCATGCAACGACGGATGAAGCACCTCGTCGCGATCGCGCTGAGCGTCGGTGTCGTGGGGGCAGTGCTGCCCGCGGTCTCCGCCCAGGCGGTCACCACGAGCGACACCCCGGACTTCGGGAGCAACGTCAAGATCTACAGTTCCTCCACGCCGACGTCCACGATCCAGGCCGACGTCGACGCGGCGTTCGACTCCCAGCTCCGGAGCACCAGCGCGCAGTTCGGGAGCCAGCGGTACGCGTTCCTGTTCAAGCCCGGCTCCTACGGACGGGTGTGGGCGAACCTCGGGTTCTACACGACGGTCGCCGGCCTCGGGAAGAACCCCGACGACGTCACCATCAACGGTGCCGTGAACGTCGACTCCGGGTGGAACGCCGGTGACGAGAAGAACGCGACGCAGAACTTCTGGCGGTCGGTCGAGAACGTGGCGATCGTCCCGGAGGGCGGGACCGATCGCTGGGCGGTGTCCCAGGCCGCGCCGATGCGCCGGGTGCACATCAAGGGGAACCTCACGATGGGACCCTCGAACCAGGACGGCGGCCAGGGGTACTCGTCCGGCGGGTACATCGCCGACACGAAGGTCGACGGGACGGTCACGTCCGGCTCGCAGCAGCAGTGGTACACCCGCAACTCGTCCATCGGGTCCTGGCAGGGCGGCAACTGGAACATGACGTTCTCGGGCGTGCAGGGTGCACCGGCGAACGACTTCTCGAAGAGCTACACGACCCTGGCGACCACGCCGACGACCCGCGAGAAGCCGTACCTGTACATCGACTCGTCGAACAGGTACCACGTGTTCGTGCCGTCGCTGCGGCAGAGCTCGTCGGGTGTGACCTGGCCGGACACCGCCGGCACGGACATCCCGATGCGGAACTTCTACGTCGCCCACCCGGGCGACTCGGCGGCGACGATCAACAGCGCGCTGTCGCAGGGACTCAACCTGTTCTTCACGCCCGGCACCTACCAGCTGAACGCGCCCATCGCGATCACCCGTCCGGACACGGTCGTCACCGGGATCGGCTTCCCGACGCTCGTGCCGACGCAGGGCAACGCGGTGCTCACCTCGACCGACGTCGCCGGCGTGAACGTGTCGAACCTCGTCGTCGACGCCGGTTCGCAGAACAGCGCCCAGCTCGTCCGACTCGGCACGAGTGGCTCGCACGTCGACCACGCCGCCGACCCGCAGAGCATCCAGGACGTCTTCTTCCGCGTCGGTTCGAGCATCCAGGGCAAGGCGACGACGACCCTGCAGGTCAACGCGGACGACACCCTGGTCGACCACATCTGGGCCTGGCGTGCCGACCACGGTGGGGCCGCCACCGGGTGGACGGTCAACACCGGCGCGACCGGTGTCGAGGTGAACGGCAACGACGTCCTCGCGACCGGTCTGTTCGTCGAGCACTACCAGAAGTACGAAGTGCAGTGGAACGGCAACAACGGACGGACGATCTTCTTCCAGAACGAGATGCCGTACGACGTGCCGGACAACGCGTCGTGGCAGAGCCCGACCGGCGCCGGCTACGCGGCGTACAAGGTCGCCGCGAACGTCACGAGCCACGAGATCTGGGGCGGCGGTGTCTACTGCTTCTTCAACACGAACCCCGCGGTGCACGCCGACCGGGCGTTCGAGGTCCCGCAGACCGCCGGTGTCCGCGCGCACGGGCTCGTCACGGTGTCGCTCGGTGACACGGGCACGATCTCCAGCGTGATCAACGGGGTCGGCGGAGCGGTGCCGACGCCGGCGGGGAACACCGCCCCCAACCGGCTGGCTTCCTACAACTGATCGACGGACGTCCCCGGTGCGGCAACGCTCGCCGCGCCGGGGACTCCGGCGTGGTCAGCCGGCGTCCGGCTCGTCGAGTCCCCGGTGCGGCGACGGCCTCGGATCAGTGGGATCGGGCGGATCCGGGGCGCCGTCCGCTGCCCGGCGCTCCTGCGCCGCGCAGCCGGTCGGTGAGGTGGTCGCCGGCGATCGCCACGACGAGCCAGACCAGGCCGACCACCAACCAGAGCCACTCCACGGCGGGGACGAGCTCGCTGAAGGAGGCGCCGGCGCCGCTTCCGTTCCGGGGGTCGATCGTCATGCGGCAGACCGTATCCGGCCCGGGCGTCGGCAGTCGATTCGGATTCGTTCAAGGTCGCGCTCCGGTACGGGTTCCGGCTGGCCGGTTGCGCTCGGCGGCACGGCTCCCCGCGAGTCCGTGCACCAATGGTTCTACAACTTGTAGAGTGCTCCTCGTCGCGGCACCCGGCCCGACCCCGGCCACCGAGGACCCGATGACCGCCCTGGACGATCGTCCCGTCACCCCGCCCACCCGACCCGAGCCGACGCCCGACCGCCGACGCGGCTGGTTCCTGCAGCTCCTGCTCCGGCTGCACTTCACCGCCGGCGTGTTCGTCGGACCGTTCGTCCTGATCGCGGCGCTGTCCGGCGCCGCGTACGCGCTCGCCCCCTCGATCGAGTCGGCCGTGTACGCGCACGAGCTCACGACACCGTCGCGTGCGGCACCCCTGCCGCTCGCCGACCAGGTCGCGGCCGCGCAGGCGTACGCGGACGAGCACCACCCCGAGGACACGCTGTCCGCGGTGCGTCCGGCGCCGACGGCCGGTGACACCACGCGCGTCATGTTCGCCGAGGACGGGCTGCTCGAGTCACAGTCCCGCGCCGTGTTCGTCGACCCCGCCACGGCCGAGGTCCGCGGCGACCTGCTCGTCTACGGCACCTCGGGGGCCCTGCCGGTCCGGACCTGGATCAGCACCTTCCACCGCACGCTGTTCCTCGGCGACGTCGGGCGCGTGTACAGCGAGACCGCGGCGTCGTGGCTGGGGGTCGTGGCGCTCGCCGGCCTGGCGCTCTGGATCGCCCGGGCACGGACAGCGCGTCGCCGACGGGACCTCGTGCGCCCCGCCCGGGGCGTCAGCGGACACCGCCGCCTGGCCTCGTGGCACGCCTCGACCGGCATCTGGCTGCTCGTCGGCGCCCTCTTCCTGTCCGCGACCGGCATCACCTGGTCACAGTTCGGCGGCGCCAACGTCGATGCGTTGCGCGCCGCATGGGGCTGGCAGACGCCGTCGCTGACCACGTCGCTCGGGCCGTCGTCCGCTCCGGCGGACGAGCACGCCGGGCACCACGGGTCCGCCGCGACCGGTGCCGGCGCACCGACGGTCACCCCGGAGCGCTTCGACGAGGTGCTCGCGGCGGCGAAGGCCGTCAACATCGACGCCGCCGAGGTGCAGATCACCCCGCCGACGACGGCCGACCAGGCCTGGACCGTCGCCGAGATCAAGCGCTCGTACCCGACGGCGGTGGACTCGGTGGCGATCGACCCACGGGACGGGAGCGTGGTGTCCCGGACGGACTTCGACACGTTCTCGGTCCCCGCCAAGCTCACCCGGTGGGGCATCGACACGCACATGGGCACGATGTGGGGCCTGCCGAACCAGGTCCTGCTGTTCGTCACGGCGCTCGGCATCGCCGCGATGGTCGTGTTCGGGTACGGCATGTGGTGGCAGCGCCGTCCGCCCGGTGGTCGGGTCGGGCGTGCGCCGACCGGCGGGGCGCTGGCCCGTGCGCCGTGGTGGGGCGTCGCGGCCGTCGTCGCGGCGGCGCTCGCGCTCAGCGCCGTGCTGCCGACCCTCGGGGTCGGCCTGCTCCTCTTCCTGGTGGTCGACGCGCTCGTCGTGACGTTCCGCGGGCAGCGGACGTGACCGTCCGTGGGACGGGAGGCGCGGTGCGGGCCCGCACCGCGCCTCCCGGCCCACGGGCGCGACGTCCGGAGCGCCTGGCGACCTACGCGGACCGGGTGGCGGCGGTCGGCGTGAGCCGGACCGGGACCGCCTTCGACACGGGGGTGTTGCTGCCCTTCGCCGCGCTGTCGAGCGGCACGAGGACGTTCGCCTCGGGGAAGTAGGCGGCCGCGCAGCCCTTCGCACTCGGGTAGGCGACGATGCGCTGGTCGCGCAGCACGCGCTCGACGTCGTCGTCCCAGACCGTGGTGACGTCGACGTGCTGGCCGTCCTCGAGACCGAGCTCGGCGAGGTCGTCGGGGTTCACGAAGACCACGTGCCGACCCTTCTTGATGCCCCGGTACCGGTCGTTCAGGCTGTAGATCGTCGTGTTGTACTGGTCGTGGGAGCGCAGGGTCTGCAGGAGCAGCGTGCCCGCCGGTCGGTCGACGTGCTCGAGCTCGTTGACCGTGATCATCGCCTTGCCGGTCGCCGTCGCGAAGGTCCGCGAGTCCCGGGGACCGTTCGGCAGGACGAAGCCCTCCTTGCTGCCGGCGCGACGCGAGTAGTCGTCGAAGCCGGGCACGACGTGGCTGATGTGGTCGCGGATCACGTCGTAGTCGTCGCGCATGCGCTGCCAGTCGATCGCGACCCGGTCACCCAGCGTGGCCTTCGCGAGTTCGCACACGATCGCGACCTCGGAGAGCAGGCCGGGGGCGACCGGCGGCACCTGGCCGTGGCTGCCGTGCACCGAGCACACCGTGTCCTCGATGGAGACGAACTGCGGGCCCGACGCCTGGACGTCGATCTCGGTACGGCCCATGGTGGGCAGGATGAGCGCCTCCTCACCGACGACCGCGTGCGACCGGTTCAGCTTGGTCGACACCTGCACGGTCATCTCGGTGCCGCGGAAGGCCTGTTCGGCCAGCTGCGAGTCCGAGATCGCGGCGACGAGGTTGCCGCCCATCCCCATCCAGAACCGGATGTCACCGCGACGCATCGCGTGGATGCCCTTGAGCGCGTCGACGCCGTGCTCGCGCGGTGGCTCGAAGTGGAACTCGGCGGCGAGGGCGTCGAGGAAGCTGTCCGGCATCTGTTCCCAGATGCCCATCGTCCGGTCGCCCTGCACGTTGCTGTGACCCCGGATCGGCGAGGCGCCGGCACCCGGGCGGCCGATGTTCCCGCGCAGCAGCAGGAGGTTGATGATCTCCTTGATCGTGTCGACGGCCTTCGTGTGCTGCGTGATGCCCATCGCCCAGGTGATGATCGTGCGCTCGGACCGCAGGTAGCGGTCGGCGAGCTCGTCGATCTCGTCGATCGTCAGGCCGGTGGCGCGGACGACCTCGTCGTCGTCCACCTGCAGGATGTGCTCCACGAAGGCGTCGTACCCGCTCGTGTGCTCGGCGATGAAGGCGTGGTCGACGACGGTGCCCGGTGCCGCCTGCTCGGCGAGGACGACCCGCTTCGCGACGGCCTGCAGCAGCGCCATGTCCCCACCGAGACGGATCTGCAGGAACTGGTCGGCGATCTGCGTCCCCGTCCCGACGACGCCCCGGACCTTCTGCGGGTTCTTGTACCGGCGGAGCCCCGCCTCGGGCAGCGGGTTGACCGCGACGATCTCGGCGCCGTTCTTCTTGGCGTCCTCGAGGGCGGTGAGCATCCGCGGGTGGTTGGTGCCGGGGTTCTGGCCCATCACGATGATGAGCTCGGTCTGCTCGAAGTCGTCGTACGCGATGGTGGACTTGCCGATGCCGACGGTCTCGGCCATGGCGAGGCTCGTCGACTCGTGGCACATGTTCGAGCAGTCCGGCAGGTTGTTCGTGCCGAAGGCCCGGACGAACAGCTGGTAGACGAAGGCGGCCTCGTTCGAGGTGCGCCCGGAGGTGTAGAACGACGCTTCGTCGGGGCTCGAGAGGCTCCGCAGCTTGTCCGCGATGATCTCGAACGCGCGGTCCCAGCTGACCGTCTCGTAGTGGTCGGAGCCCTTCGGCTTCCAGACCGGCTCCGTCAGCCGACCCTGCATGCCGAGCCAGTACTCCGTCTTCTCGGCGAGGTCGGTCACGGAGTGCTCGGCCCAGAACGTCTCCGGCACGAGCACGGGCGTGGCCTCCCAGACGACCGCCTTGCCGCCGTTCTCGCAGAACTCCGCGACCTTGCGGTGGTCGGGGTCCGGCCAGGCGCAGCTCATGCAGTCGAAGCCGCCCTTCTGGTTCAGGGACGTCATGAGCTTCAGCGTGCGTGCGACGCCGAGCTGCTGGATCGCCGGACCCATCGAGTGCAGCACCCCGGGGACGCCGGCTGCCCAGTCCTTCGGCTCGCCGACGGTGAGGTCGGCGTCGGTCACGTCGGCGACGGGGGGTTCTTCGGTCATGAGGCGCTCACGGTCGTTCGGGGGTGGGAGGCGGGGTCTGCTGCTGCTGGTTCTTCAGCTTCAGCTTCAGCTTCAGCTTCTGCTTCTGCTGCTGCTCGTGCTTCGGCGATGCGGTCCGGTCGGCTGTAGACCACCATGCTCTGCCCGCGGAGGAAGCCGACGATGGTGACGCCGACCTCGGTGGCCAGGTCGACCGCGAGCGACGACGGCGCGGAGACGGCCGCGAGCACGGGGATGCCGGCCATCGACGCCTTCTGTGTCAGTTCGAAGCTCGCGCGCCCCGACACCATGAGGACCGTGCCGGTCAGGGGGAGCAGGTCCTCCTTGACGGCCCAGCCGACGACCTTGTCCACGGCGTTGTGCCGCCCGACGTCCTCACGCAGGACGAGCATGCGACCGGTGCGGCCGTCGAACAGCGCTGCGGCGTGCAGCCCGCCGGTCTTCTCGAACACGGCCTGGGCCTCGCGGAGCTGGTCGGGGAAGGTCGCCAGGAGCGCCGGGTCGACGACGAGGTCGTCGTGGAGGACGGCGTGCTGCGACTGCGTCCGGACCGCGTCGATGCTCGCCTTGCCGCAGAGCCCGCAGGAGCTCGTCGTGTAGAACGACCGCTCGAGGCTCGGGTCCGGCGCGGGGACGCCCCGCGCGAGGGTGACGTCGAGGACGTTGTACGTGTTCAACCCCTCGGCCGTGGCGCCCGCGCAGTACCGGGCGGCCGCGAAGTCGTCGCCCCGGGCGATGACGCCCTCGGACACCAGGAAGCCCGCGGCGAGGTCGAAGTCGCTCCCCGGGGTGCGCATCGTGATCGCGAGTGCGCTCCCCCCGACGCGGATCTCCAGGGGCTCCTCGACGGCGAGCAGGTCGTCCCGGACCGCCCGGGACGTTCCGACGGTGATGCGGGTGACGCGTTTCCGGGCGGTGATCCGGTTCATGGTTCGGGTCTACCACCGGCGGCTGCGACCACCAAGGGGCTCGCCCGTCGGAGTGCGGATCGGGGCCAGCCTCGGGGTCGTCATCCCGTCGGGGTCGTCACCCCGTCGGGGTCATCGTCCCGTCGGGGTCGTCACCCCGTCGGGTCGTCAGCCCCAGGGCAGCGGGACGGCCGCGGCGGTCTCGCCTGCTCGTCGTCCACCGGCGGGGACGACGAGCAGCCCCTCGGCCTCGGCCAGCCCGCGCAGCATCGCCGAGCTCTGGTGCGTCGTCGGGACCGCACCCGCACCCGTGGACCGGTACGCCAGGACGAGGGCACCGGGCCGCTCGTTCGGCACGTCGACGCCGAGCCGGATCACCGATGGCCGGTCGACCGGGCGCCCCAGGAGCCCGGCCACCAGCGGCCCGCCGAACAGCACCATCCCGACCATGGCGGCCATCGGGTTGCCGGGCAGGCACAGGTGGAGCGTCCGTCCCCGGCGAGCCAGCAGCACCGGTCGGCCCGGACGGACGTCGACGCGGTCGACGACGAGTTCCGCACCGATCCGTGCGAGCGCGCCGCGGACGTGGTCGGTCGACGAACCGGCCGTCCCGCCGGTGCTCACCACGAGGCGCTCCGGGGCGTCGCCGAGGGCAGCGGCCGTCTCGTCCGCGCCGTCCGGCACGTGGACGGCCACGGTCGGAGCGGCGCCCATCGACCGGAGGACAGCGGGCAGCGTGGGGGAGAAGACGTCGCGGACACGACCCGGGAGTGGGACGCCGCGCCCGACGACCTCGTCGCCGAGCACCGCAACCCTGACGGTCGGAGCAGGGGCGACGCGCACCTCGTCGACGCCCGACGCAGCGGCGAGGGCGATCCGCGGCGGGGTCAGGACGTGCCCGGACCCGAACAGCAGTTCGCCCCGTGCGACCTCCTCCGCAGCGGGCCGGACGTGTCGACGGTGCGAGGCGGTGTGCCGGACGAGCAGCCCCGCCGCATCGAGTCCGGCGTCCTCGGAGCGGACCACCACGGACGTGCCCGGAGGGACGGGCGCCCCCGTGGTGATCGGACGCGCCGTGCCGGGAACCAGGGGTTCGACCGACGGCGCAGCCCCGGCGACGATCGGCGCACCGACCCGCCACGGTCCGTCGCCCGCCACGGCCCAGCCGTCCATCGCGGCACCGTCGTGCCCGGGGACGTCGCCGGGAGCGTCGAGCGGCGCCGCGAGCGTGCGACCGACGGCCCCGTCGAGCGCGATCGTCTCGGGAACGCCGAGGAGCTGGAGGCCCTGCCGGTGCGCCGCGTCCCGGGCGTCCAGCCAGGGCAGGAGTGAGCCCGTCACGCGTCGGACTGCTCGCCCCGTGCGGTGGCGAGCCGGGTCGCGGTGGCCGCGGCCTCGGTGACGTCGGCCGTCGTGCCACCGCGGAGCCCCGCCGCGTACCCGACCAGGAACGTCGTCAGCGGTGCGGCCGGCCGCGCCACCCCGTGCGCCGCGTCACGAGCGAGGTCGAGCACGACGTCGACGTCGAGCTCGAAGTCGGCGGGGAACCCGAGCGCCGCGGCGAGCTCTGCGGTCCATCCGGCCAGGACGTCGTCTGTGGTCATGGGGCCAGTCAAGCAGGATCGGTGAGACGGGCTGCGGCATCCGGATCGTCGACGTCCGCGCAGAGCGCCGAGGGCACGGCGACCTCGACCAGGTCGAGCGGAGCGAGGAGTCGCCGCATCGACGTGCCCGCCAGCGTGCCGGCGTCCGCTCGCAGCGACTCCACCGCCTCCCGGAGCGCGGCCGTCCCGTACAGCGCGAGCAGCGGCTGGCGTCGGCCGTCGTCGTCGACCGCGACGACGCCGTCCCGGAGTCCGTCGGTCGCCGTCACGCTCGCAGCCTCGATCAACCGCGCGGCCGCCGCCTCGACCAGCCGTGCGGTCGCCGCCCCGGGGTGGACCAGGTCGCACGCCAGGACGAGGGTGAGCGGCGCGTGCACCGACACCGCCTCCAGCCCGGCGGCGATCGCGGCCACGGGACCGGCGAACGGCGGGTCCTCACGCGCGCGGACCACCCGCGGGGGCAGCGCGTCGGCGTCACGCGGTCCGACCACGACGACCCGGACGGCGCTCGCCGCAGCCGCGACCGCGTGGTCCAGGAGCGTCGTGCCGCGAGCGCGCAGCGCCGTCTTGTCGATGCCGCCGAGTCGCGCTGCCCGCCCACCGGCGAGCAGGACGGCGTCGTACGGTTGGTGCACGGGGCCTCCTCGGGTCGACCTGCATCATGCCCGATGTGCGGCCCCGGTGCGGTGGGTCAGCCCCGCCGACCGGGACGGCGCAGCGGCCGGTGACCCCACCAGCCGAGCCCGTCGGCGTCCAGGTCGAGGTCGTCGATGTGCCGACCGAGCGGTTCGCCGATGTTGTGGTCCGCGACCTCCCACCCGAACTCCTCGGGCGTCGGCTCGTCGCCGGTCGTGTACACGTCGAGCCAGTCGACCGAGGTGCCGCGGTCGCGGATGACACCGACCCGCGGACCGCCGAACGGTGCGTCGTAGACCACCCGGAACCCGTCCTCGGTCGCCCAGGCGTCGTGGACCACCACGGAGCGGCCCTCGGTCGGGCCGCCGTCGCGCAGCTTCCGCAGACAGGCGAGGAGTGCGCGCGGACCCCACTCGTCCGACGCAGCCGACTCGAGTCCGGCGATCAGCTCGGCGTGGCGCTCGCTCGTCACCGCGTCACGCGCCCGGACGAGCACGGAACGGGCGGACGACGCTCACGCGCGCGGGCCGTTCGCCCGGTCGAGTCGATCGGCTGCTCGTCCCAGGAGCCAGTTCACGGCCCAGCCGAGCACACCGATGACCGGCAGCGCGAGGACCACGACGGTCCAGAGCACCTTCACGACGTCGCTCCGCCGTCGGTCCCGCCACACCTGCACCAGCGCGATCACGTCCAGCGCCAGCAGGACCAGCACCACCAGCACGTGCGTCCCACCCAGGTTCTCGAGCACGTCGTCCTCCCCTCGTCGCGCCGCGGCGCGCGGTGCGCTGCGCGGCCGTCCCAGGATAGGAGCGGGCACGGTCGGGGATCGTCCGTCCAGCGGTTGACATCACCGCCAACCGGCCAACCGGCCAACCGGCCAACCGGCCAACCGGCCAACCGGCCAACCGGCCAACCGGCCCACCGCTCACCGGCCCAGGCCCGTCCGTCGATCCGTCCGCGCACGGGGCACCGGTGGCACGTCGGTCACGCGGAGCAACGAGCCGCGGCCGCTCCGTCACCGCGCGTCACGGACGGACACGGTGCGACACAACCCTTCCGGCGGGCACGGCGCGGTGCCACGGTTCTCCGCATGGCGTACATCTGCTTGCTCCTCTCCGGCGCAGCGCTCCTGGTCAACGGCCTCACGCTCCTCGGACGCGTCCCCGGCCGGGACAGCGGCGTGTTCAACGTCCTCATCGGCGGCCTCCAGCTCCTGCTGTGCATCGCCGTCGCCGTCGCCGCAGACGGTTCCCTCCCCGCCCTGCTGTCCATCACGGGGACGTTCCTGTTCGGCCTGACCTACCTGTACGTCGGTCTCGATGCCCTCGCCGGCCTCGGGGCGACCGGACTGGGGTGGTTCTGCGGCTTCGTCGCGGCGGTCGCCGTCGCGTTCGCCGCCACGAACGTCGCGGTCGACCCGGTGCTCGCCGTCCTCTGGGCGACGTGGGCCGGGCTCTGGACGCTGTTCTTCCTGCTGCTCGCCCTGGGTCGTGACATCGGCCGGTTCACCGCCTGGGCGCTCGTCCTCGCGAGCCAGACCACCACGACGGTGCCGGCGCTGCTCGGACTCGCCGGACGGTGGCCCGCCGGGGGCTGGTGGACCACCGGAGCGGTCGTGGTCGCGATCGCCGTGTTCGTCGGCGCCGCGGTCCTCGCACGACGGGCATCGCCCCGGTCGACCGCCGCAGCCGGCGTCGACGGTGCCACCCCGGTCGAGCACGTGGTCGCCGCGCCGACCGCGGCCGTCTGACGACAGCGCCGCGACAGCGACCACGACCCCGCCCCCGAAGCCCGCCCCACCGCCCGACCCCGAACCCCGCCCCCACCGCCCGACCCCGTACCGGAAGGCACACCACCATGACCGACACCACCGCTGCCCGTCCCGCGACCGACGACGCCGTCGACTACGAGACCCTCGCCGCCCGCTTCCGACCGATCTTCGACCGCATCGCCGCCGGTGCCAGTGCCCGCGAGCAGGAGCACCGCCTGCCCTTCGACGAGATCCGCGAGCTCGCCGCCGCCGGGTTCGGCGCCGTGCGCGTCCCCGTCCGGTTCGGTGGGGCGGGTGCGACGCTGCCGCAGGTGTTCCGCCTGCTCACCGAACTCGCCGCCGCCGACAGCAACATCCCGCAGGCCCTCCGCGGCCACTTCGCCCTCGTCGAGGACCGACTCGTCGCCCGCACGGGGGAGCGCGACGCGTGGCTCGAGCGCTTCGGCCGCGGGGAGATCGCCGGGAACTCCTGGACCGAGGTCGGTGCCGTCCAGATCGGTGACGTCATCACGAAGGTGACCCCGCAGGACGACGGCACGTTCCGGATCAGCGGCCAGAAGTACTACTCGACGGGCAGCATCTTCGCCGACTGGATCGACACGTACGCCGAGCGCACCGACACCGGGGAACGGGTCATCGCGATCGTCGACGCCCACCAGCCGGGTGTGACCCACGGCGACGACTGGGACGGCTTCGGCCAGCGCACCACCGGCTCGGGCACCAGCACCTTCACCGACGCGGTCGTCGCCGCCGACGCGGTCATCCCGTTCGACGACCGGTTCAAGTACCAGACCGCCTACTACCAGGCCGTGCTCCTCACGGTGCTGGCGGGCTCGGTCCTCGCCGCCGAACGCGAGATCGCCCTGCAGGTCCGGAGCCGCAACCGCGTGTTCTCGCACGGCAACGCCGACACCTTCGCGGCCGACCCGCAGATCCTGCAGGTCGTCGGTGAGGTCTCCGCCGCCGGCTTCGCCGCGTCGGCGATCGTCGACCGGGCAGCGGAGGCGCTGCAGGCCGCGTACGAGGGCGCCGCCCTCGACACCGCCGAGGACGAGCGGCGCAACGACCGCGCGGAGCTCGCGACGGCGCAGGCGCAGGTCGCGCTCACCTCCCTCGCGACGACGGCGACGAGCCACCTGTTCGACGCCCTCGCCGCGTCCGGCGTGAGCACGACGAAGAACCTCGACCGGCACTGGCGCAACGCCCGCACCGCTGGCAGCCACAACCCGTGGGTGTTCAAGGCGCGCATCATCGGCGACCACGCCGTGAACGGCGTCGAGCCGCCGCGTGTCTGGGCGATCGGCGCGACGCGTCGGTAGTCCGAGCGCCGTCGGCCGGGTCGGTCAGAACAGGTTGCCGCCGCTGGCGACCTGCAGCGCGACGACCGCCCCGGCGAAGACGAGCAGCACGCCGACGAGCGTCGTCAGCGCGACGGGCCACCCCGTCCGCCGTCGGCCGCGGCGTGCGACCGACCCGGCGATCCCCACGACGAGGACGACCGCCGTGAGGACGAGGTGCCAGGCCTCGATGGTCGTGCCGACGTCCCCGTCGCCGGCGGCGCACCCCGGTGTGGGTTGCGCGCAGGCGGCGAACGCCAGCTGGCCGACGAGGACCGCGAACCACGCCGCCGGGCTCACGAGGACGGCCGCGCCGAGGAGCAGGACGGTGGCGACGAGGTCGCCCACGCCCGGCGCCGGCCGTGCGGGTCGCTCGACGGGTCGCTCGGGGTGCAGCTCCAGGTCGTCACCGGGATCGTCCCACCAGTCCTCGCGTGCCCCCACGTCCCCAGCGTAGGGGCAGGGTGTCGACGTGCGCCGACGGCGGACGGGAGGCGCGGGTCGGGCCCGCACCGCGCCTCCCGTCCGGGAGCGGGCCCGGCCGCACCCGCGACCGCCCGTGCAGCGACGCGGTCAGGCGCGCGTGCGCGGCAGGGCGACCTCGCGACGGTCGTCCCACGGTTCGGCCCAGCCGAGGCGGTCGAAGAGCGCGTCGAGGAGCATCGCGGTGAAGCCCCAGACGACGTGCTCGGTCCCGTCGGCGTCGATGGTGAAGGCGGGGCCGCGCCACTCCTGGCCGCCGCGGCGGATCACCGTCACACCCCGGTGGGCCGGGTCGAGCAGGTCGGCGACCGGGGCGCGGAACACCGCGGCGGACTCGGCCCGGTCCACGACCCGGACGGGGGAGGACTCCCGCCACCACCCGAGCACCGGCGTCACGAGGTGCCTCGAGAACGCGAGCGGCACCGGGGCGACCGTGCCGAGGACGTCCACGCCCGCGGGGTCGAGACCCGTCTCCTCGCGCGCTTCGCGGAGCGCCGCGTCGACCGCGTCGGTGTCTCCCGGGTCGACCCGGCCGCCGGGGAACGCAACCTCGCCGGGGTGTGCCCGGAGTGTGGCGGCACGGGCGAGGAGCAGGACGTCGAGTCCCCTGGACACCGCGGCGTCGGCGGCCGGACGGTCGCTCGGGACGTCGTCGAGCTCGCCGAACAGGATGAGGACGGCGGCGTTGCGTGAGGCGCTCGCCTCGGGCATGCCCGTCACGAGCGGGGCGGCACCGGGAGCCACGAGCGCGGACAGTTGGTGGCGCGCCGGGTTCACGCCGTCAGCCTAGGCGTTGGCCGCCCGCGCGGACATCCGGAAGGCGTGGTCGAGGCCGCGTCCGGCGGGCTTCTCCGAGGCGGGGTCGGTACGTTCCGACACCACCGGGACCACGGCGGTCCCGCACCGACACTGCACGGGAGCACACCATGAGCGACACCGACGGCACCGCACCGAAGAACGACTCGGAGGGCACCCCGAAGCCGGACGGCCTCGGCGAGGACGGCACCATCCCCAACGAGCCCGACGGCCTCGCCGCCGGACACGCGGGCGACGACTCGCACTTCAACCCCGAGGAGGACGACGGCACGGAGTGAGCGCGGCGCGGGGTGGCCGACCGGCGGGTGACCTGGGACGATCGAGCATGGGGAATCGCCGGGGCACGCTGGTCACCGCCACGATCGGGATCGGGCTGGTGCTGGCGCTCGCCGGGTGCTCCTCGCCCGGGTCGGCCTGCGCCGACTACGGGCAGGGCAACACGGTGAACGTGGTCGTGCCCGACCACCTCGCGACCGCCGTCGAGTCCGTCGCCGTGTGCGTCGGTGCCGACTGCACGCCGGAGCGGGAGTCGGCGACGTCGGAGGTCGACGGCACGACCTGGACGGTCCCGGTCGAGCAGACGCAGGACGAACGCGGCCGTGTGGCGCTCTTCGACGCCCACGGTGCGCGGCTCGACGAGCGCGGGGTCGACCTGGCCTGGACGGACTACGGCTTCGGGGCACCCCTGCAGTGCCGGGGGAGCGGTGTCGCCGAGGTCCGACTCGACTGACGACCCGAGGTGCGGGCCGCACCGGACGGTGAGCTCGGAGACGCTCGGAGACTAGAGCACCCGCTCCAGCAGCCGGAGCGTCCCCGCGATGTCGACGTCCCGGTCGAGCAACCACTGCACCTGCAGGCCGTCGAACGCCGCGATGATGAGTGACGCCACCTGGTCGAGGTCCGCGTCGCTGTGCCGGCCGGACGCCGTGAGCTCGTCGCGGAGCTGGCCGGCGAGCTCGGCCCTGGCCGTTGCGAACCGCCCCGCGAAGTACGACCGTGCCGTCTCGTTCCCGGGTTCGACCGAGGTCCCGAGGAGGGTCGTGTAGAGCGTCACCAGCGCGGGTTCGACGACGTTGCGGTGCGCGACGAACTCGAGCCTGGTGAACACGCCTGCGGTGTCGCCGAGGGCCCGGTTCGACGCCTCGTCGCGTTCCCGGAGCACCTCGACGAGCAGGGCTTCCCGCGACGAGAAGTAGTGCCGGAGGGCGGCGTGCGAGACACCGATCGCCTCGCCGATCGCCCGGAGCGAGGTGCCGTCGATGCCACGGGAGGCCACGACCTCGAGCGTCTGGTCGAGGATCTCCTGCCGACGCTGCACGCCCTTGGCGTACGGGCCGCGGCTGCTGCTTCCGTCGGTGGAGGTCACGCGGCCAAACCTACCGGCAGCCCCGCATTGCCGAAGAACGAGCGGAAAGTACCGCAACAAAAACTTCCGGTCGGAGGTTTTGGGTGCTACTGTCCCGATCACCTAGTAGGACTAGGGATTCAGACGGGCCCCGAAGCCCCTGTGACTCGAGGAGGAGTCATGTCGACACCGACGTCGAAGGAAGAACCCACCCGCGGCATCGCCGGGACCGCGTCCCCCGCGGTCACCGCAGCCGCCGGCGCCACCGCGACGGACGAGGCAGCAGCCTCCCGCGCCTTCTCGGTCGAGGGCATCACCCAGGCCGTCAGCTCCGTGCGCGTCGGCCGCGGCTACCTCTGGGGCCTGAGCTTCGCCCAGTTCGGCCTGTTCGTCGCCCTGCTCACGCCGGTGTTCGTGAGCATGTCGATCAAGGCGAGCGAGCTCAACCCGAGCAACCCGGAGTCGGTCGTGGGATCGGTCCTGCCGTTCGGCGCCTTCGGTGCCCTGCTGGCGAACCCGCTCTTCGGAGCCATCTCGGACCGCACCCGCACCCGCTGGGGTCGCCGTCGCCCGTGGATGATCGGCGGCGTCGTCGTCTTCGTCGGCGCACTCGCCTGGCTGGCCTTCTCGCCGAACCAGCTGCAGCTCACCCTGGCGTGGGTCCTCGCGCAGGTCACCGCCAACGCCGTGCTCGCCACGCTGACCGCGAGCTTCGCCGACAACGTGCCCGAGTTCCAGCGCGGCAAGGCGTCGAGCGTCATCGCCCTTGCCCAGAACATCGCGATCCTCGCCGGGCTGTACCTGGCCGTCTACCTCGTCGGCAACCTGCCCGTCCTCTTCATCGCTCCGGGCATCCTGGCGATCATCGCGATCGTGGTCTACGCCGTCATCGCCCGTGACGACCTGCCCACCACGCCGATCAAGCCGTTCAGCTGGATCAACCTGATCAGCTCGTTCTGGACGAACCCGATCAAGCACCGCGACTTCGGGCTCGCCTGGTGGGGCCGCTTCCTCATCACCTTCGGCACCTTCATGTTCACGACGTACCGCCTCCTCTACATGGAGGACCGGATCGGGCTCCCGCAGAAGGAGGCCGTCGGGGTCGTCGCGTTCGGTGTGCTCCTCTACACCGTCGCCCTCCTCGCCAGCGCCGCGCTCTCCGGCTGGGTGTCCGACCGTGTCGGCCGCCGCAAGGTGTTCGTCTGGAGCTCCACCGCCCTCACCGCGGTCGGCCTGGTCATCCTGGCGCACGTGGACACGGTCGGCGGGTTCTACTTCGCCGAGATCGTGATGGGCTTCGCCTTCGGCATCTACGCCGCGATCGACACCGCGCTCATCGTCGACGTGCTGCCCGACCCGGAGCGTCCCGGCAAGGACCTCGGCGTCATCAACATCGCGAACGCCCTGCCCCAGTCGCTCGCCCCCGCGGTCGGCCTGTTCCTCCTCGGCATCGGCGGTGGACAGAACTACACGCTCATGCTCTGGGGCGCCGGCGTCGCGGTCCTGCTCGGGGCCCTCGTCATCCTCCCCATCAAGTCGGTCAAGTAGCGCACTCAGTGCGTCAGCAGCCTGGAGGCGCGACCCGCGTCCGCAACGCGAGCCGCGCCTCCAGGCCGTCACCGCCACCCCGCGACGACGCGGGCAGAAAGGACCCACCATGGCTCCCGCCATCTCCCTGCAGCTCTACACGGTGAACGCCGCGCTGGAGCCCGACCTCGACGGCGGCGTCCGCCGCCTCGCCGAGATCGGCTTCGACACCGTCGAGGCGTTCGCGTTCGTCGGTCGATCCGCCGAGCTCAAGCAGGCGTTCGACGCCCACGGCATCACCGCGACGACCGGGCACGCCTTCCTCGTCGAGGAGACCATCCCGCTGCCGGACGGCAGCGTCATGACCGCCCCGTCGCACGCCGACACGTTCGCCGCCGCGAAGGAGCTCGGCCTCGAGATCGTCATCGACCCGTTCGTCGGGCCCGACCACTGGACCACCCGCGAGGGCGTCGAACGCATCGCTGCCAGACTCAACGCCGCCGCCGTGGAAGCCGCCGAGCACGGTCTGCGCGTCGGCTACCACAACCACGACCACGAGCTCCGGCCGCAGATCGACGGCCAGCCCGCGCTGCAGGTGCTCGCCTCGCTCCTCGACCCGGGCGTGGTGCTCGAACTCGACCTCTACTGGGCATCTGCCGCCGGCATCGACGTCGTCGCGTTCATCCAGGAGCTCGGCGACCGCATCGTCGCCGTGCACGTCAAGGACGGCCCGATGCGCGAGGGCATCTCCACCGCGACGATCCCCACCGACCAGACCCCGGCCGGCCAGGGCGACGTCCGGCTCGCCGAGGCGCTGGCCGCGGCGCCAGCCCTCGAGTACGCCGTCATCGAGTTCGACGGCTACGACGGCGACGTCTTCGACGGCGTCGAACAGTCCTACCGGTGGCTCCGCGCCACCCTGAGCACGGAGGCGGTCTCCGCATGACCCGCACGGGCACGGTCGGCATCGGGTTCATCGGCGCCGGCATGATCAGCGAGCAGTACCTGTCGAACCTCACGCGGTTCCCCGACGTCGAGGTGGTCCGGATCGGCGACATCGACACCGAGCGCGCGGCGGCGTCGGCCGCGAAGTGGGGCGTCGCAGCGTCCGGTACCGGTGACGAGGTCCTCGCGGACCCGGACGTCGAGATCGTGATCAACCTCACGCTGCCGGCGACGCACGTCGAGGTCTCCACCGCCGCGCTCCGTGCCGGCAAGCACGTGTGGAGCGAGAAGCCGATCGGGGTCGACCGCGAGTCCGCAGCCGGGTTGGTCGCACTCGCCGAGTCGCTCGGGTTGCGGCTCGGCATCGCACCCGACACCGTGCTCGGCACCGGGTGGCAGACCGCCAAGCGGGCGATCGAGGCCGGCGCGATCGGCACACCGCTGACCGCGGTCACCAGCTTCCAGTGGCAGGGCCCCGACGTCTTCCACCCGAACGCGTCGTTCCTGTACGCGAAGGGCGCCGGCCCGCTGTTCGACATGGGGCCGTACTACTTCACCGCGCTCGTGCACCTGCTCGGGCCGATCGCCTCGGTCGTCGCGACCGGCTCCCGATCGCGGGACACCCGGCAGCTGGTCGTCGGGCCGAACGCCGGCCAGGAGTTCCCGGTCGAGGTCCCCACGCACCTCTCCGTGCTGACGTCGTTCGAGCACGGCGGCCACGCGCAGTCCCTGCTCTCGTTCGACACCCCGCTGTTCCGGCACGGCGTCTTCGAGGTCAACGGCACCGAGGGCACGATCGTCCTGCCCGACCCGAACACCTTCGGCGGCGGCCACCCGATCCGCATCGCTCGGCCGCTCTCGAAGGACGTGTCGTTCCCGTTCGAGCAGGAGTGGGAGACCGTCCTCGACGCCGAGCCCACGGCCGGCCGGGGACTCGGCGTGCTCGACATGGCGCGGGCGATCCGCGGCGGCGGCGCACACATCGCGACGGGCGAGGTCGGGTACCACGTGCTCGACGCGATGGTCGCGGTGGAGGAGTCCGTCGAGCGCCGTGCGTTCGTCGAGGTCGCGTCCACCGTGGCGCCGATCGCATCGCTGGCGGAGGACTTCGACCCGTTCGCCCGCACGCTCGCCACGGAGCCGGCCGCCGTCTGACCCGCGCCGGTGCGCGACAGGAGGCGCCGCTCACGTTCCGTTGCGTGCGGAACGCGAGCAGCGCCTCCGGTCCGTCACCGGACGCCGTCCGTCGTCACCAGGGGACGACGCCGGCGTCCTCGAAGAACCCGCCCCGCGGGCCGTCGTCCGGCAGGGTCGCCAGCCGGACCGCGGTCGCCGCGCCCTGGGCCGCCGTCCGGTCGCCGGCGAAGTCGTTGAAGTCCGTCGCGACGAGTCCCGGGCACGCCGCGTTGACGATGATCGGGGTGTCCGCGAACGCACGGGCGTACTGCGTCGTGATCCCGTTCAGGAACGTCTTCGACGGCGCGTAGGCGGCCATCACCGGACCCGGCTGGCGTCCGAGCGAGCCCATGCTGCTCGACGCGTTCACGATCCGCGGGGCGGGGGAGCGCCGGAGGAGCGGCAGCATCGCGTTCGTCACCCGGACCACCCCGTACACGTTCACGTCGACGACCTGCCGGACCACGTCGAGGTCGAGGGTCGTCGGGTCCTGCGTCCACGTCACCGGGTCGAACGGGCCGGAGACCCCGGCGTTGTTCACGAGCACGTCGAGTCGACCGAAGCGCTCCTCGACCTCGGCGGCCGCCTGCGCCACGCTCCGGTCGTCCGTCACGTCGATCCGGACCCCGTGCGCGTCGACGCCGCTCGCGCGCAGCCGGGAGACCGCCTCGTCGCGACCGGCGTCGCTCCGTGCCCCGACGAGCACCCGCATCCCCCTCGCGCCGAGCTGCTCGGCGATCGCGTACCCGATCCCCTTGTTCGCGCCGGTCACCAGCGCGGTGGTCACATCGTCATCCATGGCTCGATCGTCCGCCCGGAGCGTCGGCGACGTCCAACACCGATCGGGTAGGTGGTGATACTCGCCGGGTATCGAACGGCGTAGGATCCGGGCGTGGACGACGTCGAGACGCGGGAGCTCCGGTACTTCGTGGCCGTCGCCGAGGAACGGCACTTCGGTCGCGCAGCCGCCCGGCTCGGCATGGCCCAGCCCCCGCTGTCGCGGGCGATCCGGCAGCTCGAGGAGCGGATTGGCGTCCGGCTGTTCGACCGTGACCGCCGCGGGGTGGCACTCACCGAGGCCGGATCGGTGCTCCTGCGCGACGCTCCCGTCGCCCTCGACGCGGTGCGCGCGGCCGTCCGACGGGCCCGCCGCGCCGGGATGCCGGAGCAGCGCCTCGTCCTCGCGACGAAGGCCGGGTCGTCGCACGAGTTCCTGCAGGCGCTGCTCGACGCCGCTCCCGCGGACGTGCCGATCGACGTGGTCCTGTGCGAGATCGGCGAGCAGGCCGGGCTCCTGCTCGACGGGACCGCCGACGTCGCCCTCATGCACCGGCCGTTCGACGACTTCGCGGGCATCGACGCGGTCGACCTGTACTCCGAGCCGCAGGTCGCGATCGTCCCCGCATCACACCCGCTGGCCGATCGTCGATCGCTCACGATGGCCGAGGTGTCGTCGGTCCCGGACCTGCCGATGGCCAGGTGGCCGCTCGCCGACTGGACCTACCCGCCCGGGCCCGGCCCGGAGGTGCACTCGCAGTCGCAGCTGGCGCAGCTGGTCGCCCTCGGCCGGACGCTGCTCGTGATCCCCCGGTCGAGTCGCGCCTGGCAGTGGCCGGAGCACACCGCGGTGCCGGTGCTCGACGCGCCCGTCGCCACGACGGTGCTCGGGTGGCCCGCGGGACGGCGGAACCCGGCGGTCGCGCGGCTGGTGGAGACCGGACTGCGGATCGGCGAGGCGGCCGACGCGGTCAGCGCCTGACGGGGCCGGTCAACCGCCGGCGCGCGGCCGGCGACGGCCGGGGTCGGTCAGCCGCGGCCGGCGTGCTCCCGCAGGGCGACCACCACACGGTCGAGGAAGTCGTCGACCTCGTCCTGGCGGTAGCCCTCGCGGAACTTGGTCGGCCGGAAGCGCGCCAGGGTGACGTCCTCGGGTGTGAGGGGGTCGACCGGACGTCCGGACTCGTACCCGGCGAGGGTCGCCCGGACCCGGTCGAGGAAGTCGTCGACCTCGCCCTGGTCGTACCCTTCGCGCCACTTCGTCGGTGCGAACCGCACGTTCGTCACATCGCTCGCGAGCATGCTCTCCCCCTCGTACCGGCCCATCGCCGGCCCACCGCCGGCCCATCGCCGGACTGTCGTGCCGGGACGAACCCCTCGTCCCGGCGTGCGCGACGATCCTCGCACACGTCACCCGGCGGGGGTGTCCGCCCAGAGCCGGTCGATCGGGACGTCCTGCCCGAGCACCGCGACGGCCGCGCGGTGCCCCGAGTACAGCGCTCCGGCCACCGTCGCGGGGTCGAGCGTCCACGTCGCCTCGCCCGCCAGGTGCACGCGCCCCGCGATCGGTGTCGCGAGGTCGTCGTGGTCGTCCGTCGTCGACCCCGGCAGCATGTGCGCGTACGAGCCCCGGGCGAACGGGTCGTCCTGCCACGCCGTGACGAGCACCGAGGTCGGGGTTCCCACGGCATCGCCGTACAACCGGCGGAGCTGCTGGAGCACCGAGTCCGCGACCTGCTCCGTGCTCCAGCCGCGGATCGCCCTCGCGGCGGGCCCGGCGGCGAAGGTGAGCAGCGTCGGGACGCCGTCGAGCCGCGTCAGGTCGTACCAGGAGTGCCACCGGTGCCCGGCCGGTCCGAGCTGCCGGATCGCGTAGACGTCCTCGTCCCAGAACCGCTCCGGGAACCGCAGGACGACCTTCTCGAAGGCGTTCATCCGCAGTCGTCCGAGTGCTTCGCGGTGGCGTCCGGGCAGCGGCGGCTCGAGCACCAGGTCACCGGCCTGCAGCACCCCGACCGGGACCGTCACCACGACGACGTCGGCGTGGACGGTGCCCCGGCTGCTCGTCACGACGACGCCGTCGTCGCCGTGATCGACCCGCGCGACGACGTGTCCGAGCCGGACGTCGAGCCCCGCCGCGAGGTGCGCGGGCAGGGCGTCGTACCCGTCCGGGAACACGACCTCGTCGCCCGCGATCGTGTCGTCGTCGAGCCCGTGCGCGGCGAGTTCGTCGCTCGCGACCCCGTACTGCTCCTCGCTCCGGTGCTCGAGGTGCTCGCGCACCCGCTCGGCCCGCTCGGCGTCCCACCCCTGTGCCGCGACGGCCCGGGCGACCACGTCGCGGTACGAGTCGTCCGGAGCGGACCGCTCGATCTCGTCGACCAGGTCGCGGTCGACGGTGTGCACGTCGGCGGCGAACCGGGCGGCTGCGCCGGCGTCGAGCCGACGGCCGTCCGGCCCGTGGTACGCGATCGGCCGGCTGTCGACCTGGTACCCGCCGACCGTGAACTCGACGGTGCGGATCCCGAACGCGGCGACGGCGTCGGCGACCGCGTTGTCCTCGACGCCGTGGATCCACGACGCGCCGAGGTCGGTCACGAGCCCGTCGGTCCGGTCGGTGTGGACGCGTCCGCCGATCCGGTCCCGGGCCTCGAGCACGACGACCCGACGCCCGGCCCCGGCGAGCAGCCGAGCGGCGGTGAGTCCGGCGACGCCGGCACCGATCACGACGACCTCGGTCTCCTCCATGCTGGTGCTCCTCTCGGGACTGGATCAAGATTGACACAGCCAGGTGCGGAAATCGTCGCCAGGGTCTAGTTTCAGTGCTCGTATCCACAGAGTCGTGGAGCAACGGCGACGGTTTCCGTCGCCCGCCATCGAGAGAGCGTGGTGGTCATGCGAGACGAACGGGTCGTGACGGTGTCGACCGAGACGGTCGGTACCGAGAAGGGGCTGCGTCCGGGAGCCATCGGGCTGGTGGGCAGCGTCGTGATGGGCATCTCGTCCACCGCGCCCGCCTACAGCCTGGCGGCGAGTCTCGGACTGGTCGTGGCGAGCGGCGGTGCCCTGCTGGCCGGGGTGAAGGCGCCGGCGATCATGCTGCTCGCGTTCATCCCGATGTGGATGATCGCGGTGGCCTACCAGGAGCTCAACCGCGAGGACCCCGACTGCGGCACGACCTTCACGTGGGCGACCCGCGCGTTCGGTGCCGTGACCGGCTGGCTCGGCGGGTGGGGGATCATCGCCGCGGACGTCATCGTGATGGCGAACCTCGCCCAGATCGCCGGCTCGTACGGGTACTCGTTCGTCGGCGTCCTGACGAACGACCCGGCGATCAGCGCCCTCGGGAACAGCACGCTGTGGTCGACCGTGGCCGGGGTGGCCTGGATCGCGATCATGACGTTCATCTGCTACGTCGGCGTCGAGGTGTCGGCCCGCCTGCAGTACGTGCTGCTCGGCGTCGAGGTGCTCGTCCTGGTGATGTTCGCGGCCGTCGCGCTCGTCCGGGTCGCCACCGGCAACGGCGTCGAGGGCTCGATCACCCCGTCGCTGTCGTGGCTGTGGCCGAGCGGCATGGACTTCGGGTCGGTCATCGCGCCCGCCATGCTCACGGCGATCTTCATCTACTGGGGGTGGGACACGGCCGTCTCGCTCAACGAGGAGACGAAGGACCCGGAGAAGACCCCCGGTCGCGCGGCCGTCATCAGCACGGTCCTGCTCCTCGTCATCTACGCCCTCGTCTCGATCGCGGCGATCGCGTTCGCCGGCGTCGGCACGAAGGGCATCGGCCTCGGGGCCCAGGGCAACGCCGACGACGTGTTCTCGGCGATCGGCCCGGCGCTCTTCGGCAACTCGTTCCTCGGGCACGCGGCGATGGCGCTGCTGTCGTTCTCGATCCTCACGTCGGCGTCCGCCTCGACGCAGACCACGATCATGCCGACCGCCCGCACCTCGCTCTCGATGGCGGTCTACAAGGCCCTGCCGTCCCACTTCGCCCGGATCCACCGCCGCTTCCTCACCCCGACCTGGTCGACCATCGGGATGGGCGTCGCGTCGATCGGCTTCTACGTGCTCTTCACCGTCATCTCGACGAACCTCCTCACCGCCCTGATCGGCTCCGTCGGTCTGATGATCGCGTTCTACTACGGGCTCACCGGCTTCGCGTGCGTCTGGGTCTACCGGCGTACGCTGTTCAGCACGGTCCGGAACTTCGTCATGCGGGGCCTCGTCCCGCTGCTCGGCGGGCTGACCCTCGCGGTCACGTTCGTCTACGGCCTCGTGCAGTTCGCCCAACCCGACTGGCTGCAGGGCGACGACGGGAAGGACGTCACGATCCTCGGCATCGGTGCCGTCGCCGTCGTCGGTGTAGGTGCGATCCTCATCGGGGTCGTGCTGATGGTCGTCTGGTGGGTCCGGTCGCCGGACTTCTTCCGGGGGCGGACCCTCACGAGCACGAGCAACATCCTCGTCCTCGACGTCCCGGGTGCCGTCCCGGAACCGACCGTCATCGCACCCGACTTCTCGAACCTGCCGACCGGCAGCATCGCGGTCGACGAGGAGACCGGCAAGCGGTTCCGCCGCACGAGGTCGCGGCGCGACGACGACTGAGGTCGCGCGCCGGGGCGATCGCGGCCTGCACCGCGACCGGTGACGGACGGGAGGCGCGGTGCCAGCCGGCACCGCGCCTCCCGTCCGTCGTCCGTGCGGTCAGAGGCGGTGGGACCGCCGGCGGCCGAGGACCGCGTCGAGCACGCGGGCGAACCGCGGACGCGGGCGGACGGGCTTCGTCTCGATCGAGCGGGTCGGGGCGCGGAGCGCGAGGTCGTGCAGCATGTTCCGCTTCGAGCCGTCCCAGTTCGCGAACAGGTACGCGCCACCGAGGAACGACAGGCTCCGCACCGGCGTGCGCTTCCACGAGTCGGCTGCGACGTAGTACCCGGCGTGGCCGGCGTGGATGTGCTGGATCACGGTGTCGACGTCGATGACGCTGGTGGTCGTCACGACGGCGGTGATGCCCGTTCGGTCACGGGCGACGTACTCGATGAGGTGTTCAGACACGCGGGCTCTTGGTCGGGTCGTGGGCCCGTCGGGGTCGGGGAGTACGACACGACGAGGCATGGCCGGAATCGTCGTTGCTCCCGAATCCAAGAATACGCCGAGAATGCTGCGCGCGGCGAGGAGGAACCTGACCGGATGCGCACGCTGCACACCACCGGGGGGATCCTGTTCGCCGCCGTCCTGGCCGTCGTCCTGGCCGGGTGCAGCGGCGGGGAGGATGCGGACCCGACCGCCACGACGACCCGCACCGTGACCGCGACGCCGACGGCCGTGGCGGAGAGCCCGTCGTCGACGCCGTCGTCGACCCCCACCCCGACGCCGACCTGCGGTCCGTCGAGCGGTGCCGAGGCCGCTGCCGGCCCGATCGCCGACCTGCCGCTGCCCGCCGGGCTCGAGGACGCGAGGTGGGACGCGGCGAACGCCGACACCGCGGGGTACGACGCCTGCGCACCGCTGTCCTGGGTGACGGTGAGCGTCGAGCGCGCCACCGGCAGCTCGCCCGTCGCGATCCTGCTCTTCCACGACGGCCGGTACCTCGGCACCGCCACGAAGGAGCAGTACGGGTTCGTCCCCGACATCAGCCGGACCGACGCGTCGACCATCGCGGTGACCTACCACTACGCGAAGCCCGACGAGACGACGGCCGAGGAGAGCGGCCGGACGAACGCGACCTTCCGGTGGGACGAGGCCGCGGGGCGCGTGGTGATGACCGGGCAGACGCCGCCGGAGGGCTGACCGCGAAGCGCGCGCCGCCGCCGGGTGCTGCCATGCTGGACGCCATGCCGTTCCTCCGCACCGTCTGGCCCGGTGTCGCCCTCGCCGTGCTCATCGGACTCGCCGCCACCGTCGTCGGCCGCGAGGTCCCGGTCGTCGGCGGTCCCGTCCCCGCGGTGGTGCTCGGCGCACTCGTCGGCTGGCTCGTGCGTCGGCGTCGGCAGCAGGAGGTCGGCGGCCCCGCGTCCGGCACCGGCGCGGCTGCCGGTGGGGACCTCGGCGTCCTCCAGCCCGGCGTGAAGTTCGCGTCGAGCCGGGTCCTGCAGCTCGCGGTCGTCCTGCTCGGCGCACAGCTCTCGATCGCCGAGGTGCTCCGGATCGGCGGCGAGACCCTGCCGGTGATGCTGACGACCCTCGTCGTGTGCCTCGCCGCCGCGTGGGGGATCGGTCGGCTGCTCCGCGTGTCCGGTGCGCTCCGCACGCTGATCGGCGTGGGCACCGGGATCTGCGGCGCATCGGCGATCGCGGCCGTGACCCCCGTGATCGGCGCGGTCAGTGCCGACGTCGCCTACGCGATGTCGACGATCTTCCTCTGCAACATCGCGGCCGTGTTCGTCTTCCCGCTCGTCGGGCACGCGCTCGGGCTGTCGCAGCACGCCTTCGGTGTCTTCGCGGGGACCGCGGTGAACGACACCTCGTCGGTCGTCGCCACGGCGACGGTCTACGGTCGCCAGGCGACCGACACGGCCGTGGTCGTGAAGCTGGTCCGGACGCTCATGATCATCCCGATCGTCCTGGGGCTGGCCGGCCTGGAGGCGCGGCGCACCTCCCGTGCGCAGCAGGCGTCCGCCGACGGCCAGGGTCGCGCCGGGGGCGTCCGCGGAGCCGGCGTGTTCCGCCTGGTCCCGTGGTTCCTCGTCGGCTTCCTCGTGGTCGTGCTCCTGCGCACCGTCGGGGTGCTGGCGGCCGCTGCGGCCCCGGGGTTCTCGACCGCCGCGACGTTCCTCATCACGGTGGCCCTCGCCGCGATCGGCGTCTCGACGGACTTCGGCGCACTCCGACGGGCGGGGTTCCGACCGATGCTGCTCGGCATCGCGCTGTGGGTGCTCGTCGCGGGCACGAGCCTCGGCGCGCAGGCGGTGTTCGGCCTCCTCTGACGGGTCCCCTGCCGGGCCTTGCCCCGATCTGACCCATCGTTTATCGTTGCTATCGATGTTCGATGGTATCGATGATCGACAAGGGAGAAGGACATGAGCGTACCCGTCTACGAGCCGCCGCGGGGCTCGCGGTCCTACCTCGCCTACGTCGTCGCGTGCGCGGTCGGCGTCGCGTGGGTCGTGTGGTGGTACGTCGCGGACCTCGTCCACTCGGTCCGCGACCGTGTCGTGACCGTGCCGGTGCGCATCGAGCCGACGACCCGGGTCCCGCAGCCGCCGGGGGGCGCGACGGTCCAGGCGACCGAGCTCACGATGCGCGTCCGGACGACCGACGTCCCGGCCGGGGCCCTCGGGTTCATCCGCGTGGGGGACGCCGTCGAGGTGGTCGCCGTCGCGGCCCTCATCGCCGCCGTCGCCGCGGTCGCGTGGCAGATCAGCCGGGGCGGGCTCTTCGACCGTCGGACCACGCGGCTGCTCGACTGGGCCGCCGGGCTCACCATCGTGGCCGGTCTCCTGCCGGACTTCGTTCGCCGGATGGGCTGGAACTGGGTGGTCGCCGGGCTCGGGTGGGACGGCAGGCTCCCCACGCCGCTCGTCGACCCGCAGTACGTGCCCGTCTACCTCGGCGTGCTCCTGGTGACCTGCTTCCGGTTCGCCCTCACCGCGTCGCAGCGGATGGTGCGCGACCAGGCCGGACTCGTCTGATGCCGCCGGAGGAGGACGGCCACCGGGTCGTCTGCCACCTCGACGACCTGCTCGTCGCCCGTGGGATGTCCCTGACCGAGCTCGCGGACCGGGTCGGCGTGACCGTCGTGAACCTGTCGGTGCTGAAGAACAACCGGGCCCGGGCGATCCGGTTCTCGACGCTCACCGCCCTGTGCGAGGCGCTCGACTGCCAGCCGGGCGACGTGTTCTCCGTGCGACGGTCCTAGCCGACCGGTCACACCACCCGCGAGTCGATCACCGCCCGGTCGCCCCGGTACCGCGAGAACCCGTACTCCACCGGGGTGCCGTCGGCCAGGCACATCAGCCGTTCGATGTGGAAGATCGCCTGACCGGGGTCGATGTCGAGCAGGTCGGCGGTCCACTGGTCCGCGTTCACCGTGCTGAGCAGGAGCCGACGGGCGACCGGCCGCTGCCCGACCCGACGGACGAGCACGTCCGGCACGTACTCGGTGAGGGGCTCCGACACGAGGTCCGGGAACCGCTCGCGCGGCACCCAGCTCGTCCGCACCCGGCTCGGTTCCCCGTCGAACGAGATGAGGCTCTCGACGAAGTACGCCGCGCTGCCGTCCATCTCGAGGTTCCGCCGCACGGTCTCCGGTGCCGGGACGAGCTGCACGCACAGGTGCACGATGCTCAGGCGGGGCGAGTCGAAGATGCTGCCGCCGGCGGTCTCGCCGTAGATCGTGACCTCCTCGGTGGTGCGGGCGAGGCTCACCGAGGCCACCGGGCGCACCCCGAACGTGCCGGAACGCGGGGCCCGGGTGAGCAGCCGCTGTTCCTTGAGCAGCGTCAGTGCCGCGCGCAGGACGTTCCGTGTCGTGCCGTACAGGTCGAGGAGCTCCCACTCGTACGGCAGCGGTCCGGCGAACCGACCGGCGACGATGTCGGCGCGGATGAGGTCGGACACCTGCCGGGCCGCGTCGGAGCGTCGGTTGAACCCGATCCAGTGCCCGGGCGCGACGTCGCCGACGCCCATGTCCGTCCACGGCAGCACGGGACGGCGTTCCGTCGGCTCGTCCAGCCGGTCGTCCGGCGCGACGTCGGTCACGAGACCACCCCCACGGTCGTGGTGTCGCCGGTCCACCCGGCCCACCGGAGGAACTCCCGGGCGAGACGCACCGGGTAGTCGGGTGCCTGGATGTCGATGGACACGAACACCCGGCGGTAGAAGGTCGGGCCGCCCAGCAGGTCGACGGCGATCCCGAGGTCGACGTCCGGCCGTAGGTCGCCGGCGTCCATGGCGCGCTGCAGCATCGCGTTCACCCGGACGCGTCGGTCGAGGTGCCACGCGGCGACCGCCTCGGCGACCCGGGGCTCGTGCGAGGCAGCCTCCACGATGAGCGGAAGCGCCCGTCCGACCGGGGTCGCGACGAGCGCGTGCACCCAGCCGCGCGTGAGCCCGAGCACGCCCTCGTCGATCGGCGCGTCGAGTTCCGTCGGGATCGTCTCCTCCATCAGGCGGATGACGGTCTCGGTGAGGAGCACGTCCCGGCTCGGCCACCGCCGGTAGATCGTCGCCGCCCCCACCCCGGCGGCGTCGGCCACCGCCCGGATCGTGAACGCCCGCGGGTCGCCCTCGGCGAGGATCGCCACGCACGCCACGTACACGGCCTCGTCGACCGCCGCACTCCGCGGCCGTCCGCGGACCGGTGCCGCGGTGCTCACGCGGCGCTCCAGTGCGCGAGCACCCGGTCGATGCCCCAGACCTCGCCGATCTTCGCCTGGATGTCGAACAGGTTCGCCTCGTGCACGCTCGGCAGCCGGTCGCCGACGGCCTCGCGCACGACGATCGGCACGAACCCGTGCTGCATCGCGTCGGTCGCGGTCGCCCGGATGCAGCCGCTCGTCGACAGCCCGGCGATGAACAGCGTGTCCACCCCGCGGGCCACGAGGTCCGCGGCCAACGAGGTCCCGAAGAACGCACTCGGGTACTGCTTCGGCACCAGGGTGTCCCCGTCGACCGGGGCGAGCCCCGCGATGAAGGCGCCCGTCGAGGTCCCCGGCAGGTAGGCGGCGAGCGCGGGCACCTTCCGGAAGAACACCCCGGCGTTCGACCCGTCGGCCGACAGCGCCATCGTCGTGACGGCGACGTGCACGCCGGCCGCCCGCGCCGCCCGGGTGAGCTCGCGCATCCGCTCGACGGGTTCCTCGACCCCCGCGTACAGCCCGCACGCCGGGTCGACGTAGGCCCGGACCGGGTCCACGACGACGAGCGCCGCCCGCCGGCCGGGTTCGAGGGCGCCGGTGTACCCGGCCGAGGCGTAGTCGTCGTGGTCGTCGCTCATGCGGTCCTGCTTCCGTCGTGCGTGGGGCGGTGGTCGTCCTGGAGGCGCGGTGCGGCCCCGTCGGGTCGGCCGCCGCTCCGGCGGCCGGTGCGGACGGAGCGGCGCGCACGCGTCGCGGCGGTCATGCGGTCGTCCCCGGCCCGGGGACGGGGCTCGACGTGCCGGGCCGGAGCGGCGCCTCCCGGTCCGGTGGTCCGAACGGACCGAACGCGACGATGAGCGCACCGACGACCGCGCACCCGGCGAAGGTGAGCGCCGCCGCGCGGACCCCGTCGACGAAGGCCTGGACGTCGGTCGCCGGCAGGCCGAGCAGGCTGCCGTCGTAGGCCGCGGCCTGCTGCGCCGCGGACAGGCCGCTCGTGGCGATCGCCAGGCCGAGCGCCGTCGAGAACAGGAAGCCGGCGTTCTGGAGCGCCGACCGGATGGCGTTCGCGATGCCCCGGCGGTGCTCCGGCACCCGGGTCATCAGCGCCGATGTGCTCGGGGTCATGAACACGCCGGTGCCGACGCCCACGGCACCGAGTCCGACGGCCGTGACCGCGTAGTCGCCGTCGTCGGCGAGGGAGCCCGCGAGGACCGCCGCGCCGACCGCGATGAGGAGCATGCCGATGGTCGACAGTGTCCGGGCCGGCACCCGCCGGGCGAGGACCCCGGCGCTCGCCGCGGCCACCGTCGTGCCGATCGGGGTCGGCAGGACCCAGAGGGCGGCCTCGACGGCGTCCTTCCCGGAGACCGCCTGGAACGACAGCGACGCCAGCAGCACGAGCGCGTAGCTCGACAGCGCGCACAGTCCGGCGGCCGAGAACAGCGTGATGGTCGCCCGGTCACGGAAGATCGCCGGGTCGACGAGTGGGTGCGCCACGCGGCGCTGGGTCCACACGAACACGGCGCCGAGCAGCACCGCGCCCGAGGCCATCGCCACGGCCGGCGTCGCCGCCCACCCGGCTGAGCCGCCGACCGACACGGCACCGACGAGCAGGCCGACCGCCGCGACGGACAGCAGCGAGCCGGGGACGTCGAGGCGCTCGCCGGAGCGTGGGCGGGCCGCTCGGGGGATGAGCCGCAGGGACCACACCAGGCCGGCGAGCGAGATCGGGATGCCGCCGAGGAAGATCCAGCGCCAGCCGAACGACTCCGCGACGAGGCCGCCGACGACCGGGCCGATGACCTGCCCGACGGCGGCGACGGTGGCGTTCAGCCCGAGGCCGAGCGACAGGATCGACTCCGGGAACACGTCGGTGAGGAGCGCGGTGGTGTTCGTCACGATGGCGGCGGCACCGACCCCCTGCACGAGTCTTGCGGCGAGCAGGACGGCGGCGTCCGGCGCGACCCCGCACGCGAGCGAGGCGAGGAGGAAGACGAGGATGCCGGCGATGTACAGCCGACGGCGACCGACGAGGTCCGCGATCCGGCCGAACACCAGGATGAGCGTCGTGGTGGTGAGCATGTAGCTCAGCAGGACCCAGCTGGACTGCAGGGCGGTGGCGTCGAGGTCGCGACTGACGTCGGGGAGGGCGACGAGCAGGGCGCTCGAGGAGATGAAGACGAGGACGACGCTGAGGCTCGAGGCGCAGAGCACCTGCCACGCGCGTCGGCGGGCGCCGCCCTCGTCCGTGGTGCGGTTACTGATCGGTCGACCCTCTCGTGGCGGATGCGGGCGGCACCCGGTGGTGGTGGTCGGTGACGGCCTGGAACGCCGCGGCGGCGGACAGCACGAGCCGGTCGTCCCACGGGCGCGCGACGAGCTGGACCCCGACCGGCAGCCCGTCCGGCGCGGTCCCGGCGGGCATCATGAGCGCGGGGAAGCCGACGTAGTCGAACAGCCGGGTGTTCCGGGGGACGACGTCGTGCAGGTTGTACGGCACCCCGTCGACCGACATCGTGAGGTCGTCGAGGCGCGGCGCGGTGGCGCCGATCCCCGGCGTCAGCACGACGTCGACGCCGGCCTCGTCCATCCGCCGGACCATCGCGGCCTGCACGAGCGGACGGCGACGGAGGGCACGGAGGTAGTCCGCGGCCGTCGGCGTGAACGCCACGTCGAAGCGCGCCCGGGTGCCGGCGTCGAACAGGTCGGCGGTGTCGGCGTTGGCCTCCTGGTTGGCGGCGAGCTCCCCGTAGAAGACGGTCCAGCACTCGGCGTCGATCGCCTCGAGGTCGTCGAACTCGATCGGCACGATCGTCGCCCCGAGGCCGCGGAACCCATCGATCGCGGCCGTGTGCGCGTCGAGCACGGCGCCGTCCACCCGTTCGGTGAACCAGCCGCGCGGGACGCCGATGCGGAGTCCGACGACGCGGTCCGGCGCGGCCTCGACGAGCGGGACCGCGGTGTGCGTCGTCGGGTCCTCGCCGTCGCCGCCGGCGATGACGGCGAGTACGAGCGCGAGGTCCTCGGCCGTGCGGGCCATCGGGCCGACGTGGTCGAGGGTCCAGGACAGGCTCGCGACGCCGGTGCGGGGGACGAGGCCGTACGTCGGCTTGATGCCGGTCGTGCCGCACAGCGCCGAAGGGACCCGGATGGAGCCGCCGGTGTCCGACCCGAGGGCGAGCGGCACGATCCGCGCGGCGAGCGCCGAGCCGGAGCCGGTCGACGACCCGCCCGTCCACCGCTCGGGGTCCCACGGGTTCCGGACCGCGCCGTACCGGGCGTTGTGCGGGCCGCCGCAGGCGAACTCGGTCGTCGCGGCCATGAACACCGGGATCGCCCCGGCGGCACGGAGTCGTGCCACGACGGTCGCGTCGGCGGGGGCCACGCGGTCGCCGGTCTGCAGCGACCCGCTCGTGACGACCGTGTCGGCGACGTCGATGATGTCCTTCACCGCGAACGGGATGCCCTCGAGCGGACGGGCGTCGCCCGCGGCCCAGCGCCGGGTGGACTCCGCCGCTGCCTGCTCGGCACCGTCGACCGGTCGGAGGACCGCGTCGGACCACACGGCGTCGCTCGTCCAGTGCGGAGCGAGGGCGGCGACGACCGCGGTGGGGGTGGTGGCGCCGTCGCGGTAGGCGGCGAGGAGCTCCGTGACGCTCGCGGCGGCGGGGTCGGACGCGGTGTCCGTCGTCGCGCGGACCGGTGCGGCTGGTGTCGGCGCGGCGGGTGCCGGCGCGGCGTCGACCGCCGCCCCGAGGAGCCGGGCGAACAGCGCGTGGCTGTGGCCCGGCTCGGCGGGGAGCGACGACGGCGCGGCCGGGAGCGGGTTGGCGCGGCTGTCCCGCAGCGCCTGCTCCAGCTGGGGCGCGATCGTCCCGCGCACGACGGCGAAGACGTCCGTCACGCCGGCACCGCCGCCGCGTGTGCATCTGCGAGGTAGCGGAACACGCCGGCTTGCCGGTCGCGGCCGAGCGGGAAGTCCGACCGGGCTGCCGCCACCTCGGCGACGTCGAGCGTCGCCCGGACGATCGGCCCGGCCTCGTGCGCCGGGGCGGAGACCACGAGCTCGCCGCGGGGCGACACGACCGACGATCGACCGAAGTAGCTCACGGTCTTGCCGTCGACGGTCTCCTCGCCGCCCCGGTTCGGGGCGACGACCCAGGTCTGCGTCTCGAGGGCGCGCACCTGCAGCTCCTGCGTGAAGAGCGTCTCGCGGAAGCCCATCGAGGAGACGAGCACGAGCATCACCTCGGCGCCGGCCGCACGCGAGGCGAGCCAGTACTCGGGGAAGCTCCGGTCGTAGCAGATGAGCATGCCGAACCGGGTGCCGAGCGCGTCGAACACGACCGGCCCCGACCCCGGCGCGAAGTAGTGCTTCTCGTCGACGTCGGAGATCGCGTTCGTCGGGATCGACGTCTTCCGGTAGGCCGGCACGCGGTCGCCGTGCACGTCGGTGCCGTGCACGAGGGTGCCGTCCGCGTCGATCAGGACGGCGCTGTTGTACTGCGCGTCGCCGGCGTCCTCGTAGAGGCCGAAGGCCACCGCGGTGCCGAGTCGCTTCGCGGCCGCGGCGAACCGGGCCGTCGCCGGACCGGGGACCGGCTGCGCCCATGCCTTGCGGGTGTCGTTCCGGACGCCGCAGAAGTACGGCGTCGTGGTGAGTTCCGGGAAGACGACGAGGTCGGCGCCCGCCGCTGCCTGTTCGAACAGGGCGAGGAGCTCGTCGAGCGCCCGGTCGTGGTCGGCGGGGATCTGCCCGGCCTGCACGACCGCGACCTCGAGGACCGGCGCCGTGGTGTCGGCCGTCATGCGGTGACCGCGCTCGGTGCGGAGGAGACGACGCCCTCGCGGGTGCGCATGAGCGGCTGGATCTTCGTGCCGAAGTCGTCCATGCCCTGCAGGAAGTCGTCGAACACGAGCATGATGCCCTTCGTGCCCTCGACCGCGGCGGCCTCGTCGAGCATCGCCGCGACGCGCTCGTACGAGCCGACGAGCGTGCCCATGTTCATGTTCACGGCGCCCTCCGGGAGCGAGATCCGCTTCGCGGTGTTGCCGTCCTCGCCGTTCGTGTCGGTGAGCGCCTGCCCGGTCATCCAGGCGATGGCCTCGACGTCCACGCCGTCGCTGTAGCGCTGCCACTTCTCCTGCGCGGCCTCGTCGGTCTCGTCGGCGATGACCATGAAGAGGACGTACGAGCCGACGTCGCGGCCGGTCTTCGCGCGGGCCTCGAGGAGCGCCTGGTTCTGCTCGGCGTACGCGGTCGGGGTGTTCACGCCGACGCCCATCGAGAAGTTGTAGTCCGAGTACTCCGCGGCGAAGGCCATGCCCTGGGACGACTGGCCGGCCGAGACGATCGGGATGTGCGACGTCGGCTTCGGGAGCATCCGGCAGTCGTCCATCTGGAAGTACTCGCCCTGGAAGTTGCTGACGCCGTCCTCCCACAGCTCCTTCATGACCTGCATGTACTCGGTCTGGTACGCGTAGCGGCGCTTGAAGTGCACCTCGTCGCCCGGCCAGAGCCCCATCTGGTCGTACTCCGCCTTCTGCCACCCGGCGACGAGGTTCAGCCCGAAGCGTCCGTGTGAGATCGAGTCGATCGTTGCGGCCATGCGGGCGGCGATCGCCGGCGGGATGGTCAGCACCGCGGTGGTGGCGAACAGGCGGATGCGCTCCGTCCGTGCGGCGAGCCCGGCCATCAGGGTGAAGGACTCGAGGTTCTCGTCCCAGAACCCGCTCGGACCGCCGAAGCCGCGCAGCTTGATCATCGACAGGGCGAAGTCGAAGCCGTACGACTCGGCCTTCTGCACGATCTCGAGGTTGAGGTCGAACGACGGCTTGTACTGCGGCGAGGTGGTCGAGATGAGCCAGCCGTTGCTGCCGATCGGGATGAAGACTCCGATGTCCATGGGGGACTCGCTTTCTGTGTGTGGTGGAGGGTCAGGACTGCTTCGCGGCGGCCTTGGCGGCGCTCGCGACGGCGTGTCGACGGATGGTCTGGGAGACGGCGACGGCGACGATGAGCGCGCCGCCGTAGAACAGCTGCTGGACGAAGTTGTCGGCGCCGAGCATCTGCAGCCCGACGACGCCGGAGAACAGGAAGTACACGGCGATGAACGTGCCGATGGCGTTGAAGCGCCCGGGGATGATCGCGGTCGCCCCGAGGTAGCAGGCGGCGAACGCGGGGAGTAGGAACGACTGTCCGCTCGACGGGTCCGCCCCACCGAGGGTGCCGGCGTAGACGACCCCGGCGACCGCGGCGGTGAAGCCGGCGCCGACGAACGCGCCCACCCGGAGCCGACGGACGTTCAGACCGGAGAGCTCGGCGACCGTGCGGCCGGTGCCGACGAAGAGCAGACGGCGGCCGACGGGCGTGGCGCTCAGGACGACGAGGACGACGACCGTCGCGACGAGCCCGTACACGAACGCCAGCGGCAGCCCCGCGAGCCCGCGCCAGCCGACCGTGGCGTTCACGAGCGCGGCGTCGATCCCGGTGACCGACGAGGACGCGCTCATCCACTGGACGATGCCGATCATGAACGTCGAGGTGCCGAGCGTCACGATGAACGAGTCGATCCGGAACGCCACCGTCAGGAGCCCGTTCACGAGCCCGACGACGACGCCGATCGCCAGGCCGACGAGGATCGAGGGCACGAGCGGCACGTCCATCTTCGCGTTCAGGACGGCGATCGCCATCGCGGAGAGCGACATCGTCGAGGCACCGGACAGGTCGAACTCACCGGCGGTCAGCGGGAAGAGGAACCCGAGCGCCAGGATGAGCAGCACCGACTGCGACCCGAGGATGTTCTGCAGGTTGCCGAGCGTCGGGTAGGTGTCCGGCAGCGCCACGCTGAACGCGATGACGATGACGAGCCAGGCGCCGAGCAGCGCGTACCGCTCGGTGTGCCCCCACGAGAAGCGCGGGCGGGAGGGACGGACGATCGAGGTCTCGAGGACGGGTTCGGCGGTGGTGGACATCAGGCGGTCTCCTTGACGGGGGAGGAGTCGACGGGGGAGGAGGGGGCGGGATCGACGAGGCTCGCGACGACGGCCGCCGCGATGACGTCCCGGTCGATCCGGTCGCCGGTGAGGACGTCGTGGACACAGCCGTGGGCGAGGACCACGACGCGGTCGCACATCTGGGCGAGCTGGTCGTAGTCCGTCGAGGCGCAGAGGATCGGGACGCCCTGGTCGGCCCTCCGTCGGAGCATCGAGAAGATCGCCGCGCGGGCACCGACGTCGATGCCCTGCGTCGGCTCCTGGAGCAGCACGAGGGTCGGGTCGTCCTGCATCCACTTCGCGAGGACGGCCTTCTGCTGGTTGCCGCCGGAGAGCGTGCCGAACAGCGCCGACGGGTCCGCCGGACGGACGTCCCAGTCGCGGACGAGTCCCTGGACGTGCGACCGCTCCCGTGCCGGCGAGAGCCCGAGCACGCCCCGGAGCTTCCCGAGGACCGGCAGCGTCACGTTCTGCTCGACGGACAGGGTCAGGGCGCCGCCCTCGCGCTTCCGGTCGGCGGGGACGTAGACCACGCCCCGGGCGACGGAAGCAGCCGGGGTGGTCCCGCCGACCTCGACGGTGGTGCCCCGCAGCGTGAGCGAACCGCTCGCCGCCCGCGCGCCGTACAGGCCGGGCAGCACGTCCTCGACGCCGGAGCCGGCGAGTCCGGTGATGCCGACGACCTCGCCGTCCGCGACGTCGAACGAGAGTCCGTCGACGACACCGGCACGGAGGTCCCGGACCGACACCACCGCGTCGCCCGTGGTCGCCGGACGCGGGCTGCGGGCGGCCGCCGTGTCGAGACCCCGTCCGACGATGAGCGAGACGAGCTCGTCGGCCGTCGTGGTCGCGGTGTCGCGGTGCGCCTGGACCCGACCGGCACGGAGCACCGTGACACGATCGGCGTGCTCGAGCACCTCCGACATGTCGTGCGAGACCAGCAGCGCCGACGTGCGACCGTCGGACACCAGGTCCTTGACGACGCGGAAGAGCAGGTCCGCGTCCTCCTTGGGCAGGAACACCGTCGGCTCGTCGAGGACGATCAGGGCGCGGTGCTCGCCCAGCTCGGCGACGGCCCGCAGGATCGCGACGAGTGCCTTCTGCGTGTCGGTCAGCTCGTCGATCCGGGCCCGCGGGTCGATGTCCACCCCGTACCGGGCGAAGAGCTCGGCGGCCGCCCGGTGCTCGGCGCCCCAGCGGACGAATGGCCCGCGGCCGGCGACGACCGTGGCGAGCCGGAGGTTCTCCGTCACGCCGAGCGACGGCACCAGCGCGAGGTCCTGGTGCACGAAGCTGATGCCGACGCGGCGGAAGTACCCGGGGGGCACGGGCAGGGGCAGGCGGGCGCCGCGGACCTCGATCGTCGCCCCCGGGTCCGGCGCGTACGTGCCGGAGAGGATCTTGATGAGGGTCGACTTGCCGGAGCCGTTCTCGCCGAGCAGCGCGTGGACCTGGCCGGGACGGACCTCGAGGTCGACGCCGTCCAGCGCGGTCAGGCCGCCGAACCGCTTGGTGAGCCCGCTGATCCGCAGGACCGGTGCGGTGACCGTACCGGCGTCGGCGACCGCAGCGTGCGCTGCGGGGCCGAGCCGTGCCTCCCGGGTGGCGCTCACTTCGCCGGACCCCAGATCGCCTCGTAGCCGGACTTGTAGGCGTCGCCGTAGCCCTTGCTCGGTGCCGGCGGCGTCCCGGCCTCGTCGACGTTGTCCTTCGTGAAGACCTTGAGCGGCGTCTTCTCGTCACCGTCCTCGACGATCGGGGTGTCGGTGAGGACGCGGCCGGCCTGGTCGAGCGTGGCGTAGGCGAGCCACTCCATGTTCTCGCCGATGTCCATCGTCATGACGTTCCCCTGCTGCAGGATCTTCATGACCGCGGGCGTCCCGTTGTACGAGGACGTGAACACCTGACCGGTCTTGCCGGCCGCCGTCACCCCGGCCTCGACGAAGAGGGCCATCGAGTCGTACACGGGCAGGACGTAGTCGAGGTTCGGGTCGGACTGGATCGCGGACTGCACGGTCGACGAGATCTTCGTCGCCCAGTCGGCCACCGGCACGTTCGTCACCTTCACCTTGCAGCCGGAGCAGTACTGGTCGAACTCCTCCTGCATGGCCTTGACGATGCCGTCCGACGGCGGGACCTCGGACGAGGTGATGATGAGCACGTCGCCCGCGCCCTTCGTCTCCTTGATCGCCCAGTCGGCGTTGAGCTTCGCGGCCTCGTGGAACGGGGCCGTGACCTGCGCGGCGACGAGCGGCTGCAGCTGGTCGGGGAGCGACTCGCCGGTCTGGTAGGTGTGGCTGATCAGCACCGGGATGCCCGCCGCCTTCGCCCGCTTGAGCGCCGGCACGATGAGCTCGCCGTTGACGCCCTGCGCGAGGACGATGATGTCGGCCTTCCGGCTGATCGCCTGGTCGATGCCGGCGGACTGCTCGGTCGGGGTGCCCTGGTTCGTGTACTCGATCCACTTCGCGCCGTACTGCTCGGCGAGCTGCTGCCCCGCCTCGTCGACGGACACGATGAACGGCACCGCGGACGAGTTCGGGATGTTGAAGATCGTCTTGCCGGCGATCTTCGACATGTCGAAGGGCTTGCCCTCGAAGGTGAACTCCGGGTCGACGCTGGCTGCCGTGATCTGGCTGGAGGCGTGCTCGACCCCGGCGGAGTCGTCCGCCGAACCGGTCGAGGCGGTCGAGGTGGCGGAGCAGGCGGACAGGAACAGCACGCCGGAGAGCGCGGCGGCCAGGACCGCGGGTCGGACGAGCCTGGTTCGGGTGGGTGCGGGGGACGACATCGGTCGAGGACCTCCAGGACGTGGTGCGGGGACGGGTGACGGGTGCGGGTGCTGCGGGGACGGGTGACGGGTGCGGGTGCTGCGGGGACGCCGAACACCCCGCGGCGCGGGGTGGGGTGGGCGTGACGGCGAGGGGCCCGGTCACGGCACGGGATGTGGGAGAGCGCTCCGCCGGCGGCGATGCGTCGTGGGTGACGGGGCCGCTCCGGTGGGGCTGATGCGAATGTAACGGGCTGTGGACGGCCGAGGGGGCCCGCGGGGTAACGGTCCTGTTAGGCGTTTGTTTCGCCGGTGTTAGGCCACCGACACGGCACGCTCGACGACCCGCCGCGGGGCGCCGTTCCGGGCCGGCCGTTCCCGCCGCCCGCACCCGGATCGGCGCGGATCCGCGCGATCACGCGGCGGCGACGCCCGGGCGAAACACCCCGGACGCACCCGCGCCGACTTCCGGTAACGCGTCTCTCACAAGTCGGCGCTCCCGGAGGCGACCGAGGCTGGCGGAATGCGCGGAACCGGCCCGCACCGCCGCCTGCTGACCAGGACATTCCCCGTCGCGTCGCCTGGGGCGCGCTGGCGTAACCCACCCGACACGACGGCGCCACGGAGGCGAAACGAACGACGGATGGACTGCACTCGCACCCCGTCGCCGACCACCCCGTCGCCGACCATCCCTCCCCGACCACCCCGCCCCCGACCACCCCGTCGCCGACCACCCCGCCCCCGACCACCCCGCCCCCGACCACCCCGTCCCCGACCGCAGGAGCAGCACACGATGATCACCACCGTCGTCGCCGGCAACCCCAAACCGGCATCACGGACGCTCGACGCGGCCACCGTCGTGCTCGAACGGCTCACCGGCCGTGCGCCGGACCACGTCGTCGACGTGATCGACCTCGGCCCGGGCCTGCTCGGCTGGGGCGACGACGGGGTCGCCGAGGCGGTGCGCACCGTCGCCGCGTCGGACCTCGTGGTCGTCGCCTCGCCCACCTTCAAGGCGACCTACACCGGCGTGCTCAAGCTGTTCCTCGACCAGTTCGGCACCGGGGACGGACTCGCCGGGGTCACCGTCGTCCCGCTCATGCTCGGCGCCGGGCCCGCACACGCCCTCGCCCCCGAGGTCTTCCTCAAGCCCGTGCTCGTCGAGCTCGGCGCGACCGTCCCGGCCCCGGCCCTGTACCTCAACGACAAGCAGTACTCCGAGCCCGCATCGACCGAGGTCTGGCTCGCCCGGTGGCGTGACGTCGTCCTCGGTGCGGCCGCGAGCCTCCAGGAAGGAACCCGCTCATGATCAGCCCCTACTCGCCCGAGGCGCCCGACCTCACCGCCCTCCGCCAGGCCTTCTCCGGCTTCCCCTGCGGGGTCGCCGCGCTCGCCGCGGTCGTCGACGACGAGCCCACCGTGCTCGTCGCCTCGTCCTTCACGGTCGGGGTGTCCCAGGACCCGCCGCTCGTGATGTTCGCGGTGCAGCACACCTCGTCGACGTGGCCGGTCCTGCGGGAGGCCGGCACGATCGGCGTCTCGATCCTCGGCGAGGGGCACGCGCAGGTCACCCGGCAGCTCGCGTCGAAGGACCGGTCGGTCCGCTTCGTCGGCGTGGAGACCACGGTCTCCGAGACGGGCTCGGTGTTCCTCGAGGGTGCTCCGATCTGGCTCGAGTGCGCCGTCGAGCACACCTACCCGGCGGGGGATCACGACATCGTCGTGCTCCGGGTCCTCGGGCTCATGTCGGACTTCGCGCACAGCCCGTTGGTCTGGCACCGCTCCGCGTTCGCGACGCTGAGCGCCTGAGCGTCGGCGGTCGGACGGGAGGCGCGGTGCGGGTGAGCAGATCCGCTCACCCGCACCGCGCCTCCCGTCCGGTGCTGCGGCGTCAGCCGCGGAGGGCCTCCGCGAGCTTCACGCGGCCGCCGGTGCGCAGCAGTGCGTTCTCGTAGATCCGGGCGCCGACGAGCACGACGACGACGACCGAGGCCGCCACGACGAGGAGCGACAGGATCGGCTCCCACCACTCGACCGTGCCGAGGAAGATCCGCATCGGCATGCCGATCGCGGCGCTGAACGGCACGTAGGACATCACGCCCAGGATCGTCGGGTTGCTGTACGCGACGATGATGAGGATGTACGGGATCATCACGAGCATCATCACGGGGGTGGTGACGCTGCCGACGTCCTCCTGGCGCGAGACGAGCACCGCGGCCGCCGCGAACAGCGAGGCCACGAGCACGAAGCCGATCGCGAAGAAGCCGACGAACCAGAGCATGCTCGGGCCGAGCACCGTGAACATGTTGTCCTGACCGGTCACCGCGAGCGTCACCGCCGCCGCGATCGCCACCGCGACGATCTGCGCGAAGGCCATCACGCTGTTGCCGAGCACCTTGCCGGCGAGGAGCGCCCGTGCCGGGATCGCCGCCATCAGGATCTCGACCACGCGGGTGGACTTCTCCTCGACGACGCTCTGGGCGATCGACTGGCCGAACGTCACGGCGGAGGCGAAGTACACGACGCCGAAGGCCAGCGCCACGATGTAGATCAGCCCGCCGGGGATCGCGCTCGGGTCGAGGAGCTCGACGCGGGGCGAGACGCTCAGCGCCTGCACGACGTCGGTCGGCGCGTCGTCCAGTCCGACGACGCGGTAGCCGAGCGGGTCGTCGGACGGCAGGACCGCCGCGTCGACGTCACCGCTACGGACGAGTCGCTCGGCCGCGGCCGTGGTCGGCGCCTCGGTGACGTCGAGCCCCCTGCTGGTCGGCAGGTCGACGCCCGTGACGACCGCCACGGGGGTGGTGTCGCCCGACGTCGCCTTGCCGACGATGCCGCCGACGACGATCGACGCGACGACCATGAGGACGAGGATCAGGGCGGAGACGACGAACGCCTTGCTGCGCAGGCGGGCCTGGATCTCGCGCGCGGCGACGAGCCGCACGGACGCAACGAACGAGGAGTTCATCGGACGACCTCCCGGAAGACCTCGCTGAGGCGCGGTACGCGCGGCGAGAACGACCCGACGGTGCCGTGCTGGACGGCACGCTGCAGCACCCGCTGCGCGGTGGCGTCGTCGGCCTCGAACACGGCGTAGCCGCCGTCGAACTCGCGGACGGTGACCCCCGCTTCGTCGCGGAGCCAGGCGACGTCGCCGTCGACGAGCAGCTCCCACGCGGCGGGCCCGGCGTGCTTCCGCAGCTCCTCCTGCGGGCCGGCGGCGCGGATCGTGCCGTCGGCGATCACGACGACGTCGTCGCAGAGTCGTTCGACGACGTCCAGCTGGTGGCTCGAGAACAGGACCGGCACGCCGCCCGCCGCCGACTCGCGCAGCACGGCGAGCACGACGTCGACGGCCATCGGGTCGAGGCCGGAGAACGGCTCGTCGAGCACGAGGACCTCGGGGTCGTGGGCGAGTGCCGCCGCGACCTGCACACGCTGCTGGTTGCCGAGGGACAGCTTCTCGACGGCGTCGGTCGCGTGCTGGGTGAGCCCGAGGCGGTCGAGCAGGTCCGTGGTGCGGTCCGTGGCGGTCCGCTTGTCCACGCCGTGCAGCCGGGCGAAGTACGTGATCTGCTCGGCGACCGGCATCTTCGGGTAGAGGCCGCGCTCCTCGGGCATGTAGCCGAAGCGGCGGCGGTCGGCCGGACCGATCACCGAGCCGTCGATGGACACGGTGCCGGCGTCGGCCTGGAGCACGCCGAGCAGGATCCGCATCGTGGTGGTCTTGCCGGCGCCGTTGCCGCCGACGAATCCGGTCAGGCGTCCGTCGCCGACCGTGAACGTCACGTCGTCGAGCACGCGGCGGTCACCGTACTGCTTGGTCACCCCGTCGATGGTGAGCATCTCGTTCCCCTCTCGTGGCGGTTCAGTCCGCCTGCGTCGACGCTATTGCGCGCGGTGCGACGGGCGCCTCCGGCTGGCGACGGGGATCGGAGCACTGCGGCCTCCGCCGCGTGGGGGAGCGCGGGGCGGCGGGGGACTAGGCGGGGGTTCCGGCCACGCCGTGCTCGAAGGCCCAGACGACCGCCTGGATGCGGTCACGCAGTCCGAGCTTCTGCAGCACGTTCGACACGTGGGTCTTCACGGTCGCCTCGCCGACCCACAGCTCCGTCGCGATCTCGGCGTTGCTCAGGCCGCGCGCGAGCAGCCGGAGGACCTCGGTCTCACGCTCGGTGAGCCCCGCGGTCTGGACGGCGTCCTCGCCGTGGCCGTCCGCGGCCGCGGGCGCCGCCGGCCCCGAGGTCGCGCGGCTGATCACCCGGCGGGTCACGTCCGGGGCGAGCAGCGCGTCACCGGCAGCGACCGTGCGGACGGCGTCGATCAGCCGTTCGGGGGAGGCGTTCTTCAGCAGGAAGCCGCTCGCCCCCGCCTCGAGCGCCTGGAAGAGGGCGTCGTCGTGGTCGAACGTCGTCAGGACGAGCACGGCAGGGGGCTCCGGGAGCGCGGCGATCCGGCGCGCCGCCTCGAGCCCGTCGACGTTCGGCATCTGCACGTCGAGGCACACCACGTCCGGTCGGTGCGTCCGGACCGCCTCGACCGCTTCGGCGCCGTCAGCGGCCTCGCCGACGACCCGGAAGCCCGGTTCGGACTCGAGGATCACGCGGAAGCCGGCCCGGACGAGGTCCTGGTCGTCCGCGAGCACGATGGTCAGGTCGTCGGCAGCCATGCCCGCACCAGGAAGCCTCCCCGGGCGCGCGGCCCGATCTCGATCCGTCCGCCCACCGCGGCGACGCGTTCGCGCATCCCCACGTGGCCGAGTCCGCTGCCCGCGGTGTTCCGCGGTGCCCGGTCGCCGTGGCCGTCGTCGGTGACCTCGACCTCGACGCCGCCGTCGAGGTACCGGACCCGGACGTCCGCCCGGGCGCTCGGACCAGCGTGCTTGAGGACGTTCGTCACCGCTTCCTGCGCGATCCGGTACGCGACGGCGGACACCGTCGGCGGGACGGCACGGGTGGAGCCGACGACCACGTACTCGGTCGGGTGGCCGGCCGTGCGGGCGGAGTCGGCGAGCTCGCCGATCCGGGCGAGCCCCTCGGTGCTCGGCGCGGCACGGTGGTCGTCGCCGAGGTCCCCGTCGGCCCGCAGGGTGCCGAGCATCCGACGGAGCTCCTCGACGGCGGTCCGGGCGCTCTGCTCGACGACGCCGAGCGACGCCGTCGCCTGCTCGGGGTCGTGGCCGATCACGCGGCGCGCGGCCCCGGCCTGCACGCCCATCAGGGACACGTGGTGCGCCACGACGTCGTGGAGCTCGCGGGCGATCCGTACGCGCTCGATCGTGACCGCCTGGGCCGCGCTGCGCTCCCGCTCGGCGGCGAGCTCGGCGGTGCGGAGGTCGAGTTCGTGCTTCGCCACCGCGGACGCCCAGGCCCGGTTGCCGGCGTACCAGGCAGCGCCGAAGTAGATGACGTTGATCACGATGTTGAGCAGGGAGAGCGCGATGTACGGCGGGATGAGTCCGCCGTCGTCGTTCGGCAGCGCGTTCGGCACGGCCCACCCGAAGGCGATCGCGACGAACAGCCACGCGAACATGCCCCCGATGACCACCCACCGCACGACCTCGGCGCGGACCCGGTCCGAGCACCACGCGCCGACCGTGTAGAGCGCGATGAACAGCGTGAAGTTCACGAGGAAGAGCTCGGGCACGTGCAGGATCTGCGTCGCCGCGAACGCGAGGGCCGAGACGACCGCCATGGTCATCGGCCAGCGACGGCGGAACGCGACCGGCGCGGCGTTCGCCACGATGAGCAGGCCCGAGACCCACCACGCCGCCTGGTCGTCGCCGTAGGTGCCGGCCGAGCCGTACAGCATCGTCGTGATCGTCAGGCCGACGCCGAGCACGACCGCGAGCAGGGCGTCCTGCCGGTGTTCACGGCGCCCCACCGGCAGCCGTGACCACTCCGCCGCCGTCCCCATGGGCACCACGGTAGCGGGTGCGGTGGTCGGAGTAGCCTGCGGTCAACCGAACAGGGGAGACGCCGTGCAGTTCCTCGTCAACGTCATCGACGACGGGCAGGCCGAGGCCGCCGGTCGGACCGCGTCCGCGACACGGGCCGAGGCGGACGCGGTCGACGCGCTCAACGAGCGGCTCGGCGATGCCGTCGTCTTCGCGGCCGGGGTGTCGGCCCCTTCGGACGCCGTCGTGGTCGATGCCCGTCGTGCCGAGCCGACCACCGTCCCGGGGCTCGTCGGGGACCCGGCCGAGTTCGTCGCCGGGTTCTGGGTCATGGACCTGCCGGACGCCGAGGCCGCGCTGCGGGTCGCACAGGAGGCGTCGGTGGCGTGCAACCGGAAGATCGAGCTGCGCCCGCTGCTCTGACCCGGGCACCGAGCACGGCGCAGACGGCCGTCACGAGCGCCCCGGCCCCGAACGTGCCGGGCGACCCCAGCGGCTCGACGACCGCTCCGGCTGCCGCGGCACCGCCGGCCTGGCCGAGGACGAGCGCCACGAAGAGCACCGCGGTGCCCGCCGAGGACCGCTCCGGGTCGATCTCGGTGGTCCACGCGATCAGGGCCCCGGTCGCCGCGGTGTACCCCCAGCCGAACACGGCGCACGCGACGAGCGCCACGGGCGTCCACTGCGGCACCGTGCCGAGCGCCAGCACACCGAGGGCGACGGCGACACCGGTGAGTGCCCACTGCGTGCGGGCGTGGAGCCGACTCGTCCACCGGGCGGTCACCACGACCGCGGCGCCGCCCACGCCGAGCGCGATCCACGCGGACACCGAGACGGCGACCGGTGCGCCGGCATCGACGAGCACCGAGCGGCCGTAGGTCCACACGACCGCCGACCCGGCGCCGAAGAGCAGGGCGAGCACGAGGACCGCACGGTGCGCCCTCCACCACGCCGGGTCCGGCCCCGCGGCCGGGGTCCGCTCGGTGCGGGTCCGCCCGTCGGCCCCCGTCCGGCGGGGCGGCCACGAGGACGCGAGGAGGACCGCCCCGACGACCAGGGTCGCGATGCCGGACCACGTCCACGCGGTCCGCCAGTCGGGCAGGAGCGCGAGCGCGAGGACGCCCGCGGCGACGAGGCCGGGGCCCGTCCCGGCGTTCACCACGGTCTGCGCTCGGCGCTGCGCCGGCTGCGGCACCAGGGTCGTCACGAGACTGACGAGCGCGGGCGATGCCAGCCCCGCGCCCGCCGAACCGACGACGGACGCGATCGCGAACGCCGCGGGGGCGCCGGCCGCAGCCATGCCGAGTGCACCTGCGCCAGCCACGGCGGCGGCGATCGCCACGAGGACCCGGGGCACGCGGCCGGCACAGCGGTACCCGACCACGGCGCCGACGCAGTACAGCGCCGAGGCTCCGGACGAGACCCACCCCGCAGCGTCGGCGCGTAGCCCGAGGTCCCGCTGGACGTCGGGCAGGAAGAGGCCGTAGGCCAGCCGGACCAAGCCGTACGTCGCGGCGATCAGACCGAGGCCGCTCCCCACGAACACCGACTCTCGTAACGAAAACGATCGTTTCACTTTTGAGAGCCTAGGGTGCTCTCATGGCGATGCGTCCAGGAACCGAGCGGAAGCTGCTCGACGCCGCCGAGGAGCTCTTCTTCTCGCAGGGCATCGCCGCGACGCCCATCGACGCCGTCCTCGAGCGCGCGGGGATCTCGAGCGCCACGCTCTACCGCGGGTACGCCAGCAAGGAGTCCCTCGTGGCCGCTGCCCTCGGTCGCCGGCACGACGACTGGCTCGCGACGTGGGACCGGGCCGTCGCGGACGCGTCGGACGACCGGGGCCGTCTGCTGGCGGTCTTCGACGCGCTCGACGCGTACCGGTCCACCGCAGCGGGCTCGCGGTGGTGCGCGTTCCTCGGCACTGCCGCCGAGTACGTCGACGCCCCGTCCGACGTCCGCGCGGTCCTCGACCACGAGACCGACACCCTGCGTCGACGCCTGACCGCGTCGGCCGAGCCCGTGGTCGGCGCACACGCCGGGGCGCTCGCCGAGCAGCTGCTGCTCCTCGTCTCGGGGTACCTCGCGATGCGCCTGCGCGAACCCGGCCTCGGGACGGGTACCGCGCGTGCCGTCGCCGACGCGCTCCTCGGGTCGGCGGAGCGACCGGTTCCTGCGCGACTTCACACCTGACGTCCGCGTGTACCCGAGGTGCTCCGGCGCCCGACTCGGTAGCTTGCCCGGTGTGCAGCGGACCTCCCCGACCCTCGTGACGACGTGCGTGCCCCAGGGCGACGCCGGCCCCCGCGCATGAGCGGCTCCCGTGCAGCCCGGATCACCCGCCGCTCGCTCATCGTCGGTGGGGCCGCGGTCGTCGCGGCGGGCGCCGCGGCCGAGGCCGTGAACCTCCGGCTCCTCCCCGGCCGGTCGACCATGTACCGCGTACTCGGCCTCGACGGTCCCGCGGGAACGGTCCCCGACGTCACCCCGGTGCCGACCGTGTCCGGATCGTTCACGTCCCGCGCCCGGAAGGGACTCGAGGTCGGCTGGACGATCGCCGCGCCGCGGTCCGACGACCCCCTGCCGATCGTGGTCGCCCTGCACGGGTACGGCGACGACCACGCGGACTTCTTCGGTTCCCACCTCGGCTACGACCGGTTCCTCGCCGCGCACGTCGCGGCGGGCGGGACGCCGTTCGCGATCGCCGCGGTCGACGGCGGCAACCGGTACTGGCACCGTCGTGCCGACGGCGACGACCCTGCCGCGATGGTCGTCGACGAGTTCCTGCCCCTGCTCGCCCGCCGAGGCTTCGACACCGCGCGACTCGGGCTCACCGGCTACTCGATGGGCGGCTACGGCGCGCTGCACCTCGCCGGCGGTCTCGGCGCGGAGCACGTGCGCGCGGTCTCCGCGATCAGCCCTGCGCTGTGGCGGTCGGCGGGGGAGACGGCACGGGGCGCGTTCGACGACCCCGCGGACTTCGCCGCGAACACCGTGCTCGGCCGACAGGCATCGCTCGACGGCGTCGCGGTCCGGGTCGACTGCGGCACCGGCGACGGGTTCGAGCCGGCCGTGCAGACGTACGTCGACGGCTTCGCGACGGCACCGGCCGGCGGCTTCGAGGCCGGCGGCCACACCTCCGCCTACTGGCGGCGCCTCGCGCCGGACCAGCTGCGGTTCCTGGGGCGGCACCTGCAGGCCTGACCCGCACCGACGGCGGACGGGAGGCGCGGGTCGGGCCCGCACCGTCCCTCCCGACCGCCCGTCGGTCCGGTCGAGGGCCCTTCCCGTCACGGCGTTGACCGTTCCGGTTCGCGATCCCCGGGATCCGCGAACCGGAACGGTCAGCGAGCAGGAATGATCAGTGGGTCCCGCGCGCGTCGCGCACCGCGTCGGCAGCGAGCTCGGCCTGAGCGGGAACGATCAGTGGGTCGCGCGAACGTCGCGCACCGCTTCGGCGGCGAGCTCGGCGAGGCGGTGGTCGTCCGTCTCCTCGTGGGCGGTGATCGTCACGACCGCGTCGCGCGCCTGGTCGACGACCACGTACTGGCCGTAGCGGCCGTCGAGCCGCCACGTCTCGCCCGGGCCGTCCCACACGGCGAGGCCGTAGCGCTCGAAGGGGGCTCCGCCTTCCGTCGGTACCCACTCCGCGTGCATCCGGTCGACCCACGACGCCGGGACGAGCTGGTCCGCGCCCCACCGTCCGCGGTCGCGCAGCAGCGCGCCGATGCGGGCGAGTTCGGACGTGCGGAGCTCCAGGCCACTGCCGCCGACGATCCAGCCGCGCGGACACCGGTGCCACTGCGGGTTGTGGATGCCGAGCGGGTCGAACAGGCGCGGGAGGAGCCAGTCGCGGACGTCGCCGACGACGGCTCCCAGCATGCGCATCGCGACGTAGGGGCTCGCGTCGGAGTACCGGAAGACCGAGCCGGGGCCGACCGTCGGTCGACCGAGCATCTCGGCCGCGAGGTCCGGCCACGACACGACCTCGTCGCCGAACCAGGCGAAGTCGATGCCGCTCGTCATCGTCAGCAGGTGTCGGACGGTGACCGCGTCGACGCCGTCTCCGAGCGGGATGTCCGGCAGCAGCTCGGGGACGCGGGTGTCGAGCGTGAGGATGCCCGCGTCGACGGCGATCCCGATCGCGAGCGCGCAGACGCCCTTCGAGACGGAGTAGAGGTTCTCGCGATCGTCGCTGCGCCACCGGTGCTCGACCTCGTCGTCACCGATCCGGACGTGCACGCCGTAGGCACCGAGTCCGGCCGCGTCGACACCGGCGACGATGCGCTCGAGCACGTCGGCCGCGTGACCGCTCGGCATCAGGCGCGGCCCCGGTTGCGCCGGCGGATCTCCTTCGGGGCCCGACCGGCCATGAAGGACCGGGCCGGGTCGACGAGGAAGCCCTGGCGCAGTGCCTCGCGGCCGACGAGCATCCGGAAGCCCATCTGGTCGCGGTTGCTCAGGGTGACCTCGGCCTCGAAGACACGCCCGGCGAGGGACATCTCGGTGAGCACCACGATGCGCTCCTGGGTGTGCCCGGTGGAGCTGCGGACGATGCGACGGTCGTGCACCGCGCACTCGATCGTGACGGCGTCGGCATCGGTGTCCTGCCACGGGTGCACCGAGAAGCGGACCCGGTCGCCGGGGAGTTCCTCGAGGTCGAACGCGTGCAGCGCCGAGCTCCGCGCACCGGTGTCGAGCTTCACCTTGATCCACGGGATGCCGAGCCCCGGCAGGGCGGCCCACTCCCGCCATCCGGCGACCACGAGACCGCCGTTGGGTGACTTCGGTTCTCGGGCCATGTGCCCATCCTGTCGCATGCTTGGATGGAGCGTCGCCGTCGATACCCCTACCCCGGAGCACACCCGATGAAACTCGCCATCCTGTCGCGCGCGCCGCACGCGTACTCGACGGAGCGCCTCCGGGCTGCCGCGATCGACCGCGGGCACGAGGTCAAGGTGCTCAACACGCTCCGGTTCGCGATCGACCTGACCGGCGACGACCCGGACCTGCAGTACCGCGGCAAGCTCCTGTCCGACTACGACGCCGTCCTGCCGCGCATCGGGAACTCGATCACGTACTACGGCACCGCGGTGGTCCGGCAGTTCGAGCAGATGGACGTCTACACGCCGAACACCGCCAACGGGATCACGAACTCGCGCGACAAGCTGCGGGCGAACCAGATCCTGTCGCGGCACGACATCGGCATGCCCGCGACGACGTTCGTGAACGGCCGCGCCGACGTCCGTGGGGCGATCGAGCGCGTCGGCGGTGCTCCGGTCGTGATCAAGTTGCTCGAAGGCACGCAGGGCATCGGCGTCATCCTCGCCCCCGAGGCCAAGGTGGCCGAGTCGATCGTCGAGACGCTGCACTCCACGAAGCAGAACGTCCTCATCCAGAGCTTCATCTCGGAGAGCCGCGGCAAGGACATCCGTGCGCTGGTCGTCGGCGACCGGGTGGTCGCGGCGATGCGGCGGAGCGCCTCGGGTGACGAGTTCCGGTCCAACGTGCACCGCGGCGGGACCGTCGAGAAGGTCACGCTGACGCCCGAGTACGAGGAGGCCGCGGTCCGCTCGGCGCAGATCATGGGCCTCCGGGTCGCCGGCGTCGACATGCTCGAGGGCAACGACGGACCGCTCGTGATGGAGGTCAACTCGTCGCCGGGGCTCGAGGGGATCGAGCGCGCCACGGGGCTCGACATCGCCGGAGCGATCATCGACTTCATCGCGAACCAGGTGGCCTTCCCGGAGATCGACGTCCGCCAGCGGCTCTCCGTCTCGACCGGGTACGGCGTCGCCGAGCTCCTCGTGCACACGAACGCCGACCTCGTCGGGAAGACCATCAAGGAGTCCGGTCTCTGGGACCGCGACATCACCGTCCTCACCCTGCACCGCGGCTCCGGCGTCATCCCCAACCCCCGGAGCGGCGTCGCCCTCGAACCCGGGGACCGCCTGCTCTGTTTCGGCAAGCTGGAGGAGATGCGATCGATGATCCCGGAGCGGAGGAAGCGTCGCGCGAAGGTCCGGAAACTCCCCAAGGAACCACGCCAGCCCGAGGCGTGAGGCGCATCCGGAGCGCACTGTCCCCCGCCTGTCAGCGCTTCCGGATCGCGTACCCAGGCCAGATGCGGAAGTATGTGTCGGTGACGATCATGACGGAACGGCCGGTCGACCAGGCGACGAGCAGCGACACGGAGCGGCCCGGCAACGCCACGGCCAAGCACGACAACGTCGCGCTGCTCTCCGTCGCGACGACCGTGGCGGAACGCGTGACCACCTCGGCCGACATCGAGGAGAAGCTCCGCGGCGTGCTGCGCCGCCTGCGCCTGCCGATGGGGCTGCTCGAGCGTGTCGCCGGGGTCAAGGAGCGTCGCAACTGGGGCGAGGGGCAGTCCTTCCAGGACGCCGCCATCGACGCCGGGCGCCGTGCCATGGCCGAGGCGGGCATCCGCCCCGAGGACGTCGGCCTGCTCATCAACACGTCGGTGACCCGTCCGCACCTCGAGCCCTCGGTGGCCGTGCGGCTGCACCACGGACTCGGGCTGCCGTCGTCCGCGATCAACTTCGACATCGCGAACGCCTGCCTCGGGTTCGTGAACGCGATGAGCGTCGCTGCGGGCATGATCGACTCCGGCCAGATCAAGTACGCGCTCGTCGTGGACGGCGAGGACGCCGACCAGGTGCAGCTCAACACCATCGAGCGCCTGAACCAGGGCGGCCGCAACCGCAAGGACTTCATGAGCGAGTTCGCCAGCCTGACGCTCGGCTCCGGTGCCGCCGCAGCCGTGCTCGGCCCGGCGGACATGCACCCGGGCGGCCACCGGATCGTCGGCGGCGTCACCCGCGCGGCGACCCAGTGGTACGACCTCTGCGTCGGCAGCGTCGACGGCATGTTCACCGACGCGAAGATGCTCCTCAAGGGCGGGATGGAACTCGTCGTCGCCGCCTGGAACGAGGCGCGCTCCCACTTCGACTGGGCCGACATGGACCGCTACGTGCTGCACCAGGTCTCCGACGTGCACACCAACGCGTTCGTCGAGGCCATCGGCGTCCCGCGCGACAAGGTCCCCACCACGTACGAGCGCTTCGGCAACGTCGGCCCCGCGTCGATCCCGATCACCCTCGCGGACGAGGTCGCCCGCGGCGCCATCCGCCCCGGCGACCGGGTGTTCCTCGGCGGTGTCGGCTCCGGTATCAACACGGCGATGATGGAACTGCGCTGGTGACCTCCGGCCTCCCGCGCGTCGCCGCTGCCACGGCTCCGGCGACGCCCCCGCCGCCCCTGCCCGGACTCGACCCCGCCTGGTCGCGCGTCGTCGCGGTCCCGGCCGCTGCGGGTCCAGGAGGCGCGGCTCGCCCCGGGCGCTCCTGGCACCTCCTCGACACGGCCGGCTCGCTGGCCGCGCTCGGTGTGGAACCCGTCGGCACGCTGCTGTGCGTGCACGGCAACCCGACGTGGTCGTACCTGTGGCGGTCGGTGCTCCGCACCTCGCTCGACGTCGCCGCGGCCGGCGGTCCGGCATGGCGGGTCGTCGCGGTCGACCAGCTCGACATGGGGTTCTCGGAGCGGACCGGCGCGCAGCACGGGCTGGCGGACCGCGTGCGGGACCTCGGCGCGCTCACTGACGAACTCGGCCTGACCGGCCCGGTGGTGACCCTCGGGCACGACTGGGGCGGCGTCGTCTCCCTCGGCTGGGCGGTGGACCACCCGGACCTCGTCGTGGCCGTCACGACCTGCAACACCGCCGTGCACCAGCCGGACGACGCCCCGATCCCGGCGCCGCTGCGGCTCGCCCTCCGTCCCGAGCTCCTCGGCCGCGCCACGGTGCTGACGCCGGCGTTCCTCGAGACGACCCTCGCGATCGCGCACCCGCGGCTCGACCGTCCCGTCGCGGACGCGTACCGGGCGCCCTACCGCGGCGCCGCCCGTCGCGGGGGCATCGGCGGGTTCGTCGCCGACATCCCCGTCGACGCCGACCACCCGAGCGCACCGGAACTCGACCGGATCGCCGCGGGGGTCGCGGCGCTCGACGTGCCGGCCCTCGTGATGTGGGGCCCGCGCGACCCGGTGTTCCTGGAGCGCTACCTCGACGACCTCGCGGACCGCCTGCCGCACGCCGACGTCCACCGCTTCGAGGGCGCCGGGCACCTGCTGCCGGACGACGCCGACGTCGCCGGGACGGTCTTCGACTGGCTCGGTGACCACCTGCCGGACGGACACGGGCCCGCCGGGGTCGAACCGTCCCTCCAGGCCCCCACCGACACCGCCGCCGACGCGGGCCGACCGCTGTGGGCCGCACTCGACGCACTGCGCGAGCGCGACGACGCCGCGCTCGTCGAGATGGCCGCCGCCGGCGGACCCCGCACGGTGTCGTGGCGGCTGCTCGCCCGCCGGGTGGACGAGATCGCGGCGGGACTCGTCGACCTCGGCGTCCGCCCCGGCGACCGTGTCTCGCTGCTCGTCACCCCGGGAGCCGACCTCACCGCGGTCCTCTACGCCTGCGTCCGCATCGGCGCGGTCGTCGTGGTCGCCGACGCCGGGCTGGGCCTGCGCGGCCTGACCCGGGCCGTGCGCGGCGCGCGTCCCGACTGGATCATCGGTGCGCTGCCCGGCCTCGGAGCCGCGCGGGCGCTCGGCTGGCCCGGTCGTCGGATCGCGACGGTCGCGCTGCCCGCCGCCGCCCGGCGTGCGCTCCGGGTCGAACGCACCCTCACCGAGGTCGCTCGCCGCGGGGCCGACCGGCTCGCACGGGGGACCGCCATGCCCGAGGCCCCCGGCGCCGACGCACCGGCCGCCGTGCTGTTCACGTCGGGGTCGACCGGCCCGGCCAAGGGCGTCGTGTACACGCACGGGCAGCTCGGTGCCGTCCGGGACGCGCTGGCCACCCAGTACGACATCGGCGTCGGCACCGGGCTCGTCGCCGGGTTCGCCCCGTTCGCCCTCCTCGGTCCGGCCCTCGGGGCGCGGTCGGTCGCACCGGACATGGACGTCACGGCACCCAGGACGCTCACCGCGCGGGCGGTCGCCGACGCGGTTCAGGCAGCCGACGCCACGGTCGTGTTCCTGTCGCCGGCCGCCGTCGCGAACGTGGTGGCGACCGCGGGTGCGCTCACCGCCGACGAGCGTGCGGCACTCGGCCGGGTGCGGCTGTTCCTGTCGGCCGGGGCGCCGGTGTCGGCGGCCCTGCTGACCGCGGCCACCGAGCTGATGCCGAACGCGAGCGCCCACACGCCCTACGGCATGACCGAGGGGCTGCTGATGACCGACGTCGACCTCGACGGGGTCCGCTCGGCGCGGTCCGCGGTCGACGACGGCATCTGCGTCGGGGCCCCGGCGGCGAACGTCCGGGTGCGGATCGCCCCGCTCGACGGCGACGGTCTGCCGACCGGCACGCTGACCGACGACCCGGGCGTCACCGGCGAGATCGTCGTGGCCGCGCCGCACGTCCGGGCGCGCTACGACCGGCTCTGGCGACAGGACCGGGTGTCGCGGCTCGGCGTGGACGACCCCCGGGGCCACCGCACCGGTGACGTCGGGCACCTCGACGCAGCCGGCCGCCTCTGGGTCGAGGGACGCCTGCAGCACGTGCTGACGACCCCGGACGGTGTCGTCACGCCGGTCGGACCCGAGCAGCGGATCGAACGGGTCCCCGGCGTCGGCCGCGCCGGTCTCGCCGGGGTCGGCCCGCGCGGGACGCAGCAGGCGGTGGCCGTCGTCGAGACGACCGGCACGCGCCGCGCTCGTCGACCCGCACTCGCGGACCCGGGCCTCGCGCGGGCCGTGCGGGCAGCCGCCGGCATCCCCGTCGCGGCGGTCCTGACCGTGCCCGAGCTGCCGACCGACATCCGGCACAACTCGAAGGTCGACCGTGCGCGGCTGTCACGGTGGGCCGCATCGGTGCTGTCCGGTGGGCGGATGGTCCGACCGTGAGGGTCCTCGTCACCGGCGCGAGCGGGTTCCTCGGGCGGGCGACCGCCGCGGCCGTGCGGGACGCCGGCCACGAGGTCCGGACGTTCCAGCGGCGTCCGTCCGGCGTCGACGGGGCGGCGGACGTCCTCGGCACCGTGACCGACCCCACCGCGGTGGTCCGGGCGGTCGAGGGCGTCGACGCGGTCGTGCACCTCGCCGCCGAGGTCTCGCTCGCCGGCGACCCGGCCGACTTCGTCCGCGTGAACGTCGTGGGCACCCGGACCCTGCTCGACGCCGCACGCCGCGCGGGGGCGACACGGTTCGTGTTCGTGTCGTCGCCCTCGGTCGCGCACACCGGCTCGTCGCTCGTCGGGGCGGGCGCCGCACCGGCCGAGCCGGCGCGCGCCCGCGGGGACTACGCCCGCACGAAGGCCGCCGCCGAGCTCCTCGCCCTCGCCGCCGACGCCCCGGGGTTCGCGGTCACCGCCGTCCGCCCCCACCTGGTGTGGGGACCGGGCGACACCCAGCTCATCGGGCGGATCGTCGACCGGGCCCGCAGCGGACGGCTCCCGGTGCTGGACTCCGGCGCCGCCCTGATCGACACGCTCTACGTCGACAACGCGGCCTCGGCCATGGTCGCTGCGCTCGAGCACGCCGCCGACGACGCGGTGCACGGCGCCGCCCACGTCGTCACGAACGGCGAGCCCCGGCCCGTCGCCGACCTGCTCGCGGGCATCTGCGCGGCGTCCGGGGTCCCGGCACCCCGGCTGCACGTGCCGGCCGGTGTGGCCCGCGTCGCCGGATCGCTCGTCGGGGCCCTCTGGCGGGTACGACCCGGGCAGGACGAGCCGCCGATGACCCGGTTCCTCGCGGAGCAGCTGTCGACGGCGCACTGGTTCGACCAGCGCCGCACCCGCCAGGACCTGCGGTGGACGCCGGCGGTGTCGATCGACGAGGGGCTCGAACGGCTCGCAGCCGCTCAGACCTCGTCGGCGGCGACGTAGACCCAGGCCCGGGTACCCGACTCCAGCGTCACCTCGATGCGCTGGTGGTCGGCGGGCTCGTGGTCGTCGACGTCCCGCAGCTGCCACTCGTACCCGAGCGTGAGGGCCGCACCCTCGACCCGGTCCTCGCTGGTGCCGCGTCGCAGGGTCGGACGACGGCCCGGTCCGCTCGCTCGGATCACGTCCGGGTCGGTGCTCGTCGCGTCGTCGATCCGCCAGCCGGCCAGGGCGTCCTCGGCAGTCGGCACCGGGTCGCCGAACAGCGCGTCCTGCACCTCGGGCTGCCGGAGCGCGCCGACCGTGAAGACGACGTTCACACCGACGTTCGGGGCGGGCGACGCAGACGGCCGGGAGCGATCGTCGGCGCGGCCGTCCAGACGATCGCGCCGGCCAGGCCGGTGAGACCGAGGTGGAGCAGCCCCACGATGCCGAGGACGCTGCCCCAGACGATCCCGGAGTCGTCGCCGAGGCGCCGCTCCTCGGGCCAGGTGTCGCCCGCGCCGAGGCACCCGTACCGGTTCGACAGCCCGACGACCAGCCCGACGACGCCGAGCACGAGGAGGACGACGGCGAACGTGCCGAGCGCGACGACCCAGCGCTGTGCGGGGGAGAGACGGTGCATGCTGCGACCGTAGCGAACGACGGACGCGGTGCACGCCACCCAGATCGGGTCACGTGCACCGCGCCTCGTGTCGGCGTCAGTGCTTGGTCGCTCCGGCGATCTTCTTCCGGAGCTTCTTGCGGGCCTTCCGCGAACGTGGGTCGTTCCAGAGCTCGCGCGCGGTCTGGGCCTTGGACTTCTTGTTCACGGGACGGGTGGCGCGTGCGCCGAACCAGAACCCGAGGAACACGATCGCGCCGATGAGGATGATGCGGTTGCGCATGGTGACTCCTTCGATGGTGGTGCGGACGGCCGAGGGACTCAGCCGGTGAAGAGGTTCCAGAGCTCGGTGACGATGGGCCAGACGTCACCGGCACGGTCGGCGGACCCGACGGCGACGAGGACGACCGGCACGACCGTGACGGCGATGCTCACCAGGACGGCGAGGACCACCGCGATGGTCGCGGTGGCGGTGTGCCGCCGGGTGAACGCGAGCAGCAGGAGCGCCAGGACGACGATCGCGCCGAGGAGGGCGACGACCGTGACCCGGATGAACGGGAACGGCACGAGGCCGGCGGTGGTGGCGGTGACGCTGCCGAGGAAGCCGACGAGGGGGAGGAAGGCGCCGAGCAGCGTGCCGAGGACCAGGACGACGCCGATGCCGCCCGCGATCCACACGCCGCGCGGGCGGGGCCGTCGGACGCGCGTCCGACGGTTCCCCGACCAGGCGGTCGTCACGGCTGGTCCTGACGGTGGCGACCGGATTCGGTGTCGGCGTCGAGGGCGGCCGTGGTGTCCGACGCCTCCGGTGCCTCCTGCGTGGCCGGCGCGTCCGGCGTGTCCGCTGAGTCCTGCGTGTCCGCTGCGTCCGAGCGGGCGGCCCGGGCTGCTGCGTCGGCGGACTCCGACGCGGCTGCTGCGGCGTCCTCGGCGGCGTCGGCCGCGTCCTCGGCCGCGTCTGCGGCGGCAGCGGCACGGTCGGCCGGGGTCGCGTCGTGCTCGGCGACGGTGTCGACGACGGCGTCCCGTGCACCGGCTGCGGCGTCCTTCGCCGAGTCGGCGGCGTCCGCTGCCAGCTCGGAGGAGCGGGCCAGCGCCTCGGTCGCCGCGTCACGGACGTCACCGGTGGTCTCGGCGGCGGAGTCGACGGCGCGCTTGGTCGCGTCGGCGGTGGCGTCCGCCGCACGGCGGGTGGCGTCGGCCGTGGCGTCAGCGGCCCGCTTGGTCTGTTCCGCCGTCGCCTCCGCGGCGTCGCGGGTGGCGTCGGCTGCCTGACGGGCGACGTCGGCGGTCGCCTCGGCGGTGCGCTTGGTCACGTCGGCGGTGGCGGACGCGGCTCGCTTCGTGGCATCGGCGGTGGCCTCCGCCGCGTCCTTCAGTGCCGCGCCCGTGGCGTCGGTGGCGCGCTTCGTCGCATCCGCGGTCGCGGTCGCGGCCTGCTTGACGGCGTCGCCGGTCGCCTCCGCCGCCCGGCCGAGCGGCGACTGCTCGTCGTCGAACGGACCGTGCACATCGAGCACACGGACGTCGACCGAGGTCGGGACGTCGGACACCTGGCGCGTGGCCGCGGCGACCTGCTTGCGGACCTCCTCCGCGACGGAGATGACCGGGTGCGGGTAGCTCACGACGACCGAGACGTTCACCGCGAGGGCGCCGTCCTCGTCGTCGACCTGGACGCCCGCGGTCCCGGCGCTCTTCCCGAGCTGCTGGCGGAGCTGGTCGGCCGCGCGGGCGGCGAGACCGCCGAGGTGGTGCACGCCGGGGACGCCGAGCGCCGTCTCGGCCGCGGTGCGGGCGACGACCGTCACGGTGCTCGCGTCGTCGGGCAGGGGCTCCGTGAGCTCCGCGGGCAGGGCGACTTCGGTCACCTGCGTGTGCGCATTCGGGTCGTGCTGCATCGTTCTCCTCCTCGTTCGGTCCACCGGAAACATGTCGGGGCACTCGACATCGCGAGTGCCCCGACACGGTTCGTGCGTCCTACTTCTTGAAGACGTCCTTGACGTCCTCGCCGGTCTGCTTGACGCTCGCGGCGGCCTGGTCCTTCTTGCCCTCGGCGACCTTGTCGTCGTCGTTGGTGGCCTTGCCCACGGCTTCCTTCGCCTTGCCGGCGAGGTCCTGAGCGGCGTTCTTGATCTTGTCGTCGAGTCCCATGAGGGGTCCTTTCATCGGTCGGGCTGACGCCCGGTGGGTGCGTCCGGCGGGACGGGAGGCGCGGTGGCCGCCCGGCACGCGTGTGTCAGTGGACGCGGGTTGCCTTGGCGAGGGCGGAGCGGGTGCCGCCCGTGAGGTGGACCAGGATCGGCAGTTGCCGGCCGAGGGTCCGGTCCAGCGTGGAGACGGCGTGGTCGACGGCGTCGAGGACGGTGACCGCGTCACCGCCGCGGCGGACCGCGACGCGGATGCGTGCGGCGCGCTGACGACGGACCAGGTACGTGTCGACCCGGGTACCGACGACGTCACGGACGTCCTGGAGCTCGTGTTCGACGACGTCGCGGACGAGCGCGACGTTCACGGTGACCTGGTCGTCGCCGGAGCGTTCCCGCACGGCGACGGAGGTCCCGCCACGACCGCGGGTGAACACCCACAGCAGCGACAGCACGATCACGACCGCGCAGACCGCGACGACGATCCACAGCGACGACGCGGGCACGTCGAGGTTGCGCGGCAGGTCCACGTACGGTTGCACGGCGTCCCGGACCGGGGTCAGCACGCCGGCGCCGATGGTGACACCGACGATGACCGCGACCAGGCCGAGCACGAGCAGGATGATCCGGTTCATGGTCCGGTTGCTGCCGGTCATGCCAGCGTTCCCTTCTCCTCGACGCTGACGCTCACGCGCCGGCCGAAGCGTTCGTCCAAGCCCGCCAGGCGTGCCTGGACGGCGTCCCGGACGACGGAGTCGTCGACGGGGATCCCGCTGACGGGCACCACGCGCACGTGGGTGGAACGGCCACGAGCGGTCGCGGACGTGTTGCCCTCGGGCACACCCGCGGCGAGCCCGGCCGCGTTGGCGGCCGTCGAGGCGACGATGCGGCTGTCGATGATCACCGCGCCACGGTCGTGGTCGATGACCGAGCGGTGCTGCCGGCCGGGCTTGAGGGCCAGCACGATCAGCACCACACCGAGCACCAGCAGCACCACCGCGACGACCTCGGCGATCGTCACGAACGCCGCGTCCGGGCGCAGGGCCGCGTCCACGACCTGCTGCGGGTCCGCCACGAGCGGCGGACGGCCGATCCCGGCGAGGACCGCTTCGGTGCCGATCCACGCCGCGACCAACGCCAGCACCACGAGGGCGACGGCGACCGCGGTCGAGCGGGAGCGGTGCACGCTGCGGCGACGGATGCGTCGTTCCACGGAACCGTTGCTCATGATGGCCTCCTACAGGGTCCGGGACCGGTGCTCGCGCACGATCCCGGTGAGTTCGATGTGGGCACTGCCCACCCGGCGGCCGGTGAGGTCCCCGACCCGGCCCTTGACCTCGTCAGCGACCCGCACGGACCGGGCGAGGATGTCCTCGCCCGCCGAGATCGGACCGGTGATGTCGAGCGCGAGCGCCCCGGACGCATCGCCCAGGCCGACCCGCACCCGCTTCGCGGGCGCGCCGAGCCGTTCGGCGGCGACGGCCCGCGCCAGCGAGTTCAGCGCGCGAGCGGAGATCTCGACCCGGCCCGGGACGTCCGGGCCGCCGGTCACCGGGAGCTCCGACGTCCGGTCAGCACGTCCGTCAGGGCACCACGGTCGATCTTGCCCGTCACCAACGCCGCGACGAGCGCGCCGAGAGCACCGAACACGACCACCAGGACGAAGCCCCAGAACCCGAACTGCAACGCCACGACGGCGAGGATCGCGCCGATCAGCGCGCCGACCAGTGTGTTACTCAACGCGGGACTCCTTCTTGTCGTCGTTGTCGTCGTCGTCGCCCGGGATGTAGACGTCCTGGACGGTCACGTTGACCTCGGCGACCTCCATGCCGACGATCTGGGTCAGCGCACGGGCCACCGCGGAGCGGACGCCGTCGGCGACCTGCTGCAGCGACACCGGGTACTCCGCGACGATCACGATGTCCGCGGCGACCTGCTTCTCGCCGACCTCGACCTTGACGCCCTGCCCGAAGTCACGCTGTCCGATCGCGTCGCGGATCGCACCGATCGCACGCGCCGCACCGTTGCCGAGCGAGTGCACACCGTTCACCTCGCGTGCCGCGATCCCCGCGACCTTCGACACCACCGTGTCGTCGATCGTGGTCTTGCCCGTCACGCCAGCAGCCGGTGCGGTCGCAGCGCGGCCCGCGGTCGTCGCAGCCGGGGTGGTCGTCGTGGTGTCAGCCATCGTGGTTTCCTTCCGATTCGGTCCCGCCGGGCGTTCCCAGCGGTTGCTGTTCACGGATGAGACGGGGCTGAATCGAGGATCGTCACACGGGGCCGATCGAGTTCAGGAACTTCCCAGGGATGGCGCGGAACGCGCCTCGCTGCGTACCCCTGCTGTGCCGACGGTCAGCGAGCTGCGCTGATTCCGTCCGACGCGTTGCGTTCTGCAGCACCACGGATCGACCGCACGGCCGCCATCGGGGACTCGCCCCGTTCCTCCAGGAAGAGCTGCTGCAGCCGCCGTGGACGCACGCCCGCGGCGTCGGCGATCGCCTGCAGCGTCAGTGCCTCGTCGGGGTTCGACTCGATGAACTCGACGGCACGACGGAGCCGCCACGAGGCGCGGCCCGGTCGGGCGGCGCGTGAGGAGCGCAGGGTCGACGCCGGGTCCTCGCCGAACCGGTCGCGGTACGCGACGGCGAGGCGTCCGTGGTTCGTGAAGCCCCATCGCCGGGCGATCTCGGTGACGCTCTCGTCGCCGTCCGTGTGCAGGAGCTCGCGTCGGACGCGGTCGAGTCGGTGGTCGCGGAGGAAACGGTGCGGGGTCGACCCGAGGGTCCGCGAGAACACGTCCTGCAGGCCGCGCTGGCTCAGCCCGCACGCGGCGGCGATCTCGGGGACTGCCGGGCGTTCGGCGGCGTGCTCCTCGATGAACCGGACCGCGTCCCGCAGCCGGTTCGCCACCGGGACGTCCGAGCCGCGGTTCCGGATCGGGAACGTGTCGAGGACGACGACCGCGAGCCGGCGGTTGAGTGCCGTGCGCATCGGGCCGAGCACGCGGTCGTCGACGAGCATCGGACCGATCTCGCGCACGAGGTGTCGGAGGGGTTCCTGGCGCGCGACGACCTCGTCCTGCTGGTCGAACAGGAGCGGGCCGTCGGGGAGTGCGAAGCCGAGGTCCTGTCCGACCGCGCGGAGGAACCGGTCGGCGATGTGCACGCCGTTGTAGATCGTGCCGGTCGACTCGAAGCGGTAGGCCTCGGACGCCGAGGCGATGTACGGGCTGCCGGGGACGACGACGCGGGATCGGTCGGCGAAGTGCATCTCGAGCTGGCCCTTGGTGAGCCAGAACACGACGTGGTCGTCCCGTGGCCCGATGACCCCGCCACGCCTGCCGCCCTCCGCCCGCATCGTGCGGAGCGTCAGGTCGTCGTCGCCCACGACCGTGTACTCGTAGCGGGTGTCCCGGGTGGCGAAGGTGTCCGAGGCGAAGTCGGAGCCGTGGTACTCGGCCTCGAAGATGTCGGAGTAGTCCGACCCGTCGCCGTCGGCGAACCGCAGTCTGCGGAAGCCGTTCGTCGCCGCCTCGGTCATGATCGCATCATCGCACGGTTCGTCCCGGGTCACGGCAACGGCGGATGGGTATACCCTAGGGGGGTACCGTACGGATGACGGAGGCCAGCATGCACGAACACGTCGGCTACATCGGCGACAAGGACGACCTGCTCAAGCGACTCCGTCGCGCCGAGGGGCAGGTGCGTGGCATCGCGCGCATGGTCGAGGACGAGACGTACTGCATCGACGTCCTCACCCAGATCTCCGCGGCGAACCGGGCACTCGAACGCGTCGCCCTCTCGCTGCTCGAGGACCACCTGCGGCACTGCGTCGCCGAGGCCGTCGCCGAGGGCGGTGACGCTGCGGACGCGAAGGTGCGCGAGGCCAGCGACGCCATCGCGCGGCTCGTCCGCTCCTGACGGCGTCGACGCCGACGTCGTGACCCGACCCCAGAAGGGAACCACCATGACCACCGAACTGCTGCTCGTCGAGGGCATGACCTGCGACCACTGCGTGATGAGCGTCACCGAGGAGCTCGGCGAGCTCGACGGGGTGTCCGACGTCCGGGTGCGGCTCGTCCCCGGCGGCGCCTCCGAGGTGACCGTGACGTCCGCGGCCCCGGTGCCGCAGGACGCGCTCCGCGCCGCCGTCGCCGAGGCGGGGTACGAGGTCGTGCGGTCATGACGGACGGGGTCGTCGAGCTCGACATCACCGGGATGACCTGCGCCTCGTGCGCGAACCGCATCGAGCGGAAGCTCGGCAAGCTCCCCGGCGTCACCGCGACCGTGAACTACGCGACCGAGAAGGCCACCGTCTCCGGCAGCTCGGACACCGGTGCCCTCATCGCGGCCGTGGAGTCGGCCGGGTACGGGGCCTCGGTGCCGCGCCCGCCGGCGACCGCCGACCCCGAGACCGCCGACGACGACCGCGTGGACGACCCGACCGCGGCGCTCCGGCGACGACTCGTCGTCTCGGCGGTCCTCGCCGTCCCCGTCGTCGTCCTCTCGATGGTGCCGCTCCTGCAGTTCCCGAACTGGCAGTGGCTGGCACTGACCCTCGCCGCCCCGGTGGCCGTGTGGGGCGCGCTGCCGTTCCACCGGGCCGCCTGGGTGAACGCCCGGCACGGCGCGGCGACGATGGACACCCTCGTGAGCGTCGGCGTCCTCGCCGCGTTCGGGTGGTCGCTGTACGCGCTGTTCCTCGGCGACGCCGGGACGACCGGCATGCACATGACCTTCTCGTGGTTCGCGACCGATCCCGAGGCGAGCGACCTCTACCTCGAGGTCGCGTCTGCCGTCACGGTGTTCATCCTCGCGGGGCGGTACATGGAGGCCCGCGCGAAGCAGCAGTCCGGTGCCGCACTCCGTGCGCTGCTCGAACTCGGCGCGAAGGACGCCACGGTGCTGCGCGGGCACACCGAGACGCGCGTGCCCGCCGCGTCCCTCGTCGTCGGCGACGTCGTGGTCGTCCGGCCGGGGGAGCGGATCCCGAGCGACGGCACCGTGCGCGAGGGCACGTCGGCCGTCGACCGCAGCATGCTCACCGGCGAGTCCGTACCGGTCGAGGTCCACGTCGGCGACGACGTCACCGGCGCCACGATCAACGTCGGCGGTCGGCTCGTCGTCGCGGTCACCCGGGTCGGGGCCGACACCGAACTCGCTCGGATGGGGCGGCTCATCGAGGACGCGCAGACCGGGAAGGCCGACGTCCAGCGCCTCGCCGACCGGGTGTCCGGGGTCTTCGTGCCGATCGTCATCGGGCTCGCGGTGACGGCGTTCGTCGGGTGGCTCGTCCTCGGCGGATCCCTGACGGCCGCCTTCACCGCGGCGGTCGCGACGCTCATCATCGCCTGCCCCTGCGCGCTCGGCCTCGCGACCCCGACCGCGCTCCTGGTCGGGACCGGCCGGGGCTCGCAGCTCGGCATCCTGATCGGTGGCTCGCAGGTCCTCGAGCAGACCCACGGCGTCGACACGATCGTCCTCGACAAGACCGGGACGGTGACGACCGGGACGATGACCCTGCGGACGGTCACGGGCACGCCCGGCACCGACGACGCCGAGGTCCTCCGGCTCGCCGCCGCGGTCGAAGACGGCTCCGAGCACCCCGTCGCCCGGGCGATCGTCACGGCCGCCCGCGCCCGAGGACTCGACGTCACCGGAGCGATGCAGTTCACCGCGACCCCCGGGGCCGGGGTCCAGGCGGTCGTCGACGGCGCGGTGGTCCTCGTCGGCACGACCGCGTGGCTCGAGACGTCGTGGTCCGTCGCCGTCCCGGAGACCGTGCTGCGTGCCGTCCGGGACGCCGAGTCCGATGGTGGCACCGCGGTGGTCGTCGCGACGGACGGCCGAGTACTCGGCGTGGTCGTCGTCGCCGACACCGTGAAGCCCGAAGCTGCGGACGCCGTCCGGCGCTTCCGGGAGCTCGGGCTGCACCCGGTGCTCCTCACCGGTGACAACGAGGGCGCTGCACGCGCCGTCGCCGCCGCGGTCGGCATCGACGAGGTGCACGCCCGCGCCACCCCGGCCTCGAAGCTCGACACCGTCCGCCGCCTGCAGGCCGATGGCCGACACGTCGCGATGGTGGGTGACGGCGTGAACGACGCCGCGGCCCTCGCGGCGGCCGACCTCGGGATCGCGATGGGCGCCGGGACCGACGCCGCGATCGCGGCGAGCGACATCACGGTGGTGAGCGGTCGGCTGACCGTGGTGGCCGAGGCGATCCGGCTCTCGCGAGCGACCCTCCGCACGATCAAGGGCAACCTGTTCTGGGCGTTCGCGTACAACGTCGCGGCGATCCCGCTCGCGATGGCGGGGCTGCTGAACCCGGTGCTCGCCGGCGCGGCGATGGCGTTCTCGTCGGTCTTCGTCGTGACGAACAGCCTGCGCCTCCGCCGGTTCACCCCCGAGTCCTGACCGCGCCGCCACCGCGCACGGCCCGCGGCGTCGCCACCCGCGGGCCGGACGCGCCTGGCGCGTCGCCCGGGCCTGCCCGGTCGCGGACGCGCTCGCGCCGCTCGCCCCGTGACGCGCACAGCGAACGTGCCCCGCGCCTCCTGTCCGACGGCGCACACCATCCGCCGGAGCGCACTACGCTCGGAGGCGGTCCGCGACGCAGCGCAGCGGTGACCCGCGGGCTCGTACGTCTGAAGGCGATCCAGGAGGACCACAAGTGACCGAATCCGCTCCCGTCGACCCCACATCGACCGACGGCTGGAAGAAGCTGGCGCACCTCGCCGCCGACTTCACCCCGGACCTGCGCGGCTGGTTCGACAGCGACCCCGCTCGCGCCGAGCGCTACACGTTCCAGGCCGCCGACCTCACCGTCGACCTGTCGAAGGGCCTCGTCACCGACGAGATCCTCGCCGACCTGCTCCAGGTCGCGAAGGACACCGGCGTCGCCGAGCGCTTCCAGGCGATGCTCGCCGGCGAGCACATCAACGCGACCGAGGACCGCGCGGTCCTGCACACCGCCCTGCGCCGTCCGAAGGGCGCCTCGCCGGCGCTCGTCGTCGACGGCCAGGACGTCGACGCCGACGTGCACGCCACGCTCGACAAGGTCTACGCCTTCGCCGAGCAGGTCCGCAGCGGCGCGTGGACCGGTGTCACCGGCAAGCGCATCGAGACCGTCGTGAACATCGGCATCGGTGGCTCCGACCTCGGCCCCGTCATGGTCTACGAGGCGCTGAAGCCGTACGTCCAGCCCGGCCTCGAGGCGCGGTTCGTCTCGAACATCGACCCGGCGGACATCTACGAGAAGACCGCTGACCTCGACCCCGAGACCACGCTCTTCATCGTCGCGTCGAAGACCTTCGGCACGCTCGAGACGCTGACCAACGCCCGCCTGGCTCGCCAGTGGCTCTGGGAGCGGCTCGGCCTGGCCGACGCGTCCGACGACGAGAAGTCGAACGCCGTCGCGAAGCACTTCGTCGCCGTGTCGACCGCGCTCGACAAGGTCGCGGCGTTCGGCATCGACCCCGAGAACGCGTTCGGCTTCTGGGACTGGGTGGGCGGCCGGTACTCGGTCGACTCCGCCATCGGCACGAGCGTCGTCATCGCGATCGGCCCGGAGAACTGGGAGCAGTTCCTCGCGGGCTTCCATGCGATCGACGAGCACGTCCGCACGACGCCGCTCGAGCAGAACGTCCCCGTCCTGATGGGCCTGCTCAACGTCTGGTACTCGAACTTCCTCGGCGCGCAGAGCCACGCGGTCCTGCCGTACACGCAGTACCTGCACCGCTTCGCCGCGTACCTGCAGCAGCTCACCATGGAGTCCAACGGCAAGCGCGTCCGCTGGGACGGCTCGCCCGTCACCACCGAGACCGGCGAGGTCTTCTGGGGTGAGCCGGGCACGAACGGCCAGCACGCGTTCTACCAGCTCATCCACCAGGGCACACGCCTCATCCCGACCGACTTCATCACGGTCGCGAAGCCCGCGCGTCCGCTCAAGGACGAGACCGGTGACGGCGGGGCGGTGCAGCCCGGGCAGGACGTGCACGCGCTCTTCCTGGCGAACTTCTTCGCGCAGACGAAGGCGCTCGCGTTCGGCAAGACGGCGGACGAGGTCCGCGCCGAGGGCACCACGGACGAGGCCATCGTCTCCGCCCGCACCTTCACCGGCAACAAGCCGTCGACGTCGATCCTCGCGCCGGAGCTCACCCCGAGCGTGCTCGGTCAGCTCATCGCGCTGTACGAGCACATCGTGTTCACCGAGGGCACGATCTGGGGCATCGACTCGTTCGACCAGTGGGGCGTCGAGCTCGGCAAGCAGCTGGCGCTGCAGATCGCTCCGGCGGTCGACGGTGACCAGGCCGCGCTGGACGCGCAGGACTCCTCGACGAAGGCGCTCATCGCCAAGTACCTGGAGCTGCGCGGCGAGTAACGCACGCACCTGACGGACAGGAGGCGCGGTGCCGGCTGGCACCGCGCCTCCTGTCGTCGGTGGGTCGCGCTCCGGCGGGACCCGCGCGGCTCAGCGGCCGAGCGGGTCGAGGTTGAGCGTGGTGCCTTCGTAGAGGTGCTGGTCCTCGCCGAAGACCTGCACGCCCTCGTTGAGCCAGACGAGCGCCCGGACGGTGATGCCGAACCGTGCGGCGACGTCGCCGATGAGGTCGTCGGGCGCCACGGTGTACCGCGCAGGAGCCCCGCCGCCGGCGGCTGCCGTCACCGATCCGGTGGCGTTCGGGCGGGCACCGTGGTCGACCGGGTGCACGTTCGTCTTCCGGGCGGGGATCGACCACCGCACGGTCGTGACGGCGAGGACCTTGTCCGCGGCGATCTCGACGGGGACGTCCTGGCCGGGGCGGGCGGCCGAGTACGTCACGAGGGTGCCGAGGTGCGACGGTTCGACGCCGGACCCGGTGAGCGGGACCGATGCGGAGCCGGGTGTGCTCGTCGGCCCGCCGAGCGTGTGGTCGCCCACCCCGCGGTAGGTCAGGCCGTCGCCGACCTCCTTCGGCAGGTCGAACAGCCCGACCCCGACGGGGACCGGCAGCGTCGACGTGAACCCGGAGTACTCGGCGGTGAACGCGTCCGCTCCGTCGGCGACGAGACGGAAGTGGAAGTGGATGCTGCCCTTCGGGGACGCGACGTCGCCCTGGGCGAGGACCGTGCCGGCCGGGATGGGCGTCAGCGTCGGTGCCGGTGCGGCGGCCTCGGTGGGCGCGGCAGTCGGTGTGCGCGGGTTCGCGGAGGCCTCGAGGAGGTCCGCGGCCGAGTCGCCGTCGGCGGTGGGTGTGTCGCTCGGGGTCGGGGAGGCACTCGTGGGCGGGGCGGACGGGGCGGGGATCGCCCCGTCCGTCCCGCGCAGCCACGAGCAGCCGGACAGCAGGACGGTCGACACCAGGACGGTTCCGACCACTGCGGTTCGTTTCATGACTCCCCCTCGGTTTCAACCGTAGCGGACTGCCGGACGTGCACACCGTCGCCCGTGCGGCGATGTGTCGGTGGACGTACGGTCGGGCGCTGTCGGCTGCACGGGTTACCGTCGGTGCATGGAGCGTTCGGAGATCCTCGCCGCGGCGGCTGCCGCGCACGCCGCCCGCATCGCCGAGGCCGGCGGTGACGACGCCGCCGCGCGCGAGCGTGCCGAGCAGGTCCGGAAGCGGGCGGACGGCCTGGTCGACCGGATCGAACGGAGCGAAGCGGCCGACGACGCCGCTCGCGACGCCGAGCGTCGTCGGGCGGGCGAGGCCGACCGTGCCGCCGCCCGCACCGAGGGCTCGCTGTCCGACTGGCACCGGATGGGGACGCGTCGCGGGGTCACCCCGGACGAGCAGGTCCGCACGGCCTGGACGGTGACGGGGGTCCCGGAGCCGGGCGACGCCCGCGCGCTGGCGAACATCCTGCTGTCGACCGCCGGGCACGCTGGACGCGTGGCCGACGCTGCACGACGGAACCCCCGGCTCTCGGGCGCCGCGAGTGCCGCCGCTCGACGCACCGTCCGTCGCTACACCGACCACGGTGCGGAGATGCCGTCGCTGGGCGATGTGCTCGACGACCCCGCCGGCGACGGCGAGTGATCGCTGACCGGGGCTTTCGCGGAGCCATCCATTCGTCATTTTGTGTGTATGACCGATTGACAGGACATGGATTCGGGCTACGATCCTCCACAGCGATGCAGCCCGATCACTGACGAAGGAGTCACCGAATGGTCGACATCAGACCGACAGCCACGAGCGTCCCCCTCCCGCCGGTCGGACACGGCCCGCACGTCCGACGCCTCGGCGTCCTCGCACTCGTGGCCACGTTCGGCGGCCTGCTCTTCGGCTACGACACCGGTGTGATCAACGGCGCCCTGCTGCCGATGAAGCAGGAGCTCGGGCTCACGAACCTCACCGAGGGCGTGGTCACGAGCTCGCTCCTGTTCGGTGCCGCGATCGGCGCGATGCTCGGCGGCCGGATCGCCGACGGCTGGGGGCGCCGCAGGACGATCATCCTGCTCGCCGTGACGTTCTTCGTCGGGACGCTCGTCTGCGTGTTCGCCCCGGTCTTCGGGGTGATGGTCGTCGGTCGCGTCCTGCTCGGCCTGGCGGTCGGTGGTGCCTCGACGGTGGTCCCGGTGTTCCTCGCGGAACTCGCGCCGTACGAGATCCGCGGGTCGCTGTCCGGTCGGAACGAGCTGATGATCGTGATCGGCCAGCTCGCCGCGTTCGTGGTGAACGCGATCATCGGCTCCCTCTGGGGCGAGGGCGACGGCGTCTGGCGCGTGATGCTCGCCGTCTGTGCCCTGCCGGCGATCGCGCTGTTCGTCGGCATGCTCCGCGTGCCGGAGTCGCCGCGGTGGCTCGCCTCGAAGGGGCGCGACGACGAGGCCCTCGAGGTGCTCGGGCAGATCCGCTCCCGCGAGCGCGCCCACGCCGAACTCGAGGACATCACGCGGTCGAACGAGCTCGAGGCGAACGTCGAGCGGCAGAGCGGCTGGCGCACCCTGCTCGGCAACAAGTGGCTGATCCGCATCGTGCTCATCGGTGCCGGCATCGGGGTGGCGCAACAGCTCACCGGGATCAACTCGATCATGTACTACGGCCAGACCGTGCTCGTCGAGTCGGGCTTCGCGGACCAGACAGCGCTCATCGCGAACATCGCGCCGGGGGTCATCGCGGTGGTCGGCGGCGTGATCGCGATCCGCAACATGGAGAAGATCAACCGGCGCACGACGCTCATCCTCGGCTACTCGCTGACGACCGTCTGCCACTTCCTCATCGGGATCGCGTCGATGACCCTGGTCGAGGGCAACCCCGCCCGCCCGTGGGTGATCCTGTTCCTCGTCGTCGCGTTCGTCGGCTCGATGCAGACGTTCCTCAACATAGCGACCTGGGTGATCCTGTCCGAGATCTTCCCGACCCAGATCCGCGCACTCGGCATGGGCATCTCGGTGTTCTGCCTCTGGATCGCGAACGCGTTCCTCGGGCTGTACTTCCCGACGATCGTCGCCGCGACCGGCATCACGGGCACCTTCTTCGGGTTCGCGGCCGTCGGCGTCCTCGCCCTGCTCTTCATCTGGAAGTTCGTGCCGGAGAGTCGCGGGCGCACCCTCGAAGAGGTCCAGGAAGGCGTCACGACCGGCAACATCTTCACGGTCCCGACGAAGCAGGCCCGCGGCTGACCACGAAGGCGTCCCCGCACCGGCCTCCTGGGCCGCGGGATCGAGGGGGCGACGTGATCGCCTGCGAGGATGGCGGACATGGGTGAACGTCCGGACCACGGGATCGATGAAGTCCTCGCCGCGTCGCGCGGCCTGCTCGGCGTCGTCGCGCGGTCGCTCGCGCCGGCGCTCGAGTCGGTCACGGTCCCGCAGTTCCGGTTGATCGTGCTCGTCGTCAGCCTCGGGCCGACGCGTGCCGGCGTCCTGGCGGACCGGCTGGCGGTCGGACCGTCGACCCTCACGCGGAACGTCGACCGTCTGGTGGCCGGCGGGTGGGTCGAACGCCGGGCGTCGTCGGACAACCGCCGCGAGGTCCTGGTGGCGCCGACGGAGCGCGGGCGTGCACTGGTGGCCGAGGTCACGGATCGTCGCCGCCGGGAGCTCGAGGAGATCATCGAGCGGGTGCCGGTCGCGGACCGCGCGGTCGTGACCGCCGGGATGGCGGCGCTCCGTCGGGCGATGGGGGAACCGTCACCCGAGGAGGTCTCCGCCTTCGGGGGGTGACTCCCGTTCGTTGTACGCGTACAATCATTGTGCCCGTACAACTCAGGAGGACCGTGCCCGACGCCGCCCAGACCATCCGTCCCCACCTCGTGACCGCCGGCACTCGCTTCGGTGGTGCTGCCGTCCGGCTGGCGCTCCCGGCACTGCTCATCGGCCTCGGGGCCGGCGGCGCGGCGGTCGTCTTCCGCTGGCTGATCGAGCACGCCACGTGGGTGTTCAGCGGCCACGCGGACTACTCGGCGACCGACGGGCACCCGGCCAACCCGTGGGTGCCGTGGCTCGGGGCCGGTTTCGTGGTGCTCGCCCCGGCGGTCGGCGGGCTGCTGTACGGGCCGCTCATCCAGCGGTTCGCGCGGGAGGCGCGGGGCCACGGCGTTCCCGAGGTGATGTACGCGGTCGCCCGGAACGGCGGTCGGATCCGGGGCAGCGTCGCCGTGGTGAAGGCCCTCGCGAGTGCGGTCTGCATCGGCGCGGGCGGTTCGGTGGGCCGCGAGGGGCCGATCATCCAGATCGGCGCCGCCCTGGGCTCGACGATCGGTCGGTGGGCCCGGATGCCGGAGGTGCGCCTGAAGACCCTCGTCGCGTGCGGCGCGGCCGGCGGGATCTCGGCGACCTTCAACGCCCCCGTCGCCGGCATCTTCTTCGCGCTCGAACTGCTGCTGCGGGACTTCACCCCGACCTCGTTCGGCGCGGTCGCGATCGCGAGCGTCACCGCGGCGCTCGTCGGTCGCGCCGTCTTCGGCGACGCGGCCTTCCTGCACCTGCCGTCCATCGGGTCGATCACGCCGCCCGAGTACCTGCTCTTCGCGCTGCTCGGGCTGCTCGCCGGGGCGATCGGCATCGGCTTCACCCGCGTGCTGTACCTCGTCGAGGACGCCTGCGACGTCCTGTGGCGCGCGACGCGGGGGCCGGAGTGGCTCCGCCCGGTCGTCGGCGGGCTGCTGCTCGGGGGCGTGCTGCTGGTCCTGCCGCAGCTGTACGGCGTGGGGTACCCGGTGCTCGAACGCGGGGTCGCCGGGCAGTACGCGCTCGGCTTCCTCGCCGTGCTCGTGGTCGGCAAGGTGGTCGCCACGTCGCTCACGCTCGGCATCGGCGGATCCGGCGGGGTGTTCGCGCCCTCGCTCTTCATCGGCGCCATGACCGGCGCGGCCTTCGGTGAGGTCGTCGCGGCGATCGACCCGTCGATGCAGGGGCAGGTGGGCACCTTCGCCGTCGTCGGGATGGGCGCGGTCTTCGCCGGGTCGACGCGTGCGCCGATCACGGCGGGGATCATGCTGTTCGAGCTGACCGGTGCGTACGAACTCGTGCTGCCGCTGGTCGTCGCGGTCGTGATCGCCGGGGCGGTGTCGAAGGTGCTCTCGCGGGACACGATCTACACGCTGAAGCTCAGTCGCCGCGGTGTCGACCTGACCGACGCCGCGGTCCGGTCCCCGGAGCCCTCGACGGCGGGTGGTGCGGCGCGCCCGCTCGGACCGGTGCTCGACACCGGGGCGACTGCCGGGCAGGCGCTCGAGACGATCGAGGGGGCCGGGGGTGGTCCGGTGGTCGTCGTCGACGGGGCCGGGCGCCTGGCCGGGATCGTCACGGCGCGGTCCGTCGGGGACGCCGTGCTCGGGGACACCGCGTTCGCCGAGCGGCCCGTCACGGACGTGGTCGCCGACGTGGCCGCGGTGTCGGCGACGGCCCCGCTCGACGAGGTCGTCCGGGAGGTCGTCGACGCCGCCGACCCCGCGGGCCTGCCGGTCGTCGACGAGGACGGACGGCCCGTCGGGTGGTTGGGACAGGCGGACGCGTTGCGGGCCCTGGTCCCTGCCACCTGACGGACAGGAGGCTCGTGGCGGATCCGCCACGAGCCTCCTGTCCGCCTGCTGTCTGCGTTACGGGCGCAGCAGCACCTTGCCGACGCGGCCGGCGGTGTCGCTGGCGCGCGCCGCGGCGCGCGCCTCGTCGAACGGGAAGACCTCGGAGACCGGCAGGGTCAGCGAGCCGTCCAGCACGCGCGAGATGAGCTCGCCGAAGAGCTGCTGCTTGAGCGGCGCGTCCATCGTCCTGCTGACGACGGCGCCCCAGAAGCCCTTGACCGTGAGCTGGCCGAAGATGACCTTGCCCGACGGGATCTCGAGGGTGGGGGAGGCCATCGCGCCGAAGACGACGAGGGTGCCGTTCTCGCCCATCACGGAGGCGATGTCACCGGCGGCCTTGCCGCCGACGGACTCGACGCCGGCGACGATCGGGGCGCCGCCCGTGATCGCGCGGACCTGGTCCTGCCAGTCGTCCGCGTCGGTGGCGACGATGCGGTCGATGCCCTGCTGGCGGAGTTCCTCGACGCCGGCGGCGCGACGGACGAGCCCGATGACGTTGATGCCCCGGGCCTTGCCGAGCTGGGCGACCATGCGGCCGACCGCGCCGTTGGCGGCGTTCTGGATGAGCCAGTCGCCCTCGTGCAGGTCGAGGGAGTGCAGCAGGCTGATGGCGCTGAACGGCATCGAGACGAGCTGCGCGGCGTCCTCGTCGGTCATCGCGTCCGGCACCGGGACGAGCCCGGCGGCGTTCGCGACGTAGTACTCGGCCCAGACGCCGAAGGTGCCGCCGGCGACGCGCTGGCCGACGGTGAGGTTCGTGACGCCCTCGCCGAGGGCCTCGACGACGCCGAGCGCCTCGGTGCCGGAGGCCGCGGGCAGCTCGGGCTTGAAGCCGTACGTGCCGCGGATGGTCCACAGGTCGTGGTTGTGGATCGGGGAGAGGACGGTGCGGACGAGGACCTCGCCCGCTCCGGGGGTGGGGACCGGGCGGTCCTCGGCGGTCAGCACGTCGGCGGGCTCGCCGAACTCGTGGTGGACGACGGCACGCATGGTGGTGGGGGTGGTGCTCATGGACTAGTCCTCCGAGACGGTGATGGTGACGTCGATGTTGCCGCGGGTCGCGTTCGAGTACGGGCAGACCTGGTGCGCGGCGTCCGCGAGGGCCTGGGCCTGGTGGTGCTCGAGCCCGGGCAGGACGACCTCGAGCAGCACGGCCAGCTGGTAGCCGCCCTCGCCGTTCGGGCCGATCTGCACGCGGCCGCCGACGGACGAGTCGGCGATCTTCACCCTCTGGCTGCGGGCGACGCCCTGCAGTGCGGAGTGGAAGCACGCGGCGTACCCGGCGGCGAAGAGCTGCTCGGGGTTGGTGCCGGCGCCGGAGCCGCCCATCTCCTTGGGAATCGCGAGGTCGAGCGCGAACGAGCCGTCGCTGGTGGCGACGCGGCCGTCGCGACCGGCTCCGGTGGAGAGGGCCTCGGCGGTGTAGAGGGCTTCCATGTGGTTCCTTCCTTCGTGGGGGTCAGTGGTCCGCTGCGGCGCGGTCCGGCGTCGCGGCGGCGTGCATGGTCTCGGTCAGCCGGTGCAGCGTCGCGATGAGCTCCGTCGCAGCCTGTTCGTCGGCCAGGCCCATCCCCGCGGCGATCGTCGACGGGATGTGGGCGAGCTCGCCGCGGATCGTGCGGCCGCGGTCACCGAGTGTGACCGTGACGACGCGTTCGTCGGCACTGCGGCGCTCGCGGCGGACGAGGTCGCCCTGCTCCATGCGACGGAGCAGTGGCGAGAGCGTGCCGGAGTCGAGCTGCAGGTGGTCGCCGAGGCCCGAGACGGTCTGGTCGCCCTCGATCCACAGCGTCACGAGGACGAGGTACTGCGGGTACGTGAGGCCCCACGGCTCGAGCAGGGACCGGTACGCCTGCGTGGTGGCACGGCTCGCCGCGTAGAGGGAGAAGCACACCATCTCGTCGGTCACGGGCATGCCACAAGGATTGCACGCAATTCAGTTGTGCACAACCTTGTTCCGGGGCCGCGGGGGCGGTGCCGCGGACCGCGGACCGGGAGGCGCGGTGCGGGGCCGACCCGCGCCGTGCGTCCGTCAGTCGGGCACGTCGGTGCGCTGACGGGTCGGCTCGGCCGCACCGTCCTCGACGTCCTCGGGGCGGTTGCGCAGCCGCAGCGTCGCCGCGAGGCCGAGCACGAGGAAGCCCGCGGCGGACCAGGCCGCGGCGCGCGTGCCGTCGCTGAACGCCTCGGCCGCCGCGGCTCCGGCGGTCGGGCTCTGCTCGGTGAGTGCCGCGATCGACCCACCGGAGGACGCCACCACGGCGTCGGCGATCTGCGAGGCCGTGGCCGCGGGGGTGCCGGCGTCCTCGAGGCGGTGCTGGAGCAGGGTCCCGGTCGAGGTGAACAGGACCGTGCCGAGCACCGCGATGCCGAGCGCCGAGCCGATCTGGCGCGCGGTGCTCTGGGCGCCGGAGGCCTCGCCGCTCCGCTCGACCGGGACGTCGCGCAGCACGACGCCGGTCAGCTGCGCGGTCGCCAGCCCGACGCCGAACCCGTAGACGAACAGGCACGGCACGATCGCCCACCACGGCGTCGACGAGGTCACGACGAAGCCGATCGCCGCGACGCCCACGATCTCGGCGGCGATGCCGATGCGCACGATCCTGAGTGCGCCGATCCGCTGGCCGGCGGTCGCGGCGAACCCGCTCGCGACGAACGACCCGATCGCGAGGGCGAGCAGCACGAACCCGGTCTGCAGGGCGGAGTACCCGAGCACGTTCTGCAGCCAGATGGGCAGGGAGAGGATGATGCCGAACTCGCCGAGCGACACGATGAGCGCCGCGATCGACCCGTTCCGGAACGACCCGATCGTGAAGAGGTCGAGCGCGATGAGCGTGGAGCGGCCCGCGCGCTGCCGCCGCCGGGTCCAGAGCACGAAGGCCACGCCCGCGACGACGCAGACGAGGAACGCGTACGGGATCGGCGACAGCGGTCCGGGCCAGGTCCAGTCGCCGACGGTCAACCGGGTGGCGTTCGTCCACCAGCCGTACGTCCGTCCCTCGATGAGGCCGAACACGAGCGCGGCGCTCGTCACGACGCTGAGCACCGCGCCGATGACGTCGATCCGGCCGGCGTGCACGGTGTCGCGGGACTCGCGCACGGTCAGGTACGCGCCGATGACGATGGCGACGCCGAGCGGGATGTTGATGCCGAACGCCCACCGCCACGAGAAGTCCGTCGTCAGCCAGCCGCCGAGCAGCGGGCCCACGGCGACCATGCCGCCGATCGTCGAGCCCCAGACCGCGAAGGCGATCCCGCGCTCGCGCCCGGTGAAGGTCGCGTTGACGAGGGACAGGGTCGTCGGCAGGACCATCGCGCCGCCGACGCCCTGCGCGATGCGGGCGAGGACGAGCAGGTCGCCCGTCGGGGCCAGTGCGGCGAGGACCGACGCGAGCGCGAAGACGGAGACGCCGACGACCAGCAGGCGCCGTCGGCCGAACCGGTCGGCGAGGGAGCCGAACACGAGCAGGAGCGCCGCGAAGACCAGGGTGTAGCTCTCCTGCACCCACTGCACCGCCGTCGACCCGATGTCGAGGTCGCGGACGATGCTCGGGATCGCGACGTTCACGATCGTCGAGTCGACGATGATGAGCGAGACGGCGATGCTGATGACGACGAGTCCGGCCCAGCGTCGACGGTCGGGGGTGTGGTGGGTGCTCACGTGGCGGCTCCTCGGGTAGTCAGCATGCTGACGATCACCGTACGCCCCGAACGAGGACCTCGTGCAGCGCGCACGGGCGGGGTACGGACACCGTCGAGCGCGCCCGTGGCCGGGACGGTTAGGCTGACGTGACCCACGATGACCACCAACGACCTCGACAACTCAGCGACCACTGGAGCCGGCCCCACCCGCCGCACCGGTAGGGCGTCGTCCCACGGCAAGACGATCCTGATCGGGGAGCACGCCGTGGTCTACGGCGCACCCGCGCTCGTGCTGCCGGTCCTCGACGCCGTGGTCGTCGCGACGGTGACGCCGACCGACGACGCCGAGGGGCACCACCTCGAGTCCGCCGTGCACACCGGACCGCTCGACCTCGCCCCGGCCGCCGTGATGCCCACCGTGACCGCCGTCACCGCGACGCTCCGCCAATTCGGCGCGACGGACCGCCGGTTCCACGTGCGGGTCGACAGCGCGGTCCCCACCGCCCGGGGCATGGGCTCGAGCGCGGCGGTGGCGGCGGCGGTGACCGCGGCCGTCGCGGACGCCCTCGGCGAGCCCCTCGACGCCGAGGCGCACCACGACCTCATCCAGGAGTGCGAGCGCGTCGCCCACGGTCGACCGTCCGGCCTCGACGCCCGCGGGGTCGTCGCGGACGCGCCCGTCTGGTTCGAGGGCGGCCGCATCGGACCCGTCGAGCTCGGCGCGCGCTTCGCCTTCGTCGTCGCCGACACCGGCGTGCCCGGTCACACGCGCGAGGCGGTCGCGGCCGTCCGTGCCCGCCACGACGCCGACCCGGACGCCACCGACGCCGTCGTGGACCGCATCGGCGCGCTCGCCCGACGCGCGCGGGCGGCACTCGTGGACGGTGACGCACAGGCGCTCGGTGCCACGATGGACGCCGCGCACGGGCTGCTCGGCGACCTCGACGTGTCGAGCGTCGACCTCGACCGGCTCGTCGACGCCGCACGTGCGGCCGACGCCCTCGGCGCGAAGCTCACGGGCGGTGGCCGCGGCGGGTGCGTGATCGCCCTCGCCACGGACGACGACCACGCGGACCGCATCGCGGCCGCACTGCGCGGCGCAGGTGCCGCAGCCACCTGGACCACCACGATCGGAGACCGCGCCTGATGACCGCCACCGCCGTCGCGCACCCCAACATCGCCCTCGTCAAGTACTGGGGCAAGGCGGACGCCGCCCTCGCCCTGCCGGCCACGGGCAGCGTCTCGATGGGGCTCGACGTGTTCCCGACGACGACGTCGGTCACCGTCGGGGACACCGCGGACGACACCCTGACCCTCAACGGCGCCCTCACGACCGACGGGGCGCTCGTCCGGGTCACGCAGTTCCTCGACCTCGTGCGCGAGCTCGCCGGGTCCTCCGCGCGCGCGTCCGTCGTCTCCGAGAACACCGTCCCGACCGGTGCAGGCCTCGCCTCGAGCGCCTCGGGGTTCGCCGCGCTCGCCACCGCCGCCGCTGCGGCCTACGGGCTCGACCTGTCGCCGCGCGACCTGTCCCGGCTCGCCCGTCGCGGCTCCGGCTCGGCCACCCGGTCGATCCCCGGCGGGGTCGCGGTGTGGCACGCCGGCGACGACCAGGGCTCCTACGCCGAACCGATCCCCGCGCCGCCGATGGCCATGGTGGTCGTGACGATCGACGCCGGCCCGAAACCGATCGGCTCCCGCGAGGCCATGCGACGCACCATCGCGACGTCGCCGTTCTACCCGGCCTGGGTCACCTCGACCACCGAGACCGTCGGTGACGTGCTCACCGCCTGCGCCGCCGGTGACTTCACCCGCATCGGCGAGCTGACCGAGAGCAACGCGCTCCGCATGCACGCCACGATCGAGGGCGCCTTCCCGCCCATCCGGTACCTGAACGCCCGCAGCGTCGCCGTGTTCGACGCCGTGGCCGAACTGCGCGCCGCCGGACTCGAGGCGTACGCCACCGCCGACGCCGGCCCGAACGTCGTCGTGCTCTGCAAGCCGGAGGACCGCTCGGCCGTCGCCACGGCGCTGGCGTCGTTCGGCGACGTCATCGAGTCCGGTACCGGACCAGGCGCGTACCTGGTCGGCTCCGAAGGAACGGGGACCGAGGACCCGGCGGCACACGCACCGGGCGTGGTCCGACCAGAGGAGTCCGCCGAGTGATCGAGTTCCGTGCCCACGGCAAGCTGTTCGTCGCGGGGGAGTACGCCGTCGTCGAGCCGGGGCAGCCGTCCGTCATCATCGCCCTCGACCGCGCCATCACCGCGCGGGTGAGCGAGGGGCACGGTGCCGGCAGCGTGCACTCCGAGGAGTACGGACACCTCCCGCTCACGTGGACCCGCGCCGAGGACGGCATCGCGCTCGACACCGAGCACCACCCCTACGACTACGTGATGGCGACGATCGACCTCGTCGAGAAGCTCCGAGCCGAGCAGGGCATCGAACCGCGCTTCCACGACCTCCGCATCCACAGCCAGCTCGACGACGCGAGCGGTCGGAAGTTCGGGCTCGGGTCCTCCGCTGCCGTGACCGTCGCCACGGTCGGCGCCCTCGACCGCTTCTACGGGCTCGGGCTCTCGCAGCGGAAGCGGTTCCAGGTCGCCCTGCTCGCCACGATCCGGGTCAACCCGCGGGCGTCGGGCGGCGACCTCGCGGCGAGCACGTTCGGCGGCTGGCTCCGCTACAGCGCGCCCGACCGCGAGCGGCTCGCGGCCCAGCTCGACACCCGCTCCGTGACCGAGATCCTCGGCGACCAGGACGCGTGGGAGGGCTTCGACGTCCAGCGCCTGCCCGCCCCCGAGAACCTCGAGCTGCTCGTGGGCTGGACCGGTTCGCCGGCGTCGACCACGAAGCTCGTCGGCGTCGTGCGCCGGCACCGGAACGGCGGCTACCAGGCGTTCCTCGACGAGAGCCGCGCCTGCGTCGACGACCTCACCGCGGGCCTGCAGACCGGCGACGCCGAGCGGTCCCTCGGTGCGCTCCGTCGCGCTCGCGGCCTGCTCCAGCGCCTCGGCACGTCGGTCGGCTCGCAGATCGAGACCGAGCGACTCGCGACCCTGTGCGACGTCGTCGAAGCGGCGGGCGGGGCGGCCAAGCCGTCCGGTGCCGGCGGCGGCGACTGCGGCATCGCGCTCGTCCCGGCGGACACCGACCTCGCCGGCATCCACCGCGCCTGGGAGGCGCACGACATCAGACACCTCAGCGTCGCGGTGCAAGCGCCCGAAGGGAGCGTCGATGACTGACCTGCTGACCCCGATCCCCACGAAGTGGGTGGGGCCGATCCGCATCAGCGGCAACGCGGTGGAGGGCGAGCACGAGGTGCCGCTCGCCACGTACGAGTCGCCGCTCTGGCCGTCCGTCGGCCGCGGTGCTCGCATCTCGCGCATGGTCGAGGGCGGCATCGTCGCGACCGTCGTCGACGAGCGCATGACGCGCTCGGTCGTCGTCCGTGCCGACAGCGCCGCCGCCGCGCACCTGGCGACCGGGCGCATCCTCGCGCGGCAGGACGAGCTCGAGCAGATCGTCGCCGGGCAGAGCCGCTTCGCGAAGCTCATCGAGGTGCACCCGGAGATCGTCGGGGACCTGCTGTTCCTGCGCTTCGCGTTCACCACGGGCGACGCCTCCGGGCACAACATGGTCACGCAGGCGGCGGACAAGCTCCTGCCGGCGATCCTCGCGTGGGAGCCGGGCCTGCGGTACGTCAGCGTCTCGGGCAACTTCTGCACCGACAAGAAGGCCACGGCGGTGAACGGGATCCGCGGACGCGGCCGGAACACCGTCGCCGAGATCGTCATCCCGGGCGAGGTCGTCGAGAAGCGCCTGCGGTCGAGCGCCGCCCGGATCGCCGAGCTGAACGTCGCGAAGAACCTCGTCGGGTCGACCATCGCCGGGGCCATCCGCTCCGCGAACGCCCACTACGCGAACATGCTCCTCGGGTTCTACCTCGCCACCGGACAGGACGCCGCGAACATCGTCGAGGGCTCCCAGGGCATCACGAGCGCCGAGGACCGCGACGGCGACCTGTACTTCGCGACCTCGCTCCCGCACCTCATCGTCGGCACGGTCGGCAACGGCAAGGGCGGTGACCTGCCCGTCGTCGAGGACGCCCTCGCGCGCCTCGGCTGCCGCGAGGACCGCGAGCCCGGCGCGAACGCCCGCCGTCTCGCCGCCCTGTGCGCCGCGACCGTCCTGTGCGGGGAGCTCTCCCTGCTCGCCGCGCAGACCAACCCGGGCGAGCTGATGGCCGCCCACGTCGCCATGGAACGCCGTGGCGCCAAGCCTGCCGGAGGTGCAGCATGACCCGCATCGGCATCCACGACCTCGCCGTCGCGACCGGGCACCACGTCCTCGAGCTCGACGACCTCGCCGAGCGCCTCGGCGTCGACCCGGCGAAGTACCACGTCGGCATCGGGCAGGACGCGTTCAGCGTGCCCGCGCCGGACGAGGACATCGTCACGATGGGCGCCGCCGCGGCGAAGGAGATCATCGACCGGCACGGTGCCGAGGGCATCCGCACGGTGCTGTTCGCGACCGAGTCCGGTGTCGACCAGTCCAAGGCCGCCGGGGTGTTCGTGCACGGACTGCTCGGGCTGCCGCAGAACGTCCGCGTCGTCGAGCTGAAGCAGGCCTGCTACGGCGGGACCGCTGCCGTCCAGCTCGCCCTCGGCATCGTCGCGCGGGCCCCGCGGGAGCGCGTGCTGGTCATCGCCGCCGACGTCGCGCGCTACGACGTCGACACCGCCGCCGAGCCGACGCAGGGCGCCGGCGCGGCCGCGATGCTGATCGCCGCCGACCCGGACCTCATCGAGATCGAGCCGGCCGCCGGGGTCTTCACCGCCGACGTCGACGACTTCTGGCGGCCGAACGACCGCTCCACCGCGCTCGTCGACGGCCGCCTGTCCGTGAGCGCCTACGTCGACGCGTTCGTCGGGGCGTGGGACGACCTCGCGGCGCAGGGCGGCCCGGCGTACGAGGACATCGTGCGCTTCGTCCACCACCAGCCGTTCACGAAGATGGCGCTCAAGGCGCACCGGAAGCTCACCCAGCACGTCGGGGTGCCCTTCGACGAGTCCGAGCTCGCCCTCGGCTTCACGTACAACAAGCAGACCGGCAACACCTACACGGCGTCGCTCTGGATCGGGCTCGCGGCCCTGCTCGACCTCGACGACGACCTCGCGGGGGAGCGCATCGGGCTGTTCAGCTACGGATCCGGCAGTGTCGGCGAGCTCGTCACCGGCATCGTCCAGCCGGCGTACCGCGAGCACCGCCGCGAGGGGCGGGTCCGCGAGCTCCTCGCCGCACGGGTCCCGCTCTCGGTCGACGCCTACCGCGAGCTGCACGCCGCGGGTGCCGCGACGAGCGAGGACGTCGAGCGTCCGCAGGTCACGGCCGCGCCGTACCGCTTCGCCGGGGTGCGCGGCGGCGCCCGCCGCTACGAGGCGACGCAGCGCTGACGCGACCGTCTGACGGACGGGAGGCGCGGTGCCCGCTGGCACCGTCCCTCCCGTCCCGCACGACTCACGCCGCTGTGGACAGGACCTCGCGTTCCAGACGCTGGTAGCTCGTCTCCATGCCGTCCGTCATGCCGGTCGCGAGGATCATGTCCCGCTGCTCGCGGTCGGGGTAGGTGATGCGGAGCGTCATGAGCGTGACGCCGTCGGCCTCGTCGAACTGCAGGTCGTTGACGTTGGCCGGGAACGGCGCACCGGTCATCCGTTCGGTCGTGACCATGCGGCGGTCCGGCTCGATGACGAGGTGCTCGCCCTCGAACCCGAACGCCTCGCCCTCGGTGTCCCCGACGGGCGCCCAGGCCTGCCGGAACGATCCGCCGACGACCAGGTCGTCCTCGCACACCGTCATCTCCCACCCGTCCGGGCCGAGCAGCCAGCGCCGCATCAGCTCCGGCTCCGTGTGCGCACGCCAGAGCAGGTGCCGCGGCGCCCGGAACGCGCGGGTGATGGCCACGTGGGTGTCGTCCACGATCTCGGTGACCGTGCCCCGGCCGAGGGCGTACTCGCGGAGGTCGGCCAGCACCGTGTCGAGCTGACCGAACGCCTGCTCGTAGCCGTCGAGCATGCCCATCTCGAGCATGGCGTCGAGGTCGGCGGCGGACGCGAACGACGTCAGCACCGTCACCCGTGAGCCGCTGCCGACGGCCTCGAACGACAGCACGGTCTCGCTCGCGGGCAGCGCGTCGTCGACCGTGCCCTCGGCGTCGGAGAACAGGTCGCGGAAGGCGATCCGGCGGGGTTCGTCGACCTCGGACACCTGCCAGAGTGCGTGGAACCGTTCGTTCTCGGGCGAGGTCATCCGGTAGTGGGCGACGCCGCCGGGGCGCAGGTCGAACGACGTGAACGTCGCGGGGAACCCGGGCGGGCCCCAGAATCGTTCGAGCTGCCGGGGATCCGCGAACGCTGCCCAGAGGCGTTCGACGGGGACGGGGAACTCGGCCACGAGGGTCATGGTGAGCTCCTCGGGGTCGGTGTGGACGGACGTGGTCGGCATCATTGGCTCCCTTGCGTTCGGTCATCGTCGCCGCGCGGTGCGCGGTGAGCCCCCAGTGGCGCGCGGTCCTCTCCCAGCGGCGCGCGGTCTTCTCCCAGCAGTGCGTCGAGCCGGTCGATCCGGCCGCGCCAGAGGTCCGCGTAGCCGTCGAGCAGCCCACGGACGCGATCGATCTGTCCCGGCTCGGCGCGCACGATGCGGGTGCGGCCCCGGGGTTCCTTGGTCACGAGTCCCGCTCCTTCGAGGACGGCGACGTGCTTCTGGACGGCGGCGAACGACATCGCGTAGGCGTCCGCGAGTGCGCTCACGGACGCCTCGCCGACCAGGGTGCGACGGACGATGTCGCGTCTGGTCGCGTCGGCCAGGGCGTGGAAGACCCGGTCGACCTCGGCATCGCTCATTTCGGTTCGTGCAACCATCCGGTTGTACGTTACGACGGTCCTGCCCGCCGCACAACCCCCGCGGTGTACAAGGACGCATGGGTCAGCTCATCTACGACGGAGAGCCGCTCGACCTCCGGATCGACGACCGAGCGCTCACACACCTGCAGATCGTCATCGTGAACATGCTCCGGCGGGAGCACCGGTTCGCGTTCTCGTGGAAGGACGACGCCGTCCACGGCAACGGGCGCAGCACGATCTGGCTGCACCCGAACGTGAGTCTGCACTTCAAGTTCTCCGGCAGCCGGGTGCCCCGGATCAACCGCAGCTGGCTCGAGGACCTCTACGCTGCCGCCACCTCGGGCGCAGGGCTCGTGCTCACCCCGGAGCCGTCGGACACGAGCACCGCGGACGACTCGGCGTGGTCCCGTGCGGTGGTGCCGGGCGATGCCGACGACGACTCCGGTACCGAGGATGGGCATTAGCACACGGCCTGTGGACGGTCAACGGGTCGCGCACGTCCGTGCAGACTGACTACGGTGGGCGTACCGCGCGAGCGATCGACTCCGGCCCAGGGATCCGATGACGGCAGCACGCGCGGGAAGAGGGGGAACCACGCGTCGTGCGAGGAGTCCCGGATCAGGGGTCTCCCGGCCCACAGCGCCCCCTCTCCGTCGCCCTGGTCGTGGATTCGGGTTCCGCACCGGGGCGACGGACGGGGCGCCCGGTCGTGTGCCGGGCGCCGCCCTCGCCGCTCAGTAGACGTCGCGGACGTACCGCTTGCCGCGGCGCATGTCGGCGAGGTACGCCTGCGCGTCGTCCTCGCCCCGACCCCGCTGGCTGGCGATGACCGTCAGGATCGCCTGCTCGACGTCCTTCGCCATGCGTGAGGCGTCGCCGCACACGTAGAAGTGGCCGCCGTCCTCGAGCCAGGCGTACAGCTCCGGGGCCTGCTCGAGCATCCGGGTCTGCACGTAGACCTTCTCGGCCTGGTCGCGCGAGAACGCCAGGTCGAGCCGGTCCAGCACGCCCTGCTCCTGCAGCTCGGTGAGCTCGTCCTCGTAGACGAAGTCGGTGTCGCGGTGCTGGTCCCCGAAGAAGAGCCAGTTCCGCCCGGTCGCCCCGGAGACGGCGCGCTCGTGCAGGAACCCACGGAACGGTGCGATGCCGGTGCCCGGTCCGACCATGATCATCGGTGCGCTGTCGTCCGCCGGCACGCCGAACGACGCGTTCGGCTGCAGGTAGACGTCGACTGTGCCGTCCGGGTCTACCCGGTCCGCCAGGAACGTCGAGGCGACGCCGGCGTACATGCGGTGCGGGTCGCCGTAGCGGACGGACGCGATCGTCAGGTGGATCCGGTCTGGGTGCGCGAGCGGGCTCGACGAGATCGAGTACTGCCGTGCCTGCAGCGGCCGGAGGTTCGGCAGCAGTTCGTCGAGTCCCGGCGCCGCCGGTCCCGCGTCGCGGAGCAGGTCGAGGACGTCACGGCCCCACAGCCAGCGGTCGAGCTCGTGCTTGTCGCCGTGGGAGACGACGGCGGCGAGCTCCGACGACGGGGCGCGCTGCACGAGGTCCGCGATGAGGTCCTTCGAGGGCGTCCGGATCTCGCGGTCCGTCCGGAGGACCTCGGTGATCGTGCGGCCGTCGAGCGTCTCGGACCCGTTCGCGCCGACCTGCTCGAGCAGCTCGCCGACGAACACCTCGTCGTTCGTCGGCACGACGGCGAGTGCGTCGCCCGCTGCGTACTCGATCCCGGAGTCGCCGAGGTCGAACTCGTAGTGGCGGATCTCCTTCGCGCTGCGCGGCGAGGAGAGCAGCCGGTTCTCGACCAGGGCCGACGGGTACGGGTTGCGCTTGTTCCACCGGGAACCGGGCCGGGAGGCACGGCTCGTGCCCGCCCCGCCGGTCGCGGTCGCCGACGTGGCCGGGTCGCCGGCGGGGCCGGATGCGCTCGGCTGCGCGCCGGCCTCTGCCGCGAGACGGTCGAGCACCGCGGCGGTCCACAGCGCGGCGGGGTCCTCGAAGTCCACGTCGCAGTCGACGCGGTCGTGGATGCGGGTCGCGCCGAGCTGTTCGAAGCGGGTGTCGAGGAGCTTGCCGGCCTGGCAGAACTCGTCGTAGCTCGTGTCGCCGAGCCCGAGGACGGCGTACTGCAGCCCCTCGAGCCGGGGCACGGTGGTCGCCTGGATCGCGTCCCAGAACAGGCCGGCGTTGTCGGGCATCTCGCCCTCGCCGTACGTCGAGGTCACGACGAGCACATGCGACATCCCGGCCAGCTGCTCCGGCGTGACGGCGTCGAGCGGCGTGGTGCGGCCACCGAGGCCACGCGCCTTCGCGCCGGCGACCAGCTCGTCGGCGAGGAACTCCGCGTTGCCGGTCTGCGTGCCGAACAGCACGTCGACCGTCGTCGTCGGGGCACCACCGGCGGCCCGCTTGCCCGCGGCGGCGATCCCGGCGATGAACCCCGCGAGCCAGGACTCCTGCGCCGCGGAGAACGGGGCGTCGACCGGGATCAGCTGCCCGGTGGGAGGGAGGGTGCTCATGCCGACACCACCTCGGTCGGGGCCTGCGGCGCGCGGCCGGCGATGTCCTCGAGCGCCGCGTTCGCGAGCAGCTCGTCGAAGCGCGCCGCCCGGGCGCGTCCGGCGTTCTTGGCGTTCTGGTGCATGATCCACCCCGTGGTGCCCGGCATGTCCGTGCTGCGGTTGTTCCGCTGCGCGAGCGCACGCTTCGAGTCGTCGAGTCGCTTGACGGCGATGAGGGTCGCGAGCTCGTCGTCCGCGAACCGGTCGAACGTGCTGCGGAGGTACTTCACGACGCGCTGCTTGACCTGGAAGTCCTCGGTCAGGACGAGGTTCTTCACGGCCTCGGTCACGCGCGGGTCGTTCGGGCTGGCGCCCGGGACCCGCTCCTGCGCGACGTCCTGCGCGACCCCGAGCACGGTGTACGAGGACAGCAGCGAGAACATGTCGTCGCCCTGGTCGCCGAGCGCGGGGGCACGGCCGTCGAGCACGGTGCGCCGGTCGCGGTAGTCGACCTTGAACGCACGGAGCTTGTCGGTCGCCACCGAGTTCGCGAGCTCGTCGAGCAGCTCGGGGCGGGTCGCGGCGGCGAGGATCTCGTCGGCGTCCTGGGTGAGCAGGAGCGCCCGCGGCATGCCGACGTACACGTGCTGGCGGGTGGTCTCCCACTCGGCGAGCAGACGCTCGGCCAGCGCCGAGCCCGTCGCCTCGAGGTGCCACTCGAGCAGCAGGCGCGCCGCTGCCTCGTGGAACGCCCCGCGCTCGGTGTCGGTGACCGGGAACACCAGGAGCGAGTCGGTGCTCGCGCGCTCGGTGACCTCGCCGGACGGGTCGTACTGGTACAGGAACCCGCCGGACATGCCGTTGCCGAGCCCCTTGCCGAAGGCGCCGAGGTTGAACACGGCACCGCCCGTCATGTACTCGCAGCCGAAGTCGCCGACGCCCTCGACGACCGCGGTCGCCCCGGAGTTGCGCACGGCGAACCGGTCGCCGGCCTCGCCCTCGACGAACGTGCGGCCGCCGGTCGCGCCGAACAGCGCGAAGTTGCCGACGAGGACGTTGCCGCCCTGCCCGGTGCTCCCGCCGCCGGGGGCGCGGACGATGATCCGCCCGCCGCTCTGGCTCTTGCCGACACCGTCGTTCGCGGTTCCGGTGTGCTCGAGGACGATGCCGTCGTTGTTGAACACGCCGTACGACTGCCCGGCCGAGCCGAGCGTGCGGATCGTGACCGCGCCGTCGACGAGCCGGCGGCGGCCGCGGTCGTCCGTGGTGATCGCCGGGTGCCCGGACAGGTCGGTGTCGCGGAGCTCGTGGTTGAGCAGGCGCTCCACGTCGATGCCGAGCTGACCGCCGACGGACTTGTCGCTGTTGCCGAGCAGGACGCCGTGCACGAGCACGTGCGCCTGCTCGTGGTCGACGAGGGCCGTGCGGACCCGCTCGAGGAGCGCGTCGTCGGTGTGGAAGTCCTTCTCGAGGTACTCCGGGTCGGTCACGACCTTCTCCGGGACCTGCGCGAGCAGGTTCCGGACGTCGAGGCGCCCGACCGACGCCGGGTGGTCGAGGAGCTGCAGCAGGTCGGTGCGGCCCCGGGCCTCGCGCAGGGAGCGCAGACCGAGGCGGGCGAGGATCTGCCGCACGTCGTGCGCGATGTTCAGCAGGTACTGCGCGAGCGCGCGGGGGTCGCCCTCGAACGCCTCGGCGTTCGTGGTGAGGCCCGCCGGGCACTTCACGTTGCAGTTCTTCGCCATCACGCAGCCGAGCATCATGAGCGCGGTGGTGCCGAACTCGAAGCTGTCGCCGCCGAGGAGCGCGCTCGTGACGACGTCGCTGCCGGTCTGGTGCGCGCCGGAGCAGCGGAGCGTGACCTTCTGGCGCAGGCCGTTCGCGACGAGGGCCTGGTGGACCTCGGCGACGCCGATCTCCGCCGAGCGGCCGGCGTACTTCAGGCTCGTGACGGCCGCGGCGCCCGTGCCACCGGTGTTCCCGGCGACGTTGATGACGTCGGCACCGGCCTTGGCCACGCCGACCGCGATGGTGCCGATGCCCTCCGAGGACACGAGCTTCACGACCACCCGGACGCGGGCGGCCTTGCAGTCGTGGATGAGCTGCGCGAGGTCCTCGATCGAGTACGTGTCGTGGTGCGGGGGCGGCGAGATGAGCTCGACGCCGGGCGTGCCACCACGGGCCGCGGCGATGTCCACCGTGACCTTCGGCGCGGGCAGCTGGCCGCCCTCGCCCGGCTTTGCGCCCTGGCCGATCTTGATCTCGAGCTCCTCGAGCATCGGGTCGGCGAGGTAGCCCGCCCAGATGCCGAAGCGTCCGGAGGCGAACTGCTTGATCCGCGAGCCGCGGATCGTGCCGTAGCGGGAGTGGTGCTCGCCGCCCTCGCCGCTGTTCGACATGCCCCCGACCATGTTCGTGCCGTGCGCGACCGCCTCGTGCGCGGTCGCGACGAGCGCGCCGTGGCTCATCGCGCCGGACGCCAGGGTCCGGGTGATCTCGTGTGCCGGCTGGACCTCGTCGAGCGGGACGCTCGCCGGGGCGTGCTCGAACAGGGCGAGCAGCTCGACGGCGGAGCCGGTGGCGCGGAGCGTCACCTGGGCGTCGTCGACGGAGTCGACGTCGACCTGGCCGGGGTGCAGCAGCGCGAGGCCGTCCGCGAGGGCGGCGTGGCGCAGTGCACCCGTGGTCCCCGTCGACGTGAGCTCGAGGCGGAAGCGCGCCGTGCCTCCAGGCAGGTCCTGGTCGTCCGACGGACGCGAGCCGGAGAGCCCGCGCACCGTGACGCTGGCGTTGCCGCTGGTCGAGAAGCGGCCGAGCTCGCGGGCGAAGTCCTCGGCCGTGTCGATGCCGGTCACGTCCGCGGGCAGGGCGAGCACGTCGCGGAGCGCCGCGGGACGGCGCGAGCGCTCGTCGTGCGTGGTCTGCAGGAACGTGACGTAGCCCGGCGTGATCCGGTGCGCGTCGATCTCGGCGTCGCTCAGCCGGTCGTAGCCGGTGTTGCGGTACGCCGTGTCGGTGATGCCGAAGGCGTCGTCGAGCTGCCCGAGGGTGAGCAGCCGCAGGGCCTCGGAGTCGCCGGAGCGCTCGAACGACGGACGCTCCTCGGTCATGCCGCCGAAGCCGCGCACGCTCGCGACGCCGAACGAGTGCCCGGCACCGTCCGAGCGCTCCTTGAAGAGCCCGAGCATCGGCACCTGGCCCTCGGAGGCGACCGTGCGGGCGCGCTCGTGCCAGTCCGTGGCGGCCTGGGCGATGCGGGCGAAGCCGACACCGCCGACGGGGGCCTGCATGTGCGGGAAGACCCGGGCGAGCAGGTCGTCGCGGGTGTCCAGGTAGTTCGGCTCGAAGAACTCGCCGCCGATGTAGCTCTCGGCCGTGCAGAGCCCGACGCGGCCCATCGTCTTCGCGAGGGCCTTCTCCGCCGCCTTCCGGAAGCGCTTGAGCGCGAGGTCGGTCGCGGTCAGCTCACCGGCGGGTGCGGGGGCGGCGGGGTACTTCTCCTCCGCACGGAGGCGTGCGCTGAGGCTGTACACGGCCGCGGCACCGAAGCCGAGGGCCGTCGCCACGTGGTGCGACGACGGGAGCTGACCGGACTCGGCGACCACGGACACCCGCAGCCGCAGCCCGGTCTCGATGAGTCGCTGGTTGACCGCGGCCACGGCGAGGATCACCGGCAGGGCCGCGTGCGTCGAGGACACGTTGCGGTCCGTGAGGACGGCGATCCCGCCGGTCCGCTCGGCGAACGCGGTCACGGCCTCGGCGAGCTGCTCGGTCGCGGAACGGACCGCGTCGGCGTTCGCCTGCTCGTCGCCGAGCACCGGCACGTAGAGCATCTCGAAGCGCTCGAGCGGGACGATGTCCTGCTCGCGCAGGCGCACCATGTCGAGGTGCCCGAGGATCGGGGACTGCACCACCAGCTGTCGGCTGGTCGTGCCCGTGCCGTCCGGCTTCGCCCCGAGTGCCACGCGCATCGACATGCCGTCGGCCTCGCGGATCGAGTCGAGCGGCGGGTTCGTGACCTGGGCGAAGCGCTGCGAGAAGTACTTCGCCATGCCGCCCTCGGTGTCGCTGAGCGCGTTGATGGCGTTGCCGTAGCCCATCGCCGAGATCCGCTCCGAGCCGTTCTGCAGCATCGGGTCGAGCATGAACCGGAAGCTCTCCTGGTTCAGCGAGTACGCCACGTAGCGGCCCGCGAGCGACAGGTCGCCCTCGTAGCCGAGCGTGGTCGTCGTGCGCTGGTACTCCGGCGCCGGGACGTCGTCGAGGTTGACGCGCGCCGCGTCGAGCAGGGCGCCGTAGGGCTTCCGGGCCGCGAGCATCTCGAGCACCTCGCGGGTGCGCATGAGCGTGCCGGTGCGGTGGTCGACGACGAGCATGCCGCCGGCCTCGATGCGCCCGCGGTGCACGACCTCGTCCGCGTCGAACTCGACCTGGCCGGCCTCGGACGACACCATCAGGTACTCGGCCGTCTGCACCGAGCGCAGCGGGCGGAGGCCGAGCCGGTCGAGCCGGGCACCGACGACGTCGCCGTCGCTGAAGATCACCGCTGCCGGGCCGTCGTTCTTCTCCTCGTAGAGCGAGAAGTACTCGAGCATGTCCCGGACCTCGGGTGTGAGGGTCCGGTCGTTCTCCCACGCCGGGGGCATGAGCGTCACGACGGCCTCGACGATCTCGAGGCCGTCGTCGAACACGCGGCTCTGCAGGGTCTGGTCGAGGCGGCTCGAGTCGGACTGTCCCGGCGGCCGCACGATGCTCCGGGTGCGGGCACGGGCGAGGGCTTCGTCCGACAGCCGGTTCTTGCGGTCGGTGTTGAGCTCGCCGTTGTGCGCCATCAGGCGGAACGGCTGCGCCATCGTCGGGTGCGGCTCGGTGTTCGTCGAGAAGCGCGTGTGGAAGTAGAGCGTCCGCACCGAGTGGCGCGGGTCCCGCAGGTCGGTGAAGTACCCGATGACCTCGCCGGAGTTCAGCCGGCCCTTGAGGATCTGCGTCCGGGCGCTGAGCGACAGCGGGTACAGGGCGGCGTGCTCGGCGCGGGCGGCGGCGGCCTGGCCGTACGACACCGCCTCGATCGCGAGCAGGGCGCGGTTGGCGGCGGCGTCGACCTCGTCGCGCGTCCAGGCCTCGGGGGCACGGAAGACCCACTGCACGATCGGCAGCTGGTACTGCTCGGCCTCGGGACGGGCGACGGAGTGGTCGACCGGGACGTCGCGGACGAGGAGCAGCGCGAAGCCCTGCTGCTCGATGGCGTCCGTGACGGTCTGCTGGGCTGCTGCGCGCTCGTCGTCGGCGTGGGCTCCGTTGCTGCTCGGCACGAAGCAGTTGGCGACGCCGAAGTGGCCCGCGCGGAGCTCCACGCCGGTGATCGCGCTGAAGAACTCCACCGACAGGTCGATGCTCACGCCCGCGCCGTCGCCGACGCCCTCGGCGGACTTGCCGCCGCGGTGGGGGATGGCGCACAGCGCTTCGTCGCCCTTGCGGATGACGTCGTGGCTCGGCGTCCCGTCGAGTCGGGTGATGAAACCGACGCCGCAGTCGCTCGATTCGCGGGCAGGGTCGTAGAGACCGAAGGAGGAGGGGTTCACGTGTGCAGGTCCAGTGGGGCGTTGCCGGCAGCGGACGGCCAGGCTGCATCAGTGGAGCGCTCGCCGCGGGCAGACCGGTGGTGGCAGTCGGGCCCTGTGGGGTTGTGGTGCGGTGAGGCGATGCTACGGCGCGGTATACCGCCCGCGCAACACGGCGCAGCCAGGAGGCGCGGGGCGGCTCCGCGCGCGGGCTGCGGGTGGCGCGGGCGGGCGGCGGGGCGGCGCGGGCGGGCGGGTGCGGGTGCGGGGCGGCGCGGGCGGGCGGCGAGCGGCGCACGGTGCGGCTTCGTTCGGCCGGTGCGGCGCTGCCCGCTCGGTGCGGGGTTGTAGCGGGGCACGGTGCGGTCGAGGGCGCACGGGCTGGCGCGCGCCGCACGGTGCGGGTTGGTTCGGCTGGTGCGGGGTTGTTCGGTGGGTGCGGCGCTGCCCGCTCGGTGCGGGGTTGTAGCCGCGCACGGAGCGGTCGAGCGCGCACGGGCTGGCGCGCGCCGCACGGTGCGGGTTGGTCCGGCTGGTGCGGGGCGGCTCGCCGGGTGCGGCGCTGCCCGCTGGGTGCGGGGTTGTAGCGGGGCACGGTGCGGTCGAGGGCGCACGGGCTGGCGGGCGCGGCACCGTGCGACGTTGGTGGGCCGGTGCGCCGCTGTGCGCCGGGCCCGCGCGGGCCGTCGGGATCGCGGAGGCTGCACGGTGCGGGGTTCTTCGGCCGGTGCAGCGTTGCCCGCTCGGCGCGGGGTTGAAGCGCGGCACGGAGCGACTTGAGCCGCACGGAGTGGAGAAGGCCGCACCGTGCGCCGGTGCGCACGGTGCGGCGAACCCCGCACGGGCCGCACGACCTCGCACGGGATCAGGCCGCGCGACGCTCCTCGACCTCGATCGGCTCGGTCGCCGCCGTGCTCGCGTCCGCCGCCGGGGTCGTTCCCGGTCGGATGATCTCCGGGCGACGCCGCGACCGGAACACCCACGCCTTGAACAGGACGAAGCGGACCAGCGTCGCGACGAGGTTCGCAGCGGTGAGCACGACGATCTCGGCACCGTGCGACGATCCCGGCGCGGCCGCGTGCAGGATCACGAGCGACCCGGAGGTGATCGCCCACGCGATGCCGAAGACGACGAGCCCCTGCACGTGGTGCCGTCCCGCCCCGGCCCGGCCTCGGACCCCGAACGTGAAGCGTCGGTTGAGCGCTGTGTTGCCGATCGCGGTCACCAGGAGCGCGAGGAAGTCGGCGGTCTGCGCGCCGATCGCCGGACGGAACAGGGCGTAGAGGGCGGCGAACGCGATCGTGGACAGCACCCCGATCGCACCGAAGCGCAGGACCTGCCCGACGATCCCGACGTGCGGCGGCGTGAAGGGGCGACGGCCGATGGCGTCGTACACCGCGGCGACCGGCACCCGGCCGGTCGCGAGCCCGCGGGACACGCGCCACATCCCCTTGAGGTCCTCGGTCGCGGTCGAGGCGATGTGCACCGACGAGTTGACGTCGTCCACCCAGTCGACCGGGACCTCGTGGATCCGGAGTCCGGCGTGCTCGGCCAGCACGAGCATCTCCGTGTCGAAGAACCACGCGTCGTCCTCGCACAGCGGCAGGACGTGTTCCGCGGCCTGGCGGGTGATCGCCTTGAACCCGCACTGCGCGTCGGAGAAGGACACCCCCATCGTCGTGCGGAGCAGCAGGTTGTAGGAGCGTGAGATGAACTCGCGCTTCCCGCCGCGCACCACCCGCGACGACCCCGCCAGGCGTGTGCCGATCGCGACGTCCGAGTGCCCGGACAGCAGCGGAGCGACGAGCGGTTCCAGGGCCGCGAGGTCGGTGGAGAGGTCCTCGTCGACGTACACGAGAACCGAGGCGGGGGAAGCCGCCCACACCGCTTTGAGTGCCCGTCCTCGTCCCTTCTCGGGGAGGTGCACCGCGTGTACGTCAGGGAGCATCGCGGCGAGGTCGTCGGCGATGCGTGCGGTGTCGTCGGTCGAGGCGTTGTCCGCGATCGTGATGCGCCAGGTGTTCCGGAGCGACGTCCGGCAGAAGGTGTGCAAGCGGCGGACGTGCGCGGCGAGCGTGTCCTGCTCGTTGTAGCAGGGGACGACGATGTCGATGTCGAGGGTCTGGTTCGTCTCCGTCATACCGCACATGCTCGACAGCGGGCATACGGGGACCGCTGCAGCCTGCTGTGCCGCGTCTAAGAACGCGTCCGGCAGCCGGCGGCGACGGTCGCGTCAGTCGGGCAGCAGGATCTGCACGACCGCGACGACGGCGAGCACGGCGATCGGGACCCCGGCGATCCAGGCACCGGCACGCACCTGGGTCCGGCGGATCGTGGCCGGCGCGTGCGACGAACGGGCGAACTCGGTGGCCGCGACGAGCTCGGGTGCGGCGGCCGGCGGCGCGGGTTCGGGCTGCGGCCGGTCGTCCTCGAAGGCGGGCACCTCGACCACGAGGTCGTCGGCGCGTGGACGGTCCGGCAGTCGTGCGAAGTCGTTCGGCATGCGGGCCCCCGTCCGGTCCGCTCCAGTGTGCCAGCGGACGGCCCGGCCGTCACCCCTCGACGGTGGGCGCCCCGGGCAGCAGGACGACGCGGCCGTCACTCCTGGACGGTGAGCGCCCCCGACGGCGCGGCGACCCGACCGTCACCCCTGGACGGTGAGCGCCCCCGACTGCAGGACGACCCGACCGTCCTTCGGCAGCCACACCTGGAGCCCGCCCACCTCGGCCACGGAGAACCGCGACCGCTCGGTGGCGAACAGCTGCGTGACCGCGCCCGACGGCGGGAAGCGTCGGTCGTTCCCGACCACGATCGCGACGTACGGACCCTGGTCGGCCCGGGTGGTGCCCCGCTCGGCGACGTACGGCACGAAGAGTCCCGGGGTCGCCGACACGAACAGGATCTTGCCGTCGGGCACGCGCTGGGCGTCGAGGTAGTCGCCGAGCAGCGCGATGCCCGTCGGGTGCTGGCGTGCGATGTCCTGACTGAGCCGGACGGACGGCACGACGAGCGAGAGGACGACCACCAGCGACAGCGCCGTCGCGACCGGGGCTGCCCGCCGCACCGGCACGCGCGGCAGCCGTGCCAGCCCGATCGCGGCCAGGACGAGCAGGAACGGCATCCAGGCCGAGTAGTAGGTGGGAAGCGCGATCTTCGCGACGACCACGTAGAAGCCCACCAGCAGCGCCAGGACGACCCCGACGTAGGCGACGAGGCGGTCGGGCCGGATCCCGAGGGCCGCGACGACACCGACCGCCAGGACGACGAGCAGGAGCACACCCGTGCCGGCCTCCATGAAGTGCAGGTTCGCCCACCACGGCGCGAACCGGTACACGGTGCCGCCGATGGTGATCGGGTGCCCGAGGGTGTTCTGCCCCTCCTGGAAGTCGATCATGTAGCGGATCGCGGACCGGACGCCCATCGGCACGTAGGACACCAGGAACACGATCCCGAACGCCACCGCCCACATCGCACCGCCGACGAGCAGCCGACGCCAGGCACGGAACAGGACGGGCAGCAGCAGGAACGCCGGCAGCAGCACCACGGTGGACACCTTGCTCGTCACCGACAGGGCCATCAGGGCCCCGGACACCGGCGCCAGCCACCAGCGGTCGCCGCGGATCCACACCCACGCCGTCGCGACCGCGAGCACCGCGAAGGCGGTCATCACGGGGTCGAGCAGCGCGAGCCGGTCGACGCGCGGACCGGCACCGCCGCGGGGTGTCAGCCACCAGAGCGCCGCGGCGAGCAGCGCACCCCAGTACCCGAGTTCGCGTCGGAGCCACCCGTAGAGCGCGATGCCGACGCCGAAGGTGAGCAGCGCGACGAGCACCCGCGGACCGATCGGTCCCTGCCCTGCGACGAGCTGGGCGAGACCGAAGAGGTACTTCGCCGTCGGGGGGTGCTCGCGGTTGAACGAGAAGTCGCCGTGCACGTACTGCCAGCCGGCCCGGAGGTAGATGTCCTCGTCACCGGTGATGTTCGGCCCGCCGATGTTCCAGAAGCACTGGTAGAGGGCCCAGACGAGGACCACGGCCGCCACCCCTGCCCGGATGCGGAGGTCACCGGCGAGTGCGGACAGGCGTGAGGGCACCGTCCGAACCTAGTTGCTCCGGGCGGCCGGAGCGAACCCGCCCGGCCCGCCGCCCCGCCCGGTCAGTCCAGGTCAGCCGCCCCGTCCGCCGGACCGCCCGGTCAGTCCAGGTCAGCCGCCCCGTCCGCCGGCCCGCCCGGCAGGTCGACCGTGAACGCCGTCCGCCCCGGCTCCGACACGACCCGGACGAGCCCGTCGTGCGCGGTCACCACGGCCCGGACGATGGCGAGCCCGAGGCCGCTCGTCCCGTGCTCGCGGGACCGGGACGCCTCGCCGCGGGTGAACCGCTCGAACAGCGTCGGGAGGGCCTCGGCGGGGATGACCGGCCCGTCGTTCGCGACCACGAGCCGCGCGACCCCGCCCGACCGCTGCAGCGAGACCACCACCGTGGTGCCGGCCGGCGTGTGCGTCCGCGCGTTCGCCAGCAGGTTCGTCACGACCCGTCGCAGCTGCGTCGCGTCCCCGGAGACCACGAGCGGGTGGTCGTCCGGCACCTGCAGCGTCCAGCGGTGGTCCGGTGCGGTCGCACGCGCGTCCATGGTCGCCTCGACGACGAGCGAGGTCAGGTCGACGGGTTCCCGCACCGGCGCCTGTCCCGAGGCCAGCGCGACGGCGTCGAGGCGCGCGAGCAGGAGGAGCTCCTCGACGAGGTCGCCCATCCGCACGGCCTCCCGCCCGATGCGCTCGACGTTCCGGTGGATCGTGGGGAGGTCCGAGGTCGTCGCGGTCAGCTCCGCGTACGCCCGCACGGTCGCGATCGGGGTGCGCAGCTCGTGCGACGCGTCGGCGACGAACGTGCGCATGCCCGCCTCGGCGTCCCGCCGGACCGTCAGCGCGCGGGCGACGTGCCCGAGGAGCCGGTTGAGCGCGGTGCCGACCTGCGCGACCTCGCGGTTCGCTGCGAGGTCCCCGGCGGCCACCCGCACCGGGATGTCGGTGCCGCCGCGCTCCAGGTCGAGCCCCGTGACGTCGGAGGCCACCGCCGCGACCCGCTCGAGCGGTCGGAGCGACCGTCGGACGAGCAGCGTGAGCGCCCACGCCGCGACGAGCAGGCCGAGGACCGTCACCACCCCGATGACGAGCAGCAGGCGGCCGATCGCGGCGTCGAGGTCGCCGAGGGGCAGCGCCGTGACGAACACGTCGCCGTCGTCGCCGATCGCCTGGGCACGGTACGAGCCGAGCGCCCCGAGGTGGACCGTCACCGGGTCGCCGTCGCTGGCGATCCCGGCGAGCGTCGCCTCCTGCGCCGACGTCAGCCCGTGCTGTCGGCCGCTGCTGTCCGTGTACCCGCCGAGGACCGTCGCGCCGTCGCGACGGATCGCGACGACCGTCCCGGCGGACTGCCCGGGTGCGCCGATGAACGCGTTCTCCGGGTCCGAGCCGGAGCTGCTCGTGGGTGGCGGGGGACGGTCGCCGTCCTGTCCGCCGACGGTCCGGTTCGCCGCCGTCGCGAGTTCCGCGTCGAGTCGATCGACGAGGTACCCGCGGAACGCGACGACCGTCACCGCCCCGACGACGACGTTGGTCGCGACGAGCAGGAGGGCGACGGCCGCCACGATCCGCCACCGGAGCGACGGCACGCGTCGGGACCGTTCGGTCACGGTCGTGGTCCGGGAGGCGCGGCTCGGCCGCCGCCGTCGGCTCACGTCGTCGGCCGGAGCACGTACCCGGCCCCGCGCACGGTCTGCAGCATCGGCTCGCGTCCGGCGTCGAGCTTCTTGCGGAGGTACGACACGTACATGTCCACGAGGTTGGACGACGTGCCGAAGTCCATGCCCCACACGTTGGCGAGCAGCTGCTCCCGCGAGAGCACGCGGTTGGCGTTCCGTGCGAGGTGTCGCAGCAGCTCGTACTCGGTCGGGGTGAGGTCGATCGGTTCGCCGGCCCGCGTGACCGTCCTGGTGTCCTCGTCGAGGTGGAGGTCGCCGACGCTCGTCCCGGCGGAGCCGACGACCGCCGTCACCCGGGGAGAGGTGCGGGCGAGGATGCGTGCCCGGACGAGGAGCTCCTCGATGCCGAACGGCTTCGTCAGGTAGTCGTCGCCACCGCCGGTGAGTCCGGCGAGCCGGTCCTCGGGGGCGTCCCGTGCGGTGAGGAACAGCACGCGCACGTCGTCCCGGGCGTCCCGGAGCCGTTCGAGGACCTCGAAGCCGTCGATGTCCGGCAGCATCACGTCGAGCACGATCACGTCCGGCTGCGACTCGCGTGCCGCGAACAGGACGTCGCGTCCGCGGTGCACCGTCCGCACGGACCAGCCGTCGCCCTCGAACGCGAGGGCGACGGCGTCCGCGAGGGCGTGCTCGTCGTCGACGACGAGGACGCGGACGGGGGACCCGTCGGTGCGCTGCAGCGGCTGGCCGGTCACGCCCGCGAGCCTATCCACCGCGCCCTCGTCGTCGGTCACTTCGTGCTGCTCAGGTCGTACACGGTCTGCCCGCCCACGGTCGTGGACGAGAAGTTCGCCGCGACCCACTCCTGGATGGCCGACGCGGTGGACGATCCGCCGCCCATGCCGCCGCCCGAACCGGAGGAGACGTAGTACCCGATGTCACCGGCGGCGACCCAGGCCTTGAACTCGGCGAGCGTGGGCGCCGGGTCGCTCGACCAACCGCCGATCGCCATCACCGCGGTGTCGGTGTCGAGCTCGAGCTGCGCGGCCGACTGCGAGCCGTTGACCGCGGCCGCCCACTTCGCGTCGGACGCCTCGAGGAGCTTCTGCAGCGCCGACGAGGTCGTCGACCCGCCACCGCCCATGCCGCTCGGGGCACCGTCGGTCGACCCCTCGGCGGTGCCGTCGGTCGTCCCGGTCGAGCCCTCGGTGGTCCCGGAGGCGCCACCGGGCGCCGTCCCGTCGGCGCCCTCCGGCGCCTCACCGGTCATGCCCTCCGGCGGGGTCCCGCCGGGACCCTGCTGCGAGCCGTCGTCGGACGTGGAGCCGCTGCTCTCGGAACCGGAGGTCGACCCGCCGGGTCCACCCGCGCCTCCCGGCATACCACCGGTGCCACCGCCGCCCATCCCACCGGAGCTGCTGCCGGCCGGGCCGACGCTCGGGATCGAGCCGGAGTGCGCGACGGTCGTCGTGGCGAGGGCGTAGGCGGTGGTGCCGCTGAGCCCGAACAGGGTGCCGGCGAGGACGCCGACCGTGACGAGCTTGCGGAGCGACGGGACGCTGCCGATGACCACGAGCGCTGCCGACAGCAGACCGCCGGCCAGCATCACCCAGCGGAGCCAGGGCAGCCACGTCGGGTTCTCGTTCAGCAGGCACCATCCCCAGAAGGCCGTGATGCCGATCATCGCGGCGAGGCCGAGCCGGCCGACGAACCGTTCGCGAGCGTGCCAGAGCAGGGCGCCGCCGGTGCCGACCAGTCCGGCGATCGCCGGGGCCAGTGCGACCGTGTAGTACGGGTGGATCGTGCCGGACATGTAGGAGAACACGAGTCCGGTGACGAGGAGCCAGCCGCCCCAGAGGACCAGTCCGGCGCGGGCCGGGTCGGCGAGGTGACGGCGTCCGACGACGACCAGGCCGACGATCAGCGCGATGAGTGCCGCGGGCAGGAGCCACGAGATCTCGAGGCCCATCTCGGAGGAGAACAGCCGGTTCAGGCCCGTCGAGCCGCCGAAGGAGCTCCCGGCGGTGCCACCCGTCATGCCGCCGCCTCCGCCGCCGTTGCCCGAGCCGCCGAAGATCCGGCCGAGGCCGTTGTAGCCGAACACCAGGTCGAGGACGGTGTTGTTCGTCGAGCCGCCGATGTACGGGCGGGACTCGGCCGGCCAGAGCCAGACGGCGACGACCCACCAGCCGGCGGACACCACGAGGGAGCCGGCGGCGATCAGCAGGCCGACGACGCGCCGGCCCCAGGAGGTGCGAGCGGCGAACAGGTAGACGAGGCCGAACGCCGGCAGGACGAGCAGCCCCTGCAGCATCTTCGTGAGGAACGCGAACCCGAGGGCGACGCCGGCGAGCGCGATCCACTTCCAGCTGCCCTTCGGGAGTGCCCGCACGGTGCAGTAGGCGCCGGCGGTCATCAGGAACACGAGCAGGGCGTCCGGGTTGTCGAACCGGAACATCAGGGCCGCCGCTGGGGTCGCTGCGACGACAAAGCCGGCGAGCAGGGCGCCGAGGTTCGCGGTGGTGGTGCCGACGCGTGCGAGGGTGCGGCGGACCGTGCCCCACACCAGGGCGACGGAGCCGACCGCCATGAGCGCCTGGGGGAGCAGCAGGCTGAAGCTCGAGAAGCCGAGCAGTCGCGCGGACAGCACCATCACCCAGAGCGACGCCGGGGGCTTGTCCACGGTGATGAAGTTCGACGAGTCGAGGGAGCCGAAGAAGAACGCCTCCCACGACTTCGTGCCGGCCAGCACGGCGGCGGCGTAGAAGCTGTTCGCGTACCCGGAGACGCTGAGGTCCCAGAGGTACACGACCGCGGTCAGGGCCAGGAGCGCCCAGAACGCCGGCCGGAGCCAGCGGGCGTCCTCGCGTTCGCCGAGGAAGAGTCGGGCGAGGGGCTTGCGGCGCCGATCCCGCGCGTCGGTGCGCGCGGTCTCGCGTCGATCGGTCACGGGTATCGGGTACGTGGTCATGGCAGTGAGGATTCCGGGCGTTCCCCGAACGATGCACTGCGCTGGCTATGTGGGCGCTAAGGACGCATGGTGCTGGCTCGTCCGGCTCCGGTCGGCGCCCGGCCCGCACGGTGCTGGGTTGTTCGGCGGGTGCGGTGCTGTTTGCTCGGTGCGGGGTTGTGGCGGGGCACGGTGCGGGCAACCTCGCACGGGGTGAGCGAACCGGCACGGTGCGGCGCCGGGAAGTGTCCGGCGGCGGGGTCGCCTTGCCGGGCGGCACGGTGCGGGGTTGTTCGGCGAGTGCGGTGCTGTTTGCTCGGTGCGGGGTCCTAGCGGGGCACGGTGCGGGCAACCTCGCACGGGGTGAGCGAACCGGCACGGTGCGGGTCGCGAAGTGTTCGGCCGCGGGGTCGCCTTGCCGGCCGGCACGGTGCGGGGTTGTTCGGCGGGTGCGGCGCTGCCCGCTCGGCGCGGGGTCGCAGCGGGGCACGGGGCGGGCAACCTCGCACGGGATGACCGAACAGGCACGGGGCGGGCAACCTCGCACGGGGTGAGCGAACCGGCACGGTGCGCGCGAAGCCGCCGCGCGCGGTCAGGCGTACCGCTCGGCCGCGCGCAGGGCCGCACCCGTGTACGAGCCCCCGAACAGGAACACGTGCAGCAGCAGCGGCGCGAGCTGGTGCAGCGCGACGCGCTCCTGCCACCCGGCGGCGAGCGGCGACTCGGCGTCGTACGCGGCGAGGACGGCCTCGAGCCGGGGGAGCCCGAACAGCCCGAGGAGCGCCAGGTCCGTCTCGGCGTGCCCGCCGTGCGCGATCGGGTCGATGAGCACCGCGCCCGTCGGTGTCGTCCCGTCGACCGGGTCCGCGTCGGTCGGCCAGAGCACGTTGCCCGCCCAGAGGTCTCCGTGCAGCCGCGCCGCACGGTCCCCGACGAGCGCCGGCTGCGGGGACCCGAGGGTGCCGTCCTGCACCCGGTCGGCGACCCGGTCGAACACCGCGGCCTGGGCGTGGTCGAACCCGCCGGCATCGACGATGCGGCGGACGAAGTCGCGGATCCGGTACTCGGCGAAGAACTCGCCCCAGGTGGCCGGTGCGTGTGCGGCGTCGACGAACGGCGTGCGGGAGCGTCCCATGCGGAGCGGCGTGCCCGTCGGCCAGCCGAGCGGCGGCGCACCCCAGTGCTCGGCGCCGGCCGCGTGCGTGTGCGCGAGGGACCGACCGAAGCGCTCGGCCTGCCGGGTGGACGGGGAGCCGTCCGGGATCAGCTCGAGGTCGAGGACCGTCGGGCGCGGTCGACCGAGCACGCGGGCGATCCGGGTGCCGCCGTCCGGTTCGGCCTCGGCGAGCCAGCCCAGGCCGGCTGCCTCGGCGGCGGCCTCGTCGGGGGAGGCGAAGGTCTTCACGTGCGTCGCGGCCATCGCCCCATCCTGCCGAAGCCGCCTCGACTCCGCCTCAGACCGCGTCGACGAGCGCCTTCGCCAGCGGGTGCCACGCCCTGGACGTCGGTCCGCTCAGCACCAGCGTCCGCGCCAGCCGCCGGGCCATCGGCACCATGACGAGGTCCGGCGGCAGCATCACCCGGCCGAGCGTCGGCACGATGGACACCCCCTCGCCCCGCTCGATCATCCCGAACATCGTGCTCATCTCGCGGACGCGGTGGGCGTACCGGAACGGCTGCCCGTCGAGCTCGTGCAGCCGCTGAATCTGGTGCTCGCACCCGCCGCCACCCGCGACCAGACCGTCCTCGTGCAGGTCGTCGAGGGTCAGTGCGGGGAGGTCGGCCAGCGGATGGTCCCGCCGGACCACGGCGGCCATCTCGTCCTCGGCGACGACCACGCCTCCTGGCGGCAGCGGGGACGGGTCGACGAGCACGGCGGCGTCGACCGTCCCGGCCTCGAGCCACTCGGGCATCTCGTCGTCGTCGCCCTCGTAGACCTGCACGTCGACGTCCGGCAGCGTCACCGCCCACAGCTCGCGGAGCCGCGGCAGCAGGCCCTGGCACACCGTGGGGACGGCGGCGAGGCGCACGGTGCCGCGCGCCGTGGCGGGCCGGACCACCTCCTCCAGGGCCTCGACGGAGGCGAGCACGCTGCGGGCGTGTGCCAGCAGCCGGTCGCCGAGCGGAGTCGTGACCGCGGCCGCACCGCGCCGGACCACCGGACCACCGACCTCGCGCTCCAGCCCTGCGACGGCGTGCGAGACGGCCGACTGCCCGACGCCGAGGGCGGCGGCCGCGCCCGTGAACGATCCGGCGTCGACGGTGGCGACGAACGCGCGCAGCTGGGGGAACGAGACGGTCATGCGTCTTCCTCATCCGGTCATGAGCGCCATGCGTTTGCCGCATGCGCCGTGGATGTCGACACTAGGCCACATGAACGCGGTCCTCTACCTGCTCGTGGCACTGACCTGGGGGTCGAGTTTCCTCTTCGCGAAGATCGGGCTCGACGGCCTCGCGCCGCAGCAGGTCGCGACGGTGCGCACCGTCCTCGGCGCGCTCACGCTCGTCGCGGTCCTCGTCGCCACCCGCCGCCGATGGCCGCGCGAGCCACGGGTCTGGGGGCACCTGCTCGTCGTCTCCGTGTTCCTCAACGCTGTCCCGTCGTCGCTCATGGCGTGGGCGGAGCAGACCGTGCCGTCCGGACTCGCGAGCATCTACAACGCGACGACGCCCATCATGACGCTGGCGGCGCTCGCCGTGCTCGTGCCGTCCGAGCGGCTCCGCGGCCGTCAGGTCGCCGGCATCGTGCTGGGGATCGTCGGCGTCCTCGTGCTGGTCGGGCCGTGGAACGTCATCGGCGACCCGGAGGTCCTCGCGAGTGTGCCCGGGCAGGTCGCGCTGCTCGGGATGACCGCCTGCTACGGCATCGGCCTGGCCTACCTGCGACGGGTCGCGGTCGGCAGCGCGTACGACCCGGTCACGCTCGCGACGGTGCAGCTCACGCTCGCCTCCGGGCTGCTCCTGCTGGTCGCGCCCGTCATCGCCACCGGTCCGGTACGGCTGGACTGGAGGATCGTGGGCGCGATGGTCGCGCTCGGTTGCGTCGGCACGGGGCTGGCCTACGCGTGGAACACCCGGCTGGTGCAGGCGTGGGGAGCGGGTCGCGCCTCGACGGTCACCTACCTGACGCCGGTCGTCGGGGTGGTGCTCGGCGTGCTCGTCCTCGGGGAGCACGTGCGGTGGAACGAACCGGTCGGCGGCCTCGTGGTGCTGTTCGGCATCGCGCTGGCCTCGGGCGTGGGTCGGTCGACGTCGGCGAGCCGCGCGGACCCCGGACCGCGCCGCCGCCTGAACGGGGGCAGGGTCCACGGCGGACGGCCGCCGTAGGATCGGGCCACGCACTCGCCGACGAGACGGAGCACGGTCATGACCGCCACCCACCACACCAGCGCGACCGCCTCGGTGGCAGCGATCCTCTCCGAGTCCGCCTCGCGGTACCCGGACGACGTCGCCGTGATCGTCGGCGACCGGCACACCACGTACGCCGAGCTCTGGAGCCAGACGCTCGCCTACGCCGGGGCACTCCGGGCCCGCGGCGTCGGCGCCGGCGACCGGGTCGCGATGCTCGTCCCGAACGTCGAGGACTTCCCCCGCGTCTACTACGCGACCCTCGCGCTCGGTGCCGTGGCCGTCCCCGTGCACGCGCTCCTGAAGCGCCGCGAGATCGAGTACGTCCTGCGCGACAGCGGCGCGAGCCTGCTGGTCTGCGCCGCGCCGCTCATCGGCGAGGGGGCTGCCGGGGCCGAGCTCGCCGGCGTCGAGGTGCTGACCGTGCTCGCGCCGCCGCCCTCCGACGAGCAGCCCGGCACCGGCCACGACCGGCTCGAAGCGCTCGCCCAGCAGGCGGAACCCCTCGACACCTACGTCCCGCGGCACCCGTTCGACACCGCGACGATCCTGTACACGAGCGGCACCACCGGCAAGCCCAAGGGCGCCGAGGGGTCGCACTTCTCGCTGCTCGAACAGGTCAACACGAACCTGATGACGACGTTCGACATGCACCGCGGCGACGTCCTCCTCGGCGCACTCCCGCTCTTCCACACCTTCGGGCAGACCTGCACGATGAACACCGGCTTCCGCGTCGGCGCGACGATCGTGATGCTGCCGAAGTTCGACGGGGACACCGCGCTCGCCGCGATGGTCGAGCACGGGTGCGGCGTCTTCATGGGCGTCCCGACGATGTACATGGCGCTCCTCGACGCCGCCACCCGCTCCGACGACCGCCCGGCGCTGCGGTACGCGATCTCCGGCGGTGCCTCGCTGCCCCTCGCGGTCCTCGAGCGCTTCCAGGACGTCTACGACGCGCCGATCCACGAGGGCTACGGCCTCACCGAGACCTCGCCGGTGGCGACGTTCAACCACGTCGGGACGCCGCCGCGCCCCGGCACGATCGGCACCCCGGTATGGGGCGTCGACGTCGAGATCGCCGACCCGGAGCAGCACGACGCGATCGTCATGCTGCCGCACGGCGAGATCGGCGAGCTCGTGATCCGCGGGCACAACCTCATGAACGGGTACCTCGACCGTCCCGAGGACACCGCCGAGGCGATCGTCGACGGGTGGTTCCGCACGGGCGACCTCGGCACGAAGGACGACGACGGGTACCTCACGATCGTCGACCGGACGAAGGACATGATCATCCGGAACGGCTACAACGTGTACCCGCGGCAGGTGGAGGAGGTCCTCGCCACCCACCCCGACGTCACGATGGCCGCGGTGTTCGGCGTGCCGCACGAGCTGCACGGGCAGGAGGTCGAGGCCGCCGTGGTGCTCCGCGCCGGTGCGACCGCGACGCCCGAGGAGCTGATCGACTTCGTCGCGGCCGAGATCGCCGCGTACAAGTACCCCCGGGCCGTGCACGTGCTCGACGCGCTGCCCCTCGGCCCGAGCGGGAAGATCCTCAAGCGCGAGCTCGTCGAGCGGTTCGGCACCGAGGTCCGGACGGGGTCCTGACGGCGGCCGTGCGTACCCTGGCCACGTGAGCGACACCGGCAGGGCCTCGACCGCACGCCTGCTGTTCGCCTCGTCGCACCCGGGGCCGACCGTCACCGTGACCGTCCTCGCGACGGTGATCGCCGTCGCGGTCGGCCACGCCTGGTGGACCGTGCTCCTCGTCGCGCTGACGGTCGTCGCCGGGCAGCTCTCGATCGGGCTCGCCAACGACTGGATCGACGCCGACCGCGACCGGGCGGTGGGCCGGTCGGACAAGCCCGTGGCCCAGGGCCTGATCGCCGTCGGCACGGTCCGGCGGGCGGCGTTCGGCACCGCCCTGGCGTCGGTCGTGCTGTCGCTCGTGCTCGGGCCGGTCGCCGCGGTGGCGCACCTCGTGCTCGTGGCCGCGGGGTGGGCGTACGACGCCGGGCTGAAGCGCACGGTGTGGTCCGTCGTGCCGTTCGTCGTCGCGTTCGGGCTGCTGCCGGTCGTCGCCGTCGCCGCCGGCCCGCACGGATCGTGGCCGGCGTGGTGGGCGATCGCGACCGGCGCGGTGTTCGGGGTCGCGATCCACTGCACGAACGTGCTGCCCGACCTCGTGGACGACGCAGCGACGGGGGTCCGCGGGTTCCCGCACCGCCTCGGGCTGCGGGGCGCCGGCGTGGTGGCGTTCGGGTCGCTCGTCGTCGCGGCGCTGCTCGTCGTCGGCGGTCAGGTGCTGGGCGACGACCCGGTCCGGGGCCCCGGGGTGGTGCTCGCGGTCCTCGGGACGGTCGTGGTGGTCGTGCTGGCGGCTGTGGGGGTCCGGCTCGTGCTGGCGGGACGGGCGTCGAGGATCCTGTTCCGGCTCGTCATCACGTCGTCCCTCGTGCTCGTCGTCGAGCTCGGACTCGCCGGCGCCCGCCTCGTCGCCTGACCGACGACCGACCCGTCACGCCCGCGCGTTCCGACCCGCGCGACCCCCCCCCGCGCGCGCCCCCCCGCGCGACCCGTCACGCCCACCGCATCGCGTAGACCCCGGCCAGCCCGTCGGCGGACGGCAGGGACAGGACCGTCCGGAGCAACGCCTCCCGTCCGACCGCCCCCACCCTGCCGAGCGGACGGCCGAACGGACGTCCGAGCGCCATGTTCACCTCCGCCTGCCGCGCCGCCCGTCGCGCCACGGCCTGCCGGCGCCGCGCGTACTCCGGCCACGGTCCCGCGCTGCCGGTGCGGACCCCCTCGGCGAGGAGCGGCGCGAGCGCGGCCGCGTCGAGCCAACCGAGGTTCATGCCCTGCCCGCCGATCGGACTGATCTCGTGCGCGGCGTCCCCGACGAGGACGACGCGTCCGACGCCGACGCGTTCCGCCTGGCGGCGGCGGACGCCGAACCCGCTGAGCATGCTGCAGGAGTCCGGGTCCGGCCGGACACCGGTGCGGCCCGTCACGATCGCGGCCAGGGCCGTCGCGTCGGGTGCGGGGTCGTCCGACGCCGTCAGGAGCGCGACGTACCGCCGTCGGTCCCCGGGGAGCGGGAACGACTCGACCACGCCGGCGGGTCCGACGTCGACCAGGGCCGCCGTCCGCGCCGCTGACCCCTCGACGTCGGCGAAGTCGCCCATCGCGTAGCGGTCCGGGTAGTCCCGTCCGGTCGTGCCGATGCCGAGCAGGTCCCGCACGGCGCTCCGGGCGCCGTCCGCCCCGACGACGAACCGGGCGCGGACGGCCACGCTCCCGCGGGCGTCGGTCCCGACGGCGTCGACGTGGTCCGCGTGCCGTTCGAGCGTGGCGAGCGCGGTGCCGGTCCGGAGCGCGTCCGGTGCGGCGGCGGCGAGGGCGTCCCGCAGCAGGGCCTCGGTGCGGTGCTGGTCGAGCGTCGCGACGTACGGGTGCGTGGTCGACGCCCGGTCGAAGGTCAGGGTGCCGAGCGTCCGGCCGCGGCTCCGGGCGACGCCCTGTCGGACGCGCACCGCCTCCCGCAGCACCGGTGCGTCCAGCCCGATCGCGGCGAAGGCGTCGAGCGAGGGCGGGTGGATGCCGATCGCGCGGGAGCCCGTCGGTGCCCCGCTGCGGCGTTCCCACACGGCGACCTCGATCCCGCGCGCCGCGAGGAGGGCCGCCACGAAGAGGCCGACGGGCCCACCGCCGACGACGAGGACGTCGACGCGCTCCGTGGTCACGGTGTCGAGCCTACGGACGGTGGGCGGGGCGCTCGCCCAGGCGGGCCGGACACGCGCCCGGTCGGTCGACGCGCCGGGGTCATCCGCTCGACCGAAGCGGGCGGACCGCTCGCTCCGCGATGCTGGTGTCGTGCCCTTCACCGTCAGTCACGCGGTCGTCGCCCTGGCGGCGCGACGCACCCCGTTGCCCGTCGCGGCCGTCGCCGTCGGCGCGATGGCACCCGATGCCGTCCTGTTCGCGCCGTTCCTGCCGCCGTACGTGGTGGCGCACTCGTGGGTGGGCGTGGTGACGATCGACCTGCTCGTGGCGCTCGTCGTCCTCGCGGCGTGGTGGGGCCTGGTGCGACCGGCGTGGGCGGACGCGGTGCCGGGCGTGCGCGAGCGCGTCCCGCAGGCCTGGTCGCACCGACCACCGTGGCCGGAGCGACCGGTCCGCCGGCTGCTCACCGTCGTCGTCGCCTGCGTCGTCGGGAGCGTGACGCACGTGGTCTGGGACGCGTTCTCGCACCAGGCGGGCTGGGCGGTGCAGGCGATCCCGTTCCTCCGCGAGGGGCCCGTGGGCTACCCGGTGTGGGCGGGCGTGCAGGACGCATCGAGCGTGCTCGGACTGGCCGGGCTCGTGGTCGCCGCCGTGGTCTGGTGGCGACGGAGTACACCGCGGGTGCTGCCGCCGCTCGGCGCGTCGGAGCGGACGGTCGTGGTGGTCGCCGGCGTCGTCGTGGCCGTGGCGGCGCTCGGGCTCGCCGGTCGGGCGTTCCTCGGCGGCGGCGGTGTCGCTGGGGTCGTCACGGAGCTGGCGTTCCGGCTGCCGGTGGTCGTCGCGTTGGTGCTCGTGCTCGGGGCGGTCGGCCTGCTGGTCGTGCGTCGCCGTCGCGTCGGTTGACGCCGGGGCGGGAGGCGCGGTGCGGGTGGGCCCGCGGGTGTCGCGTCCGGCAGACCGTGGGTCGGGAGGCGCGGTGCGGGGCCGACCCGCGCCTCCAGGCCGTCAGACGGTCGCGTCCGCCGTCTCGCGCGCGGACCGGTCGGCCGCGACGAGGCGACGCGCCTCGCGGAGTCGCTTCCGCAGCCGTTCGACCGGCACCTCGACCGCGTAGGCCGCGCCCACCGCCACGAGCAGCGCCACCGCGACGAGCCACACCGTGCCCCACGGGCCGATCGCGAACGTACCGAGCAGCGCGATGACGAGCGGGTGCCACAGGTACGCCGAGTACGACACCCGGCGACCGAACCACGAGACCGGCGTCCACGCGAGCGCCGCCGACAGGGGCGAGCGAACGGACACCAGGCCGCCGATGAGCAGCGCCGAGATGAGCCCGGTCACCGGCAGGACGACACCGAACGACCACGCGTGCTGGGTCCAGTCGCCGTCGATCCAGAACTGCACCGCCGCGAGGAGCCCGATGCCGAGCCAGGTGCCGACGTGCCCGGCGAGCCCGGCCGCCCAGGTCCGGACGCGCTCGTCGTCGAGGAGCAGCGCGAGCAGGCAGCCCGTCGCCAGCGGCACGACGCCGAGCACGGGCGAGAAGTAGACGTCCGGGGTCGCACCGCTGTTCGGCGTGCGGTAGCTCAGCCACGATGCCGCGGCGGCCCCGACGATCACGACGCCGAGCCCCGTCATGAGCCAGCGGCGACGCGCGCGCAGTGCGAAGAGGAGCACGAGGACGGGCGGCCAGACGAGGTAGAACTGCTCCTCCATCGACAGGCTCCACGTGTGCGCGAAGACGCCCTGCGTGGTGTCCCAGTACGAGCGGAAGAGGTTGCCGGTGTAGCTCAGTGCGATGAAGGCGGCCTCGCCGGGGGAGAACGAGGCACCCTTGTAGTCGCCGACCCAGTTCCAGAGGAGCAGTCCGACGACCACGAGGGCCAGGAGCGCGGGGTACAGGCGCAGGAGGCGCTTCGTCCAGAACGAGCCGAGCCGGATGCGTCCGGTGCGCCGGTGCTCGCCGAGCAGGAGCGTCGAGATGAGGAACCCGGACAGCACGAAGAACACCGTCACGCCGATGAAGCCGCCCTCGAACTGCGGCACGTGCAGGTGGTACAGGATCACGATGAGGATCGCGACCGTCCGGAGTCCGTCGAGCGCCGGGGCCCGGTTGGTCAACGGCGGCGGGGGTGTCGGTCGTGCGTGCCTGCCGTCGGTGTCGGCCGGTGCGGATGTCGTGCGGGTCCGCTCCGGCGAGGTCGTGGTGATGGCCACGGACGCCTCCTGCGCGATCTGGTCGATGGGGTCACGGACCGTGGGGTCGTGACCGGATCGTTACATCATGCTCGCGCCATGTAAGAGCCGTCTCAACGAACGGGGTGCACCAGCTCCGTCAGGGCGTCGAGGCGCTCGTCGACGATCGCGGCGAACGACCGCTCCTCGCCCGGCGCGATCCACTGGGCGAAGGACAGGTGGAACACGGTCACCGCGGTCTCGGCGGCCATCGTGGCGGCCGGTTCCGGGACGCCGCGGTCGCGCAGCACCTCACCCAGCCGGACCTTCAGGGTGGCGAGCTTGCCGAGCTCCCGTTCGCCGAGTGCCGGGTTGCCGTCGATGATGCCCTGTCGCGCGCGCGACCACGGGCGGCGGTCGTCGGGGAAGAACGCGCCGCTGGCCGCGAGCGCGAGCCGGACGAGATCGAACGGTGCCGCGTCCGCCGGTGCGGTCTCGATCGGGGTGGTGAACATGCCGAGGAAGTCGTCCTGCCCGGCGAACAGCACCTCGCGCTTGTCGGCGAAGTGCCGGAAGAAGGTGCGTTCGGTGACCTCGGCCGCGGCGGCGATCTCGGCGACCGTGGTGTCGTCGTAGCCCCGCTCGGCGAAGAGCTGCAGGGCGGTCGCCTGCAGTCGTTCGCGGGTTCCGGGTTGCCATCGGGCCATGTCCGCAGTCTACTGATGACAGTGGCTGACATCGAGTGCTACGGTGATGTCAGTTCATGACATCACCGCCGTGGACACCTGTGAAGGGAAAGCACATGCACGTGTTCGTCACCGGGGCCTCCGGATGGATCGGCTCCCACACCGTCGACGAGCTCCTCGCCGCCGGGCACACCGTCACCGGCCTCGCACGCTCGGATTCCTCCGCCGCCGGGCTCGAGACCAAGGGCGTCGCCGTCGTCCGTGGCGACCTCGACGACCTCGACGCCATCCGGCGCGGCGCGTCCGAGGCCGAGGGCGTCCTGCACCTCGCCAACAAGCACGACTGGGCGAACGCCGCGGCCACGAACGCCAGCGAGCGGGCCGCGGTCGAGACCATCGGGCAGGCGCTCGTCGGCACCGACCGTCCGTTCGTCGTCGCGTCCGGGGTCGCCGGGCTCGCGCAGGGCCGCCCCTCGACCGAGGCGGACCCGAGCCCCTTCGTCGGCGCCGACAGCATGCGCGGCGGCAGCGAGAACCGCGGGTTCGACTTCGTCGAGCAGGGCGTGCGGACGATCGCTGCCCGGTTCAGCCCGACCACGCACGGCACCGGCGACCATGGGTTCATCGCCGCGATCGTCGCCGCCGCCCAGGAGCGGGGCGAGTCCGGCTACGTCGGCGACGGCACCAACAGCTGGGCGGCCGTGCACGTCACGGACGCCGCGCGGCTCGTCCGGCTCGGGCTCGAGCAGGCTCCGGCTGGCACGCGCCTGCACGCCGTCGCCGAGACCGCGATCCCGACCCGGGCGATCGCCGAGGCCATCGGCGAGAGCCTCGGGCTGCCGGTGACCTCGATCGACCCGCAGGACGCGCTGTCGCACTTCGGGTTCATCGGGCGGTTCTTCGGCATGGAGATGTCGGCGACGTCCGAGGCGACGCGCGGGCTCCTCGGCTGGGAGCCCGTCGGGCCGGGGCTGCTCGAGGACATCGCCGCGGGCGCCTACGCCGGGGTCGCCGCGCGCCGCTGACCCAGAACGACAAGACCGACGTCGTACGACGTCGGTCTTGTCGTTTTGTGCACGCGCGTCATGTCACCCGTCGCGAGGAGCGACGAAGTCGCTGTCGTACGACGTCGACGATGTCGTACCGAGACGGGCCCCCTGACACGAGCGCCCGGGCCCCGCACCCCGGGCCCCGCGCGCCCCCGCCTACTCCGCCTTCTGCATCTGCCACGGCTCGGGCTCGCGGTCGCCGTTCGGCCGCACGGGCCGCACGTCGCCGACGATCGGGATCGCCCGCTTCCGCATGAACCACAGGTACCGCACGAAGAAGTGCGACAGCGTCGACAGCCGGTTGCCGTTGCCGAGCAGCGACGCGATGTGCACGGCGACCCATGCGAGCCAGGCGACCGGGCCGACCATCGTGATGCCGCCGCGGAGCTGCGCCACGGCGGCGTTCGTCCCGATCGTCGCCATGGTGCCCTTGTCGAAGTACTTGAAGTGCTCGGTCGGCTTGCCCGCCATGAGCCGCACGATCTGCCGCGCCGAGTGCCGGCCGCCCTGCAGTGCCGGCTGGGCGAGCTGCGCGAGGGCGTCGTCCTGCGCGGCGATGTCGCCGGCGGAGAAGATCCGCTCGACGCCCTTGACGCTGAGGTCGTCGTTCACCTGGATGCGCCCGCCGTGGGTCTGCGGCATGCCCCAGCCGGAGACCTCCTTGTGGGCCGCGACGCCGGTCGCCCAGATGACCTGCGACGCCGGGATGAACTCACCTTCGGCCGTCATCACCCCGTCGGGCTTCACCTTGGAGACGCCGGTGTTGAGCCGCAGCACGACGCCGCGCTTGCGGAGGACCTTGGCCGCGTACCGACGCAGCCGCGGGGCGAAGGGCTTCAGGAGCTCGCCGCTGCGGTGCACCAGGGTGATCGAGATGTTGCCCCGCTCGATCTCCGGGTACGCGCCGACGAGGGCCTGGTCGCGGAGTTCGGCGAGCGCGCCGGCCATCTCCACGCCGGTCGCGCCACCGCCCACGATGACGATCTTGATCTCGTCGGGGCCCTGGTTGGCGGCGGCTTCCTCGAGCCGGGTGAACAGCTCGTCGCGGATCCGGAGCGCCTGCGAGCGGGAGTACATCGAGTACGCGTACTCGTACGCTCCGGGCGTGCCGAAGTAGCTCGTGTTCACGCCGTTCGCGAGGATCAGCCAGTCGTAGTGCAGGTGCTCGCCGTCGGACATCTCGGCGATGCGCTCGACCGGGTCGATGCCGGTCAGCAGCCCGTGCCGGAACTCGGCGTTGCTCTGCTTCGCGCGGAGGCTCCGGAGGAAGTACGTCACGTCGCCCGCGTTCAGCCCGCCCGTCGCCACCTGGTACATGAGCGGCTGGAACATGTTGTAGACGTGGCGGTCGACCAGGGTGACCCGCACCGGAGCGTCGGCGAGCTCGCGCATGGCCGCGACACCGGCGAATCCACCGCCGACGATGACGACGTGCGGGCGGGTGTCCTGGGGCATGCTGACTCCGGCTTCCTCGGATGGTGAGATGGTCACCACCGAGGGTACGCGCGGTTCGGACGGTCGTTCGACGGGGGCCTGGAGGGACGGCTCACCGCCGTCAGACGTCGAGCCTCGCGTAGGTGCTCACGACGTTGCCCTTGCTCGTCACGGTGTTCTGGACCAACCGCAGGCGCGTGGGCGGGTCGGTCGGTTCGAAGAGCGTGCGTCCGGACCCCGCGATCGCCGGGTGCACCATCAGCTGCAGCTCGTCGAGGAGCCCGGCGAACAGCAGGTGCCGGACGACGGTGACGCTGCCGCACACGGCGATGTCGGCACCGTCCCGTTCCTTGAGCGTACGGACGAACGCGTCGAGGTCGCCGTCGATCCGCGTGCTGTTCTCCCACGCCAGGTCGTCGTCGAGCGTGGTCGAGGCGACGTACTTCTCGATCGGGTTGATCCACCGGCCGAAGGGGTCGTCGGGGTGGGCGGGCCACCACTCGGCCCACTCGAGGTAGCTGTTCTTCCCGAGGATGACGGTGTCGGTCCGGGCCATGAACGCGCCCATGCCCGCGCCGAGTTCGTCGTCGAAGCTGTCGTACTGGAACGTGTACGGGTCCTGCACGACGCCGTCGACCGAGGTGAACAGTCCCGCGGTGACCTTGCGCATGCTCGGAGCGTAGCCGTCAGCTGTTCGACCCGGAACCGCTCGTGCCGGATCCGGTGCCGGTGCCGGTCCCGCCCTGCGTCCCGGTCCCGCCCTGCGAACCGTTCCCGGGGAACTGCCCGGTGCCGCCCCCGGGGAACTGGTTCGTGCCGCCGTTCGTCCCGGGCACCTGGGTCGTCGACTGGCTCGAGCCGCCACCGATCGCGTGCCCGATCGCGAAGCCGATCCCGCCGCCGACGAGCAGCGCCGCGAGACCGACCCCGACGGCGAGCACCTGCCAGAACCACGGCGGTCGCGGGCCGTTCGCGCCGCGGCCGCGCTTCCGGCGGCTGGTCGCTGCGGCGCCGCACCAGGGCGTCGCACCGTTCTGGGCACCCTGAGCGACCGGAGCCCACGAACCGGCGGGCGGGGCCGGCGTCACGTACGGCGGTTCCCCGGCCCACTGGCCGTCGGCGGCAGCAGCGGGGGCGGGCGACGGATCGGCCGCCGGCGCGGGGGCGTACAGGCCCGACGGGGACGGGGTTTCGTCGAGCGTCGCGGTCGACGTCGGCGTCGGTGCCGCCCCCCAGCCGGCCGGGCTGGCGGGGTACGGCGTGGTGTGCTGGTGGGCTGCGGGGTCCATGTCGTCGCGGAACTCGCGGGACTCGGGGTTCACGGGGGTGCGCTCGGTCATGAGGACGAGTACAGACCGGTCGCCTGTGTGCGGGCGATGACGACGCTGACGCCTCACTGTGCACAGCACGGTCCGCGTAGCCTCGCACCGTGCGCGCCAGAGTCGAGACCGTCCGGATCGACGGACTCCCCGTGCGCCTGCACACCCTGGCACCGGCCGGCCGGGTGCACGACGTCCTCGCCCCGACGGTCGTCCTCGTGCACGGCATCGGCATGTCGCACCGGTCCTTCGCGCGCTCGCAGCGGGCACTCGCCGCGACGCACCGGACCGTCAGCGTCGACCTACCGGGGTTCGGCGGGCTCCCGGCAGCTGGCCGGAGCCTCACGATGACGGAGCTCGGGGACCTCGTCGTCCGCGCCGTGCGCTCCCGCGGGACCGGCGACCTCGTGCTCGTCGGACAGTCCATGGGGACGCAGGTCGTCGTCGAGGCAGCGCGTCGGCACCCGGACGCCGTCGCGTCGGTCGTGCTCGTCGGTCCGGTCATCGCCGCTGGTCGCCGTCGACTGCTCACGCAGGCGCTCGACCTCGGGCGGGACGGCTTCGTCGAGGGCGCCCGGATGAACGCGGTCCTCGTGACCGACTACCTGCGGAGCGTGCGCCAGTACGTGCCCGAGCTCCGGACGATGCTCCGCTACCGGCTCGAGGACACCGTCGCCGAACTCACCCAGCCGGTGCTCGTCGTCCGCGGTGACCAGGACCCGATCGCCCGCCACGACTGGTCCGCCCGGGTCGCCGCGACCGCCCCGCGTGGTGCGTTCGTCGAGCTGCCGGGTCCGCACCACGTGCAGGAGCGCCAGCCGGTGACGTTCGCACGGCTCGTGGGGGAGTTCCGCCGCGTGCAGACCCTCGAGGGCCCACGATGACCGACGCGACCACGTCGGGGACGGATGGGCCGCGCACGGACCGCACCGCGCCTCCTGTCCGCGTCACCGTGCTCCGCCGCTGCCGGTGGGCCGTCCTCGACTGGTGGTACGCGATCCGCTGGCAGGTGCGGAGCCTCGGCCCGACGACCGCCGACGACTACCGGAGCGGCGACGGCCAACCGGTCGTCGTCGTGCCGGGCGTCTACGAGACCTGGCACTTCATGCGCCCGCTCATGGACGCCCTGCACGACCGCGGACACCCCGTGCACGTGCTGCCGGTGCTGCGGCACAACCTGCGCCCGGTCCCGGAGTCCGCGGCGGAGGTGCTGGCGTACCTCGAGGCGCACGACCTGCACGACGTCCTGCTCGTCGCGCACAGCAAGGGCGGACTCATCGGGAAGTACGCGATGACGCGGCTCGACGACCACGGCCGGATCGACCGCATGGTCGCGGTCTCGACGCCCTTCGCCGGCTCCGGGTACGCACGCCTGGCGCCCGTGCGGCACCTCCGTGCGTTCCGGTCGAGCGACCCGGTGCTCGCCGGCCTCGCACGGGAGCTCGACGCGAACGCCCGGATCACCAGCGTGTACGGCGTGTTCGACACGCTCATCCCCGAGGGCAGTGCGCTCGCCGGGGCGACGAACGTGCGGGTGCCGGTCGGCGGGCACTTCCGCATCCTCGGCGACCCGCGCACGCGTGCGGCGGTGCTGGCGGCGGCGGACCCCGACCCCGGTACGACCCCGGCCTGAGTCCGCGCGCGGCACGGACCCGCGGTCGCTCCGGAGCGGGTCCGCGTGTCCCTAGGCCCCGGGGAGGAACAGGCAGAACGGGTGCCCGTCCGGGTCGAGCAGGACGCGGACGTCCTCCTGTGGCTGGAACGCCGCCTGGCGTGCGCCGAGTCCCTCCGCCCTGGTCACCGCGGCCGGCAGGTCCTCCACCTGGAAGTCGAGGTGCAGTTGCATGCCGGGAGCGTCCTCCGTCCCGGGCCACGTCGGCGCCACGTAGGCGGGTTCGTACTGCACGGAGAGGCCCGGGCCGTCGTCGGGCCGGATGCGGGCCCAGGTCGGGTCGTCCTCGTGGACGGTCCAGCCGGTCAGCGCGCCGTAGAACCGGGCGAGCGCGAGGGGGTCCGGCGACTGCAGCACCGTGGCGGCGAGCGTCGGCATCGACGGGTCAGCGGCGGTCATGCGGCGGAGCGTACGCCGACTCCGGCGGGATGGGTCGTCAGCGCGTGGCCACGCTCGCGCGCTCGACGATGCGGTGCGGGACCACGACGGTCTCGGGCGGCGCCTCGCGGTCCTCGATCCGTCGGGTGAGGAGATCGAGCGCCGCGGTCGCGAACGCCCGTCGGTCGAACGACACCGTGGTGAGGGCGGGGATCGCGTAGGCGGCACCGTCGACGTCGTCGAACCCGACGACGCTCACCTGCTCGGGGACCCGCACACCGCGGGCCGCGAGGACGTGCAGCACGCCGAACGCGATCGAGTCGGTGAAGGCGAACACGGCGTCGGGCAGCGGATGCTCGTCGAGCCACACCGCGAACGCCGACGCCGCCGCACTCGTCGTCCACGCGGCCAGCGGGACGCGGAGCCCGGGGTCGGCCGCGATCCCGGCTCCGGCGAGACCGGCGAGGTACCCGCGCTCCCGCAGCTCGCTCGTCGCGGTGGCCTCGACGGCGCGGGCGGCCCCGACGATCGCGATCCGCCGGTGCCCTCGTCCGACGAGGTAGGACGTGACCTGCTCGGCAGCGGCGCGGCTGTCGACGTGCACCTGGTCGACGTGCTCGGGCTCGACCTCGCCGATGACGACGGTCGGGGGCAGGCCCTCGGTGGAGGCGAGGACGCTCGCGCTGAGCGACACCGGGTTGAGGATCAGCCCGTCGACGAGGTGCGCCCGGGCGCGCGAGACGAGGTCACGCTCGCGGGCGGGGTCGTTGGCCGTCTGGTCGAGCTGCACGGTCCAGCCGCGGTCCCGCGCGAGTTCGACGAACCACTGCGCGAGCTCGGCGGAGTAGGCGCTGGACATCTCGGGCAGCGTCAGGGCGATCGCCCCGGAGCGTCCGTTGCGCAGGCCCCGGGCGGACAGGTTCGGCACGTAGTCGAGCTCGGCGAGCGCCTGCTCGACCCGTTGCCGGGTCTCCGGGCGCACCACGACGCCGCCGTTGATCACGTTGGAGACGGTCTTCGGCGACACCCCGGCGAGGGCAGCCACGTCCCGCACGGTCGCGCGCATCGGCACGAGCGTAGCGCGGGGACGGGTCAGGGCCGCACGGACCGGTGCGCGTAGGTCGTGTAGCCGACCGGGATCGTCGCGCGGCCGGCGGTCTCCGGGTCCTCGTCGAGCACACGTCGCACCCGATCGAGCAGTGTGGTGCGCTCGTCGGGCGGGAGCACGATGACGTAGCTGCGCGAGGCGACCATGTCGAGGAACGCCGCGCGGTCCTGCTCGTGCACCCACGGGAACCGTTCGTGCTCGACGGCGTCGGGGTCGAACGGTGCGCCGACGACGGGTGCGCTCTGGACGCTCGCCCGCGACTCGGGCTGGGCCAGGATCGCGCTGATCCGGGCGGCCCACGGTCGGGTCTCGTCGCGGACGTTCCACACCAGCCCGAGGACCCCGCCGGGCCGGAGCACCCGGGCTGCCTCGCGGGCACCCTGCACCGGGTCGACCCAGTGCCAGGCCTGCGCGAACGTCACGGCGTCGGCGCTCCCGTCGGGCAGGGGGATCGACTCGCCGCTGCCCGCGAGCGTCCGCACGCCCGGCAGCACGGCCGTGAGTCGCTCGCGCATGGCCCGGTCGGGTTCGACCGCGACGACCTCGGCGGCGCGTCCGACGAGGCTCCTGGTGAACTTCCCGGTGCCCGCACCGACGTCGGCGACGAGTCGGGCGCCGGACGGCAGGAGCCAGTCGACCGCCGCGTCCGGGTACCCGGGCCGCCCGCGCTCGTAGGCGTCGGCAGCGGCCCCGAACGAGTTGGCGGACGGCGCGGAGGTCATGCGACCAGCATGCCCCGCCTGGCGGGTGACGGACGGGAGGCGCGGGTCGGGCCGGTCGTGCGCCTCCCGTCCGGCCGCGTGCCGGCCTGGAGGCACGGGTCGGGGCCGCCACGCGCCTCCCCTCCGCAGTGGGGTCGCCGCGGCGACGCGTCGGTCACGCCGTCGGGACGGGCACCGTCCTGCCGGTCCGCAGCGACTCCTGCGCCGCGAGGACGATCGACAGCGTCCGCAGCCCGACCTCGACGTCGGGCTGGGGCTGGACACCGGCCCGGACGGCGCCCAGGAACGTCCGCAGCATCGGCACGTCGTGGTCCGCCCCGTACCGCAGTTCGATCGGTCGCCCGCCGACCGCGTCGAGTCCGCGGGCGGCAGCGCCGAAGAAGTCGACCGAGACCGTCCCGCCGGTCCCGGCGACGTCCAGGGTCAACCCGCCCCAGGCCGGCGCCGTGTCCGGACGGCTCCACGAGCAGTCGATCGCGGCGATCATCCCGGTGTCGTACGTGATCGTCACGAGCCCGGCGGTCTCGGCGTGGGCACGACCCGCGTGCAGCACCCGGTTCGCGACCGCCGTGACGGACACCGGGCGCGCGCCGGTCAGCCCGTCGACGAGGTCGGCGACGTGCACGACGTGGTCGACGATCGCGCCGCCACCGCTCAGCGCCGGGTCGGTGAACCAGTCGCGGGTGAGCGGGAGCATCCCGTTGTTCGCGCCGCGGACCGAGAAGACCGTGCCGAGCGCCCCGGAGGCGTGCGTGGCCCGCAACCGGTCGAACGCCGAGGCGAAGCGCACCGGGTAGGCCGTCATCAGCGTCACCCCGGCGCGCTGGACGGCGTCACGGATGGCCAGGCCGTCCTCCCACGAGGTCGCGAGCGGCTTCTCACAGAGGACGTGCGCACCCGCGGCGGCAGCGCGTTCGACGAACTCCCGGTGCCGGGCGTTCTCGCTCGTCACGACGACGGCGTCCGGCCCCCACGCGAGCAGGTCGTCGACCGACTCGGCGTACCGGACGCCCTGGGCTCCGGCGAGGTCGGCGCCGCGGAGTTCGCCGAGGGCCGTCCCGGTCGAGACGCCGCCGGGGTCGGTCCCGCACACCTCGACGTCGGGCATCGCGGCGAGTGCGGACAGGTACCCGATCGCGTGCGTGTGGGCGAAGGACAGGACACCGACGCGGAGTGTCACAGCGTCACCTCCACGGGCTGACCGGAGTCGATGGACGCGAGTGCGGCGTTGGCGATGCGCACCGCGACGGCACCGTCCCGAGCGCTGACACGGGGGAGCGGTCCGCCCTCGGACGCCGCGACGAAGTCGGCGAGCTCGAGGGCGTACGGGTCCTCGGCGGGGTCGACCGGTGGCAGGAACCCGTCCACTGCGGTCGGAGTCGCGAGGTCGGCGCGGGTGTCCTCCTCGGCGAGGGACGAGTGCGCCAGGCTGCCGAGCGTGCCGGTCACGGAGTACTCGGTGCTGAAGGCGAGGTGCTGCGGGCCCCAGAGCCCGGCGACGTGGCTGATCGCGCCGGACGCGTGGGTGAGCAGGACGTGCGCGGCCTCGACCGGGTGCTCGGCGTCCCCCGCGCGGACGGTGACCGCGGACACCCTGGTGACCGGACCGGCCACCCAGCGGGCGATGTCGAGGTCGTGGATCATCTGGTCCATCACGATGCCGCCGGACTGCGCCCGGTCGCCGAACCACGCCACCCGGGTCGGGAACGCGCCGGAGCGCGAGAAGCGCAGGACGGCGAGGTCGCCCAGGAGGCCCGCGGTGACGGCCTCGTGCAGCCGCCGGTACGCGGGGAACCAGCGCACGACGTGGGCCGGGTAGAGGTGGAGGCCCGCGTCCGCCGCGCGCGCCACGAGGTCCTCGGCATCGGCGTCCGTGCGGGCCAGCGGCTTCTCGGAGACGACGTGCCGTCCGGCCGCGAGCGCCCGACGGACGACGGCGGCGTGGGCGGGCGTCGGGACGACGACGTCGACGAGGTCGACCGCCGCCAGCAGCTCGTCGAGCGAGTCGGCGACGGTGATCGTGCTGCCGACCCGCGCGGCCTCGTCCGCGAAGGCCGCGGCGAGTTCGTGCGCGCCGTCCTGCGAGTGCACGACGACGTCACCGAGGCGGAGCAGCCCGGGGACGTGGGCGACCGCGATGCCGCCGGCGCCCACGAGTCCGATCGTGCGGCGTGGACGGGGTGCCGACTGCGACGTCATGGAGCCAGCGTAGAGGTCGTGTCCTCCTCGGGCCGTGACCGTTCCGGTTCGCGGAACCCGGGGATCGTGAACCGGAACGGTCACGGTCAACGCGGCGGACCCGCACCCGGGGTGAGCGGTGCCCTACGATCGGCCTGTGGGGAAGCGTGGCATCTACGTCGAGACGATCATCGACGCCGACGTCGACCGGGTGTGGGCGGCGACGCAGGACCCCGTGCAGCACGTGCGGTGGGACGTCCGGTTCTCCGAGATCGTCCCCGAGCCGGCGGACGCGGACGGCGCCGCCCGCTTCACGTACGTCCGGCGCACCCCGGTGCACGACGTGCACGGGACCGGGGCGAGCATCGGCGAGCGGCGACGGGCGGACGGCACGAGGACCTCGGCGCTGCGGTTCGCCACCGACGACCGGCTGTCACCGATCCGTGCCGGTCGGGGCTACTGGCGGTACGTGCCGACCGATGACGGGCGCACCCGGTTCGTCACCGGCTACGACTACGACCCCGGCTGGGGGATCCTCGACGTGGTGGTCCGGCCCCTCCTGGGCTGGGCGACGGCGTGGAGCTTCGACCGCCTCCGGATCTGGGTCGAGGGCGGTGCCGAGCCGGAGGCCTGGCCGCTCACCTCGGTGCTGCAGCCGTGGCGACGGGACCGGCCCCGCGCCTCCCGGACCCGCCGCGCACCCGCGGGCGGCTCTCGTCGAGGCGACCAGCTGCACGACGCGCCCGCCACGCTGGCGGCGCTGCCCGACCCGGGAGGGGATCGATGAGTTCGGTGTTCGAGGAGGCGCTCGGCGCCGACTTCCAGCGGCTGCACCCGATGATGCGTCGCCGGTTCGGCGTGGGGCTCGACGCGGCCGAGGCGTGCACCGGCCGCGGGGTGATGACGTCGATCCGTCGGGGACCGTGGTGGACCGTGCCGTTCCTGCAGATCGGTCGGCTGCGGAACATCCTCGTGCCGGACGTCGGGACCGACGTGCCCTTCACGATCGAGAACTACCCGTACCGCGACCGGTACGGCCGCGAGACGGTGACCTTCGTCCGGACCTAGACGACCAAGCCCGGGCGGACGGCGCGGTTCGACGCCACGATGGTCCTCGCGGACGGCCGGGTGCTCGACTACCTCGGGTCGCACCAGCACCTCGCGGTGGACCTCGACCTCGCCGTCGACGACCGCGGCGGACTCGTGCTCACCTCGGACGCCCAGCGCTTCTACGAGGGCCCGATCGCGTTCCGCTTCCCGATGCTGTTCAGCGGTCGGGCGACCCTCAACGAGTGGTGGTCGGAGGACGACCAGGCGTTCCACGTCGACCTCGAGGTGCACAATCGGGTCTTCGGGTTCCTGTTCGGGTACCGCGGGACGTTCACCTGCGAGTGGACGCCGGCGACCGACGCGCCCGAGCGACTCAAACCGCGGCGGACCGAGCTGCGGACCTGACCGACCAGACCCGGAGGAACCCGTGACCGACACGCCCTTCCGACCGGCGCTCGCGACCTTCTTCCGGGGCCTCGCAGCGCACAACGACACCGCGTGGTTCGAGGACCACCGCGACGACTGGCAGCGGCACGTGCAGGAGCCGATGGAGGCACTGCTCGCCGAGGCCGAGCGGCGGTACGGACCCGGCCGTGTCCTCCGCCAGCACCGCGACCTGCGCTTCACGCCCGACAAACGCCCCTACCGCGAGGACACCGGGCTCACCGCGGGTGGCGTCTACCTGAGCGCCGGGGTCGACGGGATCCAGGCCGGCGGCGGGCTCTACACGCCGTCCCGCGCGCAGCTGACCGCGGCCCGCACCGCGATCGACGAGCACCCGCAGGCGGCCGCCGCCCTGCAGCGCGTGCTCGACGAGCTCACCGACGCCGGCTTCGAGCTCGCCGGTCCGCCGCTGAAGACCGCGCCGCGCGGGTACCCGGCGGACCACCCCCGGATCGGACTCCTGCGCATGCAGCACTACGCCGCGCTGGTGCACCTGCCGCTCACGAGCCCGCTGGCCGACGTCGTGGACGCCTGGGAGCGCGTGCAGCCCCTCGTACGGTGGACCGTGAAGTGGGCCCGCGCGGACGACCCGGAGGCATCGGACGACCCGGCGCCGCCCGTGCCCGGCGCACGGTCGATCGACGAGCGCGCCTGACCCGGGCGGGCACCCGACCCGATCAGGCGCCCGGCCCGGGGCGCGGCCCGGACCCGTCGGTCAGCGGCGCAGCCAGCCGGCCTCGGCGAACACCGTCTGCAGCTCGGTCACGAACCGCGACGCGTGGAAGCCGTCCGTCACCGCGTGGTTGACCTGCATCGCGAGCGGCATGATGGTGCGCCCCTCGACGAACCGGTACCGCCCGATCGTGAAGATCGGCAGCAGGTGGTCCCATCCGTCCCGCACGTGCAGGGCGAACCCGGTGAAGGACGCCCCCGGCAGCGTCGAGACGTCGAACACGTTCTGCGGGCGGTCCTCCTGCGGGAACATCCGGTGGTCGTCCCGGTAGCGCTCCATCGTCGCGACCGCCGCCTCGTGGAAGCGGGCCGGGTCCTCGTCGTACGGGACCGTCAGGGCCGAGAACGTCTCGGTGTCGGCGTGGAACACCGTGAACATGGGGTGCACGACGTCCCAGACCGCTGGCGACCCGTCGTCCTGCAGCTGCATGCGGAACTCGGCGTGCCGGTTCACGACCGACGCGATGGCCCAGATCTGCGACGCGTACGTCCGACGGTCGGTCGCGCGGACGGTCTCGGCAAAGTCCGTCACGTCGAGCTCGACGGTCATCTCCCACGTGCAGGGCACGCGGTCGCGGTAGTGCGCGAAGTGTTCGCGGCGGGGCCAGCGGTCGAGGTCGACGGGTCGGAGTTCGGTCACGGCACCAGCTTCGTCGCGAGTGCCTGGTCGAGTGCCGTGCGGTCCCCGTCGATCCGCACGTCGATGCCGCTCGAGCGCAGCGCAGCCCGGAGCCCGTCGACCCCGGTGAAGTGGTGCACCGGCATGCCGAGCTCGATCGCACCACCGAGCTTCCGCTCCGAGTCGTCGGTGAAGAACACCTCTGGGCCGTCGAGGTCGAGCGCGTCGAGCACGTGCCGGAACGCCCGGACGTCGGGCTTCGTGAAGCCGATCTCGTGCGAGCTGAACACGGCGTCGACCCGGTCGTGCAGGCCGAACGTCGCCACCTCGGCGGGGACGCCGTCGGTGCCGTTCGTCAGGACCGCCGTCGTGCAACCCGCCGCACGCAGCTCGTCGACGAGATCGAGGACCTCGGCGTCCGGGGTGAACGGCTGCCGACCCCAGGCCTCGGCCGCCGCCGGGTTGCCGATGCGATCACCGACGACCCGGAGCCACTCGGCCCGGGTGATCCGGCCGGTCGTCACCTCGTCGATCAGGGGTGCAGCGAACGCCACCGCCTCGATCGTCCCGGAGGCGAGGTCGTGTGCGTGTTCGATCGCCTCGACGTGCTCCGGGTGGAAGTGCCGGATGACGCCGTCCAGGTCGAAGAGGACCGCGCGGATGTCCGTCACGGGACCTCAGTCGTTCGGACGGATCAGGCAGAACGGGTGGCCGGCGGGATCGAGGTACACGCGGAACGTGTCGGTGCCCGATCCGGTCGCCGTCGCGCCGATCGCCAGGACCGCGGTCTCGCCGGCGTCCAGGTCGTCCACCTTCACGTCGAGGTGGCTCTGCTGGGGGACGTCCTGCCCGGGCCACTCGGGGGCGCGGTACGCGGCCACCTGCTGGAAGGCAAGGATCGGCCGGTGGTCCGTGAAGGGGAGGGCGACCTCGGCCCAGTCCTCGTCGAAGCCGACGATCTCGCCGCCGAGCAGTTCGGCGTAGAAGCGGGCGAGCGCACGGGGGTCCGCGCAGTCGAGGACGATGACGTCGAGCGTGCCGATCATGGCCGAAACGCTAGCGGGATCAGCGCGCGGCGGCCAGGGCCTTCGTGATGCGCTGCAGCGAGACCGTCTCGGCCGTGCCGAGCTCCTGCGCGAAGAGACTGAGCCGGAACTCCTCGAGCATCCAGCGGGCGTGCACGAGCTCCGGGTGCGCCCCGGCGGCCGGCGGGAAGGTGCCCCCGGCGTCGAGGTAGCGGTCGGTCGCGACGGTGACCTCGCGCATCCAGGTGGCGTCGCGCCCGGGGTTCTGCAGCAGCTTCTGCACGCGAGTGTCGACACCCTGCAGGTACACCCGGATGCGCCGCAGCCGATCGAGCCCCGCGACCGCGACGAAGCCGGGGAACACGAGTCGCTCCATCTGCTGCCGCATGTCCGTGAGCGCCGGCAGCAGCGACATCGAGTTGGCCTGCTTGAGCGATCGTTCCGCGGCTCGGTGCGCGGCGAGGACGGTAGCGACCTCGGACACGGCCGTGAACATGGTGTCGACGACCGTCGCGGACACGGTGTCCCGCACGGCCTCGAAGTCGGCCTTGGTGAACACCAGCCCGTCGGGGTGCGCCCGGCGGGTCCCGGCGTCGACGACCGCCGCCAGCACGTCGTCGAACAGTGCCGCGGTGGAGGGGTACGGACTGGCGGCGAGCGCGAGCTTCTCCTGCGCCGTGAGGTGCGACTGGATGTACGACACGGGCGAGGGCACGGCGTGCATGACGAGCCGTCGGACACCGGCGGGCATCCGCACCGCCCGGTCGGACGGTGTCGCGAGCAGCTGGACGCCGACGGTCGCCTTCGGACCGTCGCCCTCTTCCACGAGGGACGGGTACGCCCGGATCACGCCACCCGCCTGCTTCGTGTCGAGCACCTGCGGCAGATCGTCGGACGGCCACGCGGTGAGCCCTGATCGCTCCACGGCGCCACCGGCGGCCGCGGACGCGACGCGAGCCGCGCCTCCTGTCCGACCTGCGGCGCGCGCCGTCGCCGAGGCGACGCTCTGCTGGGTCCGGTCCTTGAGCTTCGTCTGCAGGGCCGACAGGTCCTTGCCGGTATCGACCCGGCGGCCGCGCTCGTCGACCACGGCCCACGTCGGCAGCAGGTGCGCCGGGACCCGCGCGAGGTCGAAGTCCGACTCGGACACCGGGACGTAGGTCATGCGCTGGATCGCCGTGGCGAGGGTGGCCCGGAACGACTCGGTCGGCTCGGTCGGGGCGTCGTCCGGCAGCTCGGCGACGATCTTCTCCGCCCAGTCGGCAGCGGGCACGACGTTCTTCCGGATCTGCTTCGGCAGGGACTTGATGAGCGCGGTGACGAGCTCCTTGCGGAGGCCGCGGACCTGCCAGTCGAAGCCCTCCTCACGCATCCGGGGGAGCAGGGCGAGCGGCACCTGCACGCTCACGCCGTCGTCCTCGGCGCCGGGCTCGAAGCGGTACTTGATGGCGAGGCGCTGGTCACCGCTGCGCCACTGGGTCGGGTACTCCTGCTGGTCCTGAGCGGCTTCCGCAGCGTCCTCGTCGAGGAGGTCGGACCGGCGCATGGTGAGCAGGTCCGGCTGGTCGCGCCGCGCCTGGCGCCACCAGCCCTCGAAGTCGCGCGTGGTGGCGACGTCGGCCGGCACACGGGCGTCGTAGAACTCGAAGACCCGCTCGTCGTCGAAGAGGATGTCACGGCGACGCGTGCGCTCCTCGAGCTGCTCCAGTTCGCGGCGGAGCTTCCGGTTGTCGCGGTCGAACGCCTGCTGCGCGTCCCACTCGCCCTCGACGAGGGCGTGCCGGATGAACAGCTCGCGCGAGTGCTCGGGGTCGACGCGCTTGTACTGCACCCGACGTCGCTGCACGATCGGCACGCCGAACAGGGTGACGCGCTCGTACGCGACGGCAGCGCCCTGCTTCTTCTCCCAGTGGGGCTCGCCGTACGTCCGCTTCAGGAGGTCGCCGGCGAGGGGCTCGACCCAGGCCGGGTCGATCCGGCCGACCGTGCGGGCGAAGAGCCGGCTCGTCTCGACGAGTTCGGCGGCCATCACCGCGTCCGGCTGCTTCTTCGCCAGCACGCTGCCCGGGAACACCACGAACCGGGTGTTCCGCGAGCCGAGGTAGTCGCGCTTCTCGCGGTCGCGCAGACCGATCTGGCTGAGGAGCCCGGCGAGCAGCGACCGGTGCACGGCGTCGCCGTCGTCGGACCGGGCCTGCCCGATGCGGACGTCGACCTGCTTCGCCGCCCGCGAGAGCTGCCGGTACAGGTCCTGCCACTCGCGGATGCGGAGGTAGTTCAGGAACTCGGCCTTGCACAGGCGGCGGAAGGCGCTCGACGAGAGCTCGTCCTGCTTGTCCTCGATGTGGTTCCAGAGGTTCAGCAGGGTCAGGAAGTCGCTCGTCGGGTCGGCGAACCGGGCGTGCAGTTGATCGGCCTGCGCACGCTTCTCGAGGGGACGCTCGCGCGGGTCCTGGATGCTCAGGGCGCTGACGACGGCGATGACCTCGCGCCCGACGCCCTGGCGACCGGCTTCGAGCACCATGCGTCCGAGCCGCGGGTCGATCGGGAGCCGGGTGAGCTGCCGCCCGGTCTTCGTGATCGAGCCGGAGCCGTCGACGGCGCGCAGCTCGCGGAGCAGGTCGAGGCCGTCCTTGACGCCCCGGGAGTCCGGCGGCTGCAGGAACGGGAACGCCTCGATGTCGCCGAAGCCGAGGGAGATCATCTGCAGGATCACCGCGGCGAGGTTCGTCCGCAGGATCTCGGGGTCGGTGTACTCCGGACGACGGTCGAAGTCGTCCTCGGAGTAGAGCCGGATCGCGATGCCGGCACTCGTCCGGCCGGCGCGACCGGAGCGCTGGTTCGCGCTCGCCTGCGAGATCGCCTCGATCGGGAGCCGCTGTACCTTGGCGCGTGGCGAGTAGCGGGAGATGCGGGCGGTGCCGGTGTCGACGACGTACTTGATGCCCGGGACCGTCAGGGAGGTCTCGGCGACGTTCGTGGCGAGGACGACCCGACGGCGGATCCCCGGGGTGCTGCGGCGCTCGAAGACGCGGTGCTGGTCGGCGGCGGACAGGCGGCCGTAGAGGGGCAGGACCTCGGTGCCGGCGTAGTGCTTGCCCTCGATGGCGTCCTGGGCGTCGCGGATCTCGTTCTCGCCGGACAGGAACACCAGGACGTCGCCCGGGTCTTCCCGAGCGAGTTCGTCGAGCGCGTCCGTGATCCCCTGCATGGTGTCACGGTCGTCGGCGCTGCTGCCGTGGTCGTCCGTCCGCGGGTCGTCCTCGTCCCCTCCGTCGTCGGCGTCGTCGGCGTCGTCGGTGTTCTCCGCGACGAGCGGGCGGTACCGGATCTCGACCGGGTACGTGCGGCCAGAGACCTCGATGATCGGCGCACCGCCGAAGTGCTTCGAGAAGGACTCTGGGTCGATCGTCGCGCTCGTGATGATGAGCTTGAGGTCGGGGCGGCGGGGGAGGAGTCGCTTGAGGTAGCCGAGCAGGAAGTCGATCGTGAGGGACCGCTCGTGCGCCTCGTCGATGATGATCGTGTCGTACCGCTTGAGGTCGCGGTCGAAGTGGATCTCGTTGAGCAGGATGCCGTCGGTCATCAGCTTCACCCGGGTGTCGGAGGACACCTTGTCGGTGAAGCGGACCTGGTACCCGACGACTCCGCCGAGTTCGCCGCCGAGTTCTTCCGACACACGCTCTGCGATGGTGCGGGCTGCGATCCGTCGGGGCTGCGTGTGCCCGATGTGTGTCCGTCCGAGCTCGAGGCAGATCTTCGGCAGCTGCGTGGTCTTGCCCGACCCCGTGGCGCCCGCGACGATCACGACCTGGTTGTCGCGGATGGCGGCAGCGATGTCGTCCCGCCGCTGCGACACCGGCAGTTCGGGCGGGTACGTGATGACGGGCAGCGTGGTCGACATGAGCATTCCAGGATACCCGTCAGCGGCTCGCGTCGCTGAGCTGCGCGGACAGCGCGTCCGCCGAGTGCGCCGGGAGCGCACACACCCGGTCGTGGCAGACGTACGCCGCGCCGTCGTCGTCGGCGCGGCCCGCGAGCAGCTCGAAGCCCGCGGCAGCCCAGGCCCGGGCCTGCGTCGGGTTCATGAGGGCGATCGTCGTTCCCGGTCGCCTGGCCGCGAGCGCGGCCGATCGCATCGGGTCGTCCGGGTCCGACGTCACCACGACGACCTCGCGCGAGGGACGCCCCAGGGCGAGCGCGACCCCGAGGGCGTCTGCGTGCCCGAGCGGTCGTCCCGTCCCGGTGACGGCCCGGTCGGCCACGAGCGAGGCTGCCGCTGCCCGCAAGGACTGGTCACCGGTGAGCGCGGCCAGCGTCGCGGCGGCCGCGGCGAGCGCGACCGTGCCGGAGCGCACGGCGGTCTGCGGCTGCTCGCCCGTGGCGGTGCCGGCAGCGGCGAGCACCGGGTCGGCGTCGAACCGACCGGCGACGCCGTCGGCGACCAGGGACCGGGCGACCTCGGCGTAGTGCACCGAGCCGGTGACGAGGGCGAGTTCGAGGAACCCCTCGGCGAGGAGCCCCACGTCCTCGATGGTCGGCGCCGCCGTCGAGGTGCCACGCGGGGTGCTCGACCGCACCGCCACGTGCCCGTCCGTGAGGTGCCCGGCCACGATCGCGTCCGCTGCTCCCCGGGCGAGCGCGATCATCTCGTCGTCCCCGTGGCGGGCCCCGGCGATCGCGAGTCCGCGGATCGCGAGGCCGTTCCACCCCGTGAGCACCTGGTCGTCGAGCGGCGGGGGATCGAGTCGTCCGCGCTCGTCGAGCGGCAGCCGGTACCACGCGCCCTCGACCCGTCGGCCGTCGATCGTCGACTCGCTGTCCTGCGCCGCGACGAACGCGCCGTCCGGCCGGCGGAGGGTGTCCCGCAGGAAGTCGGCGATGCCCCGGGCCTGTTCTGCCCCGGCGACCGCGAGCAGTCCGGCGTTGTCGTAGAGCATCCGCTCGTAGTGCGGCACCGACCAGTCGCGCCTGGTCGCGTACCGGAAGACCCCGCCGTCCGCGTCGGTCAGCTCGGTCGTGCGGATCGCGTGCAGGGAGCGGTCGAGCAGCGCGGATGCCTGCTCACCGCCGTCGGCGGCGACGTCCGACAGGAACTCGAGCAACGGTGCGCTCGGGAACTTCGGCGCACCCCCGAAACCGCCGTAGGTGGTGTCTTCAGCACGTGCCAGTTGGTCGACGACGGCCCGGATCTCGCCGACGGCCGGGAGGCGCGGCGCACCCCCGCCACCGACCGCACCACGCGGGGCGGTGCGGTCCGCCTCGGCGCCCTGCCGGATCGCGGCGGCGATCGCGCTCGCGTTCGCGTCCACCTCGTGCCGGCGGTCCGTCCACGCGTCGAGCACCGCGGCGAGGATCTGCCGGAACGCCGGTACCTGCCCCACCGGCGACGGCGGGAAGTACGTGCCCGCGAAGAACACGTGCCCCTCGGGCGTGAGGAAGGTCGTCAGCGGCCATCCGAGCTGGTCGGTGAACGCGCTCGCCGACGCCATCAGGCTGGCGTCCACGTCGGGGCGTTCTTCGCGGTCGACCTTCACCGCGACGAAGTCCTGCCGGAGCAGCTCGCCGATCCCCGGGTCGGAGAAGCTCTCGCGGGCCATCACGTGGCACCAGTGGCACGTCGCGTAGCCGACGGACACGAGGACGGGGACGTCTCGCTCGCGGGCTTCGGCGAACGCTTCGGGACCCCACTCGCGCCAGTCGACCGGGTTGTCGGCGTGCTGCAGGAGGTAGGGGCTGATCGCGGTGCCGAGGCGGTTGTCGGTCATGTGTCCAGCCTGCCTCCCTCGGCCTGGGTGCCGCGCCGTCAGGCGCGATCTGTGGACGGATCTGGTCCGTCCACAGGCGACCGCAGGTCGATCCACCCGGTGCGGGCCGCGAGCCGCACGGCCACGTCACCGGGTGCCATGGAGTCCGTGTCCACCCACGTGACGTCGCCCCGGACCGCCGCGTCGAGCCTCCCGGCCGTCCGCGTGCTGTGCGCCAGCTGCGCCTCGGGCAGGTGTCCACCGGACCGACGGCGCAGGCGGTCGGCCGTGGTCGCGTCGTCGGCGCGCAGCAGGACCGCGGTCACGACGGGGTCGTCGCCCATCGCCCGCGCCAACGCGTCCTGTTCCAGCACCGACACGGTGTTCGTGTAGACCAGCCGGTGGTGACCCAGCTCGCGGTAGGCGGCCCACATCGCGGCGAGGTTCCGTTCGGCGAGCCGGGCCTCGGGGTGCTCGACGTGCGGCGCGGGGTGGGCGAGGTCGAGGAAGTCGCCCTCGATCACGGCGTGCCGGACGTCGGCGGCGACGAGCAGGTCGTGCAGGGCCTCGGCCGCGGTGGTCTTGCCGACCCCGGAGCGTCCGCCGATGAACAGGACCTCGGAGCGGGGCACGGGTCAGCCGCGGTGGCTCAGGGACAGCAACGCGAGCGCGGCGTCCTCGGGGCCGTAGTCGAACAGCCGGTCCCAGAACGGGTCGGCCGCCCACGGGACGTCGCCGTCCGCCGGGACGGCGTGGGCCGTCTCGACGAGCCAGTCGAGCTCGGGTCGGACGGCCGTCGCGAACGCGGGCGGCTCCCACCCGAGCGACCGTGCCGCCGTCGTGTCGAGGACGAACGGGGTCGGGGACGACCACGGGGTCGTGCCGACGAACGCGGGGGCGCCTTCGTCGAGCAGGACCTCGTCGAAGGCGTGGTCGAGGTGTCCCGCGATCGTGCGGACGATCTCGAGCACGCTCGGGGCGGTGTCGTCGGCCACGTTGAGGATGCGCCGGTCGGGGGCGTCCGCCACGAGACGCACCAGCGACGCGATGCCGCTCGCTGCGGTGGTGTGGTCGACACCGCGGCCGTGGTCGGCGAGCAGGATGCGCTCACGGCCGTCGAGGGCGCGGCGGACGACGAACCACTCGCGGGGTCGTCCGATGCCGACGCCGTGGACCTTCGACGGGCGGAGCACGGTGACCGGTGCGCCGTGGTCGAGCAGGACCTGCTCGGCGGCGACCTTCGCCGCGCCGTAGCCGTCGCGCGCGGTGGGGTCGCCGTCACCCGCCGCGACCGTCGGCGTCAGCTCGGTCACCGCACCCCCGAACACCGGCCGGTCGACCGAGTTCGCGTGGCGTCCCTGCTCGTCGGCGTACACGGCCTTCGACGAGACGAAGACCGTCGAGCCGACGTCGTCGAGGAAGGGTGCGAGCTGCCGGGCGTCGTCGCGGGTCAGCCCGACGGTGTCGACCAGCAGGTCGGCTCCCGGACGGAGGAGGTCGCGGAGCACTGTCGAGTCCCGGCGGTCACCGGGGACGAACGTCGCTCCCGCTGCCGTGAGGGTGTCGGCCATCGGGCCACCGCGGCGGGCGACGACGTCCACTTGCCAGTCGCCGCCGCCGCGCCCCGAGACGTCGAGGAGCTCACGCGCGACGGCCGAACCGATCCCGCCGGTACCGCCGAGGACGACCGCGCGTCTGGTGCTCATGCGTCAACGGTAGTCCGGGCGGGCCGCGTGGCAGCCGGGCTGCGGCGCGGGCGCGGCGCGGACCGTGCGGCAGCGGGGCTGCGGTGCGGGCGCCGCGCGGATCGTGCGGCAGCGGGGCTGCGGTGCGGGCGCCGCGCGGATCGTGCGGCAGCGGGGCTGCGGCGCGGGCGCCGGGTCAGGAGGCCAGCGCCTCGGGTTCGCGGCGCCACCAGTCGAGCAGGGACCCGTCGTACACCCGGACCTTGTCGTGGCCGAGCACCGTGAGCGCGAGGGCATCGGCGCACGCGGCGCTGCCGACCCCGCAGTAGGTGACGATCTCGTCGGCGTCGAGCACCGATGCGAAGGCCTGCTCGAGCGCGGGACGCCGCAGGAACGCGTTCGTCGTCGGGTCGACGATGGCGTCCACGGGCACCGTCGTGCTGCCGGGGACGATCGGCGGGTGCTCGGTGCCGAGCGCGGCGTCCGGCGCCGCGAGGACGAGCGTGGCGGGCTCGTCGCCGCTGACGGCGCGGAGGACCCGGTCGTGGTCGGCCCAGAGCGCGCGTTCCTCGCCGGCGAGGAACGCTGCGGGTTCCCCGGCCGTCCGCGAGGTCGGGGCGGGAGCCGTCCGGAGCGCGCCGACGCGGACCGGGCGTCCTTCGTCCCGCCACTTCGTGAAGCCGCCGTCGAGCACCGCGACCGAGTCGAAGCCGAACGAGCGGAAGATCCACCACAGGCGTGCCGACCACTCGCCGACGCTGTCGTCGTAGACCACGACCGTCGAGCCGTTCGTCACGCCGAGCTCGCTGGCGGCGGACTCGAACCGCTCGGCGTCCGGGCGGGTGAACGGCACGGCGGCGTCGGGCGTGGAGAACGCCTCGACGAGGTCGGCGTACCGCGCACCGGGCACGTGCCCGCGTTGCTCGTACGCGTCCCGTGCGGTCTGCCACGTCGTCTGGAATCCGGTCCCGGCCGTGTGCACCGAGGCGTCGAGCACGATGAGCTCGTCAGCACCGAGGTGGTCTGCGAGCCACTGCGTCGACACGAGCGGCGAGGTCAGGACGGGGGCCATGGCGCACACGATAACCGGGACCCCTGACGTGTGCGAGGGAAACGGACACACGACGCAACGAGGTCGTGTCGCGGGTCGTCAGACGGGCTGGAGCGGCTCCGGCGGGCCCGCGGGGACCTCGACGCGGATGCGGTCGCCCGGTCGGACGACGCCGCCCGCGACCACGACGGCCATCACGCCGCCCTTCCGCTCGACGGAGCCGTCGTCGGCGCGACCGAGGACGGCACGCAGGAGGCCGGGCTCGAAGTCGTTGATCTGCTGGCACGGGTTCCGGAGGCCCGTCACCCGCACGCACGCGTCGTCGCCGAGGTGCAGGAGCGTGTCCGTGGGCAGGCGCAGCAGGTCGATCCCACGGGTGGTGACGTTCTCGCCCATCTGGCCCGGTGCGACCGCGTACCCGGCGTCGGCGACCTCATCGAACAGTTCCGTGTGCAGCAGGTGCACCTGGCGGAGGTTCGGCTGCGAGGGGTCCCGGGCGACCCGCGACCGGTGCTGCACGGTGGTGCCGGCGTGTGCGTCGCCCTCGATGCCCCAGCCGGCGACGAGCACGACCTCGTCGACGACCGGCTTGCTGAAGTGGTGGTCGGTATCGCGGCTCACCGAGACGACGACGGGGTGGTCCTGCTCGTGGTCGGTCACCCCTCGATCCTGGCGCGGATCGTGCCCTGGCGCGAGTGGTTCCGCGGGGAGTGTGACGTTCCGCGAGTCGATCCACGCGCGGGTCGTCGAACATCGCGTGCGACCCGGGGCGGGTGAGCGGTGGCCGCCCGGGTGCGCGGTGGCCGCCCGGGTGTGCGGCGGCCGCCCGGGTGTGGACCTCGAACGACGAGCCCGATGTCGTACGACGTCGACGATGTCGTTCGCACCGGCCGTCGATTGCCCGCGTGTGCATGGAGCGACGAGGCCGCTGTCGTACGACGTCGACGATGTCGCTCGGCGTCAGCAGCGTCAGCGTCAGCGTCGGCGTCGGCCAACCCGCCGCCCGCGACCCGCCACCCGCCACGCCCCAACCCCTGCCAGCACACACGAACGGCCCACCCTGGGGAACCAGGGCGGGCCGTCCGTGTCGAGCAGCAGTGCGTCAGTGCGCGGCGGTCGGGATGCTCCCGGTCGTCGCTGCGCCGGCGCGCTCGAGCTTCGCCAGCCGGACCGACTGGCGGTTGATGAGCAGCCCACCAGCGAGGGCGACCAGCACGAGCACGCCCGCCGAGATGCCGAACGCCACGTGGTAGCCGTCGAGCACAGCTTGCGCCTGCTGGAGCTTCGTCGGCGCCGCGGTCAGCCCGGAGAGGCTGTTCGCCACGACGTCGGCGAAGATCGTCGAGAGCAGCGCGGTCCCGATCGAGCCGCCGATCTGCTGCATGGTGTTCACCGTCGCCGAGGCCACACCGGCATCGGCCCGGGCGACCCCGGTCGTCGCGGTGTTCATCGCCGACGAGAAGATCGTGCCCATGCCGAGGCCGATCACGACGAGCGCCGGCAGGACCGTGCCCGCGTACGAGCTGTCGAGGTCGGTGCGCAGGAGCAGCAGCAGCCCCGTCGCCGCGACGAGCCCACCCGCGAAGATGAGCACCTTCGGACCGACGCGGGGGAGCAGTCGACCACCGATCTGCGTCGCCGAGATCATGATCGACAGCGGCATCGGCAGGAACGCCAGGCCCGTCTGCAGCGAGCTGAACCCGAGGGTCTGCTCGAGGTAGTACGTCAGGAACAGGAAGATGCCGAACATGCCGATCGCGACGAGGCCGATGGCGATGAACGAACCACCGCGGTCACGGTCGAGGACGACCCGGAGCGGCAGCAGCGGGTGGGCGACGCGCGTCTCGATGAAGACGAACGCCGCGATCAGCACCACGCCGGCGGCGAGCATGCCGATGGTGAGCGGGGCGTCCCAGCCGTTGGTCTCGGCGTTGGAGAAGCCGTAGACGACGCCGACGAGGCCGGCCGTGATCGTGACGACACCGGCGACGTCGATGCGCGGACGCTCGACCTTCGGCGGCTTCGCCATGAACACGAGGGCACCGATCACGCCGAGCACCGCGAAGACCACGTTCACGTAGAGGCACCAGCGCCACGACGCGTACTCGGTGAGCACCCCGCCGAGGAGCAGGCCGATCGCCGCACCGGAGCCCGCGATCGACCCGAAGATGCCGAACGCGCGACCGCGCTCCTTCGGGTCGCGGAACGTCGTGGTGAGCATGCCCAGCGCGGACGGTGCGAGCAGCGCACCGAAGACGCCCTGCAGCGCGCGGGCGGCGACGAGCAGGCCGAACGAGTCGGCCAGACCGCCGAGCACGGACGCGACGGCGAAGCCGACGAGCCCGATGATGAAGGTGTTCTTGCGGCCGAAGAGGTCGCCGAGTCGCCCGCCGAGGAGCAGCAGCGAGCCGAACGCCAGCGAGTACGCGGTCACGATCCACTGACGCTGGTCGGTGCCGAAGTCGAGGTCCGCCTGGGCCGAGGGCAGGGCGATGTTGACGATGGTCGCGTCGAGCACGACCATCAGCTGCGCGAGGGCGATGACCGCCAGGGCGATCCAGCGGTGGTTGGCCTTGTCGGGCGTGGTGCCCGGAGTCGTGGGTGCGGCCCCGGTGGGGGTCGGCACGGTCTGTTCTGCCGTCACGGCAGCCTCCTTCGAGAAGGTGGAGGGGTGGCGGAGCACGCGCCGTCGGGCGCTCCTGGAGCGGAGGGGGTGAAGCGGATGCGACGCATCCGCTTGCGACCAGTGTAGACCGAAACGGAAGGTCTGCATCCGCTTATTCCCAGAAAGTTCAACTAGGTTCGGTGACGTGAGCACCACCGACCTCGAGCGCCCCCTCCGCGCCGACGCAGCACGCAACCGCGAGCTGATCCTGCAGACGGCACGCAAGTGCTTCGCGGAACGCGGGTTGTCGGTCACGTTGAACGACATCGCGCACGAGGCCGGCGTCGGCGTCGGGACCGTCTACCGCCGTTTCGCCGACAAGGACTCCCTGATCGAGGCGCTGCTCGCCACCAAGTTCGAGGCCATGAACGACGCCGCGGCACGTGCTGCGGACGAGTCCGATCCGCGTGAGTCCCTCCGGGTGTACCTGATGGGCGTGTTCGAGTTCCGGGCGCGCGACCGTGCCCTCGCGGACGCCATCGTGCGTGCCGGCAAGTCGCGCCCGTCGATCGTGCAGGAACGTGACCGGCTCGAGACCCAGGTCTCCGAGATCATCCGTCGTGCGCGGGACGCCGGCGTGGTGCGGGTCGGCTTCGACTACCGCGACCTGCCGATGCTCACCTCGATGGTCGGCGCCGTCGCGGACACGACGCGCGCGCACGACCCGAACGCATGGCGCCGCTACGCCGAGGTCCTCATCGAGGGCGTGCTGCCCGGCACCCCCGACGCGCCCATGCTCGGGGACCCGCTCGACCGCGAGTCGATCGAGCGCGCCCTGCACGCGCAGTCCTGACACCGCCCGACCGGGCGCACCAGCGCGCGGTCGTGACACCGCCCGACCGGGCGCACCAGCGCGCGGTCGTGACACCGCCCGACCGGGCGCCCCAGCGCGCGGCCCGGACACGACCCCGCCCCGCCGTGCGCACGAGCGCGCGGCACGATCCCTACCCGCCGTGCGCACCAGCGCGCGCTCCGGACGCGACCCCGTCCGGGCCGGGAGGCGCGGTGCGGGGCCGACCCGCGCCTCCCGGCCGACGGGTGGTCGCGTGCTACAGCCAGCTCGGCAGCCAGTAGTGGGACCGGACGAAGTCCCACGGCACCTGCATGCCCGTCCACATCGGCAGCCAGTACGCCGACGCGAGCACCACGACGCCCAGGTACACGCCGACCCACACGACGGCACGTGTCCGGCGCGGCCGGGGGTCGTCCCGTCGTCCGAGCACCAACCCGATCGCCGCGGCGAGCGCCATGACCATGAAGGGCTCGAAGGCGATCGTGTAGAACTGGAAAACCGTCCGGTCGACGTAGAGCAGCCACGGCAGGTACCCCGCCGCGACCCCCATCAGGACGAACGCGTACTCCCACCGGCGACGCAGGATCCAGAGCACGAGCAGCGCCACGACGGCGACGACCGCCGCGTACCAGACGAAGGGGTTCGCGATGCCGGTGATCGCCTCGCCGCAGCGGGTGGCCGTGCAGCCGTCCTGGCCCGCGTTCGTGCCGACGTAGTACATCGACGTCGGGCGCTGCATGACGAGCCAGAGCAGCGGGTTCGCCTGGTACGAGTGCGGGGTGTGCAGGCCGATGTTGAAGCCGTAGATCTCGGACTGGTAGTGCCACCAGTTCTGCAGGCTGTCCGGCACCCACGACAGCACGCCGGTCCAGCGCTCGCCTCCCGTGTCGATCCAGTTCCGGTCCCAGCCGTCCTTCGACACGAACCACCCGGTCCACGACGCCACGTAGGTGACGGCGGCGATCGGCACGGTGAGCAGGAACGACACCGGTGCCTGCTGCAGCCACGCGCTCGAGGACCAGAACTCGATGCCGGCCCGCTTCCGCAGCATCATGTCGGTCAGCACGGAGTACACCGCGAAGAACGCGAGGAAGTACATGCCGGACCACTTCGTCGCGGTCGCCAGGCCGAGCGCCAGCCCCATGGCGATCAACCACGGCCGCCACCACAGCACCGGTCCCCAGAGCGTGTCGCGTCCGGCGGCCGTCCGTCGGGCGACCCAGGCGTCGAGTCGTCTGGACGTCCAGCGTCGGTCGAGCAGCAGCGCGCCGAAGCCGAGCACGACGAAGAACGTCAGGATCCCGTCGAGCAGCGTCACGCGGGACAGCACGATCGCCTGCCCGTCGACCGCGAGCAGGAACCCCGCCAGCGTGCCGATGAGAGTGGACCGGAACAGCGAGCGGGCGATGACGGCCGTGAGGAACACGGTCGCGATGCCGAGCACGGCGACGGCGAAGCGCCACCCGAACGAGTTGTCCGCGCCGAACAGCAGCATGCCGAGGCCGATGAGGTACTTGCCGAGCGGCGGGTGCGCGATGAACTCGGCGGCGTTCGTGAAGATGTCGGTCTGCCCGTCGACGAACCGCTGGTCCGTCGTCGGCTGGGAGTCGTCGGCGGGGTTGCCCGGCCAGGTGCCCTCGTACCCGAGGTGCACGATCGACCAGCCGTCCTTGACGTAGTAGGTCTCGTCGAACACGAGCGAGTGCGGGTGGCCGAGCGTGACGAGCCGCAGCACCGCCGCCAACAGGGTGACGCCGAGCGGCCCGGCCCAGCGCCACAGTGCGACGCGCCTGGCGGTCGAGAGCGTGCGCCCCCACCAGTCGTCGAGACGGGAACCGACCGGCCCGTCGGGGACGGCGGTGCGGTCGTCGGTCAGCGCGCTGGTCATCGCAGAGCATCCTACGGATCGACGCCATGTCCGCGCTGCCGCGCACAGGCGACCACAATGGTCCCGTGATCGTGCTCGCAGCAACGCCCATCGGCAACCTCGGCGACGCCTCCAGGCGGTTGGTCGAGACCCTCTCGAACGCAAGCGTGGTCGCTGCCGAGGACACCCGCACCGCGATCCACCTCATGCGGGCGCTCGGCATCGAGAACCGACCCCGCCTCATCGCCCTGCACGAGCACAACGAGCGCGCGAAGGCGGCCGAGGTCGTCGAGCTCGCCCGTGACGAGGACGTCGTCGTCCTCACCGACGCCGGCATGCCCGCGATCAGCGATCCCGGCTTCCCCCTCGTCGAGGCCGCCGCTGCCGCCGGGGTGACGGTGACGGCGTTGCCGGGGCCGTCCGCCGTGCTCATGGCGCTCGCCGTGTCCGGCCTGCCGACCGACCGGTTCAGCTTCGAGGGGTTCCCGACACGCAAGGGCGGTGAGCGGCGGCGGCTGTTCTCCGCGCTCTCCGGCGAGCAGCGCACGATGGTGTTCTTCGAGTCCCCGCACCGGCTCGCCGACACGCTGTCCGACATGGCCGCGAGCTTCGGCGACGACCGGCGCGCGGTGGTCTGCCGCGAGCTGACGAAGCTGCACGAGGAGGTCCGGCGCGGGTCCCTCGCGGAGCTCGCGGCGTGGGCGGCCGACGGGGTGCGCGGCGAGATCTGCGTCGTCGTCGAGGGGTCGACCGGCGCGCTCGACGTGACGACGATCGAGGACGGGGTCCGGCTCGTGCTCGAGCGAGTCGCCGCCGGGTCCCGCATGAAGGAGGCGGCGGCGGCCGTCGCGGACGCGACGGGGCTGTCGAAGCGCGACCTCTACGAGGGTGCGCTGGCGGCGCGGTAGACGCGAGCGTCACGGGCCGGGAGGCGCGGCTCCGGACGCGCACCGCGCCTCCCGTCCGGTTCTCCACAGGTGGCGCGCGGGGCGCGTCATGCGGCACCGGTGCGCCCGTAGGATGGTCCGCATGTCCGACGGGTCCTCGTTCAGCATCACCACGCCGATCTTCTACGTGAACGACGTGCCCCACATCGGGCACGCCTACACCGAGGTCGCCGCGGACGTCCTCGCGCGCTGGCACCGGCAGCGCGGCGACGACACCTGGCTCCTGACCGGCACGGACGAGCACGGGCAGAAGATCCTCCGCACGGCGTCCGCGAACGACGTCACGCCCCAGGAGTGGGCGGACCGGCTCGTGACCGAGGCGTGGAAGCCGCTCCTCGACACCGTCGACGTGGCGAACGACGACTTCATCCGCACGACGGACGAACGCCACGAGCGCGGCGTGACGGCGTTCCTGCAGAAGCTGTACGACGACGGCTACATCTACGCGGGCGAGTTCGAGGGCTTCTACTGCGTGGGCTGCGAGGAGTACAAGCAGCCGAGCGACCTCGTCCCCGGCACGGGTGCGTACGAGGGGCAGCAGGTCTGTGCGATCCACTCGATCCCGGTCGAGGTGCTGGCCGAGCGCAACTACTTCTTCCGCATGTCCGACTTCGAGCAGCGCCTGCTCGACCTGTACGAGTCGAACCCGCTGTTCATCCAGCCCGAGAGCGTCCGCAACGAGATCATCTCGTTCGTCAAGCAGGGCCTGCGCGACCTGTCGATCTCGCGGTCGAGCTTCGACTGGGGCATCCAGATCCCGTGGGACCACGACCACGTGCTCTACGTGTGGTTCGACGCCCTGCTCAACTACGTCACGGCGCTCGGTTACGGCACGGACGACGACGAGGCCTTCCAGCGCCTGTGGCCGAGCGTGCACATCGTCGGCAAGGACATCGCCCGCTTCCACGCGGTGATCTGGCCGGCGATGCTGATGGCCGCCGGGCTGCCCGTCCCCGAGCGCGTGTTCGGTCACGGCTGGCTGCTCGTCGGCGGCGAGAAGATGTCCAAGTCGAAGCTGACCGGCATCGCGCCGTCCGAGATCACCGACACGTTCGGGTCCGACGCGTTCCGCTACTACTTCCTCCGCGCGATCACCTTCGGGCAGGACGGCAACTTCAGCTGGGAGGACATCTCCGCCCGCTACCAGGCCGAGCTCGCGAACGGGTTCGGCAACCTCGCGTCCCGCCTGGTCGCGATGCTGCAGAAGTACTTCGACGGCGCGGTGCCCGAGCGCGGCGCGCTGACCGGGTCGGACGAGGCGATCGACGCCCTCGCGGTGTCGGTCACCGAGCGTGCCGACGCGGCCATCGCGGCGTTCGCCCCGCACGAGGCGATCGCCGCGGTGTGGGAGCTCGTCGACGCCCTGAACGGGTACATCACCGAGCAGCAGCCGTGGGCCCTGGCGAAGGACGACGCCCAGCGCGAGCGGCTCGGCACCGTGCTGTCCACCGCGCTCCGCGGCCTCGGCACGGTCGCGGTGCTGCTGTCGCCGGTCATGCCGAAGGCGACCGAGAAGCTCTGGGCCGCGATCGGTGCGGGTGGCTCCATCACCGAGCAGCGCGTGGACCGCGCATGGGAGTGGCAGGGCGCGTCGACCGTGGTCCCGCTCGAGAGCGGGCTGTTCCCGCGCATCGAGCAGTCCGAGCAGGGCGCCGCGTGACCGACGCGCACCTCCGCTCCCGGGGCGACGGCGACGGGTCGAAGCGGGACCTGACCTACCCGCCGCTGCCCGAGGCGCTGGTCGTCCCGGTGTACGACAACCACACCCACATGGAGATCGCCGACGGTGGCGACGGCGCGCTCGACTACCGCGAGCACCTCGGCCGGGCGTCGAGCGTCGGTGTCCGTGGTGTCGTGCAGGTCGGCACCGACCTCGCGACCTCGGAGTGGTCGGCCGCCATCGCAGCACGGGAGCCCCGGGTCCTCGCCGCCGTGGCGCTCCACCCGAACGAAGCGCCGTCGCTGCAGGAGCAGGGGCTGCTCGACGAGCACCTCGCGGGCATCGAACGGCTCGCGGCGCTGCCCCGCGTCCGGGCGATCGGCGAGACCGGGCTCGACTTCTTCCGCACGGGCGAGGACGGCCGCGACGCCCAGGTCCGCTCGTTCGAGGAGCACATCCGCATCGCGAAGGAGCACGACCTCGCGCTCACGATCCACGACCGCGACGCGCACGACGCCGTGGTCGAGGTCCTCGACCGGGTCGGCGCTCCCGAGAAGACCGTGTTCCACTGCTTCTCGGGGGGCCCCGACCTCGCCCGGCTCTGTGCGGAGCGCGGCTGGTACATGTCGTTCGCCGGCACCGTGACGTTCAAGAACGCCGCACCCCTGCGCGAGGCCCTGCACGTCGCGCCGCGTCACCTGATCATGGTCGAGACCGACGCGCCGTACCTCACCCCGACGCCGTACCGCGGCCGACCGAACGCGCCGTACCTCATCCCGCTCACGCTCCGGTCGATGGCCGAGACCCTCGGGACCGACGCCTCGATGCTCGCGGCACAGATCGCCTCGAACACCGAGCTCGTCTACGGTGCGTGGGACGCCGAGCCCGTGACGGTGGACGGCTAGTGGCGACGCTCCTCGGCCCGGCGGAGATCCGGGACCTCGCAGCCCGGCTCGACGTCACCCCGACGAAGAAGCTCGGCCAGAACTTCGTGCACGACGCCAACACCGTCCGGCGCATCGTGGCGTCCGGCCGGGTGTCGGCCGACTCGGCCGTCCTCGAGATCGGGCCCGGCCTCGGATCGTTGACGCTCGGTCTCACCGAGACCGGCGCCTCGGTGACCGCGGTGGAGATCGACGGTCGCCTCGCCGCGGAGCTCCCGGCCACCGTGGCCACGATGCAGCCCGACGCACGGCTCCGCGTGATCCACCAGGACGCCCTCACCGTCGCCGCGACCGACCTGCCGGAGTCGCCGACGCACGTCGTCGCGAACCTGCCGTACAACGTCTCCGTCCCGGTGCTGCTCCACCTGCTGGCGACCTTCCCGTCCATCGAACGCGCGCTCGTCATGGTGCAGGCCGAGGTCGGGTACCGCATCGCCGCGGGACCCGGCAGCAAGGTCTACGGGGCGCCGAGCGTCAAGGCCGCGTGGTACGGGTCGTGGTCGATCGCCGGCCAGGTCAGCCGTCAGGTGTTCTGGCCGGTGCCGAACGTCGACAGCGTGCTCGTCGGGTTCGACCGGCACGAGCCCCCCGGGGACGAAGCCCTGCGGGCGCAGGTCTTCGCGCTCGTCGACGGCGCGTTCCAGCAGCGGCGGAAGATGCTGCGGCAGAGCCTGTCCGGCGTCCTCGGCAGCAGTGCCCGGGCGTCGGAACTCCTCACCGCCGCCGGGGTCGACCCGACGGCCCGCGGGGAGATGCTCAGCGCCGACGACTTCGTGCGGCTCGGCCGGACGGTGCTCGCCGCGGGGGAGTGACCCCGTCGGTCGCATCGGCCGTCGTGCTCCAGTGCCCGGGACGCTGGAACCCCGCCGGCAGGACCGTGGCCGCGTCGCCCCGTGCCGCGTTGACCTGCATCTGCGTGAGGAACAGTGCTCCGCAGAGGTCGGTGCCGCGCAGGTCCGCGTCGCGAAGGTCCACGCCGAGCAGGTCGCAGCGGTCCAACCGGGCACCCCGGAGGTCCGCCGCGATCGCGAGCGACCCGCGCAGCGTCGCCCCGCGCAGGTCGGCCCCACGCAGGTCCGCGCCGACGAGGTCCGTCCCCGGACCGACCCGCTGGCCGTCGGCGCCGACCGGACCCCGTCCTCGTGCGATCGCACTCGCCTCGAGCAGGAGCGGACGGGCACGGTCGTACTCGGCGTCGACGTCGAGCACGGCGAGGTCCTCCGGCGTCCCGTCGCTCAGCAGACGGACGTGCTCGAAGGCCTGGACCCAGGGGGTCTCGTCGTGTGACGCTCGCACGAGGGTGATCGCCTCGTCGAGGTGGCGCAGGAGGTCGTGGAGCCGTCGGACGATCGGGAACGTGGCGAACATGGACCGCCGCGTCTCGGGGTCGTCGCGCCACGAGCGGCCCGCGAAGGTGTGCCGGGAGACCTTCTGCCCGGCCCCCGAGCAGTCGAACACCGTGCAGCCGGAGAAACCCCGTTCCCGCAGGTGCGGGTGGATCCGGCAGCCGTCCGCGTCGTCGAGGTTCGAGCAGGGGTCGCCAGCGTCTTTGTCGAACGGGAAGTCCGCGGACCGCGTGAACGCCAGGGCGACGCAGCACAGGCCGAAGCAGTTCGCGCAGTCGGCGCCGAGGTCCTCGCGTCGTCCCAGCTCGACACGCGTCCGCGTCGTCATCAGTGGTCGTTGACCCGGACGACCGTCCCACCGGTCAGCGACAGCAACTGCTCGAAGGTCAGGGGGAGCACGCTGTTCGCGGTCCCCGCGGCCGACCAGATCGTGTCGTACTCGCGGAGCGCCTCGTCCACCACGGTGCGGATCGGGGCCGGGTGGCCGACGGGGGAGACGCCGCCGATCGGCTGCCCGGTGATCTCGCGGACCTGTTTCGCGGTGGCCATCGTGAGCTCGGCCGCGCCGATCTGGGCCGCGAGCAGGTCGGTGTCGACCCGGTGCCGACCGGAGGTCATCGCGAGCAGGGGTGCACCGTCCGCCAGGAACAGCAGGCTGCTCGCGATCGCTCCCGGTTCGGTGCCGAGCGCGGCGGCGGCCTGCGCGGCGCTGTGGGTCGAGTCGGGGAGTTCCCGGGCGGTCGCGTCGATGCCGGCTTCGGCGACGATGCGCTGGACGGTGGCGAGGCGGTCGTTCATCACCGCCCATCTTCGTGGGATCCGGTGTCCAGCGCGAGTCCCTCGACAGCGAACGCGCGCGACGGGTCCTCGAGATCCGCAGCACGTCGACCTGCACGCGTGGACCGACCGGATGGCCCTAGGCTTCGACGGGTGTCTGCACCGCGTTCCCGTTCCGCACTCGTCCTCCTGCTCACGGCAGTGGTCGCAGGCTGCGCCATCGTGGTCGTCGCCGTGCGCGCGCTGCTCCGGGACCCGTCCGCCGACGCCGCGTGGGTGGCCGTTGCGCTGGGGGCGATGTTCGTCGCGTGGGGGATCACCTTCGACCGGCTCCCCGACGACGACGACCGCGAGGGCCACGACCGGGACGATCCTCGTGCGTCGATCTGGACGCCCCGTCGCCTCAACGCCGCCCTGTCGACCGGCTTGGCGATGACGGGCGCCTACGTCGTGATCCGCGCGCTCGGTCGGCCGGTCGACACAGCGCTGATCGGGGCCCTCACCTGGCCGGCCTGGCGGCTCGTCAACCGGTTCCTCGACGGTGTGATCCGGCGGCGCGAAGCTCGCGGCGAGGCGGACGGCGCCACCGACTGAGCGCGCCCGCCACCCGTCACCCGCCACCCGCCGCCGGGGACGGTGAGCCGGTCGTCAGTGCCCGCGCGACGCCAGCGCCTCGATGAGCTGCTGCTGCGTCCCGTCACGCTCCGACCACCGCAGCGGCAGGACGTTCTGCACGAGGATCTCCGGGGCGGCACCCGAGCGCAGCAGGTCGACGACCTCGGTCAGGAAGTCGTCGAGCGGCATCCCGCCGAAGTCCACCCCTTCTCCCATGATGTCCGTCGCGACCGCCGGCGGCGCCAGTTCGAGCACGGCGACCGGCGACCCGGACAGCTGCTGCCGGAGCGAGAGCGTGTACGAGTGCACGGCGGCCTTCGTCGCGCTGTACGTCGGCGTCGCCGTGAGCGGGGTGAACGCCAGCCCCGACGTCACGGTGACGATCGTTGACGCGGGACGGGTGAGCAGGTGCGGCAGGAACGCGTCGACGAGGCGGATCGTCCCGAGCAGGTTCGTCTCGACGACGGCGACGGCGTCGCGCAGGTGCTCGGACGAGCGCAGGTCCTCGGTGCGCATGATGCCCGACATCGTGATCAGGGCGTCGAGCGCGGGGTACGCCTCGGTGACGGCGGCGGCCGCAGCGATGATCGACGCCGGGTCGGTGACGTCGAGCTGCACGGTACCGAAGCCGTGCTCGGCGGCGAGCGAGTCGAGCAACGACCGGCGTCGGCCGCCGATCACGACGGTGCTGCCCGCTGCCTGCAGGCGGAGCGCGAGGCCGAGGCCGATGCCCGAGGTCGCGCCGGGGATGAAGACGGTGGAGTTCGTGATGTCCATGTCCACCACCGTGGTGCGAGGCTCCAGGAGCATCCAGAGGCCGGTCATCGGGGGACCGCCGATCCCTGGCACGTGGCGCGCCGCGGGGGCACGATGATGACCATGGACCGACCCGTGCTCGCCGACTTCCTCCGTCGCCGCCGAGAACTGCTGCGCCCCGAGGACGTCGGACTCGGTTCCGGGCAGCGCCGCCGGACGCCGGGGCTCCGGCGCGAGGAGGTGGCGGCGCTGGCGGGGATGTCCGCCGACTACTACACCCGACTCGAGCAACAGCGCGGGCCCCAGCCGTCCGAGCAGATGGTCGCAGCGATCGCCCGGGCACTCCGCTGCACCCTCGACGAGCGCGACCACCTGTTCCGCCTCGCCGGGCACAACGCACCCGCACGGGTGCACCGCTCCGACCACGTCGACCCCGCGATCCTCCGTGTCCTCGACCGACTCGAGGACACCCCGGCCATCGTGGTCAACGACCTGGGGGAGACCCTGGTCGAGAACGAGCTCGGAGCCGCACTCGTCGGCACGACCACCGGCCTGCCCGGCAACGAGCGGTACCAGCCGTGGCGGTGGTTCATGACGGAGTACGAGCGGGCGAGGTACGCGCCCGAGGAACACGAACGGCTCGCTCGGGCACAGGTCGCAGCACTCCGCGCCGCCGTCGGTGCCGCCGGGCCGGGCGACGGCCGGGCCGCCCGGCTGATCGCCGACCTCGAGGCGGGCAGCGCGGACTTCCGGGCGCTCTGGTCCCTGCACGAGGTGGCCAGTCGCTGGGAGGACCACAAGACGTTCGTCCACCCCGAGCTCGGCCGGATCACGGTCGACTGCCAGGTGCTGCACACCACGAGCCAGACGCAGGCGCTGTTGCTCTTCACGGCGCCGGCGGGCAGTGAGGCCGCGCAGAAGCTCGAGCTCCTCCGGGTCGTGGGTCGGCAGGTCTTCTCCGGCTGAGACCTGCGCACCGTGCGGGTCCGTGCGGCCCGTGCGGGCTTGCCCGGCCGCGCACCGTGCAGCTTCGTCCGACCCGTGCGAGTCCGTCCGGCCCGTGCGAGCTTGGCCGGCCGAGCACCGTGCGAGGTTGTTCACCGGGTGCCGCCGCGACCGCTCGGTGCGGCCCTACAACCTCGCACCGAGCCATCAGCGGCGCACGGGTCGGACAAGGTCGCACCGTGCGGATTCGTCCGGCCGTGTGGGTCCGTGCGGGTCCGTCCGGCCCGTGCGAGCTTGGCCGGCCGAGCACCGTGCGAGGTTGTTCACCGGGTGCCGTCGCGACCGCTCGGTGCGGCCCTACAACCTCGCACCGAGCCACCATCGGCGCACGGATCGGACAAGGTCGCACCGTGCGGATTCGTCCGGCCGTGTGGGTCCGTGCGGGTCCGTCCGGCCCGTGCGAGCTTGGCCGGCCATGCACCGTGCGAGGTTGTCCGCCCGGTGCCGCCGCGACCGCTCGGTGCGGCCCTACAACGGT
>NZ_JBOBQG010000007.1:0-116690 GCF_050585845.1 Curtobacterium sp. AB451
TCGGGGGCTCCGGCCGGTGGCGACGTGCTCCTGTGCACGTGCCGTGCTGTGTGCTTGCTGAGGCCCGGCCGTTCGTGACCGGAGAGCGCCCTGGGCGTTTGCCCTTGTGACATGCATTCGGCACCCCCTGCCGAACGGTTTGGAAGTTTTTCTGGGTTTCTCGGGCGACCGCCTCCGTACCGTGGGGTCATGGCCCCCGCATCCCCTTCGAGCACCGACCGGATCCGCGCGATCGACGCCTGGTGGCGCGCCGCGAACTACCTCACCGCCGGCCAGATCTACCTGCTCGACAACCCGCTGCTCGACCGCTCGATCGCACCCGACGACGTCAAGCCCCGCCTGCTCGGACACTGGGGCACCTCGCCGGCGCTCAACCTCGTGTACGCGCACTGCAACGCACTCATCGCCGAGACCGACCGCCAGCTGCTGTACATCTGCGGCCCCGGGCACGGCGGCCCCGCCATGAACGCCAACGCACTGCTCGACGGGACGTGGGGCGAGCTCTACCCGGGCATCACCCCGGACCCGGACGGACTGCGGCAGTTCTTCCGCCAGTTCTCGTTCCCGGGTGGCATCCCGTCGCACGCGGCCCCCGAGACACCAGGGTCGATCAACGAGGGCGGTGAACTCGGCTACTCCCTCGCCCACGCGTACGGCGCGGCCCTCGACAACCCCGACCTGGTCGTCGCCTGTGTCGTGGGCGACGGCGAGGCCGAGACCGGCCCGCTCGCCGGCTCGTGGCAGGCGCACACGTTCCTCGACCCGGTGTCGGACGGCGCCGTGCTGCCGATCCTCAACCTGAACGGGTGGAAGATCGCGAACCCGACGATCCTCGCCCGCATCCCGCACGACGACCTGCACGCGTACTTCCGTGGTCTCGGGTACGAGCCGATCGTGGTGGACTCCGCCCGCGTCGACGACGACCCGTTCGCCGTGCACGCCCTGTTCGACGGCGCGCTCCGGCGTGCGCTCGCGACGATCGACGACATCCAGGCCGCGGCCCGTGCGCAGGCCCAGCGGGCAGCAGCCGGACAACCGGCCGGCGCCGCCGACCTGCGCCCGCGCTGGCCGATGATCATCCTGCGGACGCCGAAGGGCTGGACCGGACCGAAGGAGGTCGACGGCGAGCAGGTCGAGGGGACCTTCCGTGCCCACCAGGTCCCGCTGCCGGCCGTGCGGGAGAACGACGAGCACCGCCGCCAGCTCGAGGAGTGGATGCGGTCCTACCGCCCCGAGGAGCTGTTCGACGAGTCCGGGCAACCGATCGGCATCCTCACCACCATCCGGCCCGCGGGCGACCTGCGGATGAGCGCGACGCCGCACGCGAACGGCGGTCGGCTCCGCACGGCGCTCGACCGCCCCGGGCTCGAGGAGTTCGGGGTCCCGGTCGGCGAGGACGCGAGCGCGACCGGCACGCTCGGCCCCTGGCTCGCTGCCCTCATCGAGCGGAACCCCGCGTCCTTCCGGCTCTTCGGCCCGGACGAGACGGTGTCGAACAAGCTCGACGCGGTCTTCGACGTGACATCCCGGGTCTGGCGTGCCCAGCGCGGCGTCGGCGACGAGCACCTCGGCGCACACGGCCGGGTCACCGAGGTGCTGTCCGAGCACCTGCTCGAGGGCATGCTCGAGGGCTACGTGCTGAGCGGTCGTCACGGCATCCTCAACACGTACGAGGCGTTCGCGCACATCATCGACTCGATGGTCGGGCAGTACGCGAAGTGGCTCGAGTCGTCCACCGACATCGACTGGCGCGCCCCCGTCTCGAACCTGTCGATCCTGCTGTCGTCGCACGTCTGGCGCCAGGACCACAACGGCTTCTCGCACCAGGACCCGGGGTTCCTCGACGTCGTCGCGTCGAAGCAGCAGGACCTCGTCCGGATCAAGCTGCCGGCGGACGCGAACACCCTGCTCGCCGTCGCGGCACACGCGATGGAGACGACCGACCGCATCGAGGTGATCGTCGCCGGCAAGCACCCCGAACCGGTGTTCCTGTCCCTCGAGGACGCCGTCGCGCACGCGGACGCCGGCGTCGGGCAGTGGGACTGGGCCGGCACCGAGGAGGCCGAGGGGCACGTCGACGTCGTGCTCGCCTGCGCCGGTGACGTCCCCACCGTCGAGACCGTGGCCGCCGCGGACATCATCCGCCGCCACGCGCCCGGGGTCGGTGTCCGGGTGGTCAACGTCGTGGACCTGCTGTCCATCGGCGACCCGCGGAAGCACGAGCACCCCATCCCCGACGAGCGGTACGACGCACTGTTCCTGCCCGGCACCCCGACCGTCTTCGCCTTCCACGGGTACCCGTCGCTCGTGCACCAGCTCACCTACCGTCGGAACGGGCACGACGACCTGCACGTGCACGGGTTCCTCGAGCAGGGCACCACGACGACCCCGTTCGACATGCTCATGCGCAACGAGATGGACCGGTTCGCGCTCGCGCACGACGCCCTGACCCGGGTGGACCCGGATGCGCACGAAGCGCTGCGCACGCGGCTGACCGAGGCCCGGACGGCGGCGCGCGAGTACGCCTACTCGCGTGGCGAGGACCACCCGACGGTCGGTGCGTGGCGGTTCTCGGGCTGGCCGCAGGACGAGGCGGCGTCGGAGGGCACGGGCGGCGACCCGGGCGAGGGCGAGTCCGAGGGGGCTGCGCCCGGCAACTGACGCGCGTCCGCGCACTCCTCCACATCCGGGAGGCGCGGGTCACGTTCCACAGGACCGGTCACGCTCGGCGCGTGGCCGGTCCTGTCGCGTCAGGGTGGCGGACATGGATGCAGGCTGGACGAGCGCGAGCGTGTCGTTGCTCAGCGCCATGGTGGCGGTCGCGAGCGTGGTGGTCACGGTGGTCGAGGGGCGTCGGGCGCGGCGGAATACCGAGTTCTTGGGCCACCGGGACCACTGGTGGCAGCGTTGGTCGTGGGTCGTCGAGCGGGCGCTGTCGACCGATGAGCGGCGCCGTGACGCGGCCGCTCTGATGACCGATGCCCTGATGACCCGGGCATGGGTGACCGACGACGACAAGTGGGTCGAGCGCGCGCTCGACGATCACGAGACGACCGCCGCGCGACGGCTCCGCGGCAGAGAGGAACGACCTGACCGTGATCTCGGATGAAGACGACGCGTCCTTCAAGGCCCGACTGGACCGGATGGAACGCCGGACCCCCAGCCTGCTCGCGCACCCGCACTACGGGCCACTCGTCCGTGCAGCCGGCGACCTCGAACGACTCGAGGAGATGCGGATCGAGTGGCGCGAACGGCAGGAACGGGCACGCGCACGACGACTCCGGTGGGAGGCCTCGATCACCGAGGGCTGACCCACCGTCCGGGTCCCGGTGGCACGCTGGACCGGTGAGCGAGTTCGTCATCCCGGCCCCGACCGTCCCGACCGTCCCGACCACGACCGGCGGGCGCTTCCCCGTCCGGCGGGTGTTCTGCGTGGGTCGCAACTACGCCGCGCACGCTCGGGAGATGGGACACGATCCGGACCGCGAACCGCCGTTCTTCTTCACGAAGCCGGCCGACGCGGTCGTGACGGACGGCGCGGACACCCCGTACCCGTCCGTCACCCGGCAGCTCGAGCACGAGGTCGAGCTGGTCGTGGCGATCGGCCGGGGCGGGTCGGACATCCCCGTCGACGCGGCCCTCGACCACGTCTGGGGATACGCGGTCGGCATCGACCTCACGCGACGCGACCTGCAGGCCGAGGCGAAGCGGCTCGGACGCCCGTGGGACACCGCCAAGGGCTTCGACGCCTCGGCCCCGGTCGGCACGATCACCCCCGCCGCCGACGTCGACCCGACCTCGGGCACCGTCGAGCTCCGGGTGCACGGCGACGTCCGCCAGACCGGTGACCTCGCCGACCAGATCTGGTCGGTCGCCGAGACGGTCGCCGAGCTCTCGCGTTTCGTGACCCTCGCGCCGGGCGACCTGCTGTTCACCGGGACACCGGACGGGGTCGGGGTCGTCGACCGCGGGGACCTGCTCGAGGGCACGATCGGCGGCGTCGGTTCGGTGCGGACCGTCATCGTCTGACGCCGTCGCGTTTCCCCCGTGTGACGGCGGACTGGGAGGGCTCGCAGCCTCGCCGAGTAGCAATGTGTCGACGCCGCCACGGGGTGTGCGGCGTCCCACACAGGACACGCGGACCGCGACGGGGCGGGGCGGCGCGTCCGGAGAACGGAGGTGCCGCCGTGCAGGAACACGATCTGCTCGCGACGTCCTGGACCTGGGCCGGGACCGAACCGATCGGCGAGCGCATCGCCGCCGTCGGTGCCGCAGGCTTCGCAGGGCTCTCGCTGTCGCTCGGCGACCTGCACGAGGTGCGGGCGACGATCGGGTTCGTCGAGCTCCGCCGCATGCTCGACGGTGCCGGGATCGTCTGGGTCCAGCTGGGACCGCTCGAACGCTGGTGGACGTGCGCGAGCCACACCACCGACCAGGACGCCGACCGCGGCGTCGTGCTCGAGGCCGCGGCGACGCTCAGCGCCTGGCAGGTCGTCGCTCGTGCGGACGTCACGCTGCCCGGTGTCTCGCCGACGGCCATGGTCGACGACTGGAACGCGCTGGCCGGCCAGGCCGCGGCGGTCGGTGCCCAGCTCGTCCTCGAGCCCGAACCGTGGTCGAACCTGCCGACCGTCGAACGCGCCTCCCGGTTCGTCACGGCCGCCGGTCACCCGAACGGCGGACTCCTGGTGGACGCGATGCACGCGCTGCGCGGCGGCTCCACGCTGGCTTCCATCCGCGAGGGCGTCGCACCGGCCACCCTGGCAGCGGTCGAGCTCAGCGACGGCCTGCTCCACACACCCGCGGGCATGACGCTCGCCGAGGAGGCCCGCGAGGCACGCCACCTCCCCGGGGCGGGCGCCTGGGACGTCCCGGGCTTCGTCCGGACCGTGCGGGACCTCGGGTTCGACGAGCCGTGGGGTGTCGAGGTCCGGACGGCCGCCCACCGGGCGATGCCGATCGAGGACGCCCTGCGGACGGCTGCAGCGGCGACCCGGGCCGTGCTCGACGCCGCGGACGCGTTCGGCACGCCGGCGGTCCCGGCGATGCCGACCACTCCGGCGCCCACCTCGGCCGTGGACTTCGAGCCGCAGGTCGCTCCGCCGTCGGACGTCCGGCACCGCGACGCCGACTCAGGGGCGCCGGCGTAGGGTCGCCGGCATGACCGACCAACCTGCACACGACGACGAACTGCTCCGCCGCTCCCAGGAGTCCATCGACGAGGCGAAGGCCGCCGCGGCCGACGTGGTCGAACCGGCAGAGGACGACCTCGTCGACGAGGGTCTGCCGGTCGCCGACGACGCCGCTCCGTCGAGCGGCCCCGCACCCGCCCCCTGAAACCGGCAGCGGCCGAACCAGGCCGCACCATGCAGGACCAGGCCGGATCAGGCCGCAGCGGACCGGGGCTCAGTCGATCTCGACGACCCGCACGGTGACGTCGCTGGGCCGGCGTCCGAGCAGCGCAGCGGCCTCGGCGACGACGGCGTCGCGGACACTCCGGACGAGGTCGAGCGTCGGGATCCGCCGGTCCGTCGTCACGACCACCCGGATGCGTGCGCCGTCCGGTCGGTCCTGCACGAGCACGGCACCGCCGTCCCGCGGCAGGTCGAGCACCGAGCGGACGTCCCGGACGAGCGTCGCGAGCTTCGGCCCGGGCGGGAGCACGGAGCGGACCCCCGGGACGCGGAGCACGACCGCGGTCAGTCCGCGCGAGACGGTCCGGACGTCGGCGGTCACGATCGGTCTCCGTCGTTGATGTCGGCCACGTGCACCACGAGCGACCGGACCACGAACGGCGCGTGCACGGCGAGCGTGTCCGCGATGCGCGTCCGGAGGGCCTCCGCGCGGAGGTGGACCGGCCCGTCGGTGCTCGCGGCGATCGACACCTCGACGTCGATCGGGGCTCCGGCGGTCCCGAGCTCGCCGGTGAACCGCGTCCGGCGGACGACCACGCCGGGGACCTCGTCGCCGAGCGCACGGACGAGTCCCCGGAGTGCGCCCTCCGTGACGACGAGCGTCGAGGCAGGGTCCTCGTCGGGGACCGGGATGTCCCGGCCCGCGTGTGCCGTCGTCCGCACCGAGGCGAGCACGCTTGCGATCCACCCGTCGTCGACAGCGGTCGCCGCGACGTCCGCGTCGAGCAGGTCGCGTGACGCCGTCCGCAGGACTTCGAGGCGCGCCAACGCGACGGAGGCCTCGGGATCGGCGTCGATGTCGGGTCTGGCCGGGGTGCGGTCGGCATCCAGGTAGTCGGAGAGCTCCTCGAGGGAGAACGCGCCGAACCGTTCGTCGTCGGTCATCGCCAGCCCTCCATCCGCTCGAGGACCCGGCGTCGTGCCCGGGCGAGCGCGCCGCGGACCGCGGCCTGCGACATCCCCGTGGCCTCGGCGATCTCGGCGTACGACGCCCCACCGATCTCGCGCATCACCCAGACGACGCGAGGTCCGTCCGGCAACTCCTGCACGATACGCGCGAGTTCCTGGACCTGCAGGCGCGCGCTGACCACCTCGTCGACGGGACGGTCGTCGGAAGCGTCGACCACCGCGTCGAGGTCGAGGTGCGGGTGACGCCGACGGAGACGATCGAGCGCCTTGTTCGCCGCGATGCGGAACAGCCAGTTCCGCACCCGCTCGGGGTCGTCCACCCGGTCGATCCGCTGCCACGCCTGCAGCGCTGCCTCCTGGACGGCGTCCTCGGCGTCCCCGTCGCCGTGGCCGAGGATCCGGGCCGCGTAGGCACGCATGTGCGGACCGTACCGCCGGATCAGGACGCCGAACGCGACGGTGTCACCGTCGGCACTGCGCTCGACGAGGGAGGCGTCCGACAGGGACGCCAGGGCATCAGCGTCGCTCAGGATCGACTCCTCGTGGGATTTCCCCGGTTCTCGCGTGACGTTTCCGGTCGTCACCACGTCTTCCCTACGTGCCTACCAGGAGCGTGCTGCGTGCCTGGTCGAGAACGCGCCGTGGCCGGTCATCCCTGAACGAACGGCCACGGCGTCTCGACGGCGGTCCGTGCGTCCCCTGATCCGGCGCACGGGCCGTCTTCTTCCCAGGCCCGTGCTGTGCCCCGCGCCGGTCCTACTCCTCGACCTCGTCACCGAGGAAGTCCGCGTAGGTCACCTCGGGCTCGGCCACCGCGACCCCCGGATCCACGGACGTGTGCGCCGACCGGTCCCCCGCGATCGTGACGCGTTCCCCCGTGGTGAACGGGGGCAGGTACTTGCTCGCGCTCATGCTCGTGCCCTTTCGTCCCGGCGAAGGTAACAGCACGCGACGGCAGCGCGGGGTCCCGCACACGAATCGTCCCCCGACCGCAGCCGGAACGGGGGACGGTTGTTCGCCCGGGGCGGACCCCATGCGGACGCATGCTCACGACTCCCGGACGACCTCCGACGGGTCCTTGTCCGACCGCCAGCCACGCCACGACGGCTGGCGCAGTCGGCCGTCCGAGGTCCACTCGGCGAACTCGACCTCGCCCACGCGCTTCGGCGTCACCCAGTGCGCGTCACGGGCATCCGGCCGGGGAACGTCCACGAACGGTGACGTCGTTCGTCCGAGCGCGCCGAGCACCGTGCCGATCTCGTCGAGGTCACGGTCACGGAACCCGGTGCCGACCTTCCCGACGTACTCCAGCCCGTCCGGCCCCGGCACGCCGAGCAGCAGGGAGCCGATCCCGCCGGCGCGTCGGCCGTTCCCCGGCTTCCACCCGCCGATCACGACCTCCTGCGTGGCGTGGTGCTTCAGCTTGAGCCAGGCCTCGGATCGCCGTCCCTCGGCATACTTCGAGGTGCGCTTCTTCGCGACGACCCCTTCGAGTCCCTGCTCCGCCGAGTCAGCCATCGCCCGGGCGAGGTCACCTTGGTGGGCGGGCGGGACATCGATCGCACCGCCCGGTTCGACCACCGTCTCGAGCGCCTGCCGGCGCGCGTCGTACCCGAGCCGGGTGAGCTCGTGGCCGTCCGCCTCGAGCACGTCGAAGAGCAGCAGCCGAGCCGGCGTCTGCCGCCGCGCCGCCTCGACCTCTCGCGACCGGGTCAGTCCCATCCGGTTCTGCAGCAGCTGGAACGAGGGCCGCCCCCGGTCGTCGAGGGCGACGATCTCACCGTCGAACACCCCGTCGACCCCGGCCCGGTCGCCGAGTTCCTGCAGCTCCGGGTACTGCACCGTCAGGTCGTTGTCGTTCCGGCTGCGGAGCGTGACCGTGCCGTCCCGCACGGTCGCGAGCGCGCGGATGCCGTCCCACTTCATCTCGAACGCCCAGTCGGATGCGTCGAGCGACGGCTCGCCCTTCGCGAGGGTCGCCTGCATCGTGCGGCGATCAGCCGGAGCGGTGTCCGACGCGGCCGTCCGGTCGATGCGCGGGCTGGCCGCATGCCCCGGAGCTGCGGACCGGGAGGCGCGGCTCGCCGCCGCCGGGTCCCCGCCGTCCGCCAGGCGGTCCGGCTGGTCCTTCGTGCGGTGGATGAGCCAGTTCTTCTCGTCGCCCTCGCGCCCACGACCCCGCCCGCGGGTGTGCAGCAGTGCGAGACGGCGAGCGCCCCCGGTCCGGCCGTGCAGCGTGACGATGACCTCTTCGCCCTCGCGCCACTTCTCGAGCTCGTACGTGCCGTCGTCCCAGATCGTGACCGTCCCGCCGCCGTACTCGTCCTTCGGGATCGTGCCCTCGAACGCGCCGTACTCGAGCGGGTGGTCCTCGGTCTGCACCGCGAGGTGGTTCTTCCCCGGGTCGGTGGGCTCGCCCTTCGGCAGCGCCCAGCTGACCAGGACGCCGTCGTGCTCGAGCCGGAAGTCGTAGTGGTCACGGGTGGCGTGGTGTTCCTGGATGACGAACGTCGGGGTGCCGTCCTTCCGCACCGTCGGGGCGCCCTCGGGGACGGGCTCCGGGGTCTTCGCGGCGTCGCGCTTGGCGCGGTAGGCCGTGAGCCGGTCGCGGGCCGGCTGCTCCGCGTCGTTCGCCCGCTGGGTCCGGTCGCTGTCCCAGTGACCGTGGTCGTCCCGCCCGACCGCCAACGAGGCGGAGGCGACCGGGTGCAGGTGGTCGCCCCGTTCCTCCAGGCGTTCGAGGACCTCGTCCAGGGTGAGCTGCGCGAGCCCCCGCTCGGTGAGTTCCTGCCACGTGCGTGGAGCGGCGACCGTCGGCCGGTCACGGCCGCGCAGGGAGTACGGCGCGATCGTCGTCTTGTTGCCGTTGTTCTGCGACCAGTCGACGAACACCTTGCCCGTCCGTTCCTTGCGGCTCATCGACGACAGCACGAGGTCCGGCAGGTCCTGTTCGAGCGCCTTCGCGAGTTCGTGCGCGACCTCGGACACGTGTGCGGTGGTCGCGCGTCCGTCGAGCGCGGCGTAGAGGTGGATGCCCTTCGACCCGGACGTCACCGGGTACGGGTCGAGCCCCATGCCGTGCAGGATCTCGCGCGCGGCGACGGCGACCTCGACGCACTCGGGCAGGCCGACGCCCTCGCCGGGGTCCAGGTCGAGCACGAGGCGGTCCGGGTTCTGCTGCCCGCCTCGGGGACCGAACCGCCACTGCGGCACGTGCAGCTCCAGTGCGGCCTGCTGCGCCATCCACACCAGGGTCGGCAGGTCGTCGACGATCGGGTACTCGTTGTCGCGCTCGGCGTGGTGGATGGTGTGGTGCCGGACCCAGTCCGGGGCGGAGTCCGGCAGGTTCTTCTCGAAGAAGACCGTGCCCTCGACGCCGTTCACCCAGCGCTTCCGGGTGACGGGGCGGTCCTTCACGTGCGGGATCATCCACGGCGCCACACGCTCGTAGTACTCGATCACCCGCCCCTTGGTCGTGCCGTTCTCGGGGTAGAGCACCTTGTCCGTGTTGGTGATCGCCAGTCGACGGTCGCCGACGAGGACGACGGTCTTGCGGGCCGCCGGGCTCACAGCGCCACCCCGGTCGCGCCCGCCACCGTGAGGGTCGTCCCCGACGTGTACGACGACTCCGGTCCGGCCAGGTACACGTAGGCGCTGCCGAGCTCGACGGGCTGCGCGGGTCGGCCGAACGGGGTGTCCTGACCGTAGGCGGCGATCTCGTCGCCCGGGTAGCTGATCGGTTGCAGCGGCGTCCACACCGGGCCCGGAACGACGGTGTTCGCCCGGATGCCCTTGGCCGCGAGCTGTCGCGCGAGCCCGTTCGTGTAGGTGATGATCGCGGCCTTCGTCGCCGCGTAGTCGATCATCCGGTCCTGCGGTTGGTACGCGGACACCGAGCTCGTCGTGACGATCGCGCTGCCCGGCGCCATGTGGGGCACCGCTGCCCGGACCAGCCAGAAGAGCGAGTACAGGTTGACCTTCATCGTGCGGTCGAAGTCCTCGGTCGACTGCGCCGTGACGTCCTCGTGCACCTGCTGGTGGCCAGCGACGAGGACCAGCGCGTCGAGTCCGCCGAGCTCGCTGACCGCGTCCCGCACGAGCGTGTCGCAGAACCCCTCGTCGGTCAGGTCGCCGGGGAGCAGCACTGCCTTCCGCCCGAGGTCGCCCACGACGTCGCGGACGGCTTCGAGGTCCTCGCGTTCCTCGGGCAGGGCGTTCAGGGCGACGTCCGCGCCCTCCTTCGCCATGGCGATCGCGGCCGCCCGCCCGATGCCGGAGTCGGCCCCGGTGACGAGCACGCGGTAGCCGGGCATCCGGCCCGTGCCGAGGTACGAGGTCTCGCCGTGGTCGGGCGCCGGGTCCATCGCACTCGCCAGTCCGGACCCCTGCTGCGTCTGCGCGGGGAAGGGCGGACGGGGGAACTGCGAGCGCGGGTCCTGCTTGTCGAGCTGGCTCATGGGCCCATGGTGCTCGCGCCGCGGCCACCGCGGTTCAGCGAAGCGGGATCTGTGGAGAACCCGTCCGCTGCGGGCGCTCCCGTGGAGAGACGGGCATCATGTGGCCATGAGGTCGATCTGGAAGGGTTCCATCGCGTTCGGGCTCGTCAACGTCCCGATCAAGGTCTACGCGGCGACCGAGACCCACGACGTCTCGCTGCACCAGGTCCACGACGAGGACAAGGGCCGCATCCGGTACAAGCGGGTGTGCGAGTTCGGCCACGAGGTCGAGTACGCCGACATCCAGCGCGCCTACGACGACGGTGACAAGACCGTGGTCCTGACGGCCGACGACTTCAAGCAGCTCCCCGAGGAGCAGTCGCACGAGATCGAGGTCCTCGAGTTCGTCCCCGTCGACCAGGTCGACCCGATGATGTTCGAGAAGTCCTACTACCTCGAGCCCGACTCCCGCTCCCCCAAGGCGTACGTGCTCCTGCGCGAGACCCTCACGAAGACCGACCGGCTGGCGATCGTGCAGTTCACGCTCCGGCAGAAGACCCGGCTCGGCGTCCTGCGCGTGCACGACGACGTCATCCTGCTGCAGGGGCTGCTCTGGGGCGACGAGGTGCGTGCCGCCGACTTCACGGCCCTCGACGCGGCGGTGAAGGTCAGTGCGAACGAGCTGAAGATGTCGTCGTCGCTCGTCGACAGCATGTCCACCGACTTCGACCCCGACCGCTACACCGACGCCTACCAGGTGGAGCTGCAGCAGCTCATCGACGCGAAGCTGGAGTCCGGCGACGACATCGACACCGAGCAGACCTTCGGCGAACGCGCGGACGACGACGATGACGAGGGTGGCGACGTCATCGACCTGATGGCCGCCCTGCGGGCGTCGGTGGACAAGAAGCGGTCCGGGTCTGGAGGCGCGGGGTCGCGTTCCCGGCGCGGGTCCCGTTCCACGAAGCAGGAGTCCACTGCCGACGCGTCGCCGAAGCGGACACCGGCCACGAAGGCGCCCGCGAAGAAGGCCCCGGCCGAGAAGGCCCCCGCGAAGAAGACACCCACGAAGAAGACCCCGGCGAAGAAGACCCCGGCGAAGAAGCCGGCCGCCGGGAAGCAGGCCAGCTAGCCGGACGCCCACGACACGAGCAGGAAACACACGTCGGCCAGACTGGACGCATGACTCCACAAGAGCCAGGGAGCCTGTCCTCGTCATCCGTGAGTGCAGGCCCGCCCGTCACCGTCTCCATCACCCGCCTCGTCGAACCCGACCGCATCCCGGACGCCACCCGCTGGGTCCAGTCCGGCGTGAACCTCGCGAACCGCTACCCGGGGTTCCTCGGCTCCGGGTGGGTCCGCTCGCACGCGACGAGCCGTGAGTGGCACATGCTGTACCGGTTCGCCGACCACGACGCCCTGGCGACGTGGGAGAACTCCGACGACCGGCTGCGGTGGCTCGACCTCGGCCGCGACCTCGTGGTGGAGTCCCGGGTCGAGAAGCGCACCGGGATCGAGGGCTGGTTCGACGCCCCGGCCGATGCCCCGGCGTCGAGTGCACCGCCGCGGTGGAAGCAGGCCGTGAGCATCTGGCTCGGCTTCTTCCCGGTCAACCTGGCGTTCACGTACCTGGTCGGCTGGCTCGTCCCGGCGTTCGGCGCGCTCCCCGTGCTGCCGCGGGTGCTCGTCACGACGCTGGTGCTCACGCCGATCATGACGTTCTGGGTGCTGCCGTTCGTGACGACGCTCATCCGCCCGTGGCTGCTCGCGCCGCCGAAGCGGGGCTAGCCCCTCAGCCGAGCACCGACAGCTGGTCGAGCCGCTCGAGGATCACACCCTCGCGGAGCGCCCACGGGCAGATCTCGAGCGCCGACAGGTCGAAGATGTCGAGGCAGGCCTCGGCGACGAGCGCGCCCGGCACCACCTGGTGCGCCCTGCTCGGCGACACCCCTGGGAGCGTCGCGAGCTCGTCGACCGACATCGTCAACAGGGCGGGCAGCTTCGCACGGAGCACGTCACCGTCGAGCGCCCGCGGCACGAGCGGCCCGGCGGCGGACGGCGCCGCACCGCAGATGCGGGCGATCGACCGGAACGTCTTCGAGGTCGCGACGGCACGGTCGGGCCGGCCGGCGCGGAGCAGCAGCCCGGCGTCGCGGGCGATCTCGACGCGGATCTCGTGGCGGATCCGGCGCACGTCGTCCTCGGTCGGGGTGCCGGTGGCGAAGTAGGAGCGGGCGAGCCGTGCGGCACCGATCGGCATCGACCACGCGACGTCCGGCGCCTCGTCGGCACCCCCGGCGATCTCGAGGGACCCGCCGCCGATGTCGAACACGGCGAGCCGGCCGGCCGACCACCCGAACCACCGCCGGACGGCGAGGAAGGTCAACCGCGCCTCGTCGCCACCGGACAGCACGGCCAGCTCGACGCCGGTCGCCTGCTCGACGTGCGCGAGCACCGCGTCGGAGTTCACGGCGTCGCGGACGGCCGAGGTCGCGAAGGCGAGCATGTCCTCGCACCCGCGGTCCTCGGCGACGCGGACCGCGTCGGCGACGAACGAGGTCAGGGCGTCGACGCCCGCCTGGGTCACCGCGCCGGCCTCGTCGAGGTGCTCGGCCAGACGCAGCGGCTGCTTGAACGACGACGCCGGCAGCGGGGCCGCCCCGCCGTGGGCGTCCACCACGAGCAGGTGGCCGGTGTTGGACCCGATGTCGAGGACTCCCACGCGCATGCCACAACGCTAGTGGCCCGGGCCGACTGGAACGGCCCTGGAGGCGCGCCTCACCGCGCCAGGAACGCCTCGAGTTCCGCGGTGGTCGGGTACGACGCCTGCGCGCCCGCCTTCGTCGCTGCGTACGCCCCGACACCGACCGCGAACCGCGCGGCCTCGACGAGCGGGTCGCCCGCGGCGAGGCGGAGCGCCACCGCCCCCATGAACGCGTCCCCGCAGCCCGTGGTGTCCACCGGCTCGATCCGCACGGCGTCGATCGACACCGGCTCGGCGTCGCCGTCGTGCACGACGCAGCCCGAACCACCCCGGGTCACGATCGACCGTCGGACGCCGTGCTCCCCGAGCTCGGCGGCCTCGTGCTCGTTGACGAGCAGGACGTCGGTCAGCGCGAGCAGCTCCGCCGGGACCTCGCCGAACGGGGACAGGTTCGTGAGCACCGTGACCCCGGCGGCGTGCGCTGCGCGGGCGGCGGCCAGGACGACGTCGATCGAGACCTCGAGGCAGAGGCCGAGCACCGCGGCACCCGCGAACGCGTCGGCGGGGACGTCGTCCGGTGCCAGGGTGCCGTTCGCGCCGGTGGAGATCACGATGGTGTTCTCCCCTGCGCCGTCGACCGTGATGACGGCCGTGCCGGTGGCGACGCCCTCCCGGACCGCGACGTGCGTCGTGTCGACACCCGCCGCCGCGACGGAGTCGCGCAGCAGTCGACCGTTCCCGTCGTCGCCGACCGCACCGATCATGCGCACGGTGCCCCCGAGCCTCCCGGCTGCCACCGCCTGGTTGGCGGACTTGCCTCCAGGCAGGATCGCGAGGTCGGACCCCTGGAGGGTCTCACCGGGCTTCGGGAAGCGCTCCGTGCGGACCACCAGGTCCGCGTTGAGGCTGCCGACGACGACGATGCCGGTCATGCGGCGACTCCTGTCTCGGCCGAGGCCGGGCGCGGGATGAGGAAGGACGTGGCGAGTGCCGCGCAGGTGATCACGGCACCGAGCAGCATGCCACCGGAGTACCCGGCGGTGCCCGCGGACCCGCCGGTCCCGAGCGCGATCTGGAGCGCCGGGAGCACGGCGAAGCTGATGCCGGCACCGAGGTTGAAGGCACCAGCGTTCAGGCCGGGCAGGAAGCCGGGGTTCGACTCCGGCGAGAGGACGATGCCGAGGCCGTTCAGGATGATGTTCGCGATGCCCGCGTAGGTGATGCCGATCAGGACCGTCGCCGCGACGAGCACGGGCAGCGAGTGCACGCCGACGAACGCCATGACGAGCGTCGCGACGATGCTCCCGACCAGGCCGACGCGGAGCACGGCGCGGTAGCCGAGCGTCGGCGCGAGCCGACCGGCGAACGGACCGACGATCCAGCCGACCAGCGCGTACGGGGTGAGGAACGCGAGCGAGGCGAGGTCCGCCTCCATCCCGAAGCCGGCGTCCGGGTTCTGCGCGAGGCTCGTGACCAGTCCGTTCACGACCGCGAACACACCCGTCATCGTGAGCAGTGTCGTCACGAGGAGCGCCCAGGTCCCGCGGTGCTTGAGGAACCGCGTCTCGACGAGCGGCTCGCGCACCCGCGACTCGACCGCCCAGAAGACCCCGAAGGCGACGAGCGCGACGACGATGCCGCCCACCACGAGCCCCCAGTTCGCGGCGGCGAGCTTGCCCGCCTCGTTGAACGCGGTGAGCAGGGCGCCGACGCTGACGACCAGCGGGAGCACACCCCACCAGTCCATCCGGGTGCCGGCGGACGGCTTCGACTCCACACCCCACACGGCGACCATGAGCGCGGCCACGACGGTGACGACCGCGATGACCCAGAAGATCCCGCGGAACCCGAAGTGGGTCGCGATCCAGCCGCCGGCGAGGGCGTCGACGCCCGCGATGCCGCCGTTCACCGCGGTGAGGAGGCCGAGCGCGGCGCCGTAGCGCTTCGGGTCGGCGATCTCGTTGCGGAGGATGAGCAGGCCGATCGGCACGACCGGGCCGGTGATGCCCTGGATCATGCGCCCCGCGAAGAGCATCGGCACGTTCACAGCGAGCGCTGCGACGACGCTGCCGACGAGCATCACGGCGAGCATGCCGAGCAGCACGCGCTTGCGGCCGACGATGTCGGACAGGCGCGGGAGGAACAGCGAGAACAGCGCGGCCAGGGTGAAGAACAGCGTCTGCGAGAGCCCGATGGTGGCGTCGTCGGTGCGCAGCTCGCGGGCCATCGTCACGAGCGCCGGGCTGAGCATGCTCGCGTTGAGCTGGAACGCGACGCAGGCGGCGAGGAGCGCGGCGGTCAGGGCAGCGATGGACTGCTTCGAGGTGGTCGACTTCGTCGTCGAGGTGGTCATGGTGTGTCAGTGCTCCGTCGGTGCTGCGATGGTGGTGGCCGGACGCGGGGTCCATCCGGTGTCGGGGGTCTCGCCGATGCGCTCGAGGGCGTCGACGACGAGGTCCCAGAAGCGGCCGTGGTCGAGCTCGAGTGCGGCGCTCGTGCGGCAGTCCTCCGGTGCGGGCTGGCGGAAGTCGGCCACGGTCATGCCGAGGGTGTGCACGCCCTGCGTCTCGATCGTGATCGGCACCTTCACGGCGCGGACGACGGTCGGGTCGATGACGTACGCGACGGCGCAGGGGTCGTGCACGGGCGGGGCGTCGAAGCCCTGGGCGTCCTTGTACGTCCGGCCGAAGAAGTCGAGCAGCTCGCCGACGAACGCGGCCGGGGCGGTGCCGACGGCGGCGATGCGCGCGGCGACCTCGGGGGTGGCGAGCGCCTGGTGCGTGAGGTCCAGGCCGACCATCACGACGTCCCAGCCGGCGCTGAAGACGATGTCCGCGGCCTCGGGGTCGATGACGATGTTGAACTCGGCGACGGGGCTCCAGTTGCCGACGTGCACACCGCCGCCCATCAGCACGACCTGCTTGACGCGCTCGACGATGCGGGGTTCCCTGCGGGCCGCGAGGGCGATGTTCGTCAGGCCGCCGGTCGGCACCAGGGTCACGGTGCCGGGCTCGTGGGCCATGACGGTCTCGATGATGAGGTCGACCGCGTGCCGCTCGTCGAGCGCGAAGGACGGCTCCGGGAGCATCGGCCCGTCGAGCCCGCTCTCGCCGTGGATGTCTCCGGCGACCTCGATCTCGCGGAGCAGGGGGCGCTCGGAGCCGGCGGCGAACGGCACCCCGGTGATCCCGGCGATCCGGGCGACGGCGAGGGCGTTCCGCGTGACCTTCGGGAGCGTCTGGTTGCCGACGACGGTGGTCACGGCGAGGAGCTCGATGTCGGGATTGCCGTGGGCCAGCAGCATCGCGACGGCGTCGTCGTGGCCGGGGTCACAGTCGAGGATGATCTTCTCGGGCACGCGGGGCGCTCCACTTCTTCGGGGACGAGGTCGGTGGCTCGACGAGGTGGGGATCCGCGGGAGGATCAGCTCCCGCGGCACGTCAAGCGTTTGACATGCAAACACGTCAAGCGTTTGACGTCAAGTCGTCTGGGGCGCCTCCGTGTCGGGACCGCTCCGCTCGGTAGCATCGACGCGTGCCAGCCCCCGCCACCTCCGGCCGTCGTGTGACCGCAGCGATGGTGGCCGAGCGCGCGGGGACGAGCATCGCCACGGTGTCGCTCGTCGTGAACGGCAAGGACCGCGGCCGGGTCTCGGTGCCGATCGCGACACGGGTCCGCGACGCCGTCGACGAACTCGGGTACGTCGTCGACCACGCCGCCAGCTCGCTCGCGCGGGGCAGCGGCGACCTCGTCGTCCTGATCGCCCCCGACCTGTCGAACCCGTTCTTCGCCGAGGTCATCCGCGGCGTGCGCGACACGGTCGGCGACCGGTTCCAGCTCGTGCTCTCCGTCACCGAGCGCGGCGCCCAGCCCGTCGCCGCCGACGTCCGACGGTTCGAGCGACTGCGACCGGCGGGGATCCTCGTGGACGCACCCGCGGCCGACGAGCCGATGACCGCGACCGTCCCCGTCGTCCTCCTCGACGCCCCGGGTGGCGACGAGGCCGTCAACTACGACCTCTCCCCCGGCGTCCACGAACTCGTCGCCCACCTGCGTGAGCGCGGGCACCGGCGGGTCGGTTACCTCGACGGGACCTCACGCGCGGCGACGTTCGGCGTCCGCCGGGAGCTGTTCGAGCAGGCGTGCGCGGCGGCCGGCATCGCGGTGTCCGAGGTCACGGCCCGCGCCGACCTGACGGTGGACGCCGCTGCGTCGGCGACGGAGCACGTCATCGAGGCGTGGCAGGACGACGCGGTCACGGCGGTCGTCGCCGCGGCCGACACCCTGGCGTACGGGGTGCTCCGGGTCGCCGGGCGGCTCGGCATCGCCGTCCCCGAGGACCTCGCCGTCGCCGGCTTCGACGACCTGCCGTCGTCGTCGGTCACCGCGCCGGCACTGACGAGCGTCGCACTGCCGGGCGCCGACCTCGGCCGGGCCGCGGCGCTGCGTCTGCTCGCCACGCTCGACGGCACCGCGCCCGAGGCCGCGGTCCTGCCCACCCACCTGGTCCGGCGCGCGAGCACGGGCGCGTAGCGCCCGCCGCAGGCGCGGCGAGCCGGAACGATCTCGCGCGCGGACCGACACCTCACGCGCCGTTCGTGGCGTGAGGTGTCGGTGGACGCGTGAAGTCGTCACCACAGACGGACGGGAGGCGCGGTGCGAGCTGGCACCGCGCCTCCCGTCCCCGTGTGCTGGCGGTCAGCGCCCCGAACGGTCCGGGCCGGCGTCCGCAGGCTGGGGCTCGGGCTCGGTGGCGCCAACCGTGTGCCCCGCACGCTGCGCGCGCTCGAGCTCGTCGGCCTCGGCGCCGCCGACGGCCTCGCCACGGGCGACCATGCCGGCCGTGTCGGACAGCGTGATCTGCGGCAGGAACAGTGCGAGCAGGAACGCCACCGCGATGAACGGCAGCAGGTACCAGAACACCGGCGCCAGCGAGTCGGCGTACGCGTTCACGATCCCGTCCTGCACCGCCCCGGGGAGCTTCGCCACCGTCGCCGGGTCGATGCTGCCCGCCGACGACGCCGCGTCGGTCGCCGAGCCGCCGGCGCCCCGGAACACGTCCGTGAGCGACGTCGTGAGCCGCGCGGTGAAGAGCGCACCGAACACGGCGGTGCCGAGGGAGGCGCCGACCTCGCGGAAGTAGTTGTTCGTCGAGGTCGCGGTCCCGACCTGCTCGGCCGGCACCGCGTTCTGCGCCACGAGGACGACCACCTGCATGATGAGGCCGAGCCCCGCACCGAAGACGAACAGGTAGGCGCAGATGAGCCAGATCGGGGTGTCCGCCGCGAGCTGGGTCATGGCGAGCATCGCGAGGGCGACCAGGACCGTCCCGACGATCGGGAACATCCGGTAGCGGCCGGTCTTCGTGATCAGGGTGCCGGACGCGATCGACGTGCCGATCAGGCCGACCATCATCGGCAGCATGAGGAGCCCCGAGACCGCCGCCGAGGTGCCGGACGCCATCTGCAGGAACGTCGGGACGAAGCCGATCGCGGCGAACATGCCGATGCCCAGCACGAGGCCGATGCCGGTCGCGAGCAGGAACGTGCGGTTCCGGAAGAACGACAGCGGGAGGACCGGGTCCGCGGCACGCGACTCGACGAGGACGAGGAGCGCCGCGGCCACGACGAGCCCGGCGAACCAGGCCCAGGTCTCGGGGGCGTCCCAGCCGTGGTCCTTGCTGCCGCCGAACTCCGAGAAGAACACCAGGCAGGTGGTCGCGGCGGACATGAACAGCACACCGAGGACGTCGATCCGCTTGGTCGCCTTCTTGCTCGGCAGGGTCAGCGCGAACCACGCGACGAAGAACGCCGCGATGCCGACCGGGATGTTGATGTAGAACGCCCAGTTCCAGGTGAGGTGGTCGACGAAGAAGCCGCCGAGGAGCGGGCCGCCGATCGCGGACAGGCCGAAGATCGCGCCGAGCGGGCCGAGGTACTTGCCGCGCTGCGAGGCCGGCACGATGTCCGCGATGATCGCCTGCGACAGGATCATCAGACCGCCACCGCCGAGGCCCTGCACGGCGCGGAACACCACGAGCTGGGTGAAGTCGCCGGCGAAGGCACACCCGGCCGACGCGATGGTGAACAGGGCGATCGCGATGAGGAACAGGTTGCGGCGACCGAGGACGTCACCGAACTTGCCGTAGACCGGCATCACGATGGTCGAGGCGAGCAGGTACCCGGTCGTCAGCCACGCCTGGTGTGCGACGCCGCCGAGCTCGCCGACGATGGTGGGCATCGCCGTCGAGACGATGGTCTGGTCGAGGCTGGAGAGCAGCATCCCCGCGATGAGCGCGGAGAAGATGATCCAGATCCGGCGCTGCGTGAGGAGCAGCGGCCCGTCGGTGCCTGGGCGGGCACGCTTGGTGGTGCCCGGCGCGGTGGCGCTCATTCGGTGGTGTCCTGTCCGGTCGTGGTGGCCGCCCGCATCAGGCGGAGGTTCTCGGTGAGCAGCTCGTCGAAGGGCGGGCCGGTGGTCTCGTCGAACGCGTCGTCGAAGAACGTCTCCGCCGTCACCTTGAGCAGCCCGGCCGCGGCCTCGGTGACGAGGCGGGCACGACGGTCCGCCGGGTCGTCCCACCCGAAGCGCACACGGACGGCGGCCGTGATCCGGCCGAGCTGCACGTCGGTCGCCGAGAGGAACCGGGCGACGAGCGCCGGCTCCCGCTCGAAGACCCCGCGGACGAGGACCTCGTCGGCGCGGTCGATCCCCGCCCGGTGGAACTGGTCGATCGCCAGCGCGACGATCGAGTCGAGCGGTGGGAGGTCGGCCCGGACGACGCCGCCCGCGGCGTACGCGTCGATGGCCTCGACGTCCGCGTTGATCTCGATGCCGAGCACGGCGTCGTCCTTCGACGCGAAGTGGTTGAAGAACGTCCGCCGGGACACCCCGACCGTCTCGCAGAGCTGCTCGATCGTGAAGCCGTGCAGCCCGTGCTCGACGGTCGCCCGACGTGCCTCGACGATCATGCGTCGGCGCAGCGCGCGGGTGCGTTCGGTGGTGCTCACCGAATAAGAATTGCACTATCGCACTGAGAGTGCAATGTGCGATCGGGGTACCGCTACAGCGCCTTCTCGAAGCAGAACGACCACGGCATCGTCGCGGCGTAGGGCTCGTACACGGGGATCGGCGACCACCCGGTCTTCTCGTAGAGCGCGACGGCCTCGGGCTGCTTGTCGCCGGTCTGCAGGATCAGCCGCGCGGCACCCGACTCACGCCCGACGCGCTCCCCCTCGGCGAGCAGGGCCGTCGCGGCCCCCTTGCCACGGGCGGCGGCGAGGACGATGAGACGCTTCAGCTCGACCTCGCCCCCGAGGCGGCGGACGGCGATGTGCCCGAGGGGCTCGCCGTCGTCGTCGAGCGCGAGGATCGAGGTGATGATGGTGGCCGGGTCCACCGCGAGCGCCCGGTCGCGTTCGGCGGTGACCGCCGGGTCCTCGTCGCCGTTCGACGAGCCGTACCGCTCGTGCATCTCCTCGTCCATGCGGGCGCGGAGCGCCACGCCACGGGGGTCCTCCCACGGAACGCGTTCAATCGTGATCACGACCGTCGATCCTGTCACGGATGCCGCCGTCGGCGCGACGTGGGCACGGAGCGCACGGCCGTCCAGGAGGCGCGGATCGCCCCCTGCACGGCCGTCGCGTCCGTCAGACGGTGATCGACTCGCCCGCGGGCAGGATGCGGATCGGCACCGGTCCGAGCCCGTCCGGGCCGAGGAACCGCGCGGCGGACTGCTGGCCGAGCTCGCTCAGCATCGCCTCGTGGATCTGCACGGCGCGCTCGGGCGCGACCTCGCGGACGTAGTCGACGGCCTCGGCGGTGCTCGTCCACGGCCCGCTGGTCGGCAGGAGGAGGGTCTCGACCGGGACGCCGGGCACGAGGTACGCGTCACCGGGGTGGAAGACGGTGCCGTCCACGAGGTAGCCGACGTTCGCGATCGTGGGGACGTCGCGGTGGATGACGGCGTGCTCCTCGCCGAAGACCTGCACCGAGAACGGCCCGACCTCGAACGCGTCGCCGGCGCTGACCGCGACCACGCGGCCGTCGTACGCGCCGAGCTGCTCGACGATCGCTGCCGGTCCGCGCACCACGAGGGTGTCGTCGGCGTCGAGCCCGGCACGGACGGCGTCGATGTCGAAGTGGTCGGGGTGCTCGTGCGTGACGAGGACCGCGGCCGCGGCACGGACGAGGTCGGCCGCCTCCGGCGTGAACGTGCCCGGGTCGATGACGAGGGTGGTGCCGTCCTGCTCGAGGACGACCGTGGCGTGGTTGTACTTCGTCAGCTGCATGCCGAAAGTCTACAACTGTGTTGTAGGACTCCGTCCGGCGCACGGTGAGGAAGCGTTCAGTCCGCCCGTCGTGCGATGCGCTCGAACAGCTCCGGCAGGCGCTGCAGCACCGCGCGCTCCTCGTCGTCGAGCTCCTCGCGCAGGGCGGCCGCGAGCCAGTCCGCACGTGCGTCCATCTCGTCCTGCAACACGGTTCGGCCCGCAGCGGTGATGCCGATCACCGACACCCGGCGGTCGGTGTCCGAGGCCGCGCGCTCGACGAGGCCGAGGTCGGCGAGCTCGGCGACGGTCCGGGACTGTCCCTGGTGCTTCACACCGCGCCGTCTGGCGAGCTCCGCGATGGTCATCGGCCCCTCGCGGTGCAGGAACCCGAGCGTCGTGGAGTGCGTCGTCGGCAGGGCGTCGGACTCGCGGCGGATCGCGCGCACGACCCGTCCGATCGCGTGCCGGAGCTGCGCGGCGAGCTCGTCGGTCGGGTCCATCCCCCGACCGTACCGCCGACCCAGCCCGGGCTACCGACCGGCGCCGTCCTTGTCGGCCCGGTCGTCGGACACGGTCGCCACGTGCAGGATGCGGTCGCGGACGACGTCCGCCGCGCGGTCGTCCGCCGTCACCACGACCCGGACCGTCGGCCCGTCGGTCGCGAGCACGGTCCGGCCGTGCTCGGCCCCGCCGACCACCACGTCGAAGGGCGTGGTCCGGACGACGGGCTCGACCTCGCCCGCCGCGATCGCCGCCGCCAGCGGGTCGTGGAGCGGTGCCCGGCGGACGTGGTCGACCGACTCGTAGAAGTCGACGTAGCTCCGCAGCATCGTGCCGAGTGCGACCCGCAGTGGATCGCCGGCCGCCGTGAACCGGTCGGCGTCGGCGTCGTCGAAGCGGTGCTGCCGTGTGACGTCGAGCGGCACGAGCACGAGGTCGAAGCCGGCGCGGAGGACCCGACGGGCGGCCTCGGCGTCGTTGTGCACGTTCGCCTCGGCCGTCGGCGACACGTTGCCCACGTCCCACACCGCGCCGCCCATGATCGTGAGCGTGCCGACGAGCTCCGGCAGTCGCGGCTCGGCCTCGAGCGCCACGGCGAGGTTCGTCAGCGGCCCGATGGCCAGGACGTCGAGCTTCCGGTCACCCGTGGCGTGTTCGCGTGCGAGCCGGACGAGGAGCTCGGCCGCGGGGTCGTCCGCGGCGGCGACCCCCGGCGGCAGCTCGACGCCGCCGATGCCGTTCGCCCCGTGCACGTGCGGTGCGCCGCCGCCGTACGAGCCGCCGATCGGGTCGTTGGCGCCGATCGCGACGGGCACCGTCCGGCCGCACAGGGCGAGGAGCGCCGCGGTGTTCGCCGCGGCCGTCGCGGCATCGGTGTTGCCGGACACCGTGCCGACGCCGACCAGGTCGACGTGCGGGACGTCGAGCAGGTAGGCGAGGGCGAGGGCGTCGTCGACACCGGTGTCGCAGTCGAGGAAGAGCGGGACGGTGGCGGTGGTCACCCCGTCATCCTCCCATCGCCACCCAGACCGGGAAGGCCGCCGCGGCGCTCCACGCCTGCGGACGACAGGCGGCCGGGTACGGTGCCGGGCGGGCGACCTCGGACACGTCGTCCCCCGCGTGCAGCTCGGGCATCCGGAAGTCGAACGCGACCGCCGCCGCGAGGAGCTGCTCCGCCAGCGTCCGGGCCGCGTCGTGGTGTCCGGAACGGGTGAGGCCGGCGATCACCACGGCGGTGTCGTGCGCCCAGACGGTGCCGCCGTGGTAGCTCAGCGGCCAGTACCCGGCGGCCGTCGTGGACAGGGTCCGCAGACCGAAGCCGCTCGCCATGTCCGGGCGCACGACCCGGTCGGCGACCACGGCCTCCTCGTCCGGGGTGAGCAGTCCCGTGCCGAGCAGGTGCCCGATGTTGCTCGTCGCGGAGTCGACCGGCCGCTTGTCGGCGTCGAGGGCGATCGCCGGGTACCGGCCCACCTCGTCGGCCACCCAGAACGCGGCGCGGAAGCGTTCGGCGAGCCGCGCCGCCCACGCACGCCAGCCGTCCCCGCCGTCCCGTCCGAAGGCGTCGAGCAGGTCGGCACCGTGCACCGCGGCCTCGTGAGCGTAGCCCTGCACCTCGCACAGTGCGATCGGTCCGGTGGCGAGTGTGCCGTCGCGCCACTGCACGCTGTCGCCGGAGTCCTTCCAGCCCTGGTTCGCGAGGCCGCGGCCGGACTCGTCGACGTACTCGAGCAACCCGTCGCCGTCGGCGTCGCCGTGGTCGCGCATCCACGCGAGCGCCCGCTCCAGCGCGGGCAGGAGCGCCTCGACCTCGGCGTCGGGGAGCCCGGCACGCCACGCGTCGTGCAGCAGGCACACCCAGAGCGCGGTCGCGTCGACCGTGCCGTAGTACAGCGGCGGCAGCGAGATCTCGTCGTTGTCGACCGGCAGGGAGGCCTGGCGCAGCTCGTGCATGATCTTGCCGGGCTGCTCGGCGGTCGTCGGGTCGTCGCGGGTGCCCTGCAGGGCGGCGAGGACCCGGAGCGTGCCGCCGGCGGTGCTCGTGTCGACGGGCAGCAGGAACCGGGCTGCCCAGATCGAGTCGCGGCCGAACAGCGTGAAGAACCAGGGGGCGCCGGCGGCGATGAACTCGCCCTCCGGCCGTGCGAGCCGGAGTGCGTCCAGGTCGTCCGTCGCCCGCTCGAGCCACCGCCGGAGCCGGTCGTCCCGCACGTCGGCCGGTGCGTCGAACGGAGGCGGGGTCCGCACCCCGGACACCACGGCGTCGGGGGTCCGGACCGCGCAGTCCCAGCCGAGCTCGACCTCGTGCGCCCGGCCGACGCGCCACCGCAGCACGACGTCGTCGCCGTCCACCGTGACCGCGGCGCCGGGTGCCTCGAGCCGGACCTCGACCGACCCGGCGGTCCACGCGACGTGGGCGCCGTCGGCCGCGGGGGTCACGGGCACCCGACCGAGACCGGCCTTCACCGCGTCCATCCCCGCCGCGTCCGGTCGGATCCGCACCGTGACCTCGAGCGGGTCGACGCCGACGGCGGTCTGGCGCAGGCGATCGGTGACCCGCAACCGCTCGGACACCCCGTCGATGCGGACGGTCCGGCGACGGTCGAGCCGGACGTCCGGGTCCGCACCGGCGCCGTCGAGCCCACGCAGGAGTCCGCTGAACACGACCGCACGGGCACCGGACGGCACGACCGCGACCGGCTCGACGTCGGTGCCGGCGACCCGCACGTCGACCCCGGCGACGAACCGTTGGTCGCCGGTCCAGTAGCCGTGCACCGGGTTGGCGCCGATCGATCCGTCCCGACCCGACCACGCCTGGGTCGGCGCGGCGACGACGACCACCTCGTCGTGCAGCAGCGGCTGCAGCGGCACGGTCGGCGTGACCGCGGTCGTGGGACTGGTGGAGGTGATGGTGGAGGTCACGGGGTCTCCTGGTCGACGGGCTCGGGCCCGGTCTCGGTCTCGGTCTCGGTCTTGGTGGGCTCCACGGCGGCCGGTGGACCGGTGCGGTGGCGGTGGAGGTGGGGCGCGTCGGACGGCGGGCGGGGCGTCACTCCTTGACCGCCCCGTCGCTGGTGTTCATGATCCGCCGCTGGAAGACGAAGAACGCGACCGCCACCGGGATGGTCATGACGAACGCCGCCGCGAGCTTCACGGGGAACTGGTTCCCGGCGCTCAGCGCGCCCGAGGCGAGCGACGCGACGCCCTTCGTGAGCGTGGTCAGGTCGGGAGACGAGGTCGACACGATGAAGTGCGCGAGCTCGTTCCACGAGCCCTGGAACGACAGGATCGTGATCGTCACGACGGCCGGACGCGCCATCGGGAGCACGATCGACCAGAACGTCCGGAACGTGCCGGCGCCGTCGATCTTCGCCTGCTCCTCGACGCTCGCCGGGATCGACTCGAAGAAGTTCTTCATGATGAACACCCCGGCGGCGTCCACCAGCAGCGGCACGATCATGCCCGAGTACGAGTCGTACATGCCGAGCTGGTTGATCACGAGGAACTTCGGGATGAGCAGGACCACGCCCGGCACCGCCATCACGGCGATGAGCAGGGCGAAGACCGTCTGCCGCCCGGGGAACCGGAGTCGCGCGAGGGCGTAGCCGGCGAGCGAGTCGAAGAAGATCCGACCGAGCGTGACGAACACCGCGACGATGATCGAGTTCATCGCCCAGATCCCGAAGTCCGAGTTCTCGAAGAGGGTCTGGAAGGCGGCCCCCGTCCACGTCACGGGGAGCGCGAGCGGGTGCAGGGAGGCGTCCTGGTCCGTCTTGAACGCGTTCACGATCGCGACGTAGAAGGGCAGCAGGTAGACGACGGCGATGAGCGCGCCGACGACCAGCAGGGCCACGCCGCGCGGCGTGGTCCGCCTGGGCCGCCGGCCCGGGCCGGGTGTCCCGGTGCCGGTGGCGGCGGGGCGGGGCGGCACCGCGCCTCCTGGACCTGCCGTACGCCAGGCGCGGGTCGGCTCGGTGCCGCCGCCGGCGGTCGCCGACGTGGGTGCGCTGGTCATCGGGTGCTCCTCTGCTCGATCCACCGCATCCGTCGGCGGGACACCGGCCGGTCGCGCAGCGCCCAGCGCTGCAGCAGCGTGAAGACGACGATGATGCCGAACAGGATGAAGGCGATGGCGGCGCCGACGCCCCACTGCTGGCTCTGGAACGCCGACGTGTACGACAGGTAGGCCGGGGTCAGCGTGGTGTTCGCCGGGGCACCCTTGGTGCCCGTGTAGATCTGGTCGAACACCTGCCAGGTACCGATCAGGCCGAGGGTCAGCACCGTGAAGAGCGTCGGGCGCAGCTGCGGCAGGGTGACCCGCCAGAACCGCGTCCACGACCCGGCGCCGTCGATCATCGCCGCCTCGTCGACGTCCGGCGACAGGTTCTGCAGCGCCGCGACGAAGAGCAGCATGAACGTGCCGCTCGTCGTGAACACCGCGAGCAGGATGAACGCCGTCATCGCGACCGACGGGCCCGCGAGCCACTCCCACCACGAGACGCCGAGCAGTGTGTGGTCGGCGAGGAACGCCGGCGGGGTGCCCGCACCGAGGTGGAACAGCCCGGTCGGCTCGTTGAACCAGTTCGGCCCGGTGATCCCGATCCAGCTGATGACCTTGTTCACGGCGCCGGTGGACGAGAACAGGAACAGCCAGAGGACGGTGATGGCGACGGAGCTCGTCACCGAGGGGAAGTAGAACGCGGTCCGGAAGAACCCGCGCCCGCGCAGCGCCCGTCCGCTGACGAGCAGGGCGAGCCCGAGCGCGACGGCGGTCTGCAGCGGCACGACGAACACGACGTACCAGAGGTTGTTCCGCAGCGCGGTGCCGAAGTTCTGCTCGTCGAGGCCTCCGCCGCCGAGGATCTTCGCGTAGTTCTGCCCGCCGACGAAGGAGACGTCGGACGAGAACGGACTGCCGACCCCACGCCAGTCGGAGACGCTCACCCACGCGGCCATCAGGACGGGGACGAGCAGGAACAGGCCGAGGACGATGATCGTCGGCGCGGTGAACAGCCAGCCCGAGACGGCCTCGGCGCGGTTCTTCCGGGACACGCCCGTCAGCCCTTCAGCGCGGCGGCCATGTTCTTCTGGACGCCCTCGAGCAGGGTCTTCGTGTCGGTCGTCCTGAGGCTGCCGAGCTTCGAGTCGAAGTCGGCGAGGACGTCGGCGGTCCCGGATGCGTTCGGCAGGCCCTGGGCAGCGTCGGCCTGGTCGAGGAACGCCGCGTCCCGGGGATACTCCTGCTTCCAGGTGCTCGCGGCCGACTCGACCGAGGGCATCACGCCGAAGGCCTTCGCGAACGCCAGCTGCTGGTCCGTGCTGGTCATCTTCTCGACGAAGGACAGCGCCGCCTTCTGGTTCGGCGAGTCCTTGGCGATGCCCCAGCAGTTCGTGAACTGCAGGGTGCCGGCGCCCTTCGGCCCCTTCGGCAGGGCCACGACCCGGTAGTCGACGCTCGGGTAGCTCGACGACATCGCACCGGTGAGCCAGTTGCCCTCGATCGTCATCGCCGCCTTGCCCTTGCCGAAGGCGTCACCGCCCCAGCTCTCGCCGAGGTCGCTCGAGAACTGCATCGAGCCGTCCTGGAGCAGCCCCTTGACGTAGTCGAGTGCCTCGACGTTCGCGCTCGAGTCGACCGTCGCCTTCGTCTGGGCGCTGTTCGTCAGGGCGCCGCCGGCCTGGGCCATGAACGCACCGAGGCGTTCGACCTGGGGGCTCGTGGTCAGGCCGACCCGGCCGTCACGGGTGAGCTTCTCGGAGACGGTCTTCAGCTGGTCCCACGTGGTGGGGACGTCGCTGTCGGTGAGCCCGGCGGCCTTCCAGTCCTTCGTGTTGATGAACAGCGCGAGCGTGGAGAAGTCCTTCGGTGCGCAGTAGAGCGTGCCGTCGACGGTGAACGACTTCGTGAGCGTCGGGTAGAAGTCGCTCGAGCCCTGCAGCCGGTCGCCGTACGCCAGCAGCGAGCCGTTCGCCGCGTACCCGGCGAGGGACGACGTGCTCACGTAGAAGACGTCGGCGGGCTTGCCGGCCGCGAAGCCCTGGGCGAGCTGCTGGTCGAGGTTGTTCGCGGGCTGCACGGTCGCACCGGTGCCGGAGGACTTCGACCACGCTGCGGCGGCGCTCTTCACGGCGGCGGTCTCGGCGTCGCCGGACGACCCGATCAGGACGGTGAGCGGGTCGTTGCTCGAGGTGAGCTTCGCGGCGGATCCGCCGGAGCCCCCGGAGCCGCTGGTCCCCGAGCTGGAGAAACCGGATCCGCAGGCGGAGAGGGTCAGGGCTGCGGTGAGCGCCATCGCTCCCGCGGTCAGCATGCGTGCTGTGCGTCGTTGCATCAGGGGGACTCCTCGTCGAGTTCGTACTTCGATCGTTCAAATTTGATCGATCAAACGAGTCGACCATACACCGCGGAGGCGCTACGGTGAACCCCATGTCACACCCCGCCACCGTCGCCGACGTCGCCCTCGCCGCCGGCGTCTCGCGGCAGACGGTGTCGAACGTGCTGAACCGGCCCGAGGTCGTCCGACCCACGACGCTCTCGCGGGTGCAGGCCGCCATCGACGACCTCGGGTACCGCCCGCACGCGTCCGCCCGGCGCCTCCGCACCCGCCAGAGCTCGACCCTCGGCGTCCGGCTGGAACCGGTGCACGGCATCTCCGGCGCGGTGCTCGACCGCTTCCTGCACGCCCTGGTCGACAGCGCCGACGAGCGCGGCATGCGCATCCTGCTCTTCACGGCCACCGACGTCGACGACGAACTCGCCCACATCGAACGCCTCGTCGAGGGGTCGGACGTCGACGGGTTCGTCCTCTCCTCGACCTTCCACGGCGATCCGCGTGCGGCCTGGCTCGGCACGCGGGACATCCCCTTCGTGACCTTCGGGCGACCGTGGGGGCTGCCGGACATGGACGCCGCACCGCATCCATGGGTGGACGTCGACGGGCGAGCGGGCGTGCACGACGCCACCGCGCACCTGCTCGCCCGGGGGCACCGGCGGATCGGGTTCCTGGGGTGGCCGAGCCCCTCCGGCCAGGGCGACGAGCGCCGACGGGGCTGGCAGGACGCGATGCGCGCCGCCGGTCTGCCCGAGGACGCCGAGCTCGCCTGCGGGGACGACGTGACGGCGGCCACCGCGACGGTGGCGGACGCCCTCCGGCACGGCGAGGGGTTCGACGCCCTCGTCTGCGCGTCCGACACGCTCGCCCTCGGGGCTCGGTTCGCCCTCGGCGCGGCGGTGCCGGTGGTCGGCTACGACGACACCCCGGTGGCCGAGGCGGTCGGCATCTCGAGCGTCGAACAGCCCCTGGTCGAGGTCGCGTCGGCCGCGGTCGAGCTGCTCATGGGTGCCGGGCGGACGGTCCTGCCCGCGTCCACCGGCCACCGTCTGCTGGCACCGCGGGTGGTCTGGCGGGACTGACCCGCACAGGACACGATCGAATGACGATCGGGTCGTCCGGGACCGAGCGCGACTACCGTCCGATCCGGGTCCGCAGGTGGGCCCGCGATCGACACCAGGGGGAACTCGTGCGACGGAACAGGACCACCGGGCTCGCGCTGCTCGCACTCGCGGCGCTCCCGCTCACCGGGTGCGCCCAGGCGACGTCGGGGGTCGGAACCGGCCCGTCCGACGGGGCGTCGACGAGTGCGGCAGCCACCACCGCTCCCCCGACGGCCCCGACGAGCGCCAGCCCTCGCCCGACGTCCACGATCACGCCCGTCCCCGGCGTGGACGACGACGCCGGGCGACTCCCCGACTCCTGCAGCGGGCTCATCACGGCCGGCAGGTGGGACTCGGCCTTCGCCGACGCCCCGCTCAACGACCCGGCCGTCGTCGGGAACCCGGTGGCGGTCCCGAAGGACGACCTCACGCCGGTGCTGCAGCCCGACGGCAAGCAGCTGTACTGCGTCTGGCGGGACCCGCAGGCGGACACGACGTTCCTGTCGATCCGGGTCGCGACGGTGGACTCGACCACGGCATACCCACACCTGAAGTCGGCACTGAACGGCTACGACTGCTCGCTCGACGGGTACGGCTACCGCTGCCAGCAGATCACCGAGAACAGCCAGTACCCGGTCACCGACGGCGACACCTACTACACGCGCGGCGACGTCGGCATCCACATCCAGCAGTCGAACGTCACGACGTCGGGCCTGCTCGACGACGTCATCGCACACGTCTTCTAGCGGTCGGCCGGACGCGACCGGATGTGCGCTCGCTCACCCTGGGGGCCGTACAGGCAGAGCACCTCGGTGACCTCGTCCGTGGTGTTGCCGACCCAGTGCGGCGTGTGCGTGTCGAACTCGACGACCTCACCGGGCCCGAGGTCGAAGTCGCGGTCGCCCAGGAGCAGTCGGAGTCGTCCGGACAGCACGTAGAGCCACTCGTAGCCCTCGTGCGTCCGGAGGGTCCGGTCCGTGTTCGGTGGTTCCGGCGGGATGAGCTGCTTGAACGACCGCACACCACCGGTCCGTCGAGTGAGCGGCACCACCACCCGGCCGCCGTGCACCTCCGGTGCGAGGTGTACCCGGGGATCGCCGGTCCTCGGCGCTCCGACCAGGTCGTCGAGGGGCACCTGGTACGCCCGGGCGAGCGGCAGCAGGAGCTCGAGGGTCGGCTTCCGCTGGCCGGACTCGAGCCGCGACAGCGTCGAGACCGAGATGCCGGTCTCGGCGGCGAGTGCCGCGAGCGTGACGTCCCGGCGCGTCCGCAGCGCGCGGAGTCGTGGACCGACCCCGTCGACGACCTCGGCCGTCGTGCGCGGGGTGATCCGTTCCTCCCGGTCCGTCGCCACGGCGTCCATGTTGCCAGACCGGCAACGGTGTTTGCCATCCTTGCGTGGGGATCCGCAGGATGCACGCATGCGTGATCACTACGACGTCATCGTCATCGGCGGAGCAGCCGCCGGTCTGTCAGCTGCACTCGTCCTCGGCCGGTCGCGACGGTCCGTGCTGGTCGTCGACTCCGGCGAACCACGGAACGCCCGGGCCGCAGGGGTGCACAACTACCTCGGGCGCGAGGGGGCCTCGCCGGCGGCGCTCGGAGCGGTCGGTCGCGACGAGGTGGCCGCCTACGGCGTCGAGGTGACGACCGGGAGGATCGTGGCCGCGTCCGCCACCGACGGTGGCGGTGTCGACACGGTCGGCTTCTCGGTCTCGCTGGAATCCGGCGCGGTCGTCACGGCCCGCCGTCTGGTCGTCGCCTCCGGCGCCCGGGACGTCCTGCCGGAGGTCCCGGGCCTCGCCGAGCAGTGGGGGCGCGGCGTCGTGCACTGCCCGTTCTGCCACGGGTGGGAGATCCGCGACCAGCGCATCGGCGTGCTCGTGACGTCACCGATCGGGGCACACCAGGTGCTCATGTTCCGTGCGCTCAGCGAGGACGTGACGGCGTTCGTCACGGACCCAGCACTCGTCGACGACACCACCCTGGACGGTTTTGCGGCCCGCGGTGTCCGGGTCGTGACGGGACCGGTGCGCGACGTGGTGTCCGACGGCGAGCGGCTCACCGGCGTCTCGCTGGCATCCGGCGAGTTCGTGGCGCTCGACGCCCTGGCCGCGGCGAGCACGGTCGAGGCGCAGGTCGGGTTCCTCGCGGGGCTCGGGCTCGAGGCCACCGACCAGTTCATGGGCGACCACCGCTTCGCCGGCGCGCTGACGGTGGACGGCGCCGGACAGACGAGCGTCCGGGGTGTCTACGCCGCCGGGAACGTGGCGACGCCGATGGCCACCGTCATCGCCTCGGCGGCTGCGGGCACACAGGCGGGCGCGGCGGTGCACGGCGACCTCGTGCAGGCCGACCTGGCGGTGGCGCTGGCGGCGCGCGCCGCCGCGTGAGGCAGCGCGCGACCGCGTGCACCGCGCGGCCGGCGGCGGTCAGTCGACCCGGTAACCCGCCTGGGCGGCGAGGAGCGGCGCGAGCGTGTACAGCTGGTCGGCCGCGATCGTCGCGCCGCGGAAGCCCTCGAGCCGCTCCACCCGGTCGAGGTCGGCGGCCCGGAGGTCGACGTGGTCGATCCGCGTGTTCGACCCCTCGGCCACGCGGATGCTCGTCCCCTCGAACGACACCCGCAGCAGCCGGGCGTCGGCGATGTCGAGCTCGTCGACGACGCAGTCCCGGAACACGACGTCGGTGACGGTCGAGCCGCGGAGGTTCACGAACCCGAGCTTCATGCCGACGAACTCGACGCCGTTCAGCGTCGTGTCGTACAGCTCGGCCGAGCCGATCCGGCCGCCGGCGATCCGGACCTCACGCCAGGAGCTGCTCGACGCGCGGAACACCGGGGCGTCCAGCGTCTCGACGATCGCGTCGCGCACCCGCAGTCCCCGCAGGTCGGCGCCGTCCGCCCGGAGCGTGCCGATCACCGACTCCTCGATCTCGAGGTCCGGCAGCCGCTCCCCCGCGAGGTCGAGCACGTCGATGCGCTTGCCCTCGATCCGGTCGCCCGTGAGGACGTCTCCGGGCCCTGGAGTCCAGTCGTCGAGGTCCGTCGGTTCGGTCAGGGTGGTGCGCGGGGCGTCGGTACCGGAGCTGCGGGGCATGCGCTCAGTCTGCCGCGAGGGACCGACGTCGCAGCGTGCTGTCGAGGACGTAGTCCTTCGCCGGGCCGTGCGCCTCCCACCGGACCGTCCAGCGCTCCGTGTCGCCAGCGAGCACCCCGGAGTAGTCGTCGGGCTCGCAGGCGTGGGACACCGCCGATCCCCAGACCCAGTCGTGGAACACCCGACCGTCCGAGAAGTGCACCGTCCAGCCGTCGTCGTCGGCGCCGCGGCGGACCCAGAGCGTCCGGGACACCGGGACGGTGCGGCCGTCGAAGGCCATCGTGCCGACCTCGTCCCAGCGGACCGCGTCCGGGGCCGTGCGCGCGAGGGTCGTGGTCCCGGTCACGAGGCCGTCGATGCCCGCACGTCGGTCGAGGACCGTGCGGTGCAGGGTCCACTCCCCGAGCAGGTCGATCGGTCGCAGCACCCGCCCAGGCTAGTCGCGGAGAGCCTCGGCCCGGGCGGCGCGGTGCTCCTCGTCCGAGATGACGCCGCGGGCGTGCAGCTCGTCGAGCTCGGCGAGCCGCTGCTCACGGGAACCGCCCGTCGCGCGGCGGGACCGTCGGACGACGAACACGATCGCGACGACGACGGCCACCACCACGAGCGCCACCACCACGCTCCAGACGAGGTCGTAGACGGGCGGCACCAGTGGGTTGTGGGTCTCGGCGGTGATCACGCGCGGAGGGCCTCGGCCCGGGCGGCGCGGTGCTCCTCGTCCGAGATGACGCCGCGAGCGTGCAGCTCGTCGAGCTCGGCGAGCCGCTGCTCGAGCGACTTCTCGGGCGCCAGCGTCCGGCTCTGCATGGCCTGGTACGCCAGGTCCTCCTGCATGGTGAACGGGTTCTGGCCCCGCTTCGCCATCCGTGCGCTGCGGAGGACGACCGTCACGACGATCGCGACGAACCCGAGACCGATCACGGCCGCGACCACCCCGAACAGCACCCCGAACGCGCCGAGCCCGCCACCCATGCCGTCACCCAACAAGTTCCCGAACACGCCGTCCCCCTTCGTCGGAACGATCCGACCGTAGCGCGTCCCCGGCCCGAGCGCTGCCCCACGAAGGGGCCACCCGTCACCCGCGCAACGGCCCCGACCCCGGCACGCGCGCACCGTCCGCGAACCCGGCCACGAGCTCGCGCAAGGCCTCGTCGGACGTGTGCCGCGCCTCCCATCCGAGGACCGACCGCGCCCGATCGGTCCGCATGACCGGCACCCGGGCCGCGATGTCCACCCACCCGGCGTCCGTCGGCTGCAACCGCAGCCGCCAGGTGAGCGTGACGAGTCCGCGGATCGCCCACATCGGCACCCGCACCGCGCCGCGCATCCCGAACGCCCGCGCCATCCTCGGCGGGTTGAGCACGGGTGTGGCAGCGATGTTGAACGCCCCGCCGGCACGCCGGTCGATCGCTCGCCAGAAGGCATCGCCGACGTCGTCGGCGTGCACGGCCTGGAACACGAACGCGAGCGGCAGGGGCAGGACCGCCCAGCGGATCCACCGGACGACCGACATCGGCACGAGGCGGCCGAGGAAGAGCCCGCGGAGTTCGGCGGCGGCGCTGCGCTGGAAGACCAGGCCGGGTCGCAGCCGGGTCACGACGACGGACGGGTGGGCTGCCGCGAACGCGTCCATCGCTGCCTCGTTCTCGGCCTTGTGGATCGAGTACGTGGCGGTCGGGATCCCGGTGACGGGGAACCCCTCGTCGACGGGCGTCCGCTTGCCGTCCACGTCGACCCCGCGGTACGCCCCCACGGACGAGGCGACGACGACCTGGGGGACGTCGACGCGCGCCACGGCCTCGAGGACGTTGGCCGTGCCGGTCACGTTCGTCCGGTACTGCGCCGGGATGTCGTGCGTCGGCTGCAGCGCCCAGCCGAGGTGCACGACGGCGTCCGCGCCCCGGAACACGGCGGCGAGCTGGTCGACGGCGTCCGGGGCTCCGATGTCGACGGCGTGCCAGACGGCCACCCCGTAGGGCTCGGCGCGGAGGTCCGGCAGCCGCCGCGCGACCCCGACGACCTCGACGGCGGTGCCCTCGGCCCGGACCGTCGTCAGCCGCCGGAGCACCGCGGTCCCCAGGTTGCCGGTCCCGCCGACGACGACGATCCGCATCAGGCCGCGGCCATCGCGGGGTCGAGCACGACCTTGACGCAGCCGTCCTCCTTCTTCTGGAACACCTCGTACATGTGCGGGGCGTCCTCGAGCGAGACCCGGTGGGTGGTCAGGTCGAGCGTGCCGAGCGGGTCCGACGGGTCCTGCACGAGCGGCATGATGTCGTCGATCCAGTGCTTCACGTTGCACTGCCCCTCGCGGACGGTGATCTGCTTGTCGAAGAGCGTCATCATCGGCATGGGGTCGGCCATCCCGCCGTAGACGCCGCTCAGCGAGACCGTGCCACCGCGGCGGACGAGGTCGATCGCCGCGTGCACCGCGGCGAGCCGGTCGATGCCGGCGGTCTCGATCGCCTTCTGTGCGAGCTTGTCGGGCAGGAGCCCGGCGGCGCGCTGGGCGAAGCCGGCGACCGGGTTGCCGTGCGCCTCCATGCCGACCGCGTCGACGACGCCGTCGGGACCGCGACCGTCGGTCAGGTCGACCAGCTGCGGGACGACGACCTTCGTCAGGTCGAACACCTCGGCACCGTGCTTCGCCCCGAGGTCGCGGCGGACCTGCTCGGGGTCGACGGCGAGCACCCGGTAGCCGAGGTGCGCGCCGATGCGGGCGGCGAACTGGCCGACGGGGCCGAGGCCGAGCACCGCGAGCGTCCCGCCCTCGGGGACGTTCGCGTACTGCACGGCCTGCCACGCCGTGGGCAGGATGTCGCTGAGGAACAGCCAGCGGTCGTCGGGCGTCCCGTCGTCGGGGATGACGATCGGCCCGTAGTCGGCGTGCGGCACGCGGAGGTACTCGGCCTGGCCGCCGGGCACCTGGCCGTACATCTTCGTGTAGCCGAAGAGCGCGGCGCCGGAGCCGTACTCGGTGACCTGGGTGGTCTCGCATTGCGACTGGAGTCCGCGTTCGCACATGTAGCAGTGCCCGCACGAGATGTTGAAGGGGACGACGACGCGGTCGCCGACCTTCAGGTTCGTGACGGCGCTGCCGACCTCCTCCACGATGCCCATGGGCTCGTGCCCGAGGACGTCGCCCCTGTCGATGTACGGACCGAGGACCCGGTACAGGTGCAGGTCGGAGCCGCAGATCGCCGTGGAGGTGATCCGCACGATCGCGTCGGTCGGCTGCTGGATGGTCGGGTCGGGGACGGTCTCGACGGACACCTTCTCGGTGCCCTGCCAGGTCAGTGCGCGCACGTCGCGTTCCTCTCGTGGTCGCTTCGAGTCGGCCAGGAGGCGCGGCTCGTCTCCCCACGTCGGTACCCGCCCGCCCCGTGGTGCGTTCCCAGCCCCGTCCGGCCAGCGCGGTCCGTGGCGGACGTGAGCCGCGCCTCCTGGCCCGGTCCCCGTGGTCCCGGTGGCCGATCGGCCAACCGGATCGTCCCGGGAGCCGATGCGCCCGACCGGCCGGTCACCCGATGCTGGTGCGGATGGACCACCGCACCACCCGCCGCTCCCTGCTCGCCGGAGCGGGCGCCCTGCTCGCGGCCGGAGCGCTCGCCGCCTGTGCGCCCACCGGACCGCGACGGGAGGCCGTCGCGACGCACTCGCCGACCCCGACGCCCGTCCCGTCTCCCACCCGGACACCGACGCCGACGCCGACGTGGGCGCAGCCGACGCTCACGAGGACACCGCTGCCGGCAGGCACCGTCACCGGACTGCCCGCCGGGACACCCGGGATCGCCTGGACCGTGGACGACGGCGCGTCATCCGACGTCGTCGGCGCCTACGCCCGCTTCGCGGCCGAGACCGGCACCCGGCTCACCTTCTTCGTGAACGGCGTCCGGCCCTCGTGGACGGAGCACGCCGACGTGCTGCGGCCCCTCATCGCGTCGGGGCAGGTGCAGATCGGCAACCACACCTGGGACCACCCGGCCCTGACGAAGCTCGGCGACCAGGCCATCGAGGACGAGCTGACCCGCAACCACGAGTTCATCGAGCGGACGTTCGGCGTCGACGCACGCCCGTACTTCCGACCGCCGTACGGGTACCACGACGCCCGGGTCGACGCCGCCGCCGCACGGGTCGGCTACACGACACCGCTGCTCTGGTACGGGACGCTCGCGGACTCCGGCGACATCGGCGCCGGACAGATCGTCGGGTTCGCCGACCAGTGGTTCACGCCGGGTCGGATCGTGATCGGCCACGCGAACTTCCCGGGGACCATCGGCGCGCTGCCCCGGCTGGGAGCCCTCGTACGGGAGCGTCGGCTCGGGACCTACACACTCGACGACGTGTTCTCACGCTGACCCTGCTCCGATGACGTCGGGGACCGGGCCGAGTCGCCGGCCGAAGCACACCGAGTTCGTCGACCCGGCGTAGGCACCGAAGAGCGGGATCGCCGTGTACCCCTCGCGCTCGTAGAACCGTATCGCGTCGGGCTGCGCCGTGCCGGTCTCGAGGACCACCGAGTCCGCGCCCGCCCGCACCGCTTCCTGCTCGAGCCGCCGGAGCACCGCCGTCGCCACACCGGTCCCCCGAGCGGACGGCGCCGTGTACATCCGCTTGATCTCCACGACCCCGGCACCGAGGACGTCGTCGGGGAGCGGCCGGAGCCCGCCGCAGGCGATCGCGGAGCCGTCCTCGTCACACGCCAGGACGAACACCGGGACGTCGGCCGCGGTCGGCGGGACGCCGGGCTCGTGGTCGTCCGTCCCGTACCGCGCGTCGAGCTCCTGCCGCTGTGCTCGGCGGAGCCGGTCGGCGTCCGCGTGGTCGAACGGGACGGTCGTGATGGTCCAGCGCATGGCGATCCTTTCGGTAACGATCGTTACGGTAACACCTGTTACGCTTCCGGTGTGCCCCGGACCCGAGACGACGCCGCCCAGCGGACCCGGCTGTCCGAGGCCGTCTTCACCACCCTCGCCGACCTCGGTCCGACCGGCCTGACGCTCCGCGCCGTCGCCGAACGCGCCGGGTGCACGACGGGGCTCGTCCTCCACACGTTCCCCGACAAGCGCGCCCTCCTCCTGCACGCCCGACAGGTTCTGCACGACCGCACCAGGGTCCGTGCCGACGCACTCGAGGCGGACGCCCCGGACGCGGCAGCAGCGGTGCGGGCGGTGGCCGGCGGCGCACTCGCCGTCGATGCCGGGCGCCTCGCCGAGGCCCGGGCGTGGGTCGCGTTCCTCGCCGCCGCGCTCGGTGACCCCGTGCTGCGCGACCAGCACGTGACGAACAGCCGCTCCTTCGCCGGGCGACTCGCTCGACTGCTCGCGCTCGCGACCGGCCTGACGGATGCGGTGTGTGACGACCGCGCGGCTGCCCTGGTCGCGACCGTCGAGGGGATCACCGCGCTGGCCGCGGGCGACCCCGAGCGGTGGACGCCCGAGCGACAGGTCGCGGCGCTCGACCTCGTGCTGGACGCGGCGCTGACGCCCTAGCCCCGCCGGCCCGGCCCCGACCCCGACCCCGACGGGCGGTCTGGCTACCCGGGTGGGCCGGGCTGCGCGGGGCGGCCCGGCTGCTTGACGCGCAGCTCAGGTCGCGACCGGATCGGCGAGGACCGCCCCCAGCACCGCCTCGTGCTCCGCTCGGTCCCCGGGCCCGGCGCTCCCCGCGAGCATGATGAGCGCCTTCCAGAGCGCCCAGCCCCGCGCCCGCGCCCAGGTGGCGGCGTCGAGGCCGACGGCGTCGCGGAACACCCGTCGCGCTTCCGGGTCGAGGAACGTCCAGGCGAGGACGAGGTCGCACGCCGGATCACCGACACCGCACGTGCCGAAGTCGATCACGGCCGAGAGCCGTCCGTCCCGGTCGACGAGCAGGTTGCCCGGGGCGACGTCGCCGTGGAACCACACGGCCGGCCGGTCCCAGACCGAGGCGGTCGCCGCGCCCCAGACCGCCTCGCACGCATGACGGTCGACATCGTCACCGAGCCGGTCGAGCGCCGCGACCACCTCGGGTGCGTAGTGCGACGGGTGCGCTCCCCGGTGGAACGAGTGCACCCCGGCGACCGGACCGTCACCCGCCGGCACGGCCCGCAGCTGCCGGAGCACCGCACCGACGTCGGCGGCGAGGGCCCGTCGGTCGAGGGTCGAGGCCCGGGCAGCGACCGTGCCGTCGATCCAGCGCCGGACCGACCACGGGAACGGGTAGTCCTCGGCCGGGACCCCCAGTCCGACCGGCTCCGGCACCGGGACGTCGAGCCGCGCCGCGAGGTACGGCAGGACCCGCTGCTCCTTCTCGACGGCTGCGACGTACCCGGCCGCGCTCGGCAGCCGGACGGCCAACTCGCTGCCGAGCCGGTAGGTGCGGTTGTCCCACCCCTGCGCATCGACCTCGCGGACGGGCAGCCCGGCCCACTCCGGGAACTGCGCGGCCACGAGCCGTTCCACGAGCGCGGCGTCGATGCGGGGTCGGGGCACCTCGGTGTGCATGTGCCCAGGCTAGGCTCCGCCCATGCCGACCGTGTCCGAGCTGCTGACCACGAACCTCCACGACGTCTTCGGGAACCGCGACGCTGCCGCACGGCGCGCTGCGATCGAGCGGACGTACTCCCCCGACGTGACCTTCTCCGACCCCGAGGGGACCGTCACCGGCTGGGACGCCCTCGACCAGAAGGCCGCGGGGATCCTCGACGAGGCGCTTGGAGCGTTCCAGTTCGTCGAGGAGGGGCGTCGGTACGTCTCCGAGCACCACGGGGTCCTCGCGTGGGGCTTCGGCCCGGTCGGTGCGCCCGCGGTCCGGGGTGTCGACGTCATCGAGGTCCGGGACGGTGTCGTCGTGTCGCTCACGACCGTCCTCGCGCAGCCCACCGCCTCCGACTGAGCCATCGCCGGGTGGCGCCGTCCGACGTCTGGACGGTGTCAGCGCCCCGGCGTGCAGGGTCAGCCGCGCAGTCGGTCGCGTTCCGCCGGCGGAAGGTGCTCGGTCGCCGTCACCCGCGCCGCGGGGGTGAGGAACCGCCCCTGCCGTTCGAGGAACGCGACGAGCGCCGCCTCGGACGCCCGCTTGCCGGTCTCGCGGAGCACCCGGCCGAGCGCTGACTGCACGGTGTCGTTCCGCTCCCGCACGAGCCGCACCGCGATGGCGAGCGGCACCTCGGCGTCACCCTGCTTCGCGAACGCCAGGGTGGCCACGACCGCGATCCGACGGACCATCGCCACGTCGGACTTCACGAGCGCGAACAGCGGGCCGGTCGAGCCCCCGACGAGCGGGGCACCCACGAGCTCCTCCGCCCCGAGGTCGACCAATACCGTGTCGTCGAACCGCTCCGCCTTCGCCGCCGTCAGGTACTCGTCGGTCAGCTCCGGGTCCGGGTGCTCCCGCATCGCCTGCACGAGGAGCAGGACGGCGACGAGCCGCGCGCCCCGGTCCTCGCTCCAGAGCAGCGCGGACCGCTCACCCTCGTCGAGGTCGGCGAACTGCCGCGCGACGCGTCGCGCAGCCGGCACGTCACCGGATGTGCGCGCGAACGCCGCGAGCACGGCCTCCGCATCCGCCGGGTTCCGCCCACCGCCGGACTGGAGGCGCGTCACGCGACCTCCCCGTCCGTCGCCTCGTTCCGCGGTGCGGTCCGGCGACCGCGGCGCAGGACGATCACCGCGACCACCACGAGGAACGCGGCGAAGAGCCAGGTGCCCACCTGCGGATCGACGAGGCGGGCGATCCACGCGCCTCCGGGAGCGCAGATCGCGGCCGTGACGCCGATCGTGAGGCCGACCCGGAGGTCCACCGCTCGGCGCCGGAGGTTCGCCACCGTGCCCGAGACGGACGTCGGCACCATGGTGAGCAGCGAGGTGCCCTTCGCGAGCAGGTCGCCCGCGCCGAGCGCGACCTCGAGCCCCGGCACGATGACGACCCCGCCGCCGACCCCGACGAGCCCGGACAGCACGCCCGACAACAGCCCGAGCAGCAGCAGGACGATCGCCTCGACCACGCCGAAGTGCACCTCGCCCCCGCGCGTCGGCACCGCCACGAACAGCGAGACGAGCACGACGGCGATGAACTCCACGAAGATCCACGGCAGGACCCGCAGTGGCAGCGCCCGCAGGAGCCGCGCGCCGATCGGGGCACCGACGACGCTGCCGACCGCCAGGGTCAGGGCCGCGAGCCAGTGCACCTCGCCCTGCACGCCGTACGTGATCGCCCCGACGACGGCCGCGGGGGCGATCGCCACGAGGGACGTCGCCGATGCCCGGCGCTGGTCGAGGTGGAGGGCCGCCATCAGGGCCGGCACGACGATGACCCCGCCGCCGACGCCGAACAGGCCGGAGAGGATCCCCGCCACGATCCCGATCGCCACCAACACGATGACCCGTCCGCCGCGCTTCTCCATCCCGTCCACCCTACGGCCGACGTCGAACGATCAGGACGCGAGGGCCTCGGCCGCCGGACGATCGCCCCGGGCAAGGTTGAAGCCCACCACCGCGGCAACGGTGATGGGCTCCGAGTTGCTCTCCGAGTGGAGTGCCAGAGGGACGCAGAGTGTCCCGAGCGTTTCGCTCGGAGTCAGCGTACGTGACCCCGGTCACGGACGCACCCCTCGGCACCCCGCTCCTCGTGTCCGCCGGCGCTGACACACCGGAGGTGGTCTCGATGTCGAAGGACAACGGGTCCGAGCCCAGGCGTCGGGTGTCCTGGTTGCCGGTCGCGAGCTTGCTCGTGGCTGTCGCCAGGCTCCTGCTCGACGTCTGGCGGAGGGACTGAGACGGCGGCCCGCACTCGACTCGAGTGCGGGCCGTTCCCCTACCGGAAGTGCAGCAGCGTCAACGGGTCGAAGAGCGATCCCGCCCGCCGGGTCTCGACGTGCACGTGCGGCCCGGTCGACTGCCCGGTGTTGCCAGACTTCCCGATCTCGGTGCGCACGGACACGATCTGCCCCGGCTTGACCTCGATCGCGCTGAGGTGCGCGGTGAGGACCGTGACGTTGCCGTAGGTCACGACGATGTAGTTGCCGTACGAGGCGTTGTTCGCGACGGTGCTCGTCACCGTGCCGGTCCCCGAGGCGTACACGGGCGTACCCACCGCGACCGGGGCGTCGGCGCCCTGGTGGTACCGCGGCACGTGCCCGGCGCCGCGGTCGTCGCCGTAGCGTCCGGAGATCTTGGTGCTCGCGACCGGCCACATCATGCCCGTGACGGGCTTGGTCGACCAGACGCGGGTGTCCTTGCCGCCGTAGAGCACGACGTTGCCGTCCACCTGCACCATGAGCGTGCCGGCGCCCGCGGTGCCGGTCCGCGAGTTCCAGAGCGTGACCTTCTTCTGCGCGGCGTCGCGACCGACCACGGCGAAGTTGCCGTCCTTGCGCAGCTCCGCCCAGGCGCCAGCGTGCCCGGCGGTCCCGGACTGCCAGACGACCTTGCGGTTGACGGTCTGCACGAGGTTGCCGTCGGTCTGCATCGTCAGGCGACGGGTGCCGCTCGTGTCCGAGCTGAGCACGGTGCCGGAGTAGATCGAGTTGCCGGCGGGCACGACGCCCTGCTGGCTCGTCCAGTTCACGATCGCGGTCTTGCCCGAGTAGAGGCCCATCGTGCCGTCGGCGCGGACCGCGAACTCGGTGGACTGCGCGGTGCCGGCGGAGGCCCAGCGGACGATGCGCTTGCCGTTCCGCAGCAGGTCGACGGCGCGGTTCCGCCCGATCGTCAGCACGGCACCGGGCTGGTTCGAGGTGTTCGACGCCCAGAGCACCTGGTTGCCGACGCCGTACTCGACGAGGTTGCCGTCACCCTGCAGGATCAGCCGGAACTGGCCGTTCGGCGAGGTCACCGAGTCGCCGGGCTGCAGCGTCGTGCCGGCAGGCGCCTTCCCCTTGTAGACCACGGCTGCCGACGCCGGCTCGGCGATCCCGACGGCACCACCGGCGAGGACGGCGATGGCCACGACCGCGGCTGCGAGTCGAGGGAGTCGGCGAGCGCGCGCGACGGAGGACGGTGTGCTGGTCATGGAACCCCTGATCTGGATCCGGCCGAGCCCCTGCCGACCGTTCGGCGACGCGCTCTCGACACGCCGCCGAACGATGGTCACCTTTTCGTGGAGCCCGCACAACCCCATTGCCCGGACCGGACAACCCCAGTTCCGGGGGCACTCCGTGTCGTCAGGGCATCTGGAAGAAGGCCTTCGGGGCGCCGAGCAGGGCCTCGAGCTTGTGGAACGACTGCGTCCACCCGGCGATGTTCATGTCCCGCATGGCCTCGGGGAAGGGGCCCTGGGTGAGCGTGACCACCGTGCCGTCGCCGTCCTCGGCGAACTCGAGCGTGAGGGACAGCGGCGTCCCGTCCTCGATGCCGGGGATGCCCTCGGCGGTCGACGTCCCGACGATGATCCGGTTCTCCTCGACCTCCTGGAGCGTCGAGTGCACGGGCGAGGCCCACCCGGGGTCGTCGTTGCTCACCATGGTGAGGTTCCAGGCCCCACCGACGCGGGCGTCGACCTCGACGGTGGCGACGGGGACGTGGAAGCCGAGCGGCCCGAACCAGAGCGCGAGCTGTGCGGGGTCGACGAACGCGCGGTAGACGTCCTGGACGGGGTACGCGAACCGGTGGGTGGCGTGGGCGGTGAACTGCTCGGTCATGACTGCTCCTGCTGGTCGTCGGACGGGACGGTGGGTGCTGTGGACGCGCCGCCCACGGTGGCGGGCGGACGCTGGGAGGCGAGCAGCGCCTCCAGGCTGTCGAACCGGCGGTCCCAGACCGGCTGCAGCCCGCCCAGCCACCCGGCGAGCTCGGTGACGGCCTCGGGCCGGAGCCGGCAGGTGCGCCACGTGCCGTGCCGTTCACGGGTGATGAGACCGGCGCGTTCGAGGACGCCGAGGTGTCGGGAGATCGCCGGTGCGCTGACGTCGAACGGCTCGGACAGGTCGGTGACGGTCGCCTCGCCCTTCCCGAGTCGCTCGACGATCCGCCGGCGGATGGGGTCGGCGAGGGCCGAGAGCACGGCGTCGACGCGGTCGGTGGTCATCGTCGCCTCCTTGATGAACACTGCGGTTAATTAACCGCTGCGTTCAGTATGCGCGCACCCGCGGATGCACGCAAGGACAGGATGGGACCATGCCGACGCCAAACCCCGCTTTCACCCCGCCCGCCCCCACGACCACGCGACCGGACCTCGCCGGCACCTTCGGCATGGTCGCCTCGACGCACTGGATCGCGACCGCCACCGCGCAGTCCGTGCTCGAACGGGGCGGGAACGCGTTCGACGCCGCGGTCGCCGGAGCGTTCGTGCTGCACGTCGTCGAGCCGCACCTGAACGGCCCCGGCGGCGACCTCACGGCGGTGTTCGCGACCGAGGACGACCCGACGCCGACCGTGCTCGTCGGACAGGGGCCCGCCCCGGCCGGTGCGACGCCGGAGCACTACCGCGCCGAGGGGCTCGACCTCGTCCCGGGAGCCGGTGCCCTCGCCGCCACCGTGCCGGGTGCCGTGGACGCCTGGCTCCTGCTGCTGCGCGACCACGGCACGTGGGAGCTCGCCGACGTCCTCGCACCGGCCGTCGGCTACGCGCGGGACGGCCACCCGGTCGTGCCCGCGGTGGTCCGGACGATCACCGCGGTGCGCGGGTTGTTCGAGGAGCACTGGCCCACCTCCGCCGCGCAGTGGCTGCCGGGAGGCGCGGTGCCGGCCCCGGGGGACGTGGTGCGCAACGAGGCGCTCGCCTCGGTCTTCGAACGGCTCGTCGCCGCCGGGAGCGGCGTCGACGGCCGGAGCGCGCGCATCGACGCCGCCCGCGGCGAGTGGGCCGAGGGCTTCGTCGCCGAGGCGATCGACCGGTTCGTCCGCCAGCCGCACCGCCACGCGTCCGGGACCGACCACGCCGGCGTGATCCGGGCGTCGGACCTCGCGGCCTTCCGGGCGACCTACGAGCCGGCGACGACGGCGGAGTTCCGCGGGTGCACCATCGCGAAGACCGGGCCGTGGGGACAGGGTCCGGCGCTCCTGCAGACCCTGCGACTGCTCGAGCCGCTCGACGACGCACGGCTCGACCCCTCGACCGAGCTCGGCGCGCACACGATCGTCGAGGCGCAGAAGCTCGCGCTGGCCGACCGCGAGGCGTTCTATGGCGACGGCGACGTCCCCCTCGACGTCCTGCTGTCGGACGCGTACACCGACGAGCGCCGAGCCCTGATCGGGGACCTGGCGTCGGCCGAGCTGCGGCCCGGGAGCGTCGAGGGGGTCCGGCACACGATGCCGCCGGTCCGGACGTCGCACAAGGCCTCGGCCGGAGCCGCCGGGTCCGCGGGCGAGCCGACGGTCCGCATCGAGCGGGACGCCCCGGCGGTCGCGCCCGTCGAGGACCGCGGCGAACCGTTCGTGGCCCCGGACGGCGAGACCCGCGGTGACACGTGCCACATCGACGTCGTCGACCGCTGGGGCAACATCGTCAGCGCGACCCCGTCCGGCGGCTGGCTGCAGTCCTCGCCGACGATCCCGGGGCTCGGTTTCTGCTTGGGTACCCGCCTGCAGATGACCTGGCTCGAGGAGGGCACGGCCTCGACCCTCCGCCCCGGCGAGCGCCCGCGCACGACGCTCACCCCGACCCTGGTGCTCCGCGACGGCGTCCCGGTCGCCGCGGTCGGCTCACCGGGTGGCGACCAACAGGACCAGTGGCAGCTGCTGTTCCTGCTCCGCTGGATCGTCGGCGGGTACTCCCCGCAGCAGGCCATCGACGCGCCCGCCCTGCACACGACGTCGTTCCCGGGGTCGTTCTGGCCGCGCACGTGGGAGCCGGCTGGACTCGTGGTCGAGGACCGGATCGGCGACGACGTGATCGCCGGGCTCGAGGCCCGCGGGCACGTCGTCACCCGCGCGGGCGACTGGACGCTCGGCCGGCTGTCGTGCGTGACGCGGGACCCGGCGACCGGGGTGCTCGGCGCGGCGGCGAACCCGCGGGGCGCGCAGGGCTACGCCGCGGGACGGTGACCCGGTAGCGCGCGGCCCCGCGGCTCCGCGGCTCCGCGTCTCCGCGTCAGAGCGTCGGCACCACGACCGCGCGGCCCGAGAGCTCGCCGGCCTCGAGCTTCCGGTAGGCCTCGAGCGCGTCGGACAGTGCGTAGCGCTCGACGTCGGGGACGATCTGCCCCGCGCGGTACATCGCGACGACCTCGTGCAGGTCCTCGACGGTGCCCCAGTACGTGTTCGTGATGGTCGACTCGTACGGGGTCCGGAAGAAGTTCCACTCCGTGGTGCCCCCGGCGATGCCGACCACGGTGCACCGCCCGCCGATCGCCATCGACGCCTGGGCGAGGGTGATCGTCGGTGTCGCCCCGACGAAGTCGAACGCGGCGTCCACCCCGCGCCCGCCGGTGATCTCGCGGATCGCAGCGGCCTGGTCGGGGCCACCCGGCACGGTGATCGCGCCCCGTGCGGCCGCGCGGTCCATCGCGTCCTGCTTCGTGTCCGTCGCGATGACGGTCGCCCCGGTGAGGGCCGTGAGGATCTGGACGGCGATCTGCCCGAGTCCGCCGAGGCCCACGACGAGGGCGTACCTGCCACCGCCGGCCAGGTTCGGCAGCGAGGCCTTGATCGCGTGGTACGGCGTGAGCGCGGCGTCGCTGAGCGGTGCGGCCGCGATCGGGTCGGCGTCACCCAGCGGCACGAGGTTGCGTGCCGGCACTCTGACGTACTCCGCCATCCCGCCGTCGCGCCCGAGGCCGATGCCCGCGTACGGGTTCGTGGCAGCGTTCTCGCAGTACGTGTCCTGCCCCTTCGAGCAGTACGAGCAGTGCCCGCAGCCGACCGGGCCGTAGACGAGGTAAGCGTCACCCGCGGTGAAGCCGGAGACGCCGTCGCCGAGTTCCTCGACCCAGCCGGAGTTCTCGTGCCCGAGGACGAACGGGGGCTGCTGCGCTCCTGGCTGCCCCGCCTGGAACTCGCGGTAGACGGCGACGTCCGAGTGGCACGCACCGGCACCGGCGACCTTGAGGAGCACCTCCCCCGGACCCGGGGTGGGCTTCGGGACGTCCGTGAGGGACGGGAACGTCTGGAACTGTTCGAACACGACGGCGCGCATGGGGTCTCCTTTGAACCCCGCCAGATTACACCTGTCGCTCAGGACGACAGCTGTGGCTCATCCGTGCTCGACACCTGCCGCCCGCCGACCGGGCCGCGGTCGAACCGAGCGCCCCGGGCGCGCGACCGCGAGGCGACCATGCCGGTCAGCACGAGCCACCCGATCGGCCCGGTGAACACGAGGAGCAGGATCCACATCCCGGTGTGGTCACGGTCGTGCAGGCGTCGGACGAGCAGCGACCACCGCGGCACGACGGTCGCGATCACCGCGGCGAGCAGGACCGCGTCCCACGCGTCCGGCCGGACGTCCCGGGGACCCGAGCCCCAACCGAACCAGGCCCCCTGCTCCACCTCGACGAGGTGGAAGGACACCCGCGGCGAGACGACCGCCCCGAACGGGTCCGCGTACAGCTCCCACCGTCCGCCCGTGCCGTGCACGCCGACGATCCAGAGCGCCGCCGCCGTCAGGGCGAGCTCGAGGGCGATCACCCACCAGAACTCCGTCCGGCTCGCCCGCCCGTGGAACCGCCAGCCCCGCGTCCAGAACCGCACCCACGCGACGACCGGGTTCGTCACGTCGACCGGCCCCGGCTCGAGCACGCGGTCGCGGAAGCCCGCGGTCACCCTGTCCCCCATGCGCCCGATCGTAGGGCAGACCTGCGTCTTCCCCGAGAGCCCTCGCGAGAACGCGCGTTCTCTGATTGACTCGGCGTCGGCGGTCCCGATCGGGACCGATCCCCCACACGAAAGGAGCGGTCATGCCCACGCGCACCGCACGCACCGCCTGGAACGGCGGCCTCAACGACGGTTCCGGCCAGGTCGAGCTCTCCAGCTCGAAGGTCGGCACGTACGACGTGTCCTTCCCGAAGCGTGCCGCCGACGACGCCGGCGGCACCACCAGCCCCGAGGAGCTCATCGCAGCCGCGCACTCCGCGTGCTACGCCATGCAGTTCTCGGCCGTCCTCGGCGAGGCGGGCGGCACGGTCGAGGCGCTCGACGTCAAGGCCGACGTCTCGCTCGGCCCGGACTCGGCCGGCGGGTTCAAGCTCACCGGCATCGTCCTCACCGTCTCCGGCGAGGTCTCCGGCATCGACGAGGCGACCTTCCTCAAGGCCGCCGACGAGGCGAAGGCCACCTGCCCCGTCTCGAAGGCGCTCACCGGCGTCGACATCGAGCTCCACGCGACCTTCGAGCAGTAGGCGCTCGACGCGCGGAACGGGAGGCGCGGTGCCGGTCGGCACCGCGCCTCCCGTCTGCGTACGCCGACGGCATGCCACGTCCCGCACCCTGGACCCACGTGTCCCTCTGGCTCGGCCTGGCCGCCCTCGTCGTCGGCGTCGTGCTGCTCCTCACCACCCCGACCTCCACGGTCGGCTTCGCCAGCGTCGCACCCCGGGTCGACTACGCCTTCGTCGCGGGTTCCCTGGCCTGGCGGTCGACGGTCGGGCCGGTGCTCGTGCTGGCAGGCGCCGTCGTCGCGTCGTTCGCCGCGGGACGGCTCAGCGCACAGCGTCGGCACTGAGGGCGTCCAGCGGACGTCCGGACTCGGGCGTCGACGACTGGCACGATGGCGGGATGGCCGAGCAGTCCCTCCCCGGAGCCAGACCCGGGCGTCCACCACGGCCACGCGTCCGGAACCTCGCGCAGCACGACATCCGCGATGCCCGGGCCCGGCTCCGCGGCACGATCTACGAAGAGGTCGTCCCGGACACCCGGGCCCGCGAGCAGTACTCGCCGGTGCAGATCGTCGACTTCTGCCTCGACCTCGCCGAGGTCATGCTCGCCTCGGGCGCGGACACCCGGAGCGTCGAGACCGCCGTCGTCGCGGTGTCGACGAAGTGGAACCTCGCACCGCTCGACCTCGACTTCTCGGGCAGTTCGGTGACGATCCAGTACGCGCCGGCCGACCACCCGCCGCTGGTGAAGGTCCGCACGGTGCAGTCCGACGGCTCGGACCTCGACCGGTTGGCGCGGGCGAACCAGATCGTCGACGACCTCGTGCACGACGAGCGCGACATGACCTCCGCCGTGAGCGCCCTCGTCGCCGTGCTCCGGCTGCCGCCCCGGTGGCCGCAGTGGTCGGCCGACGTCGGGCTCTCGATCCTCGGCATCTCGATCGCGATGCAGGCCGGCGGTGGCTGGCGGGCGGGGCTCGGCGCGTTCGTGCTCATGCTCGGCATCATCGTCTCGGGCCGGTGGTTGACCGGGCGGGGCTTCCCGCAGTTCTTCGTCTCCGGTGCGCAGGGTGCGGTGGCCTCGGCGATCGGCACGCTCGCGATCTGGGCGGGCGTGCTGCACCCGGGGCAGGCGGCGACGATGGTGGCCGCGCTCGTCGTGCTCCTGCTCCCGCACCCGTCCCTCGTCACGTGGGCGCAGGACGCGATCTCGGGGTTCCGGGCGATGGCGGTGGCCCGGGCGTTCTACATCGGGCTCGTCATCGCCGCGATCGTCGTCGGGGTGCCGGCCGGCATCGCCGTGACGAAGTGGCTGCGGATCGAGGTGGACCCGTCCGGGATCGCCCTGCAGACCCTGCCGCTCTGGGCGTCCCTGCTGCTGACCGTCGTCTCGGCGGCCGCCAACTGCTTCGTGCAGCAGGCGAGCGCGCGGGTGATCCCGGTCGCCGTCGTGTTCTCGGTGGCCGCCGGTGCCGCTCTGCGTCTCCTCCGCGAGGTCGGCATCCCGCTGCTCGGAGCGACCTTCCTCGCCTCGGTGCTCCTCGGCGTGCTCGCGACGATCGCCGCCGCACGGATGCGGACGGCCGTGGCAGCGATCGCGGTGCCGGCGTTCTGCGGCGCCCTGCTGCCCGGTGTCGCCGTGTCGAGCGCCCTGCTCAACTTCATGTCCGGGTCGTCGAGCGCGGCGCTGGACTTCGTCGCGGCCGTCTCGGTCGCCCTGGCGATCGGTGCCGGGCTCGTGCTCGGCGGCCTCGTGGCGACGCCGGGGGCACGGCGGGCGCTCCGGCGGTCCCGACGGGTCGTCGTGCACTCGGTGCACAACGACACCACGGCGATCAAGGTCATCCGCGACTCGGGCTACGACCCCGGCAACGGCTCGACGCCACGCGGGCCGCGGCCGCGCTGAGCCGGCGCCGGCGCCGGCGCCGGTGCCGACCGGCGCACGACGTCACGGGCTGGGCGACACCTCACGGACCGCGACGCGCGTGACGTGTCGCGCAGCCCGTGAGATCGCGAGCCGAGCGCTCCGCGAGCCGAGCGCCGAGCGGCGAGCACCCCGAGCCGAGCACCGAGCACCGAGTGCCGCGGGTCAGATCTCCCAGCCGCCGTCGCTCCACGTCGACAGTCGCCGTGCGGCCTGCGGCTCGTAGCGCTCCATCCAGCCGCGCTCGAGCCGCGTGACGGCCCGGTCGAAGGCGGGCACGAGGTCGAGGTCCGACCGCAGCAACGCCTGCAGCTGGAGTCCCTCGTAGAGCGCGATGAGCTGTTCGGCCCCGCGGCGCGGGTCCATGGTGTGCGGCGCCCGACCGACCGCGATGTCGTGCTCGAGGCCGCGCTTGATCTGCGCGTAGAAGAGCTGGTACCGCGACCGCAGGTACGACGCCATCGGGTGCTGCGGGTTGCCCGCGACCGAGAGCAGGGCGACGAGGAGCCGCATGAGGGCCGGGTCCTCGGCGTTCGACGCGACGATCCCGCGCAGGAGCTGGACCGTGGAGCCGTCGCCGACCTCACGCGTGACCTCGTCCATGCGGCCGCCGTTCCACCGGTCGACCGCGGCGAGCACGAGCCCGTCCCACGAGGGGAAGTGCTGGTGGAGCTCCTCCACCCCGATCCCGATGCGCTCGGCGACGAGTCCCGCGTGGGCCTCGTGGAAGGGAACGTCCCGCAGGAGGTCGACGGTGGCCCCCACGATCGTGATCCGCAGGTGCAGGGTCGCGGCCGCGGCGGCTGCCGCCTGCGTGTCCGCGCTGGTGTGTTCGAGCATCGTGCCCTCCGTCGGTCCCCGGACGTCCTGTCCGTGTCGCCCACTGGGGGCAGGACCATCCAAACGGAGTTCGGGGGACAACAGCATCCCCGGTCCGGGTGTCGGCATGTCGGGGGACAAGCGATGCGGTTCGCAGCGCGTTCGCGGTCATCCGTGTGACGATGCCGTCATGACCCCGAACGACCCCACCGCGCAGGGACTGGCGACCATGGCCTCGGCCGGCTTCGAGTTCGGCGGCGACCCGGATCAGGTCGCCCACGACGTCCGGACCATGTGGGAGCAGCTCGGGCGGCCGACCGGCGCGTTCGACGCCGCGGCCCGGGCGATCGCCGCGCTCCCGCAGCGCCCCGAGGTCCCGATCGCCGACCAGGCCCGGCGCCGCGCGTTCGAACGGGCCGTCGGCATCAACCCGGTCGAGGTCGAGCTGGCCGCGGCGCTGTCCGCGCGCGAACTGCTCGAGCGTCTGGCGCGCACCTGCACCGCGCCGTGCTGACGACCGGTTGACGGAAGGACGGGAGGGACGGTGCCAGCCGGCACCGTCCCTCCCGTCCGCTGTCCGCCCACCGCTACGGCGTCGGCATGCCCCCGTCGACGTGCAGCGTCTCGCCCACGACATACGACGACTCGCCGCTCGCCAGGAACACGTACGCCGGCGCGAGCTCGGCGGGCTGGCCCCAACGGCCGAGGTAGGTCTGCTCGCCGGCAGAGGGCAGGGCCTCCGGCGGCTGCCCACCGGCGGGCTGGAGCGGGGTCCAGATGGGACCGGGAGCCACGGCATTGACGCGGATGCCCTTCGGCGCGAGCTGCGCGGCGAGGCCCTTCGCCAGGTTGTTCACGGTCGCCTTCGTCGCGGCGTAGTGCACCAGGTGCGGCGACGGTGCGTACGCCTGGATCGAGGTCGTGTTGATGATCGTGGAGCCCGGCTGCAGGTGCGGCACCGCGGCCTTCGTGATCCGGAAGGTCGCGTAGGCGTTCGTCTTGAACGTCTCGTCGAACTCCTCGTCCGAGATCTTCGTGATGTCGTCGACGTTCTGCTGCTTGCCGGCGTTGTTCACGAGGATGTCGAGCCCGCCGAGCTGCTCGACGGCATCGGCGACGAGCTGCTCGCAGACCTCGAGCGAGGTGATGTCTCCGGGCAGCGCGACGGCCTTGCGACCTGCCGCCTCGACGAGGGCGATGATGCGGTCGGCGTCCTCCTGCTCCTCCGGGAGGTACGAGATCGCGACGTCGGCACCCTCGCGGGCGTAGGCGATGGCCACGGCCGCGCCGATGCCCGAGTCGCCGCCGGTGATGAGCGCCTTGCGCCCCGCGAGCCGACCGGCGCCGCGGTAGGTCTCCTCGCCGTGGTCGGCGGGGACGTTCTCCGCCATCTCCTGGTCGGTGCCGGCCCCCTCGAGGTACTGCTCGTCCGGCTTCTTGTCGGCGTACATCGTCGTCGGGTCCTGCATGCTGTACTGGTCGATCTGCTGGTCCGTCATGTGGCCGACGGTACGCACCCGTCGCCGCTCCACCGCCCAGCCGGCTGTCCCCCGGCCCCTCCGACGGTGCGCGCCACCGGACCCCGCTCCGGGACCGTGACGCGTCACCGACGAATGTCACGGTCCGGTGACGGCCCGGCTCCGATTCGGTAACACCCGTCGTCCAGGACGGTCCGGCGTCGTACCGTCGAGTGGTGACCTTCCGGACCGTGCTGGCGCTGAGCGCCGCCGTGCTCGCCTTCTCGGCCGGCACGGTCGCCGTCGACGGCACGGTCGGCACCGGGACCGACCGGGTCACCGCCGCCGAACTCGGCCCGGGTCCGGTCCCCCACGAGACCCCGAGGGTCACGACCGCGAAGCTCAAGCGCGTCGACTCGATCGAGCTCGACGCCGAGTCGCTCGTGTTCCGTCGCGGCGACAAGATCGTCACCGAGGCGTCGATGCGCGACGCCCGCACCATGGTCGGGCTCCTGAACCGCCTGCTCGGCACCCCGTCGCGCACGCAGACGGCCGAGGGTGTCGGCGGCGCCTGCTTCCCGTCCGGGACGACCTACACCTGGGGCGGCGCCGTCCGCGTGGCCGCGCTCACGACACCGGCTGCCGCCGGCAACGCGGTCGAGATCCGGGTCCTGCGGGACAGCGTGCGCTCCCGCACCGGCGACGAGGTCGAGCTGCACGGGCCGGGCGGCGTCCAGGTCGGCGACGACCTCCGCACCGCGATCGAGGACGCACCGTCGACCGACCGCATGTCCCTCGGTTCCGACGACGCCCGCGCGTACCAGCTGCTCCTCGAACCCGGGTGGGCCCCGGAGCACGACGAGTCCGACCGCTCGGATGACGGCGACGCGGACGCCGACACCGACACCGCGGCCGACCTGGGCACGAACGGCGTCTCGGCCCTGACCGACGACACCACGGTCACGGTGCTCGGATCACCGATGCCGGTGCACGCCAAGCGCTCCTGCTGACGGGCGCGGTCAGATCCGCAGCGTCGCCACCACCGGGAAGTGGTCGCTCGCGAACCACGTCTCCGGGCCGTCGTGGTCGATGACGACGCGGTCGACCCCGGCGATCCCCCGCGTGTAGACCCAGTCGATGCGCTCGCCCGAGTCCACCGGCGACTCCCAGTCGTTGAACGTGGCCGTCCGGTCGGCGGGGTCCCCGCCGACGAGCCAGGCGTCCTCGAACCCGGCTGACTCGAGCACCCGTGACGCGGCACCCGCTCCCGCGGGCTCGTTGCAGTCCCCGGCGACCACGACCGGGCCCTCCGCCGTGCTGAGGCGCTCGACGAGGAGCGCGGTGCTCCGTGCCCGGACGTCGTCGCCGTGCGGACCGACCTCGTGGTCGAGGTGCGTCGTCAGGAGCGTGAAGGCCTCGCCCTCGGCATCGAGGAACCGCGCGTGGTTCGCCACGCGGGGGAACACGCTGCCCCAGGTGTTCGACACCGGCTCGTCCGGGGTGTCCGACAGCCAGAAGGTTCCCTCGTCGACGGGCCGGAGCCGACTGCGTCGGAAGAAGACGGCCGCGTGCTCGCCGGCGGTGCCGCCCTCGCGTCCCTGACCGACGTCGCCGTGGTCGGGGAGCCCGGCCCGGAGGTCGTCCATCTGGTGCGCGAAGGCCTCCTGCACGCACACGATGTCGGGGTCGTGCCGCCGGATCACGTCGAGCAGGACGGGCAGTCGAGCGGGCCAGTCGTGGGCGGGATCGGGGTTCTTGACGTTGTAGGTCATCAGGGTGATCGGACGCGCTGCGTTGCTCACCCGTCGAACCTACCCACCGCCGGACTCAGGGCACCAGGACCCGCCGCAGCGCGACGACCCCGTCACGCGCGCGGGTCTTCGCCGTGCCGACCGGCACGCCGAGTCGCTCGGCCAGCTCGGGCCCGGACATCCCGACCAGGTGCCGCAGGACGACTGCTTCGCGCTGACGACCGGGGAGCGCGGCGACGGCACGGTGCAGTGCCACCCGGTCGAGGACGCTCTCGGCCCGCTCGACGCTCGCGTGGTCGACGAGTTCCGTGTCCCGCGCACCGATCCGTCGGTCGCGGTCGCGGTCCGCCCGGCTCTTCCGGACGCGGTCGATCGCCCGACGGTGCGCGATCGTCCGGATCCACGCGATCGCCGTGTGCGCCGGGTCGAACCGGTCGGCGATCTGCCAGAGCTCGAGGAACACGTCCTGGACGACCTCCTCCGCTTGCCACGGGTCCACCAGCTGGTGACGGACGTACCGTTCGACGAGCGGCCGGAAGCGCTGGTGCAGCCGGGTGAAGGCGTCACGGTCCCCAGCCGCGACGGCGAGGAGCAGCGCGCGTTCTTCGTCGCGCTCGGCGAGCAGGTCGTCGTCCACCCCCTGAATGTCACGTACGGCAGATGTACTTGCAAGTACACTCTGGGCATGCGCCGGTCACCCGCCCAGCTGCCCGCTCGCCGCACGACGCCGAAGGGCCTGGCGACCCGGCGTCGGATCGTCGACGCGGCGGCCGGACTCATGCTGACGCGCGGCATCGCGGGCACGACGCTCGACGACATCGGCGCAGCCGCCACCGTCGGACGGTCGCAGCTGTACCACTACTTCGTCGACAAGCAGGAGCTCGTGCGCGACGTCGTCCGGCAGCAGACCGACGCGATCATCGCCCGCCAGGGCCTGGACGACGAGGACCTCACGACCTTCGACGCGTGGCAGCGCTGGCGCGACCGGACGGTGCGGGGTGCCGAGGCGGGCGGCTGCGTCGGTGGCTGCCCGCTCGGGACGCTCGGCTCCGAGGTCGCCGAGCGGGACACCGACACCCGGGACCTCGTGGCCGCCGGGTTCGCCCGCTGGGAGCAGGCGTTCCGTGACGGCCTCGGCACGATGCGCGACCGCGGCCTGCTCGACCCCGACGCCGATCCCGCGGCGCTCGCGACGGCCGTGCTGGTCGCGCTCCAGGGCGGCCTGCTCCTGGCGCAGGTCCAGCGCGACGTCCGACCGCTCGCGATCGGACTGGACACGGCCCTCGAGGCGATCCGCCGGCACGCGGCCGCGGCCGGGGCCGGGGCCGGCGTCAGTTGATGCAGACGCCTTCCTTGCCGTAGCTCTTCACGTCGGTCGACGACGGCTTCGGCTCGGAGGACGCGGACTTCGTGGCGGCGGGCTTCGACGCCGTCGACCCGGCCTCGGACGAACCGGAGCCGGCCGCCGGGCTCGAGGCACTGCTGCCGGCCGCGGGGACCGGGGTCACCGTCTTGCCGTCCGAGCCGAGCACCAGCGTCACGCCGGTCACCGCGCTCGTCCGGACCGCGACAGCGCCGGGGACGACGTTCACGACCGCCTTGGCCTGCTTCTCGAGGCCCGCCGGGTACTGCACCTGCGTGGCCTTCGTGAGGTCGGACGACCCGGGGGTCCCGACCTGGAAGCCGCGCGCCGTGAGGACCGTCCCGGCTGCGCTGGCCGCACCGGTGACGCCGCTGCCGTTCAGCACGGTCACCGAGGTCGCCGCGGGCTGCGCGCGGCCCGCCTTGGTGTACTCCTCGGGCTCGCCGACGAGGTTCTGCACGAAGGCGGGCAGGCCGACCGTGTCCACCTCGACGATGGAGAGCGGTGCCCCGTTCACCGTGATCGTCGGGGTGCCGAGGGTCGGGATGGTCGCCGACTGGATGTTCCCCGGACGCAGGTTCCGCATCTGGGACGCCAGGTTGATCAGGTCGGTGTCGGTCTGGATCGAGCCGCCGACGGCCTTGAGGATGTTGCCCATCTTGATCGGGTTGAGCAGCGTCCCGGCGGAGAGCACCTTGCGGGCCTCCTGCGACAGGAAGTACTGCTGCCGGACGTTGCGGTCGAGGTCGCCGTTCGGCAGGCCGTGCCGCTGCCGGACGAAGGACAGCGCTTGCTTCGCGTCGAGGGTCGAGTTCCCCTTCGGCAGGTTCACGCCCGAGTACGGGTCGTTGACGGCGTTGTTGAGGCAGACGTCGACCGGACCGAGCTCCTTGACCACCTGGTAGAAGCCGAGCAGCGAGACGCGCACGTAGTGGTCGATCGTCAGGCCGCTGAGGTTCTGGATCGTCTTGATGAGCAGCTTCGCACCGCCGGTGTCGCCACCGCCGTTGAGCGTGCCGTAGTAGAACGCGCTGTTGAGCTTGCCCTTGCCGACACCAGGGATGTCGACGTAGGAGTCACGCGGGAACGAGATCATCGTCGCCTGCGATCCGTCGGCGTTGATGTGCAGGACGATCATCGTGTCGGTGTTCGTCGCGCCGCCGTCGGACGTCGTGCTCAGCTCCGCCATCTCCTCGGGCGTCGCGTTGTCCGGCCGGTGGTCGTCGCCGACCAGCAGGATGTTCTGCGCCTGGCCGTCGACGTCGTCCTTCTTCGTGGTGCTGCCGGTGATCGCGTTGATCTTCGTGACGCCGTTCGACAGCGATCCGTAGGCGTACGCGGCGTAGCCGCCACCGAGTGCGAGGCCCATGGTGAGCACACCCGCGATCGCGGGGAGCACCACCCCGCCGCGTCGCTTCTGGCGGCCGTGCCGCGGAGGCGTGAAGCCGCGGCGGCCGCGACCGATCGTCTGCTCGGGCTCGTTCGTCACCCGCAAACCATAACGGGCGGATGCTCTCCGAACATCAAACCTGCCTGGCAGGTCGCCGCGATCCCGCCGTCGCGCGCTGACGGACCCACGCACTGACGGACGGGAGGCGCGGTGCCGGCTGGCACCGCGCCTCCCGTCCGTCAGGTGGTCGCGTCCCGCGTCACCCGTCCCGCGTCAGGCGCGGGACGGGAGCAGGTGGATCGCCTCCATGGCGAGCTCGGCGGCGATCGGGTCCTTCGCAGTGACCGCGGCCTTGAGCTTCTCGAGCTCGGGCAGCACCACCTCGGCCGGGATCAGCTCGGCGAGCTCCGGCACCCGCAGCTTGAACGCGAGTCCGTCCGTCGTCGACCGGCAGAGCTGCTCGAGCGACGGGTTGCCGCAGTGGTCGGCCCACAGCGCGTAGATGTCGGCGCCGTGGTGCGCGACGTCCCCCTGCCGCTGCGCCTCGACCTGCGCCGTCACGTCGTCGAGGGTCTTCACGACCTTCTTGCGCTGTGCGTCGGTGAACCGCGGCGTCGCGAGCCGGGCGACGCCGCCGTAGATGACGCCGAGCGTCCGGTACGCGTCGAGCAGCTCGTCCTTGGACGGCGCGGCGACCCGGGTGTACCGGTTCGGGGCCATCTCGATGAGCCCGGCGCGGGCGAGCTCGGCGAGGGCCTCGCGGATGGGGGTGCGGGAGACACCGAGCCACGCGATGAGGTCGTCGTCGTTGAGCCGTTCCCCGGGCTCCAGCGTGCCGTCCATGATCGCGTCCCGGATCTTGTCCTGCACGGTGTCGCGGAGGAGCTTCCGCTCGGCGGCGGGCTGCGTCGAAGGAACTGGCATGCGCCCAGCGTGTCACATGTGATGGGCCGGACGCGACAGGCGCGACGGCCACCAGGCCCGGCGTCCGAGGTCGTACGCGAGCGCCGGGACGAGCAGCGACCGGACCACGATCGTGTCGAGCAGCACCCCGAACGCGACCACGAACGCGATCTGCACGAGGAAGAGGATCGGGATGACGCCGAGCGCCGCGAAGGTCGCCGCGAGCACCACCCCAGCCGAGGTGATCACTCCGCCGGTGACGCCGAGTCCGCGCAGCACGCCCTCTCGCGGCCGTGCTTGAGGGCCTCTTCGCGCACGCGGGTCATGAGGAAGATGTTGTAGTCCACGCCGAGCGCCACGAGGAACACGAACGAGTACAGCGGGACGCTCGGGTCGGCCCCGGGGAAGTGGAAGACGTGGTCGAAGACGAGGGCACCCACCCCGAGCGCCGCGGCGAACGACACGATCACGCTGCCGATGAGCACGAGCGGCGCCACGATGCTCCGGAGCAGCAGCATCAGGATGAGCAGGATGACCGCGAGCACGACCGGGATGATCAGGGTGCGGTCACGGATGCCGGTGTCGTTCGTGTCGACCGCGGTGGCCGTCGCACCGCCGACGATCGCGTCGGGGTCCACCCGCTCGACCGCCGTCCGGAGGTCGCGCACGGTCTGCTCGGCCGCGTCGGAGTCGGCCGGGTCGGACAGCGTCGCCTCGAGCAGGACGTCGCCGCGGGAGACGGTCGGGGTCGCACCGGCGGTGCCGCCCTGGTTGCCGCTCGTCGCCACGGGGACGGTGCCGGACGGGGAGTCCTTCGCCGCCGCCACGACGCTGTCCACGCCGTCGACGCCGGTGATCGCGGCGGCGAGCGCGTCGGTCTCCGACGCGGCGCCGATGACCTGCGCCGGGCTGCCGGAACCGCCCGGGAAGTGGTCGGCGAGGACGTCCTGGCCGTCCCGCGCCTGCGAGCTGCCGATGACGAGGTCGCTCTGCGGGACCCCGTCGGCCTCGAGCCCGATGAGTCCGCTGCCCATCGCGAGGAGCCCGACCGTGCACACGATCCAGACCACCCGGGAGCGTCGGGCGACGAGCCGGCCCACCCGTGCCCAGATCCCGCGGGCGTCGGGCCCGGTCAGGACGGGGTGCGCGCTGCCGTACTTCGGCCGGAGGGGCCAGAAGGCCGCACGCCGGAACGCCAGCAGGAGCGCGGGCAGCAGCGTGAGCGCCGCGAGGAGGCTGAACGCGATGCCGATGGCCGCGACGGGACCGAGCGCCTTGTTCGAGTTGAGGTCCGAGAGGAGCAGGCAGAGCACGCCGACGATCACGGTGCCGCCCGACGCCAGGATCGGTTCGAGGCTGCCCCGCAGCGCGGCCTTCGTCGCGTCCCACCCGGTGCGGTGGTCGCGGAGCGCCTCGCGGAAGCGCGCGGTGTAGAGGAGCGCGTAGTCGGTCGCCGCACCGATCACGAGGATCGACAGGATCCCCTGCACCTGGCCGTTCACCGTCACGATGTCGGCCTTGGCGAGCCACCACACGACGAGGATCGAGGCGCACAGGGCGAAGGTCGCGGTGCCGAGCACGAGGATCGGCAGGAGGGGTGAGCGGTAGACGACGATGAGGATCACGAAGACCGCGGCGAGCGCCACACCCAGCAGCAGGCCGTCGATGCCGGCGAACGCCTCCGTCAGGTCGGCGGTGAACCCGGCCGGTCCGGTGACGTAGCCCCGCACCCCGGACGGCAGGGTGTCCTCGACGTCGGCACGCACCGCCTCGACCGCGGTGCCGGTGTCGGCGTCCTGCGTGAGCGTCGCGACGATCTCGACCGCGTCGCCGTCCTCGCTGGGGATCACCGGGCTGACAGCCTGCACGTCGTCGCGGTCCCCGAGTCGCTCCGCCAGGGTCGCGGCGGCACGCTGGTCCGCCGCGGTGAGGCCGCCGTCGCGTTCGAGCACGACGATCGCCGGGGCGCCGGAGGCCTGCCGGAACTCCGACGCACGCTCCTGCACCCTGGTCGCGTCCGCCGACGCCGGCAGGAACGACGTCTGGTCGTTCGTGGACACCTCGGAGATCTTGCCGAAGAACGGACCGCCGACGGAGGCGATCGCGAGCCAGACCACGATGACGAGCGCGGGGAGGACGATGCGGAGGGAGCGGGACACGACCGTGAGCGTACTCCGATCGTCAGCATGCTGACTACCAGGCGGCGTGCACCACCTGCTTCCGTAGACTCGGGACATGGACGAGACCCCCGACGCATGGCCGCTCGGGCGTCTCCTCTCCGCTGCGGCCCGTGCGATCGAGCGGGACTGGGACGAGCGGCTCCGCGCGATCGGGCTCCCGCACGCGGCGCTCATCGCGATCGACATCCTGCTGCGGACCGGCCCGACCGGCGCGGACACCCTCGCCCGGACCGCTCGTGTGCAGCCGCAGACGATGTCCAGGACGCTCGAGCGGATGGAGCGCGACGGCCTGGTGGAGCGCTCGGCGCACCCCGAGGACCGACGACGCCGGATCGTCACCGTGACGGACCGCGGGCGCGAGGCCTGGGAGACCGCACGACACATCGAGCGCGACGTCCTGCCCGACGACGCGGCACTCCGGGGTGCCCTGACGTCACTGCTCGCGAAGCACCGCCCGAACTGAACACCTAGCGGTTGATATTCCACATACGGTAGACTCGTGAGGTCGGTCACCAGATCGACCCGACCCACGGGAGCACCGATGTCCGAGCACCGAACCCCCGAACGCCGAGCAGACGGGCGCCGAGCAGACGGGCGCCGAGCAGACGGGCGCCGAGCAGACGGGCGCCGAGCAGCCGAAGGCCGCGTTGACGGGCGCCGAGCGCGGCGGCAGCAGCGCCGGAGGCGTCCGCTGCTCGTGGCCCTCCTCGGCACCGCCGGGGTCCTCGTCGCCGTCGCCACCGTCGCAGCCGTCGTCGCCGGGCTCTTCGTCGGCGGGCTCGTCCGGAGCTACGACGCCGGCAAGGACGTCCTGGACGACCCGTTCCCGACCGGGGCGCGACCGGCCCCGACCGACGGCGCCGAGAACATCCTGCTCATCGGCTCGGACTCCCGGCAGTCCACGACCACCGGTGCCGACCGCGGACGCGGCGGACGCTCGGACACCCTGATGCTCGCCCACGTCCCGGCCGACCGGAAGGGCGTGTACCTCATGTCGATCATGCGCGACTCGTGGGTCGAGGTCCCCGGCCACGGCACCGCGAAGATCAACGCGGCGTACTCCTGGGGCGGGGTCCCGCTGACGGTGCAGACCGTCGAACGACTGCTCGACGTGCGCATCGACCACGTCGCCGAGATCGACTTCGCGGGCTTCGCGGACATGACCGACGCGCTCGGTGGGGTGACCGTGCAGTCGCGGACCGCGTTCTCGACGACCGGACACACGTTCGCGGCGGGGGCGAACCACCTCGACGGCGCAGCGGCCCTGGCGTTCGTCCGCGAGCGGCACGCGTTCGCCGACGCCGACCACACCCGGGTCCGGAACCAGCAGGCGTTCATGCGCGGGATCGTCGACGGGCTCCTCTCGCGGGACACCGTCACGAACCCGGCGCGCGTGCAGGACTTCGTGCGGGCGACGAGCGAGTACCTCTCGGTGGACCGCGGCCTGACCTTCGGCACGATGGTCGACCTCGGCTGGTCCCTGCGCGGGATGCGCCCGTCGGACCTCCGGACGTTCACGATGCCGACGGCGGGCGGCGGGACCTCGGCGGACGGGCAGTCCTACGTCGCGGTGAACACCATCGCCGTGCAGTCGCTCTCCCAGGCGCTCCGGTCCGACGACGTCGCCGGCTGGCTGGCCGACGAACCGCAGTAGCAGCCACATCCGCACGGGCGCGCGCACACGCGCGGGCGCCCGTGCCCGCACAGGCGCCCGCACCCGCGCCCGCGCCCGCGGACAGCAGGACGCCCGGTGACCACACGGTCACCGGGCGTCCTGTCGATCGGAGGAACGATCAGGCGGGGAGCTGGAGCTCCTGGCCGGCGTAGATCAGGTTCGCGTCGTCGATGGTCGACGTGTTCGCGGCCCACAGCTCGTTCCAGCCGCCGTCGATCTTCAGCTTCGTCGCGATGCTGTCGAGGGTCTCGCCGGACACGACCGTGTAGGTCTTGCCACTGGTCTTCACGGGGGCCGGCTTGCTCGGGGCAGCCGGGGCAGCCGGAGCGGCCTTCGTCGCGGGCGCGGTCGCCTGCTGCTGCGGCGCGGCCTGCGTCGCCGGGGCCTGCTGCTGGGGTGCGGCCTGCTGCGTCGGCGCGGCCGGGGCAGCGGCCTGCGGAGCGGCACCGGTCGTGCCGCTCAGCCCGAGCTTCGCGGAGCAGGCGGGCCATGCGCCCCAGCCCTGCGAGGCGAGGACGCGCTCGGCGACGGCGATCTGCGCGGAACGGCTCGCAGCGGCCGGGTTGCCCGAGCCGCCGTTCGCCTGCCAGGTGCCGAGCGAGAACTGGAGGCCGCCGTAGTAGCCGTTGCCGGTGTTGATCGCCCAGTTGCCGCCGGACTCGCACTGCGCGAGGGCGTCCCAGGTCGAGCCGGATGCTGCGTTCGCGGGCGCCGCCGCGAGGCCGACACCCGTCGCGGCGATGCCTGCGAAGGCGAGGCCACCGACGATGGTGCGGGTACGAGAAAGCTTCTTCATGGTTGATTGCTCCACCGGGACCACGGATCGAGAGCCGATCGCCACTGCCCGTCCCGACCGATCGCGGTCGTTTCGTGGGGTGCGCCTCCGGGGGCAGTGGTCTCGTGCCGGGGCGCCTGGTCGGCCACCATAGGAAACTCTGCACCGTTATCAAACCGAGACAAACGGTTCTACCCATCGGTGCTGGGTCTCGCGAGGAGGAACCTGTACGCCGCGATGCCCATGGGCATGGTCATCGCCTCGGACCCGGTGCCACGACCTTGGCAATTCCCTGGCAATGCCGGTCTGGAGGCACGTGGCGGCGTCGAGCCGCGCCTCCTGTCCGTCGATCGGTCACGCCCGGGACAGCAGCGTCACCGCTTCGAGGTGGCCCGTCTGCGGGAACATGTCGAGCACCCGCGCACGCCGGAGACCGAACGACGGCATCCGCGCTAGGTCCTTCGCCAGCGTCACCGGGTTGCAGCTCGAGTAGACGACGTGCTGGACGTCGGACTCCTCGAGCCAGGTCGACAGCGCCGTGCCGATCCCGCGGCGGGGCGGGTTCACGACGACGAGCTCGGGCACGGTGTCCGGGCGGGCACGGAGTGCGTGCTCGGTCGCGTCGTCGGCGGCGAAGCGCACGTCCTCGAGGCCGGCGTCCCGCGCGGACTGCTTCGCGGACCGGACGGCCTCGTGGCTGGTCTCGATCCCGGTCACCGCGCGTCCGGGCCGTGCGGCGTGCAGGGCGAACCCGCCGACGCCGCAGTAGAGGTCCCACATGGACGCCGGAGCAGCCTCGTCGATCCACGCCGACGCCTGGGCGTACAGCTCGGTGGCAACGTGCGTGTTCGTCTGGAAGAAGCTCTGCGGGCGCAGGTGCATCGTGACGTCGCCGAGCCGCATCGACAGCGTCTGCCGCTCGGTGAGGACGATCTCGCGCTCGCCCTCGGTGACGGCCTTGTGCTCCGGCAGCAGGTTGGCGGTCACGACGACCGCGTTCGGCAGCACCCGGTGCAGCGCGTCGAGGTGCTGCCGGAGCCGTGGCAGCTGCCCCTCGGAGCGGAGGACGAACCGCACCATGAGCTCGCCGTCGGGCGACTCCGTCACGAGCACGAACTTCAGCTCGCCGCGGCGGGACGGGACGTCGTAGGGGATGAGCCCGGCGTCCGCGACGAACGCGGCGAGGATCGGCAGCGCGTGCTGGATCCCCGGCGTGCAGATGCCGCAGTGCCGCAGGTCGACCCCGCGCTGCCGGTGGTCGAGGATGCCGACGGTCGGCTGCTGGACCGTCCCGCCGACGACCATCTTCGCCTTGTTGCGGTAGGCCGACTCCGGGCTGGTGATCGCCGGCAGCCACTCAACCGTCCCCGGGCCGCCGACGGCCTCGACCGCGTCGTGCAGGAGCTCACGCGTGCGGAGTTCCTTGTCGAGGACCTGCTCGGCGTAGGGCTGCCCCATGAGCGTGCACGAGCGGCACACCCCGCGGTCGAAGTAGTCGCACTGCATGGCCGGGTCAGGATACGGCAGCGGCGTCCCTCGTGGTGGTGGCGATCCGGTACACGGACGTCGTCGCGGCGAGGAACAGCGTCGTGCCGTCGTCGCCCCCGAAGCAGAGGTTCGCCGTGACCTCGGGGACGACGACCGCGCCGATCCGGGTGCCGTGCGGGTCGAACACGACCACACCGCGGTGCGACGACGACCAGACGTTGCCGTCGACGTCCACGCGGATGCCGTCCGGGACGCCCTCGCCCGGTTCGAGCCGGGCGAACACGCGGCCGTTCTTGAGCAGGTCGCCCCGGGCACCGCGCCGGTCGTAGGCCCGGATCACCGGTTCATCGCCCGAGGAGCTCGCGACGTAGAGCACCTGCTCGGACGGGTCGAACGCCAGCCCGTTCGGCTCGTCGACGTCGGTGGCGACCGGGCGCAGGTCCTCGCCGTCCGGCCCGCAGCGGAACACCCAGTGGTCGCCGTACTCCCGCTCACCGGGGTGGCCCTCGCGCGGCTGCGTGATGCCGTAGGCGGGGTCGGTGAACCACACGCTGCCGTCCCGCGCGACGACGACGTCGTTCGGGGAGTTCAGCCGGACGTCGTGCCACCGGTCGACGACGGGCGTGACGACACCGTCCCGGTCACGCTCCACCCGTCGGTGTCCGTGCGAGCACTGCACGACGCTGCCGTCCCGGTCGAGGGTGCGCCCGTTCGTGAACTCCACCCCCTGCGCGTACACCGAGGTCTCCCCCGAGTCGGCGTGCCACTGCAGGACACGGTCGCCGGGGATGTCCGACCACCGCAGCGTGCGCGTCGCGGGGATCCAGCACGGGCCCTCGGCCCAGGTGCTGCCCGTCGCGATGCGCTCGAGCGCGCCGGGGTCGGGGACGAGGTCGCTGAACGTCATGGGTTCTCCTTCGAACACGTCGAGCCTATGCGCCCGTGCGGTCGATGATCTCGGTCATCACCACGCCCGCGCCGTCCGGGTCCCCGTCGACGACGGCGCGGGCGAGCCGGGCGTGCAGCCCGACGTCGTGGACCGCGGGTCGGATGCCCGCCCGCTCGTCGAGGGCCCGGGCGACGACCCGGTGCAGCCGTCCGTACAGTGCGTTCCCGGACAGCTCCAGCACCAGACGGTGGACCTCGCGGTCGGCCTGGAGGAACGTGGCCGCGTCGTCCGGACCGGTGGCGGCGGCGAGGCGGTCGGCGGCGGCGAGCAGCGCCTCCTGGCTCGCACGCTGCGACGCGTCGGACGCTCGCCCGGCCGCCGCGCGGGCAGCCGCCGGTTCGACGGCGCGGCGGAGCGCCCGGAGCTCCGCGAGCGTCACCTCGCGCGCAGGACCCGCCAACCGCCACCCGACGACGCGGGGGTCGAGCACGTCCCACTCCGAGGCCGGCAGGACCCGGAGCCCGACGCGCCGGCCGGCACTCAGCAGACCGAGGCCGACGAGGACGCGGACGGCCTCGCGGACGATGCTGCGGCTCGATCCGGTGCGGGAGACGAACCCGTCGATGCTGTCTCGGTGCCCCGGGGGCAGCGACCCGTCGACGATCGCGGAGCCGAGCCCGTCGAGCACCCGGTCGAAGATCACCGCTGCGACACCGGACTGACCACGAGCTCGTCGACGCGCACGTGCGACGGCGCCTCGAGCACGAAGGACACGGCGCGGGCGACGTCGTCCGGTCGGAGCATCACCGCACGGGCGGCCGCGTCCGGCACCGACGGCCGCTGGTCGAGGAAGTCGGTGGCGACGTCACCCGGGCACAGGTGGGTCGCTCGGACGCCGTGCGCGGCCTCCTGCTGGTTGAGGGTCCGCACGACCGAGCCGAGCGCGGTCTTCGACGCCGAGTACGCGACCCCGGCACCGGGCTGGAACGACCAGCCGGCGTACGAGGACACGACGACGACGGTCCCGCCGGACGCGCGCAGCGCGGGCAGCGCCCGGTCGAGGACCGTGACGACCGCGGTGAGGTTGGTGTCGATCACCGCGCGGACGTCCGACAGCGACTGGTCGTCCCAGCGACGCCTGGGCGCGTTCAGCCCGGCCGACAGGACGAGCCCGTCGAGCCGTCCGTGCCGGGCGAGCAGGGTCTCGCCGGCCGCGGCGACCGCGTCCGGGTCAGCCGCGTCGAGTGGCAGCACGTCCGCCGTCCCGCCCGCGTCGCGGATCGCGTCCGCGACCTCGGCGAGCCGGTCCGCCCGGCGGCCGCTCAGCACCACCGTCCAGCCGTCGCGGGCGGCCGCGCGGGCGCTCGCCGCCCCCATCCCGCTGCCGCCGCCGGTGACCCAGAGCACACGTGCACCATCCATGCGGGAATGGTATGCCTATTCCAGCGCGGTCGGACCACGACCGCACGACGACGGGAGCGACGATGCACCTCGACCTGACCGACCGCGTGGTCGTCGTGACCGGGGCGGCCCGCGGCATCGGTGCCGTGCTCGCCGCCCGGTTCCACGCCGAGGGGTGCCGGGTCGTCGCGTTCGACCTGGCCTTCGACGGGCCGGAGGCGAGCGGGACCGGCGCCGGGACATCGGCCGGGGCGGGTGCCGGGGCGGGGGTGTCCGTGGCCGGGGCCGGGGTGTCCGCGGCCGACCGGTCCGCCGGTGCGCCGCCGGTCGACCGGATCGTGTGCAACGTCGCCGACCCCGACTCGGTCCGCCGCGCGGTGGACGAGGTCGTCCGACGCCACGGGACGATCGACGTCCTCGTCAACAACGCCGGCATCAACGTCGAGGGCGCCGTGGCGGACCTCGGGTGGGACGACTGGCGGCGCTGCATGGACGTGAACGTGGGCGGGACCTTCCTGGTGAGCCAGGCCGTCGCGCCCGTGATGCAGCGAGCCGGCCGCGGACGGATCATCAACGCGGCGTCCTTCGCGGCGATCGTGCCGAGCGTCGGCAGCGCTGCTTACGCGGCGTCGAAGTCGGCCGTCGTGGCGTTCACCCGGGTGCTCGCGTCGGAGCTCGGGCCGTGGGGCATCACCGTGAACGCCTACGCGCCCGGCATGGTGCCGACGGCGATGAACGGGTTCGAGACGATGCCGACCGCGGCGCAGGACCGGCTCCTCGACACGCTCTCGCTGCGCCGGTGGGAGACCGCCGACGACGTGGCCGACCTGCTCGTGTTCGTGGCGAGCGACGCCGCCGGGTACGTCACGGGCACGCTGCTGGACGTGTCCGGCGGCAAGCTCGCGACCCAGATCCCCGCGCGGGCGTACGGCCGCTGATCCGAGGAGACCGGACCGGACAGGGCGGCGGGCAGACGGGCAGAGTGGTGCTGGAAGCCTGATCCTCGATCGGCCTCCCTGTCCGCCCACTCAGGAACTCCACATCCCCCTCTCCGTAGGCTGTGAGGGCCCAGTGAGCCGGACTGCAGCCCGACCCCGAGGAGGTGCCCGATGGTCATCGTCCTCGTCGCGTTCGCGATCGTCGCACTGATCGTCCCCGCCCTGACCCCCGTCCTCGGCCGCCGTGTGTTCCACGTCGCGGCCCTCGCACCGGCAGCGGCCGCGGTCCTCACCGTGGTGCAGACCGGTCCGGCGCTCGACGGCGGGGTCACCGAGCGGTTCCGGTGGGTGCCGCAGCTCGACCTCGCGATCGCCCTGCGGATGGACGCCCTGTCGTGGGTCCTCGCCCTCGTGGTGAGCGTGGTCGGAGCGCTCGTCCTCGTGTACTGCGCCTCGTACTTCAGCCCGGACGAACCGGGGCTCGGCCGGTTCGCCGGGGTCCTCACCGCCTTCGCCGGGTCGATGTACGGGCTCGTGGTCGCCGACGACGTCATCGTGCTGTTCGTCCTGTGGGAGGCGACGACGGTCTTCTCCTACCTGCTGATCGGGCACGACTCGGTGAAGCGTGCCAGTCGCGCGGCGGCGATGCAGGCGCTCGTCGTCACCACCGCCGGGGGCCTGGCGATGCTCGCCGGTCTGGTGGTGCTGTCGGTCACCGCCGGCACGACGTCGCTCTCCGGGATCGTCGCCGACCCGCCGTCGGGGACGATCGTCTCGGTGTCCGTCGTGCTCGTCCTGCTCGGTGCGCTGACGAAGTCCGCCATCGTGCCGTTCCACTTCTGGCTCCCGGCGGCGATGGCGGCCCCGACCCCGGTGAGCGCGTACCTGCACGCCGCGGCGATGGTCAAGGCCGGCATCTACCTCGTCGCCCGGCTCGCCCCCGCCTTCGCGCTGCTCGGCGGCTGGCGCGAGACGATCACGGTGCTCGGCGTGCTCGGGATGCTCATCGGCGGGTACCGGGCGCTCCGCCAGACCGACATCAAGCTCCTGCTCGCCTACGGCACGGTCGCCCAGCTCGGGTTCCTCGTGCTCGCCGCCGGGTGGGGTGCTCCCGAGGTCGCCCTCGGCGGCGTGGCGCTGCTGGTCGCGCACGCCGCGTTCAAGTCCACCCTGTTCCTCGTCGTCGGCGCGGTGGACCACGTCACGGGCACCCGCGACCTCGCGAAGCTGAGCGGGCTCGGCCGGCGGATGCCCTGGACCACCGTCGTCGCCGTCCTCGCCCTGCTGTCGATGGCCGGCATCCCGCCGACGATCGGGTTCGTCGCGAAGGAGGCCGTGCTCACCGGCTTCATCGACTCGCTGCACGGCCCCGACGCCGCCTGGGCGTGGATCGCGCTCGTCGGCGTCACGATCGGCTCGGTGCTCACCGTGGCGTACTCGCTGCGGTTCCTGTGGGGCGCCTTCGGGCGGAAGCCTGGAGTCCCCGACACCGAACCGCACGGGCTGCACGGCCTCGGCGTCGTGCCGTCGGTGCTCGCCGTCACGGGCCTCGCGCTCGGGGTGGCGACGCCCCTCGTCGCGCTCGGCATCGAGCCCGCCGCACACGCCGCGGCCCTCGACGGCGAGGTCCCGCACCTCGCCCTCTGGCACGGACTCGAGCCGGCCCTCGGCCTGTCCGCCGTGACGCTCCTCGGCGGCATCGCACTGTTCGCCCTGCGCCGCCCGGTCGAGGCGCTGCAGCACCGCCTCGCCGGATCGCCGAGCGCGTCGGGCACCTACCGCCACCTCATGCGCGGCCTCGACCGCGTGGCGACCGGCCTCACCGCCGGCCTCCAGCGCGGTTCGCTCCCCTACTACCTGACCGTCATCCTGTCGGTGTTCGTCGCCGGGGCGCTCGTCAACCTGGTGGTCGGCGGCCCGTGGGCGTTCCACGTCCGGTTCGCCGACTCGTGGGGCCAGGTCCCGGTCGTGATCGTCATGTCGATCGCCGCGATCGCCGTCCTGACCGCCAAGACCCGCTTCGCCGCCGCCGTGCTCGTCGGCGTGACCGGCTACGGCATGTCCGTGCTGTTCGTCCTGCACGGCGCCGTCGACCTCGCCCTGACCCAGCTCGTGGTCGAGACCGTGACCCTCATCGCCTTCGTGCTCGTCCTGCGTCGGCTGCCCCCGCGGATCAACACGGCGAACCCGTCGCGGTTCCGGATCGCGCGGGCGCTGTTCGCCGGGCTGGCCGGCCTGACGCTGGCGATCGTCGTGGTCGTCTCGGCGTCGGCCCGCACCGCCCGACCGCTCTGGCCGGACCTGCCGGCGCTGACGAGCTCGTTCGGGCACGGTCTGAACGTGGTGAACGTCGCCCTGGTCGACCTGCGCGGCTGGGACACCCTCGGCGAGCTGACGGTCGTGGTCGCCGCCGCGACGGGTGTCGCGAGCCTCATCTTCGTGAACTCCCGCGAGGACACCCTCCCCCGCCTCCGCGACCTGCCGGCCCGGCTCGCCCCGGGCCGCGAGGAGCGCACGGACGGCGAACCCCGCGCCTGGCTGCCGACGAGCGCTGCCATCCCGACCGGCCGTTCGGCCCTGCTCGACGTCGTGGTGCGGCTGCTGTTCCACGGCCTGATCGTGCTGTCGGTCTACCTGCTCTTCGCCGGACACAACGCGGCGGGTGGCGGGTTCGCCGGCGGGCTCGTCGCGGGCATCGCCCTCGCGGCGCGGTACCTGGCCGGCGGCCCGGCCGAGCTCGGCGCCGCGGCCCCGGTGCGCGCGGGTCGCCTGCTCGGCCTCGGCGTCGCGACCGCCGCGATCACCGCACTCGTACCGATGTTCTTCGGCAAGGAGGCCCTGTACTCCGAGTTCTTCGAGGCCACCGTCCCCGTGCTCGGCCACGTCGAGTTCGTCACCGCGACGTTCTTCGACATCGGCGTCTACCTCGTCGTCGTCGGCCTCGTGCTCGACGTCCTCCGCAGCCTCGGTGCCGAGGTCGACCGGCAGCGCCTCGAGGAGGCCGCGACGCCCGTGCGGGACGCCACCGAAGCCCCCACCCCGGAAGGGAGCGCCACATGACCGTCACCCTCGTGCTCGTCATCGCGATGGCGGTGCTGTTCTCCTGCGGGGTGTACCTGCTCCTCGAGCGCTCGCTGACCCGGATGCTGCTCGGGTTCCTCCTGCTCGGCAACGCCCTGAACCTGCTGCTGCTCGTGATGTCCGGCGCCGCCGGGAACCCGCCGATCGGCAAGTCGTCCGAGGGCATCACCGACCCGCTCCCCCAGGCGTTCGCCCTGACCGCCATCGTCATCACGTTCGCGGTGAGCGCCTTCCTGCTGGCGCTCATCCACCGCTCGTGGAAGCTCTCCCGCGCCGACGAGGTCGAGGTCGACGAGGCCGACGTCGCGATCGGCAGGGAACGCGACGAACCGGCAGACGAAGACCCCGAGACCACCACCGACGCAGAACAGGAGGCGACCCGATGACCTGGCTCGTCCCGCTCCTCGTCCTCGTCCCGCTGCTCGGTGCCGCGGTCGCGCTCGGACTCCTCAACCACCAGAAGCTCCAGCGCGCGATCACCGTCGTGGTGCTCGTCGTCGCCCTGGCCGTCGCCGCGACGCTCATGGTGCTCGTCGACCAGCACGGCACGTTCGTGGTGCAGGTCGGCGGCTGGGACGCGCCGTACGGCATCTCGCTCGTCGTCGACCGGCTGAGCGCCCTGCTCCTCACGGTGAGCGCGAGCGTGCTCCTGATCGTCCTGCTCTTCTCGATCGGCCAGGGGCTCGCGGCCGACGACGGCGAGGCACCGGTCACGATCTTCTACCCGACCTACCTCGTGCTCGCGGCCGGGGTCCTCGACTCCTTCATCGCCGGGGACCTCTTCAACCTCTACGTGGCGTTCGAGATGCTGCTCGTGGCGAGCTACGTGCTCATCACCCTCGGCGGCAGCGAGCAGCGCGTGCGAGCAGGCACCACGTACATCGTGACGAGCCTCATCGCGTCGGCGATCTTCCTCGCGGCGATCGGGCTCGTGTACGGCGCCACGGGCACCGTCAACATCGCCCAGATCAGCGAACGGGTGGCGGGGCTGCCGGAGCACGTGCAGCTGCTCCTCCACACGATGCTGCTCATCGGGTTCGGCATCAAGGCGGCCGTGTTCCCGCTGGCGTTCTGGCTGCCGGACTCCTACCCGACCGCACCGGCCCCGGTGACGGCGGTGTTCGCGGGCCTGCTGACCAAGGTCGGCATCTACGCGATCATCCGGCTCGAGACGATCATCTTCCCGAGACCGCAGCTGAACACGGTGCTGCTCATCGTGGCGATCCTCACGATGGTGGTCGGCGTGCTCGGTGCGGTGTCGCAGACGGACGTGAAACGACTGCTGTCCTTCACGCTCATCAGCCACATCGGGTTCATGGTCATGGGCGTCGGCCTCGGCTCGGTCGCGGGGACGGCCGCCGCGGTCTTCTACACGGTCCACCACATCGTGGTGCAGACGACGCTCTTCCTGGTCTCCGGCCTGATGGAGCGCGTGGGCGGCACGACCTCGACGAGATCGCTCGGCGGACTGCTCAAGGCCGCGCCGCTGCTCGCCGCGCTCTACCTCGTGCCGGCGTTCAACCTCGGTGGCATCCCGCCGTTCTCCGGCTTCATCGGCAAGCTCGGGCTCTTCCGCGCCGCGGCGATCGACGGCTCACCGCTGGCGTACGCGACCATCGCCGCCGGTGTCGTGACGAGCCTCCTGACCCTGTACGCGCTCATGCGCGTCTGGGACGCCGCCTTCTGGCGGCCGAAGCCCGCGGCCGAGGCAGCGGCCCCGCACGCGAGCGTCGCGGAGCCGCACGCCCACCTGCGGTCGCCGGAACCGGCGCCCCTGACCGTCTCCGAGGAGACGGGCAAGGCCTTCCACCCGGGAGGCTCGGTGACGGTCACCGACGCACCGCACGCGAGCCGCGCCTCCCGTCCGGAGACCGCACCGACGGCCACGCAGGGCGGCGTCGGCGAGGCGCCCACCCACGTCCGGTTGCCGCGCATGCTCGTCGGGGTCACGACCGTGGCCGTGCTCGGCTCCGTCGCCCTCACCGTCGTCGCCGGTCCGCTGTACGGCTACGCGACCCGCGCGGCGGAGTCGCTCGAGTCCCCGGACCGCTACGTGCAGGCCGTGCTCGGGGGTGACCGGTGACCGCGAACAGCACCCGGCGCATCACGAACGCGCGGCGCATCGCCGTCGCGTGGCGCTACGACGTCCCCCTCGTCGCCGGGCTCACCGTGCTGTGGGCGCTCCTCTGGGGCTCGTGGACGCCGCTCACCCTGCTGTGCGGGATCGTCGTCGCGCTCCTCGTCACGCAGTTGCTCCCGCTGCCCCCGGTGCCGCTGTCCGCCCGGTTCTCGATCCCGCACGCGGCGTGGTTCCTCGTCGTCTGGTCCGGCCTCGTCGTGCTCGCCTCGTTCCGGGTCGCCTGGGTCGCGCTGCGCCCGCGCGGGGTCCGCCGGAGCTCGATCACGCTCGTGCAGCTCCACACGACGTCCGAGATGACCTTCACCCTGGCGACGCTCGCGATCTCGCTCGTGCCCGGCTCCTACGTCGCCGACGTCGACCTGCGCCGACGGCGGCTGCTGCTGCACGTGCTGGACACCGAGCGGGTCGAGCAGGTCGAGGCGGCCCGCCGCGAGGCGCTCGGCATCGAGACGCTCGTCATCCGCGCGCTCGGGTCGAAGCAGGACCTCTCCGAACTGTCCGAACCCCTGCCGGAGGTCACGCGATGAGCGCCGCAGTCGTCGTCATGGGGATCGGGATCGCCCTGGTGCTCGCGCTCCTCGGTGCCACCCTCGTGCTCGCGGTCCTCCGCATCGTGCGGGGTCCGACGATCCTCGACCGGATGATCGGCTCCGACATGGTGCTGACGACCGCCCTCGTCGTGATCGGCGCCGCGATGGTGATCCGGCGGGACCTGACCGCCGTCCCCGTCCTCGTCGTCATCGCGGCGACGAGCGTCTTCGCCACGATCGCCGTCGCGCGTGCGGTCACACCGTCCTCGGACCCGTCCGACGAGGGCCTGACCGTGACCACGCCCGAGCACGCCGACGACCAGGAGCGTCCCCAGTGATCGACATCATCCAGGGCTTCATCGACGGCGCCGGGGTGCGCGCGTGGATCGCGCTCGCCCTGCTCCTCGTCGGGTCGGTGCTCTCGCTCGGCGCCGGGGTCGGGATCGTCCGGTTCCCCGACCCGCTCGTCCGGCTGCACGCCATGGCGAAGCCGCAGGTCCTCGGGCTCGCGTTCACCCTCGCCGCGGTCGTGGTCGCCGTGTGGACGTGGACCGCGCTGTGGGTCGTCCTGCCGATCATGGTGTTCCAGCTGTTCCTCGTGCCGGTGTCGACGCACATGATCGCGCGGGCCGGCCTGCGGGCGGACGACTACCGCCACGAGGACCTGCTCGTCGACGACACCGAGTCGTGACGAGCTGAGCCTGGAGGCGCGGTGCGGGCCCGCACCGTCCCTCCGGACCGTCAGGCGGTCACGCGCGTGCGCGACGCGACAGCACGAGGTTCGCCACCGCGGCGAGCACGACGATCGCCGCGGACGCGGCAGGGAACAGCATCGCGGCACCGGCTCCGTGCTGTTCGGCGACGTCGCCCGTGATCGCCGACGCGACCGACTGGCCCACGATGACCGCGGAGCCGAGGATCGTCATGGTGGTCGCCGAGCGGCCGACGGGCGACCGGTCGGAGCCGAGGCTGTACTGCGCGACCAGGGTCGGGCCGATGCCGATGCCCATCACCGCGAGCACGACGCCCACGGCGACGACGGAACCGGCCTGCGAGAACCAGACCGCGCCGCCGAGCAGCACGACGCCGAACACGAGCCAGCGCCACCCGAGGGCGAAGCCGCGCGGGAACGCCGCCGAGCCGAGCGCGAGCCCCGCGGAGCCGATGCCCATCAGGCCGTAGAGCAGCCCCGCCTGCGACGGCTCGCCGTGCGTCTCCATGAACGCGGTGAGCGAGGTGAGGGTCGCGCCGAAGAACAGGCCGACACCGAGGATCCCCACCACGACGACGACGAGTCGGGGGCGGAGGAGCTGGCGCGCCGGGGCCTGCTCGAGCTCCTCGTGGCGGCCGAGCACGAGCTTGCCGGTCGGGTGCAGCGCGAACGCCGTGACGAACACGAACGTCAGCGCTGAGGCACCGGCGACGGCGACCCACGGGGCGATCGCGCTCGCGAGGATCCCGACGAGGAACGGCCCGATGATGAACACCGTCTCGTCGGCGGCGGACTCGTAGGCCATCGTGCCGCTCAGGACCTTGCTCCGACGTGCGGGCGCCATCCGCTGCCCGATGATCGCGACGAGCCGGGTCCGGGACATCGGGGCGACCTGCGGTGCCGAGGCGCCGATGCAGAACGCGAGCGCGAGCACCGCGACGTCCGGCGCCGTGCCGTCCACCACGAAGGGGAACACCCCGAGCAGCACGGCGTTCACGAGCCCGACGGGGACGAGCACGTTCCGCTGCCCGAAGCGGTCCGCAGCGGCACCGACGAGCGGGCCGAATACCGCGGCGCCGATGCCGACCGAGGCGGAGTTCACACCGCCGAGGGCGACCGAGTCACGGGCGGAGACGACGAGCGTCAGCACGCCGACGACCATCATCGCGAACGGGAGCCGGGCGACGAACGCTACGGGGAAGTACCAGCGTCCGGCGTGTGCGACGAGGGACCGGTCGTCGGTGGTCGCGGGGGCGGACGGGCTGGAGCTGGTCTGGAGCATGGAGGTGTGCCTTCTCGGCCCGGCCCGGGAGCTTCGGGGGCGGACCCATCGGGTGCCGCCGTTGTCCGCCGGGGAGCCGACGGCCGGTAGATACACACTGCGTGTTGGTGGAGCGGACCCAGGGTACCAGCGGTAACGGTTCGTCACCCGGGCCCGTCGCGGGGTGCGTCCTCCTATCGTGGCGGCCATGGAACAGCGACGCATGGGGCGGACCGGAGCCCCGGTCAGCGCGCTGACCCTCGGGACGCGTGCCGTGTCGTCCGTCGCCGAGCGTGACGTCGACGACGCCGTCCGGCTCGTCCACGAGGCGCTCGGGCGCGGGGTCACCGCGGTGGACGTGTCCGACGCGGACGGCGCGGGGCTCGCCGAGACCGTCCTCGGCGCGGCGCTCGGGGACCGACGGGACGACGTGTTCCTGGCGGTCCGGTTCGGCGACCCGGTCGACCACGACCCGTCGCACCACGGCAACGGCCGGCGCTGGATGTTCCGTGCGGTCGAGCGCAGCCTCGAGCGCCTCGGCACCGACGTCATCGACCTGTACCAGCCCGCGCACCCGGACCCGGCGACCTCGCTCGACGAGACGCTCGACGCGCTCGCGGACCTCGTCACCCAGGGCAAGATCCGCGCGTTCGGGATCCCGGGCTTCCCCGCCGAGGAGCTCGTCGAGGCGCAGTGGCTCCGGTCCGGCGGGAAGAGCGCGAGCGCGACCCACGCCCCGTACTCGATCACCACGCGCACCGCGGAGCGCACGGCCTTCCCGGTGGCCCGTCGGTTCGGCCTCGGTGTGCTCGCGGCGGCACCCCTCGCCGGCGGCTGGCTCGCCGGCGCGTACCGGGACGGCACCGCGCAGCCCCGGTCGCCACGCGCGCTCGAGCAGCCGCACGCGTACGACGTCGGCGCCCCGGTGAACCGTCGGAAGCTCGAGGTCGCCGATCGGCTCGGGCGCCTCGCCGACGAGTCCGGTCTGACGCTGCTCGAGCTCGCGGTGGGGTTCGCGCTGACCCATCCGGACGTGTCGTCGGTGGTCGTCGGGCCGCGCACGATCTCGCACGTCGACGCCTACGCGCAGGCGGCCGAGGTGGTGCTCGACGACGAGGTCCTCGACGCGATCGACCGGATCGTGCCGCCGGGGACGCACGTGCTGGAACAGGACACGGGCATCGCGTTGCCGGGGCTCAGCCGGGAGCGCCTGCGCGGGCGCGTCCTCACCCCCTGACGGCTCCGCTCAGCGGTAGGCGAGCGTGCTGAGTGCCGCGTGCACGAGGATCACCGGCACCGCCAGTGCGTACGGGAGGCGGGCGGCGGTGCGCTCGAGCCGACCGAGGACGCCGTCGAGGGCGAGCGTCGTGCTCGCGGCGTCGGGACGGGCCGCTCGGGCGGTCGTGGTGCGGGCGGTGCGGGGCTGCAGGATCGTGGTCATGGTGGACCTTTCCGGGTCAGGAGCCGCCCCTCGCGGCTCGTGGTGTTGAACATATTGCACATCAGATTGCATGTCAACCGCTATGTCGACGGGCTCCGGTGCTGACCTAGGATCTCGACCATGGTGGAGATCCCGCGCCCGAGCCCGACCGACCTCCTCACGATCGGCGAGGTCGTCGCGAGGACCGGGGTCGCGGCGTCGGCCCTGCACTTCTACGAGCGCAAGGGCCTCATCCACCCGGAGCGCACGGCCGGCGGCACCCGCCTCTACCCACGGCACGTCGAGCGGCGCATCGCGATCATCCAGGTGGCGAAACGGCTCGGGATCCCGCTCAGCGAGGTCGCCGAGCAGTTCGAGACGCTGCCGTCCGACCGGATGCCGTCACTGCGCGACTGGAACCGGTTGAACGAGCGGTGGCGCGCACGGCTCCGCGCCCGGCAGCTCGAGCTGGGTCGGCTGCAGGAGGAGATGACGCAGTGCATCGGCTGCGGCTGCGTGTCGCTGAACGCCTGCCTCGTGATGAACCCGGGCGACCAGCTCGGTGCCGAGGGGCACGGCGCCCGGCGACTGCTGCCGATCGCGGACGAGGTGCCGGACCGCACCGCCTGACGGACGGGAGGCGCGGGGCGGGGCCGACCCGCGCCTCCCGTCCGTCAGCCGGTCGCGTCGCGGTCAGCGCGTCGCGTCGCGCAGGTGGCCGTCGATGCGCGTGAGCGTGGCGAACGTCGTCGCCACACCCTCGTCGTCGCCCCCGAGCGCCTGCCGGAGCATGCCGGCCCAGTGCGCGTGCAGCCGTTCGATGCTGCCCGCGGCGAGCTCGGTCGAGTACAGCTGCACGGTCCGGGCGTCGTCCGGGTCGGGCCGACGCTCGACCATCCCCTTCGCGACGAGCGACCCGACCGCCACGCTGAGGTTGCTGCGCTTGAGGGCCGTCGCCTCGGCCACCGCACTCGGGGTCGAGCCGGGGTTCCGGTCGATCCACCGCATCACGAGCGCCTCGGTGCCGGTCAGCGGCACGATGTCGAGCGACCGGGCGCCGTTCGGGTCGATCTCGCGCGAGATGCGGAGCACGACGTCGGCGAGCTCGGCGAGGAGGTCGTCGGACAGCGCGGATCCCATGGCGTCACCCTACCGACGTCGACAATGAGTTATGATTTAATAATTATGACGACGGACACCGGCTCCATCCGCGCGCACGCCGCGACGCCCACGACCCGACAGCAGGGCATCACCACCGGCCTGCTGCTCGTGCTCGGCCTGCTGAGCGCGGTCGCTCCCTTCGCGACCGACCTCTACCTGCCGGCCTTCCCGCAGATGACCACCGACCTGCAGGCATCGGCGACGACCGTGCAGCTCACGCTGACCGCGTTCCTCGTCGGCGTGACCGCAGGACAGCTCGTCTTCGGGCCGCTGTCCGACCGGTTCGGCCGCGTGCCGCCGCTCCTCGCCGGCGCCGCGCTGTGCGTCGCCGCGAGCGCCGCGGCCGTCCTCGCGCCGACCGTCGGCGTGCTCGTCGTCGCCCGGCTGCTGCAGGGCCTCGGCGGCGCGGCCGGCATGGTGATCGGGCGCGCGGTGATCTCCGACCTCGCGACGGGCAAGCCGGCGGCGCGGGCGTTCTCCCTCATGATGATCGTCGGCGGGGTCGCCCCGGTCGTCGCACCGCTGCTCGGCGGACTGCTGACCGGGCCGATCGGCTGGCGCGGACTGCTCGGCATCGTGCTCGGGCTGTCGGTGCTCATGCTCGTGGCGGTGCTCGCCGTGGTCCGCGAGACCCACCTGCGGTCGCGCCGTGACGCCCTGCGCGCCGAACGACGGGCCTCCGGCGCGACGGGTTCGCCGGTCCGGGCGCTCCGCTCCCGGACGTTCGTCGGGTACACCGCGGTGTTCGGCTTCGCGTTCGCGGTGATGATGGCGTACATCTCGGCGTCGCCGTTCCTGTACCAGGACATGCTCGGGCTCGGCACGGTGGGCTACGGGATCGCCTTCGGCTGCAACGCCCTCGCGCTGATGGGCGTCAGCATCCTGTCCGCGAAGCTCACGGCGACCCGGTCGGTCACCGGGGTGCTCACCCTCGGGATCGCGCTCGTGCTGGCCTCGACCGTCGCGTTCGCCCTGCTGGTCGTCACGGCGGCACCGGTGTTCTGGCTCGCTGTGCCGCTCTTCACCGCCGTGGGGTCGCTCGGGCTCGTGCTCGGCAACGCGACCGCACTCGCGCTCGGGGCGGTGCCGCAGGCTGCCGGGAGCGCCTCGGCCGTGCTCGGTGCCCTGCAGTTCGGGCTCGCGGCGCTCGTGTCGCCGCTCGTCAGCATCGGCGGCGAGGGGACGGCGGCGCCGCTCGCGGTCGTGATGCTCGCGGCCGCGGTGGTCGCCGTGGTGGCGCTCGTGGCGGCGCGCGGTCGGCGCGGCGTCGGCGCCTAGGGTCGCGCGCGGGGTCGGGCGCGCGCGGGCTCGGCGCGCACGGGGTCGGGCGCGCGGGCTCGGCGCGCGCGGGGTCGGGCGCGCGCGGGCTCGGCGCGGGGTTTCGCGCTCAGCGACAGTTCACGCGGCAGTCGGCCCGTGAGGTGTCGCTCAGCGCGTGACCTCGCGCTGCGCCGCAGGACCCCGCGGCCGCAGGAACGGGATCTTCGGCATCAGCCAGTCGACCCACACCACCCGCACGCCCGGAGCGACGGCGAGCGCCCAGAGGATCGACGCCGCCGCGTCCGTCGGGTAGTGCACGGCGTCGATCGACACCGCGAAGAACACGACGACGATCGCCACGGTCCCGAGGCCCAGCACGAGGCGGTGCCACCGGGTGTCGCGGAGGAGCCAGACGAGGGCGATCACGAACGCGGTGATGTAGACCGTGTGCCCGCTCGGGTAGCCCGGGTCCGGCTGAACGGGGAACGGGTGCGGCAGCACGGCGACGTCCGGCCGGGCCCGGTGCACGATCTCCTTCACGACGGCGGACGGCACCCACGTGATCGCGATCGTGCCGCCGAACGCCAGTGCCGGACGCAGGTCGCGGGTCCGCCACCAGATCACCGCGACCACCACGACGGTGATCCCGATCGCCGGGCCGGGGCTGATGACGTGGTAGACCGCGGTCGCGAACGCCCCGAGGGCCCCGGTGTGCAGGCCGTTCAGCGCCTTCGAGAGCCCGAGGTCGACCGTGCCGAGCGTGAACCCGACGATCGTGATCAGGACGACCGCGACGACGGCGATCGCCACCGACGCGAGCGGGTAGCGGCTCCGGTCGAGGATCCCGGACGCGTCGGACACTCGTCGGCGGGGGCGGAGGTCGTGGTCGAACATCCGCCCATCGTCGCAGGTGCGGCGCCCCGTCGGCCCCGGAGTCCGGTGCAGGACGATCAGAGATCGCTCAGCGAACGGCAAGGGATCAGCCGCCGGGACTAGACACGAGGGCATGACAACCGTTGCCGAGAACATCGTCGCCACCCTCCGTCAGAACGACGTCCAGCGGGTCTACGGTCTCCCCGGGGACTCCCTCAACGGCTTCACGGACGCACTCCGGAAGGACGGGACGATCCGGTGGGAGCACGTCCGCCACGAGGAAGCGGCCGCGTTCGCCGCCTCCGCCGAGGCCGAGCTCACCGGGGAACTCGCCGTCTGCGCCGGCAGCTGCGGCCCCGGCAACCTGCACCTCATCAACGGCCTCTACGACGCGAACCGCTCCCGCGTCCCCGTCCTCGCGATCGCTGCGCACATCCCCACGGCGGAGATCGGGTCCGGCTACTTCCAGGAGACCCACCCGCAGGAGCTGTTCCGCGAGTGCTCGGTCTACGTCGAGTACGTCGCCGACCCGTCCCAGATGCCGCGCCTGCTCGAGATCGCGATGCGCGCCGCCGTCGAGCAGCGCGGTGTCGCCGTGCTCGTCATCCCCGGTGACGTGCTCCTCGCCGAGGCCGTCGCACCCCGGGTCACCACCATCGAGCGCGCCACGCCGCGGATCATCCCCGCGCAGGCCGAGCTCGAGCGCACCGCGCAGCTGCTGAACGGTGCCGACCGGGTCACCATCCTCGCCGGCGCCGGTGTCGCGGGTGCCCACGACGAGGTCCTCGCACTCGCCGAACGCCTGCAGGCGCCGATCGTGCACGCCCTGCGCGGCAAGGAGCACATCGAGTGGGACAACCCCTACGACGTCGGCATGACCGGGCTGCTCGGCTTCGCCTCCGGCTACCGCGCGATGGAGGACGCCGACGTCGTCCTGATGCTCGGCACCGACTTCCCGTACCAGCAGTTCTTCCCCGCGAAGGCGAAGCACGTGCAGGTCGACGTCCGCGGCGAACAGCTCGGCAAGCGGCACCCGGTCGACATCGGCCTGGTCGGCACCGTCAAGGACACCGCCCTCGCCCTCATCCCGATGCTCGACGGCTCGAAACCCGCCAAGCACCTCGAGGACGCCCGCAAGCACTACGCGAAGACCCGCGCCAAGCTCGACGACCTGGCCGTGCCCGCCGGCAAGCACAAGCCGCTCCACCCGCAGTACGTCACGCGGGTGCTCGACCGGCTCGCGTCGGACGACGCCGTGTTCATCCCGGACGTCGGCTCCCCCGTCGTGTGGGCGTCGCGGTACCTCACGCTGAACGGCCGCCGCCGCCTGATCGGCTCGTTCGTGCACGGCACGATGGCGAACGCCGTCCCGCAGGCGATCGGTGCGCAGGCCGCGTTCCCGGACCGGCAGGTCGTCGCGATGGCCGGCGACGGCGGCCTCGCGATGCTGCTCGGCGAGCTCATCACGATCGTGCAGAACAAGCTGCCCGTGAAGATCGTCGTGTTCGACAACTCGTCGCTGAACTTCGTCGAGCTCGAGATGAAGGCGGCCGGGTTCGTCACCTACGGCACCGAGCTGCAGAACCCGGACTTCGCGAAGGTCGCCGAGGCGATCGGCATCCGGGGCTTCCGCGTCGACGAGTCCGACCAGCTCGAGGACGCACTCGCGGCGGCCCTCGCGCACGACGGCCCCGCGCTCGTGTCCGTCAAGGCCGACCGCCAGGAGCTGTCGATGCCGCCGGCGGTGACCCTCGAGCAGGCGAAGGGCTTCACGCTCTACGCGATCCGCACCGTGCTGTCCGGTCGCGGCGACGAGCTGCTCGACCTCGCGTCGACGAACTTCCGCCAGTTCGTCTGACGGGCCAGGGCGGCGCGGCTCAGGACTCCGCGCCGCCCTCGGCGACGATGTCCGGCGCCGGGTCCAGCGACGCGCGGACGACGGCGTCGAGCGCGGTGACGATCTCGTCGAGCCCGAGCGAGGGGCCGTCGCCGGCGATGTCCGGGGTCGCCGGGACGTGCACGAAACCGGCGCGGAACCCGTCGCGGTCGGCGAACGACATGAGCTCGTAGAAGACCTGGTTGCAGGTGAACGTCCCCGCCGTGTTGGACACCGCAGCGGGGACCCCGGCCGCCCGGACGTCGCGGACGATCCGCTTGATGGGCAGCCCGCTGAACGCCGCCGGCGCTCCGACCGGGTCGATCGGCTCGTCCACCGGCTGCGCGCCCGCGTTGTCCGGGATCCGGGCGTCCATGACGTTGATCGCGACGCGCTCCGGGGTCACCGCGGCCCGGCCGGCAGCGAGCCCCGTCGCGATCACGACGTCGGGCCGGTGCTTCGCGAGCACCGCCGCGAGCCGCGACCGTTCCTCGGCGAAGACCACCGGCAGCTGCTCGACGACGAGGGTCGCCGGTCCGTCCCAGGTGGCCGCCAGCCGCTGCGCGGCGTCCCACGAGGGGTTCACGGCGTCGCCGCCGAACGGTTCGAAGGCGGTCAGCAGGACGGTCGGTTCGGTCGCGTCAGCCACGTCCTCATCGTAGGGACCTGCGGGCCGGGAGGCGCGGTGCGGGGCCGAACCGCGCCTCCCGTTCGTCGGATGGTCACCATCCGCTCAGCGGCCCGTCCTCCAGGAGGGTAAGCGTCGACGCGGACTCCGACGCCCGGGGCGCGGTCAGTCCTCGACGTCGAAGACCACGACGCGGTCGCTCGCGCCCTGGATGTACGCCGCGACCGGCTGGTGCTCCTCGTGCGGCAGGTACCCGGCGAGCGCCGCGCGGTCCCGGAAGCGCACGACGAGCATCCAGTCGAAGCCGCCCTCGAGCCCCTCGGTGCTGATGCTCTCGCCGGACCGGACCGACTCGACCCCGTCGATCCGGGGCAGGTGCTCCCGCACGAGTTCGTCGGCCCGTGCCGACGGGTCGGTCGTCGCGTGGTCCCACGCGACGAGGACCACGTGTGTCGTCCCGCTCATCGTGTCCTCCTAGAACGCCGGGGTGCCACCGGCGACGGTGATCGTCGATCCGGACTGGTAGCTCGACTCGGGGCTGACGAGGTGCACGTACGCCGCGGCGAGTTCGGCCGGCTGCCCGGGACGCCCGAACGGCGACTGCTCACCGAAGTGAGCCACGGTCCGGGCGTCGTCGGACCCGGGCTGGAGCGGCGTCCACACCGGTCCCGGAGCGACCGAGTTCACGCGGATGCCCTTCGGCGCCAGCTGCTGGGCGACGGCCTCGGTGAAGAGCTTGATCGCACCCTTCGACACGGCGTAGTCGATCTTGTCCGGCGACGGTGTGCTCGCCTGGATGGACCCGGTCGTGACGATCGTGGAGCCCGGTTCGAGGTGCGGCACGGCGGCCTTGGTCAGCCAGAAGAGCGAGTAGATGTTCGTCTTGAAGGTCGAGTCGAAGTGCTCGGTCGTGAGGGTGAGGATGTCGTCGTTGCTGTCCATCCGGCCCGCGACCATGACGAGCGTGTCGAGACCACCGAACTCGTCGACGGCCCGCTGCACGAGGTCGGTGCAGTACTGCTCGTCGGAGATGTCCCCCGGGAACAGGACCGCACGACGCCCCTCGCCCTCGAGCAGGTCGCGCACCTGTTCGGCGTCCTCCTGCTCGTCGGGCAGGTAGGAGAGGACGAGGTCGGCGCCCTCGCGGGAGAGCGCGATCGCGGCGGCGCGGCCGATGCCCGAGTCGGCGCCGGTGACGATCCCCCGGTAGCCCGGCAGGCGCCCGTGTCCGACGTAGCTCTCCTCGCCGTGGTCGGGCTTCGGGTCCATCTTCCACGCGGCCCCGGGGAGCGACTGCTCCTGCTCCGGGTACGGCGGCGCCGGGTAGAGGGTGTTCGGGTCGCGCTTGTCGTCCTGGCTCATGCCCCTACGATGCCCGGCGCCCCCTCCGCGGTGGCTCAGCCCGGCATCCACCACCTGAGCACTCGACGTCGACACGGTCCTTGACAACCTTATCGGGATTAACGAGCTTCGATAAGGTTGGAAAGGTCGATAAGGAGGACCCTGTGGATCGAGTACGCAACCCCTACACTCCGAACGCCGGTTCCGCGCCACCGGTCCTCGCCGGACGCGATGCCGAACTGAAGGACTTCGAGAGCGTGCTCGAGCGCCTCGCCAGCGGCAAGACCGACAAAGCGGTCGCGGCGATCGGCCTCCGAGGAGTCGGCAAGACCGTCCTGCTCGGCGAGTTCGAGCGGATCGCACGCGAGCACAACTGGGTGGCGGTACCCGCCGAGATCTCGAAGACGAAGGAGTTCGGGCCGCAGCTCGCGAACCTCGTGCGCAAGGCGCTGTTCCAATTGTCACCGAAAGCGCGCTGGAACGACGTTGCGAAGCGGGCCGCCGGCGTGATCCGGTCGTTCTCGATGACCGTGCAGCCCGATGGGGCGCTCACGGCGGGCCTCGACGTCGAGAAGATCGACGGAGCAGCCGACTCTGGGCAGTTCGACGAAGACCTCGCTGATGTGCTCGAGTCGCTCGGAGAGACCGCTCGCGATGTCAGGCGCGGAGTGGTCTTCCTGCTCGACGAGATCCAGTTCCTCTCGAAGGACGAACTCGAGGCCTTGATCGGTGCCATTCACCGCTGCATCCAACGACGGCTCCCGATCACCGTTGCCTGTGCGGGCCTCCCGCAGCTCCCTGGCGTCGCGGGAGACGCGAAGTCCTACGCCGAGCGACTGTTCCACTACATCCAGGTGATCGAGCTCGGACCCGCCGACGCGAGACAGGCCATCGTCGCACCGGCTGCCGAGGAGGGCGTCCGGTTCGAGGACGCGGCAGTCGACGCGATCATCGAGTACACGGACGGCTACCCCTACTTCCTGCAGGAGTTCGGACGGTGGGTGTGGGATCTCGCGGAGGGACCCGTCATCACCGCGGCGGAGGTCGCTGACGCGCGGTACCTCGTGGAGGCAGAACTCGACGAGAGCTTCTTCAAGACGAGAGTGCAGCGGAGCACGAAGGAGGAGCTCCGTTACCTCCGAGCGATGGCTGCCCTGGGCCCGGAGCCCCAGAAGGCGTCGGACGTCGCGGAACAGCTCGGGAAGACCTCCGAGCAGGTCGCACCGCTCCGAGCTCGACTCATCGCCAAGGGACTCCTGTACACACCCAAGTTCGGCTTCGCCGAGTTCACGGTCCCGCAGTTCGACAAGTTCATGCTGCGCTACATCCCAGACTTCTGACCCTCTGGCCTCGGCGACGGTCCGAGTGTGAAGGCGTCGGATCCCCCCCCGAACTGGGTGAAGCGCGAATCGGCCTGTCTTGCCCAATACGCTGCAAACCAGCCGGGCGAGGGCTACGAAAGAGCTGTGGGCATGAACAAGGCCCCCGCCGACGCATCGTCGTGTCGGTCCCCATGAGAGAGAGGTCGCACCATGACCAGCAACGCAGCAACGAACCGCACCGCCAACGGCTCCACCTGGACCCAGAAGGGCGCACTCGTCTTCGGGATCGTCTTCCTCATCGTCGGTGTGGCCGGCTTCATCCCGGGTCTCACGATGGACATGGGCTCGATGTCGGTCGCGGGCCACGGCTCGATGGCACTCCTGCTCGGCACCTTCCAGGTGTCCGTGCTGCACAACATCGTCCACCTGCTCTTCGGCATCGTCGGGCTCGTCACCGCCCGTTCGCCGCGCAACGCGCGCCTGTACCTGCTCGTCGGCGGCATCGTCTACGCCGTCCTGTTCGTCTACGGCCTGTTCACCGCCGGCATGGCCGACCCGGCGAACTTCGTGCCGCTGAACAGCGCCGACAACGTGCTGCACCTGATCCTCGCCGTCGCGATGATCGTCCTCGGGCTGCTGCTCCCGCGCGTCGGGACCCGTCGGGTCTGACCCGTCCGTCGGCGGTCCAGCCGCCGACAGCACCCACGACCGGAGCCGGTCTGGGCCACGCGATCAGGTGGTCCAGGCCGGCTCCTCGTCGTGCGGGGAGCAGCCCTCGCCTCAGCGCGCGCGCGCGGTCCCGAGCACCAGGTCCCGCACCTGTGCGGCGGCGCCGAGCGCCACCGCGTCGGACCCGAGCGACGACAGTGCCAACCGGATCGGCGCACCGCTGACCGGGGGTTCCAGCGCGATGGCCCGGCTGATGGCCGGCTCGAGCAGGTCCCAGGAGCGAGCGATCCCGCCGCCGATGACGATGGTCGTGACGTCGAGGATCCCCGCCGTGAGCAGCGCGGCGCGCGCGAGTCCCCACCCGGCGGTCTCGAACACCGCGGCGGCGTCCGGGTCCCCGGTGCGAGCGGCGTCGGCGACCTCGCGCACGGTCACGCGTCGCCCGGTCCGTTCGGCGTAGCGGTCGGCGATCCCGCGGGCACCGGCGATCGTCTCGAGGTGGCCGACCTGTCCGCACGTGCACACCGCGTCGCCGAAGCCGGGGACGTGACCGATCTCCCCCGCAGCACCGCGGGGTCCGGCGAACAGGGAGCCGCCGAGCACGAGGGCGCCGCCGACACCGGTGCCGAGCGTCATGCCGAGGACGTCCGGCTCCCCGGCCACGGCTCCGGCGGCGACCTCGCCGAGGAGGAACGCGTTCACGTCGTTGTCGAGCGTCGCGGGGACGCCGAGGGCCGTGGTCACCGCGTCGGTCACGCCGTACCCGGCCCAGCCGGTGAACGAGTTGCCGGTCACGAGCACGGTGCCGGTGGTCGCGTCGACCACGCCAGCGGCGCCCACCCCGACCCCCGTCACGGAGGCGCGGTGCCGGTCGAGCAGGTCCGTCACGGCACCGAGGGCGGCCGTCACGATCGCCGCGCCGCCGGCGTGTGCCGGTGTCGGCAGGTCGACGCGGTCGATGACCTCGAGCGCCGGGGTCGCCAGGACGACCTTGGTGTTCGTCCCGCCGACGTCGACGCCGGCGACGACCTCGTTCACGCGGTCACCGCCCCGAGGGTCGCGAGCCGTTCGGCCCGCCGTTGCCGCTGCACCACCGGATCGGGGACGGGCACCGCCGCGAGCAGTCGCCGCGTGTAGTCGGTGGTCGGGTGCACGAGCGTGGCGCCGGTCGGGCCCTGCTCCTCGACGATCCCCTGGCGCATCACGACGACCCGCTCGGCGAACTGCTGCACGACGGCGAGGTCGTGCGAGACGAACAGGCACGCGAAGCCGAGGTCGGACTGCAGCTCGCGCAGCACCTCGAGCACCGTCTCCTGCACGCTCACGTCGAGGGCGCTGGTCGGTTCGTCGGCGACGAGCAGCCGCGGCGAGAGCACGAGCGCCCGGGCGAGCGACACGCGCTGCCGCTGGCCGCCGGAGAGCTCTCGGGGTGCCCGCGACGCCAGGGTGCGGGGCAGCCGGACGGCGTCGAGCACCTCGTCGATACGCTTCCGCCGGTCGGCGGAGGACATGCCCCGCCGGTGCACCGCGAGCGGCTCGGCGATGCACTCCGCGACGGACATCCGCGCGTCGAGCGACGCCACCGGGTCCTGCAGCACGACGCCGATGCCCGACCGCAACGCCCGCCGGTCGCGGCCGCGGGCCGTGCGCAGGTCGGAGCCGAACAGGTGCACGCTGCCGGACGTCGGCGCGACGAGACCGAGCGCGACCCGGGCCGCCGTGGACTTGCCCGAGCCGGACTCGCCGACCAGGCCGACGGTCTCGCCGGCGTGCACCGCGATGTCGATGCCCTGCAGCGCGTGGACGGCGCGCGCCCCGCGCCCGAAGGTCACCGAGACGTCCCGCAGGTCGACCACCGGGGCCGCACCGTGCCTCCCGTCCGCCGCGTCGGGCGCGGCCGCCGCGGCCGTCGGGGCCGGTCCGTCGACCGCCGCGACGGCGAGCCGCGGCACCGCGGCGAGCAGCCCCTTCGTGTAGTCGTGCTGCGGCCGGAGCAGGACGTCCTCGACGCTCCCGGTCTCGACGATCTCGCCCTGGAGCATCACCGCGACCCGGTCCGCGAAGTCCGCGACGACGCCCATGTTGTGGGTGACGAGCAGGACGCCCGTGCCGGTGTCCGCCGCCAGGCGACGGAGCAGCTCGAGGATCTCCGCCTGCACCGTGACGTCGAGCGCCGTCGTCGGCTCGTCCGCGATGAGGAGCTTCGGCGAGTTGGCGATCGCCATCGCGATCACCACGCGCTGCCGCTGCCCGCCGGACAGCTGGAAGGGGAACGCGCGCGCCCGCTGCTCCGGCGACGGGATGCCGACACGGCCGAGGAGCTCGACGGCCCTGGCCGCGGCGTCGGCGGCGGAGACGTCACCGTGGTTCCGGACGACCTCGGCGATCTGCGCGCCGACCCGGGTGAGCGGGTCGAGGGCGGTCGCCGGCTCCTGGAAGACCATCGAGACGGTGTTCCCGCGCAGGGACCGCAGGGAGGGCTCCGGGGCACCGACGATCTCGTGACCGTCGACGACGGCGCTCCCGGTGGCGGTGGCGTTGCCGGACAGCAGCCCCATCGCGGCGAGCGCCACGGTGGACTTGCCCGAACCGGACTCGCCGACGAGCGCGAGGGTCTCCCCGGGCTCGACGTGCAGCGAGACCCCGCGGACGGCGTCGACCGTGCCGGACTCCGTGCGGAAGGTGACCCCGAGGTCGGTGGTGGTCAGGATGGACATCAGCGGCCCCTCACGTCGAAGGCGTCCCGGAGCCCGTCGCCCACGGCGTTGAACGCGCAGACGACCAGGATCACGGCGAGACCCGGCGGCACGATGAGCCACCAGCGTCCCGAGTACGCGGCGGTGAGTCCCGCCGACAGCATGCCACCCCAGTCCGTCGCCGGTGCCTGCACGCCGAGCCCGAGGTACGAGACGTAGGCGACGAGCAGGATCGCGTCGGCGACCTGGAACGTCGCGGCGACGACGATCGTCGACACGGAGTTCGGCAGCAGGTGGCGGCCGATGGCGCGGGCGTGCGAACCGCCGATCGCCCGGAGGGTGAGGACGTAGTCACGGTTCTTCAGGGTGAGCGTCTCGGCCCGGATGAGGCGGGACGGCACGAGCCAGGACACGAGTCCGAGGATCACGATGAGCCCCCAGACGCCCGGGGTCGTGATCGCCGAGATGACGAGCAGGATGAAGAGGGCGGGGATCGCGATGCCGGCGTCCACGACACGCATCATCACGGCGTCGACCCAGCCGCCGACGTAGCCGGCGACCGAGCCCCAGAGCGTGCCGACCACGGTGGCGAGGATCCCGGCGGCGATCCCGACCATGAGCGACACCTTGCCGCCGAACATCAGGCGGCCGAGGACGTCGTGCCCGACGGCGTCCGTGCCGAGCAGGTGCGCGGCGCTCGGGGCGACGTTCACCTGGTCGAGCTGGGTGTGGACCTGGTCCGTCGGGTACAGGAACGGGCCGACGAAGCAGAACAGCACGATGACGACGATGACCACGAGGCCGATGACGGCGAGGGTGTTGTGGCGGAAGCGGCGGACGGCGAGGCGCCACCCGGTCGCGGCGACGGTGACGGGGGCGCCCGGGGCTTCGGGTGCCAGCTGGACGGCGCTCATGCGCGGCTCGCCTTCACTCGGGGATCGATGAGGGACTGCGCGACGTCGGCGAGCAGTGTGCCCACCACCGTCGCGATCGAGATGACGAGGACGCAGCCGAGGAGCGTCGGGTAGTCCGAGGTCTGCGCGGCGTTCCAGAACAGCAGCCCCATGCCGGGGTAGTTGAACAGCTGCTCGGTGACGAGCGCCCCGCCGAACAGCACCGGCAGGTAGTAGCCGAGCATCGCGACCACCGGGGTGAGCGAGTTCCGGAACACGTGCCGGCGCAGGATCGCCGCGGTCGAGGCACCGCCGGCGCGGGCGGTGCGGACGTAGTCCTCCTGCAGGTTCTCGAGCGTCGAGGCCCGCATGTACCGGCTGAACACGGCGATCATCGCGAGGGCCCCGGTGACGACGGGGAGCACGAGCCCGGCCGGGTCCTGGAAGACCTCGGCGAGGGTGTTGCCGCTCGGCGCCTGGGACGGCAGCCACGGCAGCTGCTGGCTGAAGACGATGATGAGGACGAGCCCGAGGAAGAACGCGGGCGTCGAGTAGAACACGAACGCCAGGGCCGTGGCCGCGTAGTCGACCGCGCCGTTGCGCCGGACCGCCTGCCACATGCCGACCGGGATCGCGAGCACGATGCCGAGCACCGCGGACATCCCGGTGAGGACGAGGGTCTTGGGCAACCGCTCGGCGATGAGCTGCGACACCGCCTCGTTGAGCGTGTACGAGGTGCCGAGATCGCCGGTGAGCAGGCGGCCGAGGAACCGGAGGTACTGCACGGGCAGCGGCTGGTCGAGCCCCTGCGCCTGGTTGAACGCGGCGATCTGCGCGGGCGTCGCTGAGACGCCGAGGACGCCGCGGGCCGGGCCGCCCGGCAGGGCGTGCAGCAGGCAGAACACGACGATCGTGACGATGAGGATCACCGCGAGCGCCTGCAGGACGCGCCTGGTGAGGTAGAGAGCTGTGGTCATGCGGCTTCCGTCGTCTGGTTCCGGACTGGGGGACGGACGGGAGGCGCGGTGCGCGTCGGACGCGCGCCGCGCCTCCTGTCCGGGGTCACGGTCTCACTTCGACCACTTCCACTGGGCGGGGTGGAAGTTCGCGAGCGAGTCCTGGTCGAACCCGGTCAGACCCTTCTTCACGACCGAGATCTGGTAGTCGGGCTCCGGCAGCCAGATCACCGGCAGGTCCTTCGCGAGCGCCGCGCTGTAGTCCTGCACGGCGGTCGGGTCGGGCGAGGTGGTCGTGGCGTCGATGAGCTCGTCCACGTCGGCGTTGGAGTACGACCCGAAGTTCGCCGAACCACCGGTCTGGAAGAGCGACTCACCGGTCGGGTAGGCCGGGAAGTACCAGCTGCCCGCGGTGCCGAAGAACGAGAGGTCCCAGTCGCAGCTGGCCTCGTCGCTCGTGCAGGTCGGGGTCTGCGACAGGACGCTCGACACCGGCGCGGTCTTGATCGTGAAGCCGATGCCGGTCTTCGCGAGCGAGGACTGGATCGCGCTCATCATGTTGTCGGTGACGGTCGACCCGGACTGCGAGAGCACGTTCATCGTGAACTTCGTGCCCTTCGTGACGCCCTCGCCGCACTGGCTGTCGGAGGTGCCCGGGTCGGTGCAGACCATCGTGCCGCCCTGCTCCGACCAGCCGTGGGACTCGAGGAGCGCCTTGGCCTTCTTCGTGCTGAACGGGTACGGGTTGTCCTTCTGCGTGCTCGACACGTAGTCGGACTCCTGCGCCTGCGGGATCGGGCCGTAGGTCGAGGTGGCGGTGCCGTTGAAGACGACCTTGGACAGCGAGGTCTGGTCGATCGACATCTGGACGGCCTGACGGGCGTACAGCTGCTTGAAGACGGCGCCCATCGTGGGGTTGTTGAAGTTGTACGGCATGTACGTGATCGCCCAGCCGGTCCAGGGCTGCACCTCGTAGCCCTTCGACGTGAAGGACGACTTCTGGTCCATGTCGGTGGCGTTGATGTAGCCGTAGTCGACCTCGCCGGAGCGGACGGCGTTCACCTCGGCGTCCGTCGTCGTGAACGGCAGCAGGTTCACGGTCGCGATCGAGGGCTTCTCACCGCCGTCGTACTTCGTGTTCGCGGTCAGGGTGACCTTGCCCGCGGTGGTGAACGTCTTCACGCCGTATGGGCCGGAGATGGTCTTCCACAGGTCGTCGCTCGCGTAGTCGGAGATCTTGCCGGCGGCCGTGTTGAGGTACTTCCAGACCTGCTTCGCGCCGGAGGTGGTCTCGTCGGCGTTGCCCACCGAGCCGCTCGCGCTCGTCTTGTCCCAGGCGTGCTGCGGCAGCGGGATGATGTGGCTCAGCTGGTTGGCGAGCATCCAGTCCGGGTTGTACGCCTTGTCGAACGTGATCGTGAAGTGCGTGTCGTCGTCGGCCTTGAAGGAGGTCCAGTTGTCCGGCGCCTTGCCCTTCGAGTAGGAGCCCCACTCGTCCTTGTTCGCCTTGATCAGGTTGAACCAGAACTCGACGTCGCGGCTCGTGATCGGCTTGCCGTCCGACCAGTGCCGGTCGCCGAGCGTGACGGTGACGCTCTTCGAGTCGCTCGCGAACGTCGCGTCGGTCGCGACGGAGCCGGCCTTGTTCCACGCGATCTTGCCGGTGGACCCGTCGTAGGCGACGAGCGGCTCGTACAGCGACTGCGCGATCGACCCGTTGTTCGTGTTGAGGTGCGCGGCGGTGCCGATCGGGAGGATCCAGTTCGGCGTGAAGTTGGCGGGCAGCGCGTAGTTGATCTCGTCGGTCGTGTTGCTCGACGAGGCGTTGCCGCCTCCGGAGCAGCCGGCGAGCAGCGCGCTCACGGCGATCGCGGCTCCGGTGAGGAGCGCCCAGCGACGGGGCTTGGTCATGTGTGTCTCCTGGTGCGTGGGAGGTTCGGGGTGTGGAGCACGCGTGCCGAGCGGCACGGGGACAGTCAATGGCCAAAGCCGTTGGAAAAACAAACATCTCCGTGTAAATAGTTCGTTTCTGCCGTTCGGACGAAAGGGTGGACCGGTCGATCTGCCGCCTAGGCTCGCTCTCGCGGTCACTCGTCGACCGCGTTTCCGCCGGATTGGAGAAAGTCGTGCCGGATCTCAGTGCCCGCGTCCTGGAGCTCGTCGCGTCCGGACAGGCGTCCAGTCGGACCGAGATCGCCGCATTGCTCGGCGCCGCCCCCTCGACCGTCTCCCACGTGGTCGCGCAGCTGGTGTCGCACGGTCTGCTCGCGGAGGAGGGCACCGACGTCTCGACGGGCGGCCGCCCCCGCAAGGTGCTCCGCATCGGCGGTGCGGACGAGTACGCGGTCGCCGCGGACGTCGGCGGTGGGCACGCCCGCATCGGCATCGTGCTGCCGGGAGGCGCGCTCGAGTCGGTCGCGAACGTCCCGTTCGCGCTCTCCGACGGTCCGACCGCAGGGCTGCAGCGGCTGGCCGCCCTGCTCGAGCGGCTCGCGGACGAGCGCGGTCGCTCCGGGCTGCGGGGCGTCGGGCTCAGCCTGCCCGGACCGGTGGACGTCGAAGCCGGCGTGGTCGACCTGCCGAGCCGGATGCCCGGGTGGAACGGGTTCCCGGTGGGATCGTGGCTCACCGAGCGCTTCGGGTTGCCCTCGGTCGTCGACAACGACGCGAACTGCATGGCCGCGGGCGAGCAGACCGTGCAGGACCCCGCCCGGCGGCAGACCATCACGATCAAGGCCGGCTCGGCGATCGGTGCCGGGATCGTCATCGACGGACGGCTGTACCGCGGGGCGACCGGATCGGCCGGCGACATCACGCACGTCCGGATCGACGCCGCGGGCGACACCCCGTGCTCGTGCGGGAACACGGGCTGCCTCGAGACCGTCGCGTCCGGAGCCGCCCTGGTGCGGATCCTGTCGGACGCCGGGGTCGACGTCTCCTCGACCGCCGACGTCGTCCGGCTCGCGTCGGACGCCCACCCCGAGGCGACGCGCGCCGTCCGGCTCGCGGGCCGGTACCTCGGCGAGGTGCTCGCCGCGAACGTCAACTTCTTCAACCCGGACGCGGTCTACCTCGGCGGGATCCTCTCCACGCTCGACCCGTTCATCGCCGCCGTGCGGAGCCAGCTGTACGAGAGCTGCCACCCGCTCATGACGCAGCACCTCGCCATCGAGCCCGTCTCGCTCGGCGCCGACGCCGGCCTCGTCGGTGCGGGCCAGTTCGCGCTGCAGCGCGGGCTCGCCGCGTCGCTCGAGGAACTGTCCGCGCCCATCCCCCAGTCCACCACCAGGAACAGGAACGTCCGTGTCTGACCCCGTGTCCACCGCACCCGCCACCCGTCGCCCGGTCATCGCGATCGCCGGGCTCGCCATCGAGACCTCGACGTTCACGCCGACCCGGACCCACGCGCCGGCGTTCCACCCGGACCGCGGGGACGAGGTCGTGGCGCGCTACGACTTCCTCGGGCCGCTGTCGGCGCGGGCCGACTTCCGCGGGGCGCTCATCGGTCACGCGCTGCCCGGCGGGATCGTGGACCGGGACTCGTACGAGTCGCTCGCGGCGGAGATCGTCGCGCGGTTGGCGGCGATCGTCGCGGCCGAGCACGTCGACGGGCTCTGGTACGACATCCACGGCGCGATGGTGGTCGAGGGCCTCGACGACGCCGAGTCGGACCTGCTCGGCCGCATCCGCGCGGTGATCGGCCCGGACGTCATCGTGTCGGCGTCGATGGACCTGCACGGCAACGTCACGGCGGAGCTCGCCCACCAGGTGGACCTCGTCACGTGCTACCGGATGGCCCCGCACGAGGACGCCCTCGAGACGAAGGAGCGCGCCGTCTCGAACCTGGTCGACGTGCTCACCACCAGGCCCGTGGGACAGCAGCGTCCGGTCAAGGCCTGGGTGCCGATCCCGGTCCTCCTGCCCGGCGAGCAGACCTCGACCCGCATCGAACCGGCGGCCTCGCTGTACGCCGAGGTGCCGGTCGTCGAGCGGACCGAGGGTGTGCTCGACGCCGCGATCTGGGTCGGCTACGCCTGGGCGGACCAGCCCCGCGACCGAGCGGTCACCGTCGTCACCGGGTGGGACGAGGCCGCCGTCGCCGCCGGTGCGGAGCGCCTCGCGCGGGCGTTCTGGGACGTCCGCGAGGACTTCGTGTTCGTCGCGCCGACCGGCACGTTCGACGAGTGCCTCGCCGCCGCGCTCGCACCGGGCGCCGCGAGGCCGTTCTTCGTGTCCGACTCCGGCGACAACCCGACGGCGGGCGGCTCGGGCGACATGACGTGGGGGCTGACGCAGGTGCTCGCGCACCCGGCGTTCGCCGACCCGGACGGCCCCGTCCTGATCTACGCGAGCGTCCCCGGGCCGGCAGCCGTCGCCACCGCGGTCGAGGCGGGCGTCGGCGCCACCGTGACCGTGACCGCCGGCGCCGAGGTCGACGACGTGCACGCCGGGCCGATCACGATGACCGGCCGCGTGCACGCGATCAAGCACGGCGACCGGGACGCCGAGACCGAGGTGGTGCTGCAGGTCGGCAGCGTGTTCGCGATCCTGACGACGCTCCGCAAGCCGTACCACCACGAGCACGACTTCACCGACCTCGACCTCGCCCCGCGGGACGCCGACGTGGTGGTCGTGAAGATCGGGTACCTCGAGCCGGAGCTCTTCGACATGGCTGCCGACTGGATGCTCGCGCTGACGCCGGGCGGGGTCGACCAGGACCTCGAGCGGCTCGGACACCACAGGATCGTCCGGCCGATGTTCCCCTACGATCGAGTGTTCCCCTCGGCGCCGGACCTCGGCGCCCGGATCATCCCGCCGTCGAACGAACCGCTCGGAGCCATCGCGTGACCACCGCCGCCCCCGTCGCCCTCGAGATCGCCGTCACCGCACCCGCCGGCGCGATCGTCGCACGGGACGGCGGCGCCGACCGCGTCGAGCTCTGCGTCGGGCTCGAGCTCGGTGGTCTCACGCCGTCCCAGGCACTCGTGGAGACGACGCACGAGACCGGCATCCCCGCCCACGCCCTCGTCCGCTGCCGTCCCGGCGGCTTCGTGCACACCCCCGACGAGGTCGAACTGATGGTGCGCGAGGTCCGCACGGTCCTGCGCTCCGGGGCAGCGGGCGTCGTGGTCGGTGCCCTGCGTCCGGACGGCACGCTCGACGAGGACGCCCTCCGGCGCTTCGTGGACGCCGCCCGCTCGGTCAGCGCCACGGCCGAGGTCACCCTGCACCGGGCGATCGACCACGCGGCCGACCCCGTCGCCGCCGCGGCCACCCTCGCAGACCTCGGGTTCACCCGGGTCCTGACCTCCGGCGCCGCCCCGACCGCGGCGGCCGGGGCCGCGACCATCGCACGCATGGTCGACGCCGCCGGGCCCGTGCAGGTCATGGCCGGTGCCGGTGTGACCCCCGCCGACGTCCCCGCGCTCGTGGCGACCGGGGCGGCTGCGGTGCACCTGTCGGCGAAGCGACCCGCCGCCGGCAGCGCCCACGCGGGCGTCCCGATGGGCGGCTCGGACGACGGTTCGGCGCACTTCGTCACCGACGCCGAGGTGGTGGCTGCCGCCCGCCGCGCGCTCGACGCCTGAACCGCCGCGTCACGCGGGAATGGACCGCGCGGGCGCGTGCTTGACGCCCGCATGACATCGTCAGCACCGCGTCGCGGGTGGCTCAGCGTCACGTCGGTCGCACTCGGATCGTTCGTCCTCGTCCTGTCCGAGTTCCTGCCGATCGGCCTGCTCCCCGCCATCGCCGCCGACCTCGACGTCGGCATCGGCACCGCGGGGCTCATGGTCGTCGCGACCGGCCTCGTCGGAGCGGTCGCCGCACCGGTCGTCACGGTGTGGACCTCCGGCCTCGACCGTCGCGTGGTCCTCGTCGGCCTGACGGTGCTGCTCGTCGTCGCGGACGCGCTCGCAGCGGCGGCGCCGGCGTTCTGGGTGCTGCTCGTGGCCCGGATGCTCCTCGGCGTCGGCATCGGCGGGTTCTGGGCGATCGGCGCCGGGATCGCCGGACGGCTCGTCCGCCCCGAGTCCGTGATCCGCGCGACGTCCCTGATCACCGCCGGGGTCTCGGTCGCGACCGTCGTCAGCCTGCCCCTCGGCGCACTCGTGTCGTCCCTCGCCACGTGGCGGCTGGCGTTCGTGATCGGCGGGGTGCTCGGGCTCGTCGCGCTCGGGCTGCAGGTGGCGATGTTGCCGGCGATCCCCGCGCAGCAGCGCGTCCGGTTCGGCACGCTCGGCTCGCTCCTCGGCGTCCCCCGCGCCCGGGTCGGCCTGATCGCCGCGGCCTTCCTGTTCACCGCGCAGTTCGCCGCCTACACCTACATCGCCCCGTACCTGCAGGACCTCGTCGGGGTCGACGCCGACACCGTGACCGTCGCACTCCTGGTCTTCGGGATCGCGGGCATCGTCGGGAACTTCGCCGCCGGGTTCACACTCGGTCGGAGCGTCCTCGGCACGATCGGCTCGGCGAAGTTCGTCCTCGCCGGTGCCGTCGTCCTGCTCCCCCTGCTCGCGCACTCGGTCGTGGGGGTGTTCGTCCTGCTCGTCGTGTGGGGCCTCGTGTGGGGCGCCCTGCCGCTCGGGATGCAGACCTGGATGTCCACGTCGTCGCCCGCGGGCTCCGAGACCGGGCTCGCGCTGTTCGTCACGACGATCCAGCTCGCCATCGCCGCCGGGTCGGTGCTCGGCGGTGCCGCGGTGTCGTCGTTCGGGCTGGCCGTCGACTTCTGGCTGGCCGGTGGGGTGGCGGTCGTCGGAGCGATCGTGCTCGTCGTCCTGGGGACCCGTCGGTCGAGCGCCACCCCGGCGGTGGCGTCGGTTCCGGCTCCGGCGGTGGCGTCGGCTCCGGCGGAGACCACCGCGACCGGTTCCGTCGCCGTCGCCTGCCCCTGACGGACGGCGCCGGCACCGTCAGCCGAGCCGGACGACCCGGTCCGCTCCGGCGATGACCGTCGGGTCGTGCGTGGCGTGCACGACCACGACGCCGGACGCTGCCTCGTCGGCGAGCGCGCGGACCACGAGCCGACCCGACTCGGCGTCCACCCCGGCCGTGGGCTCGTCGACGAGGAGCACCTCCGCCCGCTGCGCGAGTCCGAGCGCGACGAGGGTCCGCTGACGCTGCCCACCGGACAGCTCGTCGAGCGGCCGGTCCGACAGGGACGCGATCCCCATCCGGTCGAGCTGCTCGTCGACCACGTCGCGGTCGGCACGCACGAGCGGCCGCCACCACGGACGGCCGGACCACCGGCCCATGCGGACCGTGGCACGGACGGTGAGCGGGAGCGCACTCGGCGGGACCGACTGGGTCACGTAGGCGACTCCGACGGAGGTTCGGCGCGTCACCGCCCCGGCATCCGGCGTCACGACCCCGGCGAGCGCGTCGAGCAGCGTCGACTTGCCGGAGCCGTTCGGCCCCGTCAGCGCGGTGACCGAACCGACGGGGAAGGTCGCATCGACCCCGTCGAGGACGGTCCGGTCGCCGCGCCGGACGACGAGTCCGGCGACGCGGAGGGGGGTGGCGTCGGTCGTCGTGGGCACCTGAGGACACTATCAGTATCGATAGTCATTTTCATGTAGCGTCTCGGACCGTGACCTGGCTGACCGATCCCCTCTCCGTCGACTTCATGGTCCGTGCCCTCGTGGGCGGCGGACTGGCGGCGGTGCTTTGCGCGGTCGTCGGCACGTGGGTCCTCGTCCGCGGCATGGCCTTCCTCGGTGAAGCGCTGTCGCACGGCATGCTCCCCGGCGTCGCGATCGCCTCGCTGACCGGGTTCCCCGTCGTGCTGGGCGCCGCCGTCAGCGCCGCGGTGATGGTGCTCGGGGTCGGTGCACTCCGCCGACGGGCCCGGCTCTCGTACGACACGTCGATCGGGCTGCTGTTCGTCGGCATGCTCGCCCTCGGGGTGATCATCGTCTCCTCCTCGAGGTCCTTCGCGACCGACGTCACCGCGATCCTGTTCGGTGACGTCCTCGCCGTCACCCGTGCGGACCTCACCGGCCTGGCGATCGCCGTCGCGGTGGCGCTCGGGACCGCGGTGTTCTTCCACCGTCCGTTCACGGCAGCGGCGTTCGACGTCCGGAAGGCCGCGACCCTCGGCCTCCGCCCACGGGCCGCCGAGATCGTGCTGGTCGGGCTCGTCACGCTCGCGGTCGTCGCCTCGTACCGGGCGGTGGGCACGCTGCTCGTCGTCGGACTGCTCCTCGCCCCGGCAGCCGCCGCCCGCGCATGGACCCGGCACGTCAGCTCGACGATGGCGCTCGCCGCCGGGATCGGCATCGCGGCCGTCCTCGTCGGGCTGCTCGTCTCGTGGCACCTCGGCACCGCCGCGGGAGCGAGCATCGCCGCGGTCGCCGTCGCCGGGGTCGGCCTCTCGCGCACGGCCGCGTCGCTCAGCACCCTGGTCCGCGACCGGACCCCCGGGGCAGAACCACCGACAGCAGTACCAGCACCTCGAGAGGCAGCATGACCCACTCCACCCGGCGCACTCCCACGCGCACTCTGCTCACCACGAGCCTCGTCGTCGGACTCACCGTCGTGACGGCGGGCTGCTCGTCGGGGACGGCCCCCGGCGACGCCAGCGCGACCGCCCGGCCACACGGCTTCGTCGAGGGGGCGAGCGAATCCCGGGAACCGCAGGTGCGCCTCCTGGTCGTCTCCGGGACGGGCGAGACCGTCCTGCACGACCTGCTCAGCAGCGAGACGACCGCGCTCGACGACGTCGACGTGCCCATGCACTCCGCCACTGACGGCCGGTTCCTCGTGACGAGCTCCGACCGCCGCACCACGATCGTGGACGGCGGTGCCTGGACGGTCGACCACGGCGACCACACCCACTACTACGCGGCGGAGCCGCGGGTCGTCGGCACGATGGCGGGGGGCGGTCCGGTCGAGGTGCACTCCTCCGAGACGACCACGACGATCACCTGGCGGGAGCGGAACGAAGCGGTCGTCCTCGACCGAGCCGCGCTCGGTCAGGGGACCGTCGAGGAACGGACCCGGATCGACGCACGGGTCCTGCTCCCCGACGGAGACCGCCTCGTCGCCGCCACCGACGACGTCGTCCGGGTGCTCGACGCCGACGGCTCGCCGACCGGCACCGAGGCGGCGTGCACCGACCCGGCCGGAGGCATCGTCACCCGGGCCGGCTCGGTCGTCGGCTGTTCCGACGGCGCGGTGGTCGTGGACGACGACGGCGCGACGGCGGTGCCGTTGCCCGACGGTGCCGAACGGCCGACCTCGTTCGCCGCCCGCGCCGGACGACCGACGGTCGCGGGCCTGGCCGACGACGCCGGTTTCTGGCTGCTCGACAGCCGCGAACACTCGTGGCGCCTGGTGTCGACCGAGCGCCCACTCCGCGCCGTCGTCGCGGTCGACGACGCCGACGAGCACGTGGTCGGCGTCGACGACACCGGGCGGGTGGTGGTGCACACGCTCGCCACCGGAGCGATCGTCGCGACCGACCCGCTCGTCGCCGGCGACGCCCCACCCCTGCTGCAGATCGACGCGAACCGCGCCTACCTGGCCGACCGCGGGACGGGGACCGTGCACGAGATCGACTTCGCCGACGGCGCACGGGTCGCCCGGACCATCGACCTCGGCGTGGCCCCGGCCGCGTTCGCGGAGGTCGGACCGTGACGCGGGCACGCACACGGACCGTCGTCGTCACGGTCCTCGCCGCGGTGGGTGTCGCGTTCGGCGCGGGCGGGTGCACCGCTGCTCCCGGGCAGGACCGGCCACTCGTCGCCGTCACCACGAACATCCTCGGCGACGTCGTCTCGGAGGTCGTCGGCGACGCGGCCGAGGTGATGGTGCTCATGCCCGCCGGAGCGGACCCGCACTCGTTCGAGGTCTCGGCGCAGGAGGCCGCGCGACTCCGCACCGCCGACCTCGTGGTGGAGAACGGGCTGGGCCTCGAGGAGGGCGTGTCCCGGCACGTCCGGGCCGCGGCCGACGACGGAGTCCCGGTCTTCACGGCCGGCGACGCGGTCGAGGCCCTGGAGTGGACGACCGAGGACGACAGCGGGCCGGACCCGCACCTCTGGACCGACCCCGCACGGATGGTCGACGTCGTCGAGTCGCTCGACGACGACCTCCGCGACGTGGGCATCCGGGCAACGGGCACCGCGGACTACCTCGACGCCCTGCACGCGCTCGACGGGGAGATGGAGCGGGCCTTCGGCGCGCTCGGCCCCGGGCAGCGTGCCCTCGTGACGAACCACCACGTCTTCGGCTACCTCGCCGACCGGTACGGGTTCCGGGTCGTCGGGGCCGTCATCCCGAGCGGGACGACGCTCGCCTCGCCGAGCGCGGCGGACCTGCGGGACCTCGCCGACGCGATCGAGGAGACGGGCGTCCGGACGGTCTTCGCCGACGCCTCGCAGCCCGCCCGGTTGGCCGAGGTCCTGGCGGAGGAGGTGGACGTGCACGTCGACATCCAGCCGCTCGCCACCGAGTCGCTGACCACCGACGGCCCCGCGTCCACCTACCTGGGGATGATGCGGTCGAACACCGAGGCGATCGTCGACGGCCTCTCGGTTCGTAATTGAGAATGAGAATCAGTACAGTAACGACCATGACGACGACCAAGACCCTGCGCACCGCGGCCCTGCCTGCCGCCCTGCTCACCGCGGCCACCCTTGCCCTCACCGGATGCGCGGCCGACACCACCCCCTCGGAGTCCGCGCGCACCGCGACCGCGCGCGCCGACGGCACCCGGATCACGCTCACGTACGACAGCGGAGTCCTCGTGCTCGACGACGACCTTCACGTCCTGACCGACGACGCCGTCGACGGGTTCACCCGCGTCAACCCGGCGGGTGACGGGCGGCACGTGCTCGTCACGGTGCCGAGCGGCTTCCGGGTGCTCGACACCGCGGCCGATCCGGCCCTCACCGACGCGGTCTTCCCCGCCGACACCGGCGGGCACGCGGTCGTCCACGGCGACCGGACGGCGCTCTTCGCCGACGGCACCGGCCAGGTGACGACGTTCGACAACACCGAGCTCGACGGCGCCGACCTGCCCGACACCGAGACGACCGAGTCCGCGGCCGCGCACCACGGCGTCGCGATCGTGCTGGAGGACGGCACGCTGCTCACCACCATCGGTGACGAGGAGTCCCGCAGCGGGGTCCGTGCGCTGGGCGCGGACGGGAAGGAGACCACCCGCTCCGAAGAGTGCCCGGACGTGCACGGGGAAGGCGCGGTCCAGGGTGACGTCGCGGTCTTCGGGTGCACCGACGGGGCACTCGTGTACGACGACGGCGCGTTCACGAAGCTGGACGCCCCCACCGAGTACGGCCGGACCGGCAACCTGTTCACGACCGACACGTCCTCGATCGCACTGGGCGACTACAACGACGACCCGGACAGCGAGGGGTACCTCCTCCACCAGATCGCCCTGATCGACGCGGCATCCGGTTCCTACCGGGTCGCCGACGTGCCGGACGGCGTCGGCTACACGTTCCGGGACCTCGCTCGTGGTCCCGGGGACGAGGCCGTCGTGCTCGGGGACGACGGCGCGCTGCACACCTTCGACACGACGTCCGGTGACCTGCTCGACTCCTTCCCGGTGATCGACCCGTGGGAGGGACCCGAGGAGTGGCAGGACGCCCACCCGGCGCTGAAGGTCGTCGGCGACGTCGCCTACGTCACCGACCCGGCCGAGCGGAAGGTCCACGCGGTCGACCTCACGACCGGCGAGACCGTCGCCTCGAGCGAGGTGCTGCCCGGCACGCCCAACGAGATCGCGATCGCGTAGCGACGCGTCCGCACCGACGCGGTGCAGGGCGGACGGGAGGCGCGGTGCCGGCTGGCACCGCGCCTCCCGGTCCGTCGGCGTCTCAGCGACCGGCGGCCGCGTGGTTCGCGACCTGCGTCGCCGACAGGACGGTGCTGTACACCGCCGCGTACCGCATCGACCCGGTGAAGGCGAAGTTCGACGGCTGCCCGGGCCACCCCGACACGGTGTCGTAGCCGATCCGGAAGTAGCCGGTGTAGTTCTCGGGCGCGGTGAACGCGGTGTTCGAGGCGACGAGGGCGCCGTCCGCGTAGAGCCGCATCCCGGTGCTCGCGGACATCGTCGCCACGACGTGGTGCCACGCGCCGTCGGTGTACGCCTTCGGTGAGGTCACGACCTGGGTCGTCCCGTTGTAGGTGCCGAAGACGAGCTGCCCGGCGGTGTTGATGTAGATCTGCCGGTCGTGCTGCCCGGAGGTGGCGGACTGGTTGCTGCCGAACCCGACGAGCATGCCGCCGGCGACGGTCGTGCGGAACCAGACCTCCTCGCTGAAGGTGGTCGGGTTGGCGTACGAGCGCGGCGTCGACACGAAGCTCGTCGAGCCGTTCAGCACGTAGGAGCTGCCGGTGTCGCGCGGGCACGCGTTCGGGCTCGGGGTGGAGGCCGTCATCGCGCCCTGGTAGGTGCCGTTCAGGCCCTTGCCCGACCAGTCCGCGGCGGTGGTCGCACCGCTGGCCTCGCCGAGACGGTAGGCGAAGAGGGCGTTCGCGGTGTCGGCGCCGACCGCGGCGCTGCAGGTGAAGTAGGGCGCGGTCGCGGCGCTGTTGCCGCTGTTCGCCACCACGGCGCTGAACGCGGACCGGGTCGGGGCGAACACGTTGGCGAGGCCGACGACGGCCACGGCGAGGACCAGGACGAGGGCGACGACCCGGCCGTCGCGGAGACGTCGGAGGTTCACGAGGGACGCACCGCCTCGACGCGGCCGACGGCCAGGCACAGCACCAGGGGGACGAGGCACGCGGTGACGAGCAGCCCCCACCCGATCGGTCCGAGGTCGATGTTCGACGTGAGCTGGTAGTGCCCGTTCGCCGTGAGTTCGCGGATGACCATGTGCCCGACCTGTCCGTCGACGAGGTGCACGCTCGCGGCACCGGGCGACTCGACCCGGACCGGGAACACGCCGGAGGACACGATCGTCGCCTCGACGCCGGCGTGGGTGGCGGTGTTCGTGATGGTCGTCACGTTGACGAACGGCTTGAGGACGAAGGCCGCGTACGACGCGGTGAGCGCTCCCCCGGCGATGCGGAGGCACGTACGCGTCACACGGTCGGTGAACACGCTCGTGAGTGTCCAGATCACCAGCGTGCCGATGAGCAGCAGCGGCGCGGCGCGGAACAGCCAGCCGAGGTGCGGCACGAGGAGCACCGGCGAACCGATGACGTTCTCCTGCGTGAGGGTCCACGGGTCGGTCGCGCCGTTGATGTCGCCACGGGTGTGCAGGCCCGCGCTGTCGACGTCGACGATGCGGTGCGTGTAGACGACGCCCGGGTTCGCGGCGGTCTCGAAGGAGACGACGTCGCCGACGCCGAGGGTGGCGATGTCCACCGGCAGGTCGAGGACGAGGGTGCCGACCGGGGCGGCCTCGCCCATCGAGGGCGTCTCGACGACGAACCAGCGGCCGCCGGCGGACAGGAACAGCAGGGCGGCGGTGAGGAGCACGGCGGCGACGACGGCCACGGACCAGGCGAGCACCGTCTCGAAGCGGGTGGCGGTGTGGCCCCCGAGCAGCGGGCGCTCCAGCGTGCCGCTGAGCGGGATGGCGGCGGTCTGGCTCATCGTCGGCTCCGTTCGTGTGCGGCGTGTGTGGGGAGGGGGCGCCCGTGGGGAGGCGGGGCGGGGCGGTGCGGGGTGGGAGTGGGGGTGGGGGTGGTGCTGGGTGGGGCTGGGGTGATGGGTGGTGCGGGGTGTGGGTGGCGACGCTCGACCGGAGGGGGGGATCGGTCGAGCGTCGCCGGTCGGGGTGGCTAGGCGGTGAAGGTCCAGGTCATCGGCACGGAGGCGGCGAGGCCCTGGTAGGTGTTGCCGGCCGAGGAGTCGAGCGTCACGGCGAAGGTGAACGGCACGGACGCACCGGCGGCGGGGGCTGCGGGCATCGTGAACGCCGAGGCGGCGGCGCCCTTGAAGCTGGCGAGCGTGCCGGAGAAGACCGTGGTCGAGCCGGACGTGATGACGAGGTTCATCTTCGCGCAGAGGTCGGTCGCGGTGCCGTTGACCGAGCCGTTCGCCGACTGGGTGCAGGTGGCACCGGGGGTCAGCGTGAAGGTCGAGGCGTTCGCGGTCCCGGTGTTCTTGATCGAGATCGCGGTGGTGACGGTGTTGCCCGGCGTCATGGTGGTGCTGCCGCCGAACTTGTTGATGGTCGAGCAGGTCGCGGCGTTCGTCGAGACCGAGCCGCCGTCGGTGCTCGTGCACGTGACGGTGCCGCCGGCGTTCTGCTCCTGCATCGTCAGCGTGCCGCTCGCCGCGGTGTTGCTGCTGTTGGTGATGCTCGCGGCGAACCCGGAGAGGGTGCCGGTGAGCGAGAGGGAGAGCAGCACGGCGGCGAAGATGCCCGCGAGGAGTGCGACGGGGGCGAATCGGACCCGCTTCAGTGCGGGGGTGCGGAGCTTGTCGGACACGGGAACCTCTTCGGAGTGGTGATCAGGGATGGGGGTGGAGCAACGCGTTCGGGTTCGTTTGCTTCGATGATCAAGATAGTCACTCATTCACCAAATTGACCACTCGTATACTGGCCCCAGTGCGAGGGACGCTCCCTCACGACCCGAAGGCGAGGACCGCCGTGCCCACGGCACCCGACAGTGACCCGACCGACCTCATCGCGGCGTTCGAGGCCGTCGTCCGCGCGAACGCGAGCCTCGTCGGCCGCCTGAGCGCCCGCGCCGGAGTGCACGAGAACGCCCTCCGCGCCCTGGTGCTCGTGAGTGACACGGGGTACTCCACGCCGACCGAGGTCGCCGGCTACCTCGGCCTGACGTCGGGCGCGGTCACGAACATGATCGACCGGATGACGAACGCCGGCCTGCTCGAGCGAGCACCGAACCCCGACGACCGCCGTGGCTCGCTGCTGCGGCTGCTGCCCGACGGCGAGGCCGTCGTCCAGGACCACCGACGCCGCTACGCCGAGGTCCTCCGCGAGGTCGACGCGGCACACGGCGGCGCCGCACTCGCGGTGCTGAGCGACCTGGCCACGGCGCTCTACCAACGGGCCGGCGACGTCGAGCCCTGATCGCGCACCCGGTCGCGACCCGGGGCGCGACCGCACGACGAACGGGAGGCGCGGTGCCAGCTGGCACCGCGCCTCCCGTCCGTCGTCGTGCGCGTGGGCGCATCAGACCGCCGGCATCACTCCTTGACCGGGATCGACTGCGCCTTGAGCGCCGCGACCGTCTTGGACTGCCCCGACTCGAGCGCGTCGAGGAGGGTCCCCTGCCCGGAGGCCGCCTGGCCGAAGCCGTCCGACACGTCCGAGTAGGTCTGCGTCATCGTCGGACCCCAGGTGAAGGGCTGGATGTCCTTCGCCGCGGTCGCGAACTCCTCGTAGATCTTCTGGTTGCCGTAGAACGGGAGCCCCTCGGTGAGGGCGGGGAGCTCGGCGCCGGTGGACGACGCGGGGTAGAGGTTCGCCTCCTTGTTCAGCGCGGCGAGCGCCTCCTTCGAGGTGTTCAGCCAGACGAGGAACTCCGACGCCTCGGCCGGGTGCTTGCTGCCCGCGAAGACGACGTTCGACGAACCGCCCCAGGCGGCCGACTTCGAGTCACCCTCGGACCACTGCGGCATCGGCGCGACGGCCCACTTGCCCGAGGTCGACGGCGCACCGCTCGAGATGGTGTTCGCACCCCAGACGGCCGAGACCCAGGTCCAGTCCTGGCCCTTGTCGTAGGCGCTGTTCCACTGGTCGGTGAAGCTCGGCAGGGTGTTCACGAGCTTCTTGTCGATGAGGTCCTGCCAGTAGTCCGCGACCTTCTTCGACGCACTGTCGGTCAGGTTCACCGTCCAGTCCGAGCCGGAGTTGGAGAACCACTGGCCGCCGGCCTGCGAGACGAGCCCGGCGAACTGGTTGACGTCACCCTTGGCGAAGTTCGTGATGTTGCCGCCCATCGCCTTGATCTTCACGGCGTCCTGGGCGTACTCCTCCCAGGTCTTCGGGACGTCGAGCCCGGCCTTCTCGAAGAGGTCCTTGCGGTAGTACAGCGCCATCGGACCGGAGTCCTGCGGCACGGCGTAGACCGACTTCGACTCGCCGAACGTGACCTGGTTCCACAGGCCGTCCGAGAAGTCCTTCTTCGCGGCACTGATGCCGGAGCACGCACCGATGTCCTCGAGGCCGCCCTGCACGCGGAAGGCCGGCAGCGTGTCGTACTCGACCTGTCCGATGTCCGGAGCCTGCTTCGCCTTGAGCTGGTTGAAGAAGTTCTGGTACGTGCCGCTGTTGCCGTTCGCGACGATCGAGACCTTCACCTGGATGTCCGGGTGGGCCTTGTTCCAGATGTCCACGACCTTGTCCATGTTCGGCACCCAGGTGGTGAAGTCGAGGGTGACCTTGCCGCTCGACGGCTTGCAGCTCGCGGCGGCGGTGTCGGAACCGCCACCCGAGCCGCTGCCACCGGTGCTGCAGCCCGCGAGGGCGACGGTCGCGGCGACCGCGACGGCGGCGACGCTGAGGAACTTCGTTGTCTTCATGCTGTTTCCGTTCGGGATGTGAGTGGGGTCGGTGGTGCTGGTCGGGGGCGGGCCGGGCGGCCGCCCGGGCCGGTCGGGCCGGGCGGCCGCGCGCGGGCGGGCTACTTCAGGCCGCCGGCGCCGAGGCCGGACCGCCAGAAGCGCTGCAGGGAGAGGAAGGCGACGAGGAGCGGGATGATGGAGACGAACGACCCGATGAGCACGAGGGTGCGGAGGTCGGGGTACTGGTTCACGCTCGAGTTCCACGTGTAGAGGCCGAGGGTGACGGGGAACAGCGACGAGTCGCGGAGCATCACGAGCGGCAGGAAGAAGTTGTTCCAGATCGCGACGAACTGGAACAGGAAGATCGTCACGAGCGCCGGCGACATGAGCCGGACGGCCACGGTGAAGAACGTCCGGACTTCGCCGGAGCCGTCGATGCGGGCGGCCTCGATGATCTCGTCGGGCACACTCGACGCTGCGAACAGCCGCGACAGGTAGACGCCGAACGGGCTGACGATGCTCGGCAGGAACACCGACCAGAACGTGTCCGTCAGGTCGACCTGGCTGAAGATGAGGAACAGCGGCAGGGCCAGCGCGGTCGCCGGCACGAGGACGCCGCCGAGGAACACGTTGAAGAGCACCTCGCGTCCGCGGAACCGGTACTTCGCCAGGGCGTAGCCGCACATCGCCGACAGGACGGTCCCGATGAGCCCGGCCACCCCGGCGTAGGCGATGCTGTTGAGCATCCAGCGCACGTAGACGCCGTCCTGCCGGGTGAACAGGTCGCCGAGGTTCGTGATGAAGTCCTGCACCGACGACGCGCTGAACCACAGCGAGAACGTGGTGTTGAAGTTCGCGGTCGTCTTGGTCGACGAGACGAACAGCCAGAAGATCGGCAGCAGGAAGTAGATCGTGAAGACGCCCATGACGAGCATCGCGGCGCTCCGCGAGATGACGCTCTCGCGCGGCCCGCGTGCGCCGGGCTGCAGGGGCCTGGAGGCGCGGTTCGGCTCGAGCGGTCGGCCGGCGTTCCGCACGGCGTCGCGTCGGCTCGGTGCGTTGACGGTCACTGGTCACCCTTCCGCTGGGTCAGTCGGAGGAACCCGATCGACAGGACGAACGTCGCGACCGCGAGGACCACGGAGAACGCGGCGGCGAGGTTGAAGTTGGGCACCGACGAGGTCGAGTAGACGAGCATGTTCGGCGTGAAGGTCGACGAGATCGTCGAGGTGAACTGGCGGAACACGGTCGGTTCGGTGAGGAGCTGCAGGGTGCCGATGACCGAGAAGACCGCGGTGAGCACGATCGCCGGGACCACCATCGGGATCTTGATCGACCAGGCGATCCGGAACTGGGACGCCCCGTCGAGCTTCGCCGCCTCGTAGATCTCGGTCGGGATCGCGAGGAGCGACGAGTAGATGATGAGCATGTTGTAGCCGACGTAGACCCAGGTGACCACGTTCGCGACGGCCCAGAGGACGGTCCCGGAACCGAGGAGCTCCACCTTCGACGTGACGGCCGAGAAGGGCGAGAGGTTCGGCGCGTAGAGGTAGCCCCACATGATCGCGGCGATGACGCCGGGCACGGCGTACGGCGCGAAGAACGCCAGGCGGAAGAACCGCTTCCCGCGCAGCAGCGGCGAGTCGAGCAGGAGTGCGAACACCAGGGCGAGGGCGAGCATCACCGGCACCTGGACGACGCCGAAGAGCAGGACACGCAGGACCGAGCCCCAGAACTCGCTGTTCTGGAACACGAGCACGTACTGGCTCAGTCCACCGAACACCTGCGTGGGGGCGCCGAACGTGCCCTGGCGCTCGATCTTCTGCAGCGACTGCCACACCGCGTAGAGGATCGGGACGAGGTAGAACGCGGTGAAGAGCACCGCGAACGGTGTGACGAAGACCGCGATGGCGCGGCGGTACCGGAAGCCCCCGCCGCGTGGACGTCGGGCGACCCGGGGTCGCTGGGCTGTGGTGGTCATGAACGCTTCCTGTCCGTGCGGATGATCTGGGTGCCACCGGGGGCGATGGTCGTGGTACCGGCGACGGGGCGGTCGGCGACGAGCTCGTGGCCCGTCTCGTGGTGCTCGACGGGCTGGTCGGAGTGGTTGAGCAGGAACACCCACTCGTGCTGGTCGTCCAGGCGGCGGACGACCTCGAGGCCGGGTCGGGCGGCGGGGTCCGGTGCGACACCGGCCTCGGCGAGGACCCGGCGGAGCAGCTCGGTGCGCGCGGCGTCCTCGAGGACGGTCGACACGTACCAGGCGCTGCCCGCGCCGTGCGCGTTGCGGGTCACGGCGGGCGACCCGGCGAGCGGCCCCTCGGCGTAGGCCGTGACGGGCTCGGCACCGTGCAACGAGACCGGCTCGGACCAGGTGTGCGCCCGGGTGCCGTCGGTGAGCGCGAGGGTCTGGCCGGCGCCGAGCGGGAGGAACTCGTCGACGCGCACGCCGAGCAGGTCGCGGAACGCACCGGGGTAGCCGCCGGTCCGGACACGGTCACGCTCGTCGACGATCCCGCTGAAGAAGGTGACGACCGCGTGCCCACCGCGGGCGACGTGGTCCGCGACGACCGCGGCGTGCTCGTCACGCACCATGTACAGCTCCGGCACGAGGACGACGGCGTAGCCGTCGAGGGACGCGCCGGGTGCCACGACGTCGACGGTCACGCCGAGGTCCCACAGCGCGGCGTGGAACGCGTGGACCTGCTCGAGGTAGCGGAGCGCGGTGCTGGGGTGCGCCTCCAGGTCGGCCGCCCACTGGTTCTCCCAGCTGAAGACGAGCGCCACGTCGGCGACGACGCGGGACCCGCGGAGCTCGCCGAGCCGCTCGACGAGGGCGCCGAGGTCCACGACGTCGCGCCAGGTGCGGGAGTCGGTGCCCGCGTGCGGCATAAGTGCGGAGTGGAACTTCTCGCTGCCCTGCACCGACGCGCGCCACTGGAAGAAGCAGACGCCGTCGGCCCCGCGGGCGATGTGCGCCACGGTGTTCCGGAGCATCTCCCCCGGCGCCTTCGCGACGTTGTACGGCTGCCAGTTCACGGCGCCCGTCGAGTGCTCCATGAGCAGCCAGGGCGCTCCGCCGGCGAGCCCGCGGGTGGTGTCCGCGGCGAACGCGAGCTCGACGTGCGGTCGGGGCAGTCGGTGGTCGAGGTAGTGGTCGTTCGCGATGACGTCCATGTCCGCGGCCCACGACCAGTAGTCGAGCGCCGTGATGTGCGCCGCGACCATGAAGTTCGTCGTGACGGGCTTGTCGCTCAGGCCGCGCAGGACCTCGGCCTCGGCGCGGTGGTGCGTGAGCAGTTCGTCGGACGAGAACCGGTCGAAGTCGAGCGTCTGGCCGGGGTTCGTGAAGGACAGCGTCGCCCGCGGCGGCAGGACCTGGTCCCACGCGGAGTAGCGCTGGCTCCAGAAGGACGTGCCCCAGGCGGCGTTCAGCTCCTCGACGGTGCCGTACCGGTTCCGGAGCCAGCCGCGGAAGGCCTCGGCGGAGACGTCGCAGTAGCAGTGCGCGTTGTGGCAGCCGAGCTCGTTCGAGACGTGCCAGAGCCGGACCGCGGGGTGGTCGCCGTAGCGCTCGGCGGTGGCGCGGACGAGGGCGAGGGCGTGCTCGCGGTAGACCGGGGAGCTCGGGCAGAACGCCTGGCGTCCGCCGGGCCAGCGGGTCGTGCCGTCGGCCACGACCGGCAGGACCTCGGGGTGGGCGGTGGTGAGCCACGGCGGGGTCGAGGCCGTCCCGGTGCCGAGGTCGACGCCGATCCCGGCGCCGTACAGCAGGTCGATGACGCGGTCGAGGGCGGCGAAGTCGTACTCGCCCCGGCGCGGCTCGACGTGCGACCAGCCGAAGACGTTGATCGCGACGAGGTTCACGCCGGCCTCGCGCATGAGCCGGACGTCCTCGACCCAGACCTCGGGGTCCCACTGCTCGGGGTTGTAGTCGCACCCGAACGCCAGGCCGGTCGAGCCGAGCCCGAGCGCGCCGGTGGCGACGGTCGGCTGGGTGGTGGTGGTCACGTCGGGTCCTCGCTGATCGGGGCGGCGCTGCACCGTCCCGGTCGCGAACGACCCCTTCGACGGCGAAGGTCACCCATGTTCTGGGAGCGCTCCCAGTCCGCACCAGCCGATCGGGGCGGGATGGTTCTGGGAGCGCTCCCAGAGTGAACAACAGAATCGGGTCCGTGTCAACACGACCGCGTCGAACCAGGCTTCCGACGTCGAACCAGCGTCGACGCCCGGTTCGACGTCGCGATCGTGGTTCGACGCCCGTCGGCCGCCGATCCGCGGGCGGCGAGCCGCTATCGTTGCCGCATGTCCGACGTCCGGTCCGCCCGCTCCCGCGCCACGATCCAGGACGTCGCGGACGAGGCCGGACTCTCCCGCGGCACCGTCTCCCGCGTCCTCAACGACGAACCGTACGTGTCGCCGAAGGCCCGCGAAGCCGTCCAGGACGCCGTCCGCCGGGTCGGCTACGTCCGCAGTGCCGCGGCCCGCAGCCTCGTCACCCGACGATCGGGCGCCGTGGCGCTCATCGTGCACGAACCGAGCGTCCAGGTGCTCGACGACCCGAACATCGGCAACATCCTCATCGGCACGAACGCCGTCCTGTCCGAGGCCGACCAGCAGCTCGTGACGATCATGGTCGACTCCGCCCGCGACAACGAGCGCGTCGTCGAGTACCTGCGCGGCGGCTTCGTCGACGGTGCGATCGTGCTCTCCGCCCGCGACGGCGACCCGGTGACGCGCGCCATCGAGCAGATCGGACTGCCGGCGTGCTTCGTCGGGCACCCGTCCGACGCGCCGAACACCTCGTGGATCGGCATCGACAACCGCTCCGCGGCCGAGGCGATCACCCGGCGACTCGTCGACACCGGCCGGCGACGCATCGGCATGCTCGCCTCGGGGCTCGACCGCGACTCCGGCCAGGACCGCCTCGCCGGGTTCACCGCCGCGCTCGGCGACCGCTTCGACCCCGGACTGGTCGCGCGGAACCCGCTCTTCAGCTACACCGCCGGCGTCGAGGGCATGCGTGAGCTCCTCGAGCGGGCACCGGACGTCGACGGGGTGTTCGCTGCGTCCGACGCCGTCGCCGCCGGGGCGATGGACGTCCTGCAGCGGGCCGGCCGGTCCGTGCCGGGCGACGTCGGCGTGGTGGGCTTCGACGACAGCGCGTGGGCGCTCCGCTGCGACCCGCCGCTCTCGACCGTGCGGCAGCCGGCCCGCACCCTCGGCGAGCACGCGGCCCAGCAGGTCCTCGAGCAGATCGCCGGGACGGACGACACCCCGCGCGGGTTCGTCCTGCCGACCGAGGTGGTCTGGCGCGGCAGCGCGTAGACGACCGTCAGCGCCAGGTCCGCGCGACCACCCAGCCGTCGCCGTCGGGGGCGATGTCGACCACCACGGCCTCGTCACCAGAGCTCGCCTGGAACCGCCACCCGACGGTGCGCTCCGGCGCGTGCGTCATCGCCGACGGCAGGTACTCCGCCGTCGCCGTCAGGCGCGTCGGGGTGTCGGACACCCGCCAGCGGCGCTCCCGCCACACCATCCGGTCCGGCACGCCCTGCTCCCACCACACCGTGGCGACCTCGTGCGTGAGCATCATCCTCGACCTCCTGGTTCGAACGTGTGTTCGAATGGTAGGCGATCTCGGCGACGTCCGCGCACCGTCCTCAGCGGAGCGCGGGATCCGGCGAACGGCCGGGCGTGGCGCGCAGGACGAGTTCGAGCGCGACCTGCCGGGGCCACAGGGCGTGGCGGGGCAGCACGTCCGGACCGCACGCTCGGGACCCCAGGCCGTGCTGCGCCGCGTCGAGGTACAGGTGCAGCAGGTCGGACACGGGGAGCTCGTGCGGGTGCTCGGCGGCGTCCCACTGCTGGGCGCTGTGCCGTGCGAGCTGGAACCCCGGCAGGTCCGCCCCGGCGCGCTCGTGGGCGACGACGACGAGCGGCCCGACCGCGAGTTCACGTAGCCCGGGTCGGTGGCCGGTCTCCTGCGGCCGGGCGTACCGCACCACGAGGTCGTCGACGGATCGCTCGAAGCGGCCGACCACGGCACCGTTCCGTGCGTCCGGGTAGGACTCGTGCGGCCCGGTCCCCCACCACGACACCCGGTCGGCGAGGTCGGCGTCGAGCTCGAGGTGCAGACCGATCCGCGGCCAGGTGCAGTCCCACGCTCCAGTCGGGGTGACGCTCCACCGCAGGCGGAGGTCGTCCCCGTCGCCCGTCCACCGGAACTCGGAGTCGATGCCGGACGCGCTGCCCGCCGGCATCGACCGGACGCGTTGCACGAGGGTGTCGCCGTCGTGCTCGAGCGCCGTGACACGGTGGGTGAGCCGGTCGAGTCCCCGTTCCCGCCAACGGTCGGCCGACGGCGGGACGGATTCGTCGCCCCGCCCCGCGCTGAGCTCCGGCCACGTCGTCTCGTACGACCCCTGCCCCGCGGCCCGGTCGTTCTCCGTCGGGGCGCGCCACAGTTCCGGCTCGATCGCCCGGATCGGGATCCCCGACCACGCGCGGAGCGTCCCGTCGTCGTCGAAGACGGCACCGACCGGCCGGGTGGATCCGCCGGACGGGCCGGCCACGGGCGGCAGGGCCGCGACGGCGAGCTGTTGCCGTGCCAGCACGTGCCCGCGACCGGCCCACACCGTGTCGTGCCGGAGGACCGCGCGGAAGGTGAGGTGCGCCTCGCGGCCGCGCCGGGGGGCGATCGCGTCGCTCGGCAGGGCCACGGTGGCCTCGTGGCCGGGCAGGACCGTCGGCACGTCCAGCGTGCCGCCGTCGACCACCCGTCCGTCGACCGCGAGCTCCCAGTGCACGGCGAGGTCCGCCGTGTCGGCGTGACGGCGGACGTTGCGGACGGTGAGCGACGAGCCCTCGCGGGTGAACCGCACCGGGGCCCAGAGCGCCGCGAGGTCCGCGAGCGCCGGGGTCGCCGTCCCGTCGGACAGCACGAGCCCGTCCATCACGAAGACACCGTCGTGCACGGGTTCGCCGAAGTCGCCGCCGTGACCGAAGTACTCGACGCCGTCCGGGGTCCGCGTCCGGATCCCGTGGTCCCGCCACTCCCAGACGAAGCCGCCGTGCAGCCGCGGCCAGCGGTCGAAGCGGTCCTGGTAGTCGGCGAGCGCCCCCGGTCCGTTGCCCATCGCGTGCCCGTACTCGCACAGCACGAAGGGCTTGGCGCGCTGCCGCGCTCCGGCAGCGGGACCGACCTCGTGCACGGGCATCGTGACGGTCCCGCACACCGAGTCGATCTCCTCGAGCGTCGGGTACATCCGTGAGTACACGTCCGTGTACGCGCCCTCGGTGTCGCCCTCGTAGTGGATCGGTCGCGACGGGTCCCGGCGGCGGATCCACTCCGCCATCGCGGCGAGGTTGGCGCCCGTGCCGGACTCGTTGCCGAGCGACCACATGACGACGCACGGGTGGTTCTTGTCCCGTTCCACCGTCCGCCGGACGCGGTCGAGGTAGGCGTCCCGCCACGCGGGGTCCGCCGAGGGGTTGCCGACCCAGTCGACCTCCCAGAAGCCGTGTGTCTCGAGGTCGCACTCGAGCACCACCCAGAAGCCGTACTCGTCGGCGAGCTCGAGGAAGCGCGGGTGCGGCGGCTGGTGCGCGGTGCGGATGGCCTGCACGCCGTGCTGCTTCATGAGCGACAGGTCGGCGCGGACCACCGCCTCGTCGAAGACGCGACCGAGGTCCGGGTGCGTCTCGTGCCGGTTCACCCCGTGGAACACCAGGGGCGCGCCGTTCGCGAGCAGTCGGTCGCCGACGACCTCGACCCGACGGAACCCGACGCGCAGGCGGACCGTCTCGGTCCGGGTGGCCACGACCAGGTCGTAGAGCCGGGGTGTCTCCGCCGACCAGGGGTCGACCGGACCGACGTCCAGCCGGGCCGGCGTGGCGGGGTCGACCCGCGCCTCCAGGCCGACCTCGGCGAGGCGGACGGTGACCTCCGGGGCGGTGGTGGCCGTCTCGACGACGAGCGTGCCGCGACCCGTCGACGGGTCGCGGTCGGCGACCACGAAGACGTCGTCGAGGCCGTGGAGCGGCCGGTGCTCGAGGGTGACCGACCGGAAGACCCCTGGGAGCCACCACTGGTCCTGGTCCTCGAGGTAGCTGCCCTGCGACCACTGCACCACGCGCAGCGCGACGGTGTTCGTGCCGGGGCGGAGGTGGTCGGTGACGTCGTACTCGACGGCCAGCCGACTGCCCGTCGACCAGCCGACGGCGGCTCCGTTCACCCACACCCGTGCGAGCGACTCGGCGCCGTCCAGCCGCAGGACGGTCCGCCCGTCGACGGGCCACCACTCCGGCAGCTCGAACGTCCGGAGGTGGTCGCCGGTGGGGTTCGCGTCCGGCACGTGCGGCGGGTCGACCGGGAACGGGTACCGGATGTTCGTGTACCAGGGCGATCCGTGCCCGTGCAGGGCCCAGTGCGAGGGGACCGGCAGGTCGGTCCAGTCGGACGCCGCGTGCGCGTCGGCGTGTGCGTCCCCGCGCGCGAACGGCGGGACGCCGTCGACCTCGTCGCGCGGCACCCGGTCGTGCAGCCGGAACCGCCAGGTCCCGTCGAGCGAGAGCGTCCGGGCGTCCGACCGCACCCGCGCGCGCGGCGCCAGGCGTGTCCGGGACCCGGGGTCGGTGGTCCCGAGGGGTCCGACCGCGCCCGGTGCCGTCACTTGATCGCGCCCTTGGCGATGTCCCCGATGAACTGGCGGGCGCCGATGAGGAAGACGACCAGGAGCGGGAGCACGGACAGCAGCGCACCGGCCATCACCATGCTGTAGTTGTTCGCGAAGGTCGTGTTGAGCTGGGCCATCGCGACCTGCAGGGTCAGGTGGTTCGGGTCGTTCAGCACGATGAGCGGCCAGAGGTAGTCGTTCCACGAGCCGATGAACGTGAAGATCCCGAGGAACCCGAGACCCGGACGGATGAGCGGGATGCAGACCGTCCACCACTGGCGGAAGAACCCGGCGCCGTCGATCACGGCGGCGTCCATGAGTTCGTCCGGGATGCTCGACAGGATGTACTGCCGGAGCCAGAAGATGCCGAAGGCGTTCGCGGCGGCCGGCACGATCAGGGCCTGCAGGTGACCGACCCAGCCGAGGTTCGTCATGGTGATGAACTGCGGGATGATCGACAGCTGCATCGGGAGCATGAACGTCACGAGCACGACCGTGAAGAGGGTCTTCCGGAGCGGGAAGTCGAACTTCGCGAAGGTGAACGCGGCGAGCGAGTCGAAGAAGAGCACCAGGACGGTGACGCTCACCGACACGATGACGGTGTTGAGCAGGGCGCCGCCGAAGTCGATCTTGTCGAAGACCTCGCCGATGTTCTGGAACAACCAGGGCCCCGGCACGAACACCGGCGGCGACTTGTAGATGTCGCTGGTGGTGTTGCTCGCCATGACGAACAGCCAGTAGAGCGGGAAGATCGAGATGACCGCGCCGATCGTGAGCAGCGTGTAGAGCACCACGCGCGGAGCACCGGGACCCTTCCGGCGGCGGCGGGTGACGGTCGCGTTCCGGGTCGGGGCGGCCGTGGTCGGACGGGTCAGGACACTCACGCGCGTGCCTCCTCTTTCCGGCCGGCGGTGAAGCGCCAGCTGATGATCGTGAACACGACGACGATGAGGAACACGCCCCAGGCGATCGCCGCCCCGTACCCGAAGCGGTTGAACCCGAAGGCCTGCTGGTAGAAGTACAGGACCATCGTCAGGCCGCCCTGACCGGCACCGCCGCTGTTCGTCGAACCGGCGGTGGTGGTGAGGACCTGGGCCTCGGTGAAGCTCTGCAGGCCGGTGATCGTGCTGACGACGAGCACGAAGATGACCGTGGGGCGCAGCAGTGGCAGCGTGATCGAGAAGAAGCTGCGGAAGGCGCCGGCGCCGTCGATCTTCGCGGCCTCGTAGACCTCGCCGCCGATGGACTGCATGCCGGCGAGGAAGATGATCGCGTTGTAGCCCGTCCACTGGTACGTGATGAGCAGGGAGACCGTGACCTGGATGCCGAACGGGGTGCTCAACCACGGCACCGCCGGCAGACCGATCGCGTGCAGGAGCGTGTTCGCGAGACCGAAGTTCTGGCCGAAGATCGACCCGAACAGCACCGCCATCGCCACCACCGAGGTGATGTTCGGGATGAAGTAGGCGATCCGGAAGGCCGTGCTGTACCGGACGGCGCTGTTCAGCATCGCCGCGATGACGATCGCGATGACGAGCATCGGGAACGTCGACAGCGCGAAGATGACGAACGTGTTCCGGATCGACAGGTAGAAGGTCGGGTCGGTGAAGAGCTTCTGGAAGTTCTCGAGACCGACCCACGTCGGGTCACCGAGCCCGTTCCAGTCCTGGAAGGAGAGCACGAGCGAGTACATCGTCGGGTAGAGCCCGAAGACGAGGAACAGGATGAAGAACGGGGCGACCGCGAGGTACATCGGCCAGGTGCGGCGGATGCCCCGCC
>NZ_JBOBQG010000008.1:0-102592 GCF_050585845.1 Curtobacterium sp. AB451
CGGGCGTCGGCGCGCGCCGGAGCCGCGAAACTGTCCGCGGGGCCGAGTCTCGGCGCACCGCCGCGGCCACGGGCCGCGGCCACGGCAGCGGCCACGGACAGCGGCCACGGGCAGCGGCCGCGGGGAGCGCGCCGCGCCCGGACCGGCCACGGGAACGACGGAAGCCCGCCCCGACGACGCGGGACGGGCCTCCAGGACCGGACGGACCGGACAGACGGACTCAGACGCTGCGGAACGCGACCACGGCGTTGTGCCCGCCGAACCCGAACGAGTTGCTCACGGCGAGCAGGTCGCCCTGCGGCAGCTCGCGCGGCGACGTGGCGACGTCCATCACGATCTCCGGGTCCTGCTCGGTGAGGTTGATCGTCGGCGGCGCGACCCGGTTGTGCAGCGCGAGGGCCGTGAACGCGGCCTCGATCGCACCGGCACCACCGAGCAGGTGGCCGGTCGACGCCTTCGTGGCGGACACCACGACCTGGTCGAGGTGGTCGCCGAAGACCCGACGCATCGCGTGGTACTCGGCCACGTCGCCCACGGGGGTCGAGGTGGCGTGCGCGTTGACGTGGACGACGTCCTCGCGGGAGGCGCCGGCGTGCTCGAGCGCCTGCAGGACGGCGCGGGCGGCGGCGCTGCCCTCGGGGTCGGGCGCGGTGATGTGGAACGCGTCCGAGGTGATGCCGGCTCCGGCGACCTCGGCGTAGATCTTGGCGCCGCGGGCCTCGGCGTGCTCCTTGGTCTCGAGGATGAGCGCCGCGGCGCCGTCCGCGAGCACGAAGCCGTCGCGCGTGACGTCGTACGGACGCGAGGCGGTCTCGGGGGAGTCGTTGCGGCGGGAGAGCGCCTGCATCGAGGCGAACGCCGCGAGGGGCAGCGGGTGCAGCGCGGCCTCGGCGCCACCGGTGATGACGATGTCGGCCTCGCCGGTCGCGACGTGGCGGTAGGCCTCGGCGAGGGACTCGGTCGAGGACGCGCACGCCGACAGGTAGGTGCGCGCACCGCCGCGGGCGCCGAACTCCATCTCGATGGCGGCGGCCGGGCCGTTCGCCATGAGCATCGGCACCGTCATCGGCAGGACGCGACGCGGGCCCTTCTCACGCAGGGTGTCCCAGGCGTCGAGCAGCGTGTTCACGCCACCGATGCCGGTCGCCCAGTCGACGATGAGGCGTTCGGGGACGACGGTCTCGGCGTCGATGCCGGCGTCGGCCCAGGCCTCGCGCGCGGCGACGAGGGACAGCTGCGACGAGGGGTCGAGGCGCTTCGACTCGGGGCGGGTGAGCTGGTCGGTGAGGAACCGGCGCGACTGGCCGGCGAACTCGACGGGGAGCTCGAGCTCGGCGTAGCGCGGGTCCTCGATGCGGGTGATGCCGGACGTGCCGGCGAGCAGCGCGTCCCACGTCTCCGGTGCGGTCGCGGCGAGGGGTGTGATCGCACCGATCCCGGTGACGACGACGGTCTTGTTGGTCATGGAACGACGTGTTCTTTCGTGAGGACGTCCGGCCGCTCGTGGCGGAGCCGGACGGAGCCGGGGCGGACCGACGAACGCCGGGCCGGGGTGGTCCGACGGACGCCGGACGCGTGTGGGCCGACCAGGGTCGGTCCGGTGGACGAGGTGAGCGCCGCGGCCCGCGGCTGGTCCGCCGGGGCCGCGGCGCTCAGGAAGCTCGCGTCAGGCCTGTGCCTTGACGATGTAGTCGACGGCGTCGCCCACGGTCTTGAGGTTCTTGACCTCTTCGTCGGGGATCTTCACGTCGAACTTCTCTTCGGCGTTCACGACGATGGTCATCATCGAGATCGAGTCGATGTCGAGGTCGTCGGTGAACGACTTGTCGGCGGCGACGGTGTCGGTCGCGATGCCGGTCTCGTCGTTGATCAGCTCGGCCAGGCCGGCGAGGACTTCTTCGTTGGACAGGGCCATGGGGATTCTCCTTGAGGGGGGTGTCGTTTGACCGTGGACCAGCCTAGGGCACGCGGCGGTCGCGCGCCCGGAGGCTCGTCGGGGTGGTCACGCGGGTGCGCGACCGGGTGGGCTAGGGGAGGACGACCACCTGCGCGCCGAACACGAGTCCGGCGCCGAACCCGATCTGCAGGGCGAGGCCGCCCGACAGGTCCGGGTGCTCTTCGAGCAGGCGGTGCGTGGCGAGCGGGATGCTCGCGGCGGAGGTGTTGCCGGTCGTGGTGATGTCGCGCGCGATGGCGACCGTGTCCGGCAGGCCGAGCTGCTTGGCGAACTCGTCGATGATGCGGATGTTCGCCTGGTGCGGCACGAACGCGGCGAGGTCCGACGGAGTGATCCCCGCGGCCTCGATCGCCTCGCGGGCGACCTTCACCATCTCCCAGACCGCCCAGCGGAAGACCGTCTGCCCGGCCTGGCGCATGGTCGGACGCGGCGCTCCGGCGGCCCACTCGTTGTAGGTCGCGGTCATGCCGATCGCGTCCCACTTCGAGCCGTCGGAGCCCCAGATCGTCGGTGCGATCCCGGGGAAGTCGCTCGGGCCGACCACGGCCGCACCGGCACCGTCCCCGAGGAGGAACGAGATGGAGCGGTCGGTCGGGTCGACGACGTCGCTGAGCTTCTCGGCGCCGATGACCAGCACGTGGTCGGCGAGACCGGACTTGATGAAGGAGTCGGCCTGGGCGATGCCGTACGCGTAGCCGGCGCACGCCGCGCTGACGTCGTACGCGGCGGCCGGCGTCGCGCCGATCCGCTCGGCGAGCAGGGAGGCCATCGACGGGGTCGCGACGGTGTGCGTCACGGTGCTGACGAGGACGACGCCGATCTGCGACGGCTCGATGCCGGCCTTCGCGATGGCCTCGCGCGCGGCGGCCTCGGCGAGGTCGACCGCCTCGGTGTCGGCCCCGGCACGCTTGCGCGTGACGATGCCGGTGCGCTGGCGGATCCACTCGTCGGACGAGTCGATCGGGCCGATGAGGTCGTCGTTCGGCACGACGTTCTCGCCGCGGGCGGCGCCGTAGGCGAGGATGCGGGTGAACTCGTGGCCCCGGCGCTGCTGGAGCAGCGGACGGGAGGCGCGGTTCGGCTCCGTCTGGTCGCTCGCGACGGACGGGGTGGAGGACTCGGTCATGCGGTTGCGTCTGCTTCCTGGCCCGCGCTCTGCAGCAGGTCGATCGCTGCGGGCAGGTCGTCGGGGGTCTTGATCGCGACGGTCGGCGTGCCGCGCAGACCGCGCTTCGCCAGGCCGACGAGGGCACCGGCGGGGGCGAGTTCGATGATGCCGGTCACGCCGGCGGCCGCGAAGGACTCCATCACGGCGTCCCAGTGCACCGGGCTCTGGATCTGCTGCACCATCAGGTCGACGAAGCGTCGGCCGTCGTCGACCCGGGAGCCGTCGGCGTTGGTCCAGATCGGCAGCGTCGGGTCCTGCACCGTCGCGGCGGCCGCCACGGGGGCGACGCGCTCGACGGCCGGGGCCATGTACCGGGTGTGGAACGCGCCGGCGACCGCGAGCGGGATGACCCGGGCCTTGGTCGGCGGGTCGGCGACGAGCGCGGCGATCGCGTCTGCCGCACCGGCGACGACCGTCTGGCCGCCACCGTTGTGGTTCGCGGGTACGAGGCCGTGCGCCTCGAGCGCGGCGGCGACCGCGTCGGCGTCCCCGCCGAGCACGGCTGCCATCGAGGTGGGTTCGAGCGCTGCGGCGTCCGCCATGGCCCGACCGCGTTCGGCGACGAGGGCGATGGCGTCCGTCGGCTCGAGGATGCCGGCGACCCCGGCGGCGGTGAACTCGCCGACCGAGTGTCCGGCGACACCGCCCACGAGGGCACGGCGGCCGTCGGCGAGCAGGGCGTCGGCGGTGATGAGGCCCGCGGCGACGATGAGCGGCTGCGCGAGCGCGGTGTCCTTGATCGTCTCGGCGTCGGACTCGGTGCCGTGTGCGGCGAGGTCGATGCCGATGGCCTCGGACCACGCTCCCACGCGGTCACGGACGATGGCGTCCTCGAGCCAGGGGGCGAGGAAGCCGGGGGTCTGGGAGCCCTGTCCGGGCGCGACGACGACGATCACCGGACAATCCTGCCGGTCGCCCCGCGCCGCACCCGTGTGGACTTCCCACAGCGATGTCCACGAGACATTGTGGACTTCCCACCGACGGGACCGGGTGCGCCGACCGGCACCGACGGTGCGCTGACCGACGGTGCGCTCACCGACGGTGCGCTCACCGACGGTGCGCTCACCGACGGTGCGTTCACCGACGGTGCGGGATGCGGCGCCGCCCGGCCGTCGACTCGGACATCGCGCCGAGGATGAGCGCGGACTGGACGATGAGGGCGTCCCGCGCGTGCGTGGCGTCCCACCCGATGATGTCCGCCACGCGGCGCAGCCGGTAGCGCACCGTGTTCGGGTGCACGAACAGCTCCCGCGCCGTGGCCTCGAGCGAGCGGCCGGTGTCGAGGTAGCACCAGAGCGTCTGCAGGAGTTCCGTCGACTGGTCCTTGAGCGGCACGTAGATCCGCTGGACGAGCGCCGACCGGGCGAGCGGGTCGCCGGCGAGGGCGCGTTCGGGCAGCAGGTCGTCCGCCAGTGCCGGGCGCGGGGCACCACGCCAGGCTCGGGCCACCGCGAAGCCGGCGAGGGCCCCCTTCGCGCTGGTGGACGCGTCGACGACGCCGGGGACCTCGTTGCCGAGCACCAGGTGTCCGTCGCCGAACGAGGGTTCGAGCGCCTGCGCGATGGCGGTGAACGACACCGGCTCCTCGCCCTCGGGCACGTCGTCACGCGGGGTGGCGCGACCGATCACCACGACGAGGCGTGACCCCTGCACGCCGATCAGCACGTCGGCGTCCATGTGCCGCGCGGTCCGCCGGATCTGGTCGACCTCGAGCTGCTTCGGCGCGTTGCCGACCAGTACCGCGACCTCGCCGTGACCGTGCCAGCCGAGTGCCGCGATGCGCGAGGGCAGCTCGTCGTCGTACTCACCCGACAGGATCGAGTCGACCACGAGCGCCTCGAGCCGGGCGTCCCACAGCCCGCGGGCCTCGGCCGCACGGGCGTAGACGTCGGCCGCCGCGAACGCGATGTCCCGCGAGTACTTGAGGATCGCCTCCTGCAGCATCTCGTCGTCCTTGGCGCGTTCCTCGACCACGGTGACGACCACGCGGATGAGCTGGAGCGTCTGCTGCAGGCTCACCGATCGCAGGAGCTCGCGGGGCGCCGAGCCGAAGACGTCCGCCGCGGCGATCCACGGGGTCGACGCGGTGCCCTCGAGCCAGCTGATGAACGAGGTGATGCCCGCCTGGGCCACGAGTCCCACGGCGGAGCGCCGCCCCGGTGGCATCTCGCTGTACCAGGGGAGGGTGTCCTCGAGCCGCTTGATCGTGGCGGTGGAGAGTTCCCCGGACACCTGACGGAGCCAGGAGAGCGCCCGCTCGCGCGCGCTCTCCTGGCTCTCGGAGTCCGGTCGGACCGTCGTCACCTGCTGATCAGCTCTCGCCGCCCGCGCTGCCCGTGGTGCCGGCGGTCACGTCGTGCAGACGGTACTTGTCGATCGCCTGCTGCACGAGTGCACCGTCGACCTTGCCCTGCTTCGCGAGCTGCTGCAGCGTCCGCACGACGACCGACGGGCCGTCGATGTGGAAGAAGCGGCGGGCGGCCGGACGGGTGTCCGAGAAACCGAAGCCGTCGGCACCCAGGGTGGCGTAGTCGGTCGGGACGAACGGACGGATCTGCTCCTGCACGGCATGCATGAAGTCGCTCACCGCGACGACCGGGCCCTCGGTGCCGAGCAGACGCTCGGTCACGTACGGGGTGCGGGGCGCCTCGTTCGGGTTGAGGAACGCGTGCTGCTCCGCGGCGAGACCGTCGCGGTACAGCTCACCCCAGCTCGTGACGCTCCACACGTCGGCCGACACGCCCCAGTCCTCGGCGAGCAGCTGCTGCGCCTCGAGGATCCACGGCACGGCCACGCCCGAGGCGAGCAGCTGGGCCTTGGGGCCGTCGTGCTCGCTGCGGTTGAGCAGGTACATGCCCTTGACGATCCCGTCGACGTCGACGCCCTCGGGCTCCGCCGGCTGGACGATCGGCTCGTTGTAGACCGTCAGGTAGTACATGACGTTCGGGTCGGCGTGCTTCGGCGAGCCGTCCTCGTTCGTGCCGTACATCCGGTCGAGGCCGGCCTGCACGATGTGCCCGATCTCGTAGCCGTACGCGGGGTCGTAGGACACCACGGCCGGGTTCGTCGTCGCGAGGAGCAGCGAGTGGCCGTCGGCGTGCTGCAGGCCCTCGCCCGTCAGCGTCGTGCGACCGGCGGTGGCGCCGATCATGAAGCCGCGGGTCATCTGGTCGCCGGCTGCCCAGATGGCGTCGCCGGTGCGCTGGAACCCGAACATCGAGTAGAAGACGTAGACCGGGATGAGCGGTTCGCCCTGCGTCGAGTACGAGGTGCCGACCGCGGTGAACGCCGCCATCGCGCCGGCCTCGTTGATCCCGACGTGGATGATCTGGCCCTGCGGGCTCTCCTTGTAGGCCAGGAGGAGCTCGCGGTCGACGGACGTGTAGTGCTGCCCGTTCGGGTTGTAGATCTTCGCCGTCGGGAAGTACGCGTCCATGCCGAACGTGCGCGCCTCGTCGGGGATGATCGGCACCACACGGTTGCCGAAGTCGGGGGACCGGAGCAGGTCCTTCAGCAGTCGGGCGAACGCCATGGTGGTGGCGATCTCCTGCTTGCCGGAGCCCTTCTTGACGACCTGGTACTTCGCGTCCTCGGGGAGGGTGATCGACGTGTACTTCGTGCGACGTTCCGGCACGTAGCCGCCCAGCTCGCGCCGGCGCTCGTGCATGTACTGGATCGCCTCGTCGTCGTTGCCCGGGTGGTAGTACGGCGGCGTGTAGGGGTTCTCCTCGAGCTGCGCGTCCGTGATCGGGATGCGCATCTCGTCGCGGAACTGCTTGAGGTTGTCGAGCGTCAGCTTCTTCATCTGGTGCGTCGCGTTGCGCCCCTCGAAGCTCGGGCCGAGGCCGTAGCCCTTGACCGTCTTCGCGAGGATGACGGTCGGCTGGCCCTTGTGCTCGGTCGCGGCCTTGAACGCGGCGTAGACCTTGCGGTAGTCGTGCCCACCGCGCTTGAGGTTCCAGATCTGGTCGTCGGTGTAGTCCTTGACCAGGTCGAGCGCCTTCGGGTCGCGCCCGAAGAAGTTCTCGCGCACGTACGCGCCGTTCTCGGCCTTGTACGTCTGGTAGTCGCCGTCCGGCGTCTGGTTCATCAGGTTGAGGAGCGCGCCCTCGGTGTCGCGGGCGAGCAGGTCGTCCCACTCGCGGCCCCAGACGACCTTGATGACGTTCCAGCCGGCACCGCGGAAGAACGCCTCGAGCTCCTGGATGATCTTGCCGTTGCCGCGGACCGGACCGTCGAGACGCTGCAGGTTGCAGTTGATCACGAAGTTCAGGTTGTCGAGGCCGTCGTTCGCCGCGACCTGGAGCTGCCCGCGCGACTCGACCTCGTCCATCTCGCCGTCGCCGAGGAACGCCCAGACCTGCTGGTCGGACGCGTCCTTGATGCCGCGGTTGGACAGGTACTTGGCCTGCTGCGCCTGGTAGATCGCGTTGATCGGGCCGATGCCCATCGACACGGTCGGGAACTGCCAGAAGTGCGGCATGAGACGCGGGTGCGGGTAGGACGAGAGTCCGCCGCCGGCATGCGACTGCTCCTGGCGGAAGCCGTCGAGCTGGTCCTCGCCGAGGCGCCCTTCCATGTAGGCGCGGGCGTACATGCCGGGGGACGCGTGCCCCTGGAAGAACACCTGGTCGCCACCGGACGGGTGGTCCTGCGCGCGGAAGAAGTGGTTGTAGCCGACCTCGTACATGGCGGCGCTCGACGCGTACGTCGAGATGTGGCCGCCGACCGCGATGCCCGGACGCTGGGCGCGGTGCACGGTGATCGCGGCGTTCCACCGGATCCACCGGCGGTAGCGGCGCTCGAGCTCCTCGTCGCCCGGGAACTCGGGCTCGTTCTCCGGCGCGATGGTGTTCACGTAGTCCGTGGTCGGGACCATCGGCACACCGAGGTGCAGTTCCTTGGACCGCTTGAGCAGGCTCAGCATGATCTCGCGGCCACGCTGGTGGCCGTGGGTCCGGACCAGCCCGTCGAGGGACTCACGCCATTCGGCGGTCTCCTCCGGGTCCTGGTCGCTGCTGCCGTGGCTGTACGGGTCCTGGTCGTTCACCGTCACCCTTGACCTCGTTCGTTCTCGTGGTGGTGGACATGGCGGGCCACCGGTTGGTCGGGTCACGACCGGATGGGGCCCCGACCACTCTAGGCCCCCGCACCGACCGAGAGGCTGATGGTGACGTGTGGGTGGACAGGTGCTTGCATTCGGGTGCCGTCGGCGTACGATTGCCGATCGTGCACACGCGACCCGTGCGTGCACGACGAGGACCGGGCACACCCCACGCCCGAGGAAGAAGCACCACTGATGGCACTGGAGATCGGCTCGCTCGCGCCGGACTTCGAACTCCCGAACCAGTTCGGGGAGCACGTCCGCCTCAGCGACTTCCGTGGCATCCGCCCGGTCGCGCTGGTCTTCTTCCCGCTCGCGTTCTCGTCGACCTGCACGAACGAGCTCTGCACGCTGCAGGACAACATCGCGATGTTCCAGGACCAGCGTGTCGAGCTCATCGGCATCTCGGTCGACTCGAAGGCGACGCTCCGCTCGTTCGCCGAGTCGAACGGCTACGACTTCGAGCTCCTCGCGGACTTCTGGCCGCACGGCGCCGTGTCGAAGGAGTACGGGGTCTTCCTCGACAAGAAGGGCTTCGCCACCCGTGCGACCTTCGTGATCGACGTGCAGGGCCGCATCAAGGCCTCGATCATCTCGGAGCCGGGCGTCGCCCGCGACGTCACCGAGTACCGCGCAGCGCTGGACCGTCTGGCCGCCTGCGCCGCACCAGTCGCCGTCGCCTAGCGTTCCGAACACCTGCTGAGACGACGCGCGACGCGTCGCGGACAGGAGGCACGGTGCACGCCGTCGACGACCGCCCGGCCCGCCGGGTGGTCACCACGGACGCCTACGCGCCGTTCCCGGTCAAGGCGGACGCGGCCCGGTGGGGCCTCCGCCGTACGGTCGTGCCGACCGAGGCCGGTCCCGTCGTGGTGCACCACCGGCCGGGACGCGCCGCGATGCTCTTCGTGCACGGCGTCGCCGGCTCGTGGACGACCTGGACGCCGCTCCTCGAGGCCGCGGGCGGCGTCGGTGACCGCGGGCTCGTGCTCGTCGACCTCCCCGGGTGGGGATCGTCTCCCGCGCCGGACGTGCCGATCGACGTCGACCGTGCGGTCGCCGTCCTCACCGCGGTGCTCGACGCCCTGTCGGTCGCGGACGTCGACGTCGTCGGGCACTCCCTCGGCGCCTTCGTCGCGATGCACCTCGCCGTCGTCGCCCCGGCACGCGTGCGCTCCGTGGCGCTGGTCTCCGGCACGACCGTGGCGACCGCCTGGGCGGCGCGACACCCGGTGCGCGCGCTCCGGACGCTCCCCGCGTTCACGCTGCTGCGTGCCGGACTCGCGATCACCGGCGAGACGGCCAGACCGCTCCTGGGCGCACTGGCGGCGATCGGGGTGCTGCCGCTCCTCGCCGCGCCGGTTTTCGCGCACGTGCGCCGGCTCGACCCGAGCGTGCTCGACGCCTTCGTCGACGAGCTCCGGCCGGCCGGCTTCACCGGAGCGGCCCGCGCCGCGGCCGCCTACGACCTCGACCGCTGGCGTGCCGTGACCTGCCCGGTCACGGCGATCGCCGGGCGGGACGACGTCTTCGCCCGGGTCTCCGACCTCGACGCCCTGGTCGCGCTGCTGCCCGGCGCCCGGACCGTGCTGCTCGAGGACTGCGGGCACTTCGCCCACGTCGAGCACCCCGACGCCGTCGCGCACACGCTCGGCCTCGCCTGACCGACCCGGGTCAGGCGTGCACGGGGAACGTCGACGCCACGCGTGACCGGACCTCGCTGAGCACGGCCTGGCGCATCAGCGGGGAGAACAGCGAGTGGTCGCCCTCCGGCACCCGCACGAGGTCCACCCGGCCGGTACGGCCTCGGCTGCTCCACCGACGCAGGGCACGCTGGCCACCGAGTCGGTCGAAGACCTCGACGTCCACGGGCGACGCGATCAGGACGACGTCGGTCCCGTGCTCGACGAGGGGTCGGACGTGCCCGACGACCCCGCCGACGCGGTCGCGGCGGGCCACGCGGTCCCGCACCCACTTCGGCACGGCGGCGTTGTACCAGCGCCGGAGCACGAGGCGCAGCCGCGACGGCTCGTCGATCGCACGCAGGGCGTCGGCGTAGGCGCCGACGGCGGCGGTGTTCCGTCGGTAGTCGTTGGGGCTGATCTCGACGACCATGCGGGGCGCGGTGTCGGCCGACCGTCCGGCGAGCCAGGCGCCGGCGCACATCCCGACGAGGACCAGCCGCTCGGAGGCCACCGCCAGTGCGTCGACGACGGCCTGCTGGTCGTCGATCCACTCCTGCGCGAACATCGGGGACCGCTCGTCCTCGTACACGTCAGAGCTCTCGCCGGTGCCCCGGCGGTCGACGCGGACCACGCGAGCACCGTCCCGCGCCAGCGTCCGGGCGAGGGCGACCTGGTAGTCGGTGGCGCCGACGTGGTGCTCGGCGGCACCGTTGTGCAGGACGACGACGGGGGCGTCCTCGTGCTGTCCGGACGCGACGGTCTCGACGGCGAAGAGCCGCTCGGGACCGATCCGGACGATGCGCTCGGAGGTGCGGGCGTCCACGTCGAGGACCTCGTCGAGCGTCGGCGGCACGGTCGGCACGGCGACGATCGGTGCCCAGGCGTCGATCCACGCCACGACGGTGTCGACGGCGGAACCGGGGATCCGGGCGACCATGCTCGTGCCGTCGAGGAGCTCGGCGCTCCCGGTGACCTCGGTCGTCGGCACCGGACCGAGGGCGCGGGGGGCGCTGCTGCCCGGGCGGACGAGCGCCACGGTCGGGCCGGTGCGCGGCTGGAAGGTCAGTGCGCCGAGCGCGGTCGCCTCGGCGGGGTCGACGTCGATGCCGACGAGGCTCTCGAGCCCGTCGACGACGCGGGTGGCACCGATCGTGATGGTCGCCAGGGCGCGCTGCTTCCGGAGCCACGCGCGTCCCGAGGCCGGCGGGTCCCAGAGGACCAGGCCGTCGGTCGCGGCCGCGGCGGCCGCGGCGATCGGCGCGGCGGACGCGAGTCCGACGAAGGCCACATGGTCGACGCCGGTGGAGCGCAGCAGCGCGGCGGCACGCTGCGCGGACCGCACCTGCGCGTCGGGGTCGTCGTCGGGGGCGGAGTCGCCACGTCCGGACGGGTCGTAGCGCACCGAGGCCACGCCACGCGCCTCCAGTCGGTCGGCCAGCAGGCGCAGCGTGCGGTACGCGATCACGCCCTCCTGGCCGAGCGGCGGGCAGAGCACGACCCCCGCTCGCGCGGCGGCCGGCAGTTGCACGGCGACGCGGAGCGCGGGTCGGCCCGACCAGCCGTGGTGGGTGCTCACAGGGCCAGGGCCGCGCGGACCGGAGCCGGCCACGCGTCGGGGTCCGTGCCGTGGGCGGCGAACAGGGCGATCGTGATGCGCTCGAGCCCGAACGCGACGCACGCGCTGTGGGCGACCTCGCCGTCGGCGGTCCGGATGCCGAACGACGTGCCGAAGTGGTCCTCGTGCAGGTTCGCCGAGCTGATCGCGGTGGCCGGGTGCTCCGGTCCGTAGACGGGCGTGACGAACTCGAACTTGAGCGCCTGCTCGACCTGGTTGCGGGCGAGCATCTGCCCGACCCGCCCGAAGAACGGGTCGTTGGCCGGGACGACGTCGATCTCGAGCCCGAAGGACTCGAGCAGCGCGCGCATGCTCGGGATGCGGCCGTCGCGGTGCTCCTGCGCGGACGCCGGCGTCCCGATGTGCACGAACTCGTGCATGTGGAACGCCTGCAGCCGCATCGGGTCGAGGGACGGCTCGCGGCGGAACGAGTCGCCGACGATGTCGAAGAAGCGGCCCTCCTGGGGGACCGTGTCGCCCACGAGGCCGTACACCGGGTGGCACACCGCGGGGGTGAGCATCAGGTCGGCCGGCTCGAGGAAGTCCTCCCACCGCTCACCGCGCTCGCGTGCGGCGAGCAGCGCGCGGTGGGTCCGGTCGTCGCCGGTGAACCCGGAGATCGACGCGGCGAGGTCCGGGAACGACGCGATGTAGTCGGTGCGCTCGAACGCGGCGAGCGGCTCGACCGGCGGGAAGCGCAGGACGTCGGCACCGAGGTCCCGCTGGCTCGCCACGGCAGCGGCGTCGACCGCGGTGTACACGCGCTCGAAGACGCCCGTGCGGCCGTAGAGGCCGGGCGAGCCGAGGTCGATCAGGACGCCGTCGTCGAGGAGTCGCGCACGCAGCGTCGCGCGGGCGGTGTCGAGGTCGGTGGCGGGCTCGGCCCGGGTGCTGGTGGGTTCGGTGATGGTCACAGGATTGCTCCGGTCATGAGTGCCAGTGCGGCGTCGTTCTGCAGGAGACGGTCGTTGCTCACCATGACGGCGGCCCCGTGCGAGTCTCGGAGGTGGCGGGCGATGCTGAGCTCCCCGCTGGCGGCGAACCCGGCGATGCCGACGATCCGCAGCGCCTTCGTGACGAGGTCGGTGACCTGTTCCGAGGCGTTGATCTTCAGGGCGTTCGCCGCGAGGGCGTACGCCGTCGACTCGAGCACCTCGGGGTCGTCCGCGACCTGGTCGAAGCGGTTCGCGGCGTGCCGCACGGCGTCGGCGAGCGACTGCAGGTCGACGAGGAGCTCGGCGAGCCGGAGCGCACCCGGCGGGGTCTGGCCCACGGCCGCGCGTGCCTGCTTGCGGACGGCCCGGCGGGCGCGGTCGGCGGCGTCCGCCGCGATCCCGAGCCACACCGACGCCCAGAGGACGTGCGACACGGGCAGGACCGTGCGGGCGGAGATCGTGGCGTAGTCGTCGCGGAGGATGCGGTCCTCGTGGGTCTCGGTGTCGAGCACCCATCCGTTGCTGCAGGTGCCGCGGAGCCCGAGCGTGTCCCAGGTCGAGGTCTGCGTGAGGGTCGTCTCGTCGGGCAGGGCGATGACGAGCCGCTGGTCGGACGCCGGTGCGTCGAGGTCGCGCCGGGCGGTGACGAGGATCGCGTCGGCCTCGGTCGCGTAGGAGATGACCGGGGCGTCCTTGCGGAGCCGGATGCGTCCGGCCTGGTCGGGCTCGATGGCGCAGGTGCTCCGTCGGGCGTCGCCACCGATGCCGCGTTCCGTGGTGGACGAGGCGACGAGCGCGCCGTCGCGCACGGCGTCGATCATCGCGGTGACGCCGAGGGCGACCCCGCCGTGCCGCCAGAGCGCCATGGCCTGCCCGTGGTGCATCGCGAACACCATGGCGGTGGCGGCGCACGCGCGACCGAGTTCCGTCGCGATGACGGAGAGCTCGGCGAGGGTGGCGCCCTCACCACCGAGCTCCACCGGGACGGCGGCGGCGAGGAGGCCGTGCTCCTTCATCGCGGCGATCGCCTCGCGCGGGGGACGGGCGTCGCGGTCGACCTCGTCGGCGAACCGGGCGGCGATGTCGACGACGAGCGCGGTGCGGTCGGCGAACCGGTCCACCGGCGCCGCGGCGGCGGTGGCGGTGGCGGGCGCGGCGCTGGTCGGGCGCTCCTCGGTGATCACGCTGCCGACTCCGCTGCCGTGGCGATCGACTCGATGGTCGCGAACGTCGACCGGTGCAGCGCTGCGTCCGGGAACTCCACGTCGAGTTCGTTCTCGACCGCGAGCATGACGTTCACGGTGGCGTGGGAGGTCAGTCCGAGGGCGTAGAGGTCGGCGATCGACGCCACGTCCATGGCGTCGACGACGAGCCGCCCGTGGTCGGCGAGGGCGCGCCGGACGGCCAGCTCGGTCGTCGGGGTGGCGAGTGCGACGGGGGTCGCTGCAGTGGTCGGGTCCTGGTGCATGCTCGCAACCATAGGGAGGACCGCGCCCCGGAAAGCCGCCGTGCGGGTGCGCGAAACCGCACGCGGCGCGAGCAGCCTGAGTGCTTTGACAGGGAAGTGTCCAGCGGCCGCGATCAGCGCTCGGACAGCGCGACGGCGGTGGCGAGCGCCAGTCCCCGTTCGTGGGACAGCGACACCGCGATGGCCCCGCAGCCGATGTCCGCGGCGAGCTCCGCCGCCCGTCCGGACAGCTCCACGACCGGGGCACCGACGGGGTCGAGCACCACGGCGACATCGGTCAGCGGCACCGCGTCCGTGCGGGCCGGCCGCAGCAGCTTCAGCACGGCCTCCTTGCCGGCGAACCGGGCGGCGAGGCGCTCCGGGTCGTCGCGCGCGTCGGCGCGCTCGCGCGGGGTGAACACCCGGGCGAGGTACCGCTCGCCGTGCGCGGTGATGCCGACGATCACGTCCTCGACGGCGGCGAGGTCGGTGCCGGTCCGGATCGTGGTCATGGCGAGAGCGTACGCGTGCGCGCGCCCCCGGGCATTCCCCGAGCGGCATGCGCGTCACCGGGCGTTCGTATGATCGACGCCAGAGACCACCGAGGGGGAACCGATGGCATCACCGTGGACGGGCATCATCGAGGACGCGCGGCACTACCCGTCGCCGCACAACTCGCAACCGATCGTCGTGCGCGTCGAGGACGACCGCACCGCGACCGTGTTCTACGACCTGCGGCGGGGCCTGCCGGCCGAGTCGTTCGGCATCCCGTTCGGCCACGTCTGCGCCGGGGTGTTCCTGGCCGGGCTCGACGTGGTCGCACGGGCGCACGGGTTCGCCGTGCAGGAACGGCTGGACCACGCCGAGATGGACTTCGGGCGGCTCGACGCCGACCCCGGGTCCGACGACCGGCTGCACCGGCTGGGCACCGTCGCGTTGCGCCCGCGCGCCGCGACGGCGGACGACCGGGAGGCGCTGGCCCGCTTCCTCGCGCGGCGCACGTCGCGCAGGCCCTACGACGCGACCCTGGTGGACGAGTCCGCGATCGAGGCCGTGTCCGCCATCGCGTCGGCCGCGGGCCAGCGCTTCCGCACCACCGCGGACCGGGCCGTCGTCGACGAGATCGTCCGGGTCAACCAGGAGACCCTGTTCGACGACCTGCGGCACGACGCCGTGCACGAGGAGATCCTGCACTGGCTGCGGTTCTCGAAGCGGCAGGCGGCGGAGACCGGCGACGGGCTGTCGGCCGAGACGATGCTCATGCCCGGCCCGGTGCTCCGGTTCGCGATGGAGCACCGCGGGCTCTGGGAGGCGCCCGGCGTCGGCGGGCTCTTCCGGCGCGTGTACCTGTCGACGATGCGCGGGGTCCGGCAGCTCGGCTGGCTCGAGGGACCGTTCTCGTCGCCGGCCGAGTACGTCGAGGCCGGCCGGACGTTCATGCGGATCTGGCTCGAGCTCACGGCGCGCGGCGTCGCCCTGCACCCGTTCGGCACCGTGATCACGAACCCCCGATCGCACGCCGCGTTCGTCCAGCGTGCCGGCGTCGACGAGTCCGACGGTCGGATGGCGTGGATGCTCTTCCGGCTCGGCCACAGCGCCCCGCCGCCGCTGGCGCACCGCAGACCCGCAGCGTCTATGACGATCGGGGGTGCCCGGTGAAGCGCGCGGCGGTGTTCTCGGTGGTCTGGGTCGTCGAGACGGTCGTGGCGCTCTTCATGCCGCGCGTCGGCACGCACAAGCTCCTGCTCACGCCGGGCATCGAGCCGCTCCGCTGGACCCTCGGACGCTGGCGTGCCTGGCGGACGGCCGAGCGCGCTGCACGGCGGGTGCCCGCCTACGGGGCCTTCCTGGCGGAGGCGGGTCGCGCCTCCCGGCTGGACACGCGTGGCGGGATCGCCGCAGCGATCTCGGGACTGCCCGAGACGGACAAGGACTCCTACGTCAAGCGCTGGAGCATCCCCGAGCGCTGCGTCGACGGTCGGCTGCCCCGCCGCGGCGTGGTCGTCGACGAGTCGAGCGGGTCGAGCGGCACGCCCACCAGCTGGGTCCGCGGCCCCGACGAACGGCAGGCGACCCGGCAGCTGCTGCAGCTCGGGTTCTCGCGGACCGCGAAGGGCCTGCCGAAGCAGCCGTTCGTGCTCAACGCGTTCTCGCTCGGGGCGTGGGCCACGGGCATGAACGTGACGGCGTCGCTCACCGAGTCCTCGATGATCAAGTCGATCGGGCCGGACCGCGACAAGATCGTGCAGACGATGCGGGAGTTCGGCACCGACTTCACGTACGTCATCTGCAGCTACCCGCCGTTCCTCAAGGCGCTGTTCGAGGACGATCGGCTCGACTGGAGCGCGTACACGATCGTCGCGGCGTTCGGCGGCGAGGGCATCAGCGAGAACATGCGCGCGCACATCGAGCAGTACGCGCAGGCGGTGCTCGGGTCCTACGGTGCGAGCGACCTCGAGATCAACCTCGGCATCGAGACCCCGTTCTCCGTCGAACTGCGGCGGGCGATCGCGGCGTCACCGGAGCTGTCGGCGGCGCTGACGAAGCAGGGGGAGTACGGCGTCCTGCCGATGGTGTTCCAGTTCAACCCGTTCGGGTACCTCATCGAGACGAACGAGCGCGGCGAACTCGTCGTGACGATCGCCCGCTCCGAGAACATCAGCCCCCGGATCCGGTACAACATCCACGACCGTGGGCACGTCGTGCGGATGCCCGCGGTCCGCCGGACCCTGCGCGAGCACGGGTTCGACGCGCTGGCCGACTCCGCCCAGCTCGACCTGCCGCTGCTGTTCCACTACGGCCGGTCCGACCTGTCCGTCGACTACAACGGCGCGGTCGTCGCACCCGACGTCGTCCGCGACGTGGTCTACGGCGATCCGGCGCTGCTCGAGGCGGTCGAGAACCACCGGCTCATCAGCTACGAGGACGACCGCGGCGACCGGCAGCTGCACATCGCGTTCCAGCTCGCGTCCGGCGCGTCCGGGTTCGACGCCGACGGTGCCCGCCCTGCCGTCGTCGCCGAACTGCGGCGGCTGAACAAGGACTTCTCGAACGCGATCCGGACCGCGCCGCCCGGGACCCTGCCGACGGTGGCGTTCTACCCGTACCGCACCGGGCCCTTCCGCGAGGACGGTCGGAAGCTCAAGAACGAGTACGTGTGGCAGCTGCCGGCGGGGGCGGTGGACGAGTGGGACCTCGACCGGTCCTGGACCGCCCCCAAGGAGGCCTGACCGGGGTCAGCGGTACTGCGGTGGCCAGTCGAAGGGCTGCGGCAGGCGCGGCACCTCGCCGATCGTCGTGACGTCGAGCACGACCTCGCGGCGGTTCGTCAGGGCGATGGAGCGCGGATTGCCGAAGTACCGTCGGCCGTCGACCCACACCGTGAGCTCGCCGCGGAGCCCGCCGACGTGCGCGGGACCGAGCGAGACGCCCCACTCGTCGAAGAACTGCCCGAGCGTGAAGGTCTGCCGGGTGGGCGACTCGACGTGCAGGATGCCCGAGGTGTCGTGCGTGTGCAGCTGCGCGGCGAACCGCCGGGCGTCCGAGTGCCCGACGTTCGCAGGCACCGTCACGGGCTCGTCGCCGTCGAGGATCGTCAGGTGGGTGTGGACGTGCTCGGCGAGTCGCTCGCCCCAGACGTTCCGCAGTCCGGCGTCGTCCGCGTGCTCGGCGAGGGTCGTCGGCGCGGGCCACGGGGGAGCGGACCGCGAGGTACCGTCCGCCGGGGTCGTCCCGCCCGCGATGAGCGCCAGGACCGTGAGGGCCGCGAGCGCCGCGCCGACGGCCGCCGGCCTCACCATCGGTCGTGCACGGCGGCGCGGAACCACTCGTCGTACAGTTCGCGGACGGTCTCGTCGAGGCCGGGCACCTCGGGGAGCGAGCCGGCGCCGGCGTTCGACCGGGCCTGCTCGGGGTTGCGCGCACCCGGGATCGCCGCGGTGACGCCGTCCTGGGCGATGACCCAGGCGAGCGCGGCCTGCGGGACCGAGACGGCGTCCGGCAGCGACGCCGCGAAGACCTGCGCGGCACGTACGCCGTCCTCGAAGTCGACCCCGCTGAAGGTCTCGCCCTGGTCGAACGCCTCGCCGTGGCGGTTGTAGTTGCGGTGGTCGCCCTCGGCGAAGGACGTGTCCGCCGTGTACTTGCCGGACAGCAACCCCGATGCCAGCGGGACGCGCGCGAGGATGCCGACCCCTGCCTCCCGTGCGGCCGGGAGCACGCGGTCGAGCGGCTTCAGCCGGAACGCGTTGAGGATGATCTGGACGGTCGCGACGCCGGGACGGGCGATCGCGGTGAGGGCCTGGTCGGTGGTCTCGACGCTGACGCCGTAGGCGGCGATCGAGCCGTCGGCGACGAGCGCGTCGAGGGCGTCGTACACGGCGTCGTCGGCGTAGACCTCGGTGGGCGGGCAGTGCAGCTGGACGAGGTCGAGGGTGTCCTGCTGGAGGTTGCGGCGCGAGCGGTCGACCCACTCGCGGAAGTTGGCGGCGACGTAGTTGGACGGCACCTGTTCGGCGCGTCGGCCCATCTTCGTCGTGATGGTCAGCGGGACGTCGGGGTTCGCCGAGCGCCACGCGCCGATGAGCTGCTCGCTCCGGCCGTCGCCGTAGACGTCGGCCGTGTCGAACAGGGTGACGCCGGACTCGACGGAGGCGTCCATCACGGCGTTCGCGTCGGCGTCCGACACGGGACCCCAGTCACCGCCGAACTGCCAGGTGCCGAGGCCGACGACGGACACGGTGCGGCCGGTACGGCCGAGGGTGCGACTCTGCATGACGGCGAGCGTACCCAGGCTGGGCCCGCGGGGGATCAGGTCGGCGTGGCGACCCCGCGCCGGAGCAGTCGCTTGGCGGCCCGCGCGCGGGGGATCACCCAGAGCGCGCTCCACGTGCCGAGGCCGATCCAGAGCAGGATCAGCATGGTCGTGATGACGGGTCCGTGCTGGTCGCGCATCGACCAGGTCATCATGATCCAGATGGTCGACAGGACGATCTTCCCCCAGCCGGCGACCTCGCGCTCGGCCTGTGCCTGCACGAGTGGGATCCACTCGGCGGCCGGCACGGTCGACGGCACCTCGCCGTCGAGCACCCAGTTCCGGACGACGACGCTCCGCTCGTACCCGCCCTCGGCGCGCCACGAGTGGCGCTGCAGCACCACCGCGATGGTGGTGCCGACGGCGGCCGACGGGATGCCGAGGCCGACGAGCAGCGCAGGGGTCGGTTCCGTCCACGACGACGCCACGAGGACGACGAGCACGACCGCGAACGCGGCACCGGTCGCACCGGCACCGAGCAGCCGCAGGCGGCCGGCCTCGTCGAGGACTCCGACTCCGTTCACGGGGACGACGGTACCCGGCGACGACGGTGCGCTCACCGTGCGTCACCTGGGCGCTGCGTGTCAGCCCTGTGCGAGCAGCCAGCACATGCCGGCCGCGGCGAACGCCATCGCCCAGCTCACCAGGCTGCCGATGAGGAAGTACTCCGCCTGGTACCCGGTCGTCTCGCGGCGGATCTCCGGGAAGCGGACGATGCCCTTGGCGGCGATCAGGGCCGCGACGACGGGGAAGGCCCCGACCAGCGAGAAGCCGGCCAGCAGCAGGCGCTCGATCGGACCGATCATCCGGCCGCCCTTGAGCAGCACGGTGCCGTCGTCGTCGCCGGCGCGCTCGGCCGCAGGGGCATCTCGTCTGGGACGTCGTCCGAACAGCCGTCGCCCGCCGTCGTCCGCGACCGTCCGGCCGACGGTGTCGGGGGAGAGCCCGGGCGGCAGGGCCTGGGCGACGACCACGTTCGCCGAGTCGACCAGGAACAGCGCCGCTCCGACGCCACCGACCATCGCGGCGAGCGGGACGGCGGCGACGAACCCCGGGGCGGACCCGCGCTGCCACTCGACGACGAACCCCGACGGATCGGCGGACGGGGTCGACAGCAGCAGCACCGCGAGGGCGACCGCGAGCAGGACCGACGGCCACGAACCCGACCGACGCCACCAGACCGGTCGCGGCGTGGCGGACGCCCGGGTGTCAGCGGGTCGCACGGGCGTCGTCGTGGCGATCCAGAGGGCGGCGAGCACGATCGCGATGGCCACCGACCCGAGCGTGAGCCCGAGGCCGAGCACGGCGACGACCGCCACACCGATCCACAGCAGCACGACCACGACCGTCGCCAGGACGCGGCGTGGTGCGGCATCGGTGCCGGTCCGGGCGCGCACCACGTCGGCCGTCCCGATGAGGGCGAGCAGGATCCCGGCGAGCATCAGCGGCCCCCGTCCCCGAGGACCCGGAGGCCCTCGACGAGTGCGGCGACGCCCGACTTCTGCACGGACTGCGACACGGCCGACGGGGTGATGCCCTCGTCGGCGGCGATCTGCGCCTGGGTCCGGCCCTGGACCAGTCCGAGGGCGATCCGCCGCGCACGCGGGGTCAGGCGCGAGACGACGTGGTCGCGGCTCAGGAAGTAGGCGTTCACGAGTCGCTCCGTCGCTCCGTGCCGATCTTCGGCGTCGTGGTACCAGGCCCGGAGGAACGCGGTCCGGCCGTCCTCGCGGCGGTGGGTCTCGTTGATTGCGTCGCGCGCGGACCACCACCCGGGGCCGTCCTGCAGGGGGCCGACCGCACCCGTGCCGATCGCCCGCACCGTGCCGCGGCCGATCCCGAACCGGATCTGCACGGTCGGTGGGAGCGCGAGGATCGCCGCGGTGGTCGCGACGAGCGCGTCGGCCAGCGTTGCGTAGATCACCTGGAACTCGTCCCCGACGGTTGCGCGCAGCGGATCGACCGCTTCGACCGCTGGGGTACCGTCGAAGGCTCGCTCGACGTCGCGCTGGGCCGCAGAGCGGTCGTCGAGGGTGCGGGAGTCGACGAGGTCGACGATCACCGCGATGACGGGGTCGGCGTGCACGTGTTAAGGATACGACTTCATATCGCCGAAAGTAAGGCTGTGGCTGAACATCGGTCGGGCTGGTCGACACCGTAGACTCGACGCGAGGGCCTTTAGCTCAGCTGGTAGAGCGCCACGTTTACACCGTGGATGTCGTCGGTTCGATCCCGGCAGGGCCCACCGGATCGTGGACGCGACCGTCTGCGGGACGGGACGGGAGGCGCGGTGCGGGCCCGCACCGCGCCTCCCGTCCGCCACCTGGTGACGGTCGCGGGTCAGGAGACCTGACCGGCGCGCGCACCGGCCCACAGGTCGACGTCGGTGATGCCGACGGAGTGCTCGTCGATGGTGCGGAGCTCCTCCTCGGTGAAGGACGTGTTCGCCAGCGCCGCGACGTTGTCCTCGATCTGGGACACGCGCGAGGCGCCGATCACGAGCGACGTGACCCGCTCGTCGCGGAGCGCCCAGGCGAGCGCGAGCTGCGCGAGGGACTGGCCGCGGGCGGCGGCGACGTCGTTCAGGGCGCGGAGGTGGCCGACGACCTCCGGTGTGATGCTCGACGCGTCGAGGGACTTGCCGGCGGCGGCGCGCGAGTCCTCGGGCACGCCGTCGAGGTACTTGCCCGTCAGGAGCCCCTGCGCGAGTGCGGTGAACCCGATGACGCCGAAGCCGAGCTCGCTCGCGGCGTCGAGCAGCCCCTCGGTCTCGATCCAGCGGTTCAGCATCGAGTACGAGGGCTGGTGGATGAGCAGCGGCGTGCCGAGGTCGCGCAGGATCGCGGCGGCCTGGCGGCTGCGCTCGGCGTCGTACGAGGAGATGCCGACGTAGAGCGCCTTGCCCTGCTGGACGGCGGTGTGCAGCGCGCCCATGGTCTCCTCGAGCGGGGTGGAGGCGTCGAGGCGGTGCGAGTAGAAGACGTCCACGTAGTCGAGGCCGGTGCGCTGCAGCGACTGGTCGAGCGAGGCGAGCACGTACTTGCGGGAGCCGCCGCCCTGGCCGTACGGGCCGGGCCACATGTCCCAGCCGGCCTTGGTCGACACGATCATCTCGTCGCGGTACGGACGGAAGTCCTCGCGCATGAGCCGGCCGAAGTTGAGCTCGGCGGCACCGTACGGCGGGCCGTAGTTGTTCGCGAGGTCGTGGTGCGTGATGCCGAGGTCGAAGGCGCGGCGGCTGATCGCGCGCTGCGTCTCGAAGGGGACGTCGTCGCCGAAGTTGTGCCAGTAGCCGAGCGAGAGCAGCGGCAGGTCGAGGCCGGAGTTCCCGGTGCGGCGGTAGGTCATGGTGTCGTAGCGGTCGCCGCTGGCGGTGTAGGTCATGCCGTCCATCGTGGCAGGACGTGCGGCCCCGTGGCTCAGGACGCGGTGATCACGTTCGGCGCGAAGCGGCACCAGTAGTCGGTGATGGGGCCGTCCGACTCGCGGATGCCGACGCCGAACGACTCGCCGTCCACCACCCACGAGCCGAGCACCGGGTGGTTGTGGCCGCGCGACCCGGGGAAGTCCGGCAGCTCGTGGTACTGCTGCCAGACCCGTTCGCCGCCGGTGCCGGCACGGCGGTACTCCGAGCCGTTCGTCGTCACCGAGCCGTCCTGGCGGTGCACGGCGATCCCGTCGCCCTCGCGCCCGAACACCGGCTTCACGACGAAGTCCGTCATGCCGTTCGGCCCGTCGGCGAACGCCGGCAGCAGGTTCTCGTGGCCCGGGAACAGCCGCCAGAGCGCGACCAGCAGCAGCTTGTTCGACAGGAACATCTTCCACGCGGGCTCGTACCACCGGCCGAGGCGGCCGCGGTCGCTGACGAGGAACGCGCCGAACTCCTGATCGCCCTCGGCGCGGTCGTCCCCGGAGACGAGGTCCTCCCACGGGTACAGCTTGAACAGGTTCCGGATGACCGGGTACTGCGTGCCGTCCTCGTCGCCGGGCAGCGTGAAGACGCTCCGGGACGAGCCGGCGGGCTCGGCGTTGCCCACGAACTGCCGGGCGACCGCGTGCCACCCGATGTCCTTCATCTCGATGCCGGTGTGCTCCCATCCGGCCTCCCCCGGCGAGGTCGCGCATGTACGCGACGGTGTTCCAGTCCTCGCCCGCGGTGTCGAGGTCGGAGTGGGCGACGAAGAGCCGACCGCCCTCCTCGGCGCGGAGCGATGCGTGGAGCAGGGTGCGCCAGCGCGCGACCATCGCCTCGTGGATGCCGTTCCACTGGTCGATGTCCGCGGGGAGCGTTCCGTCGGCGATGCGGTCCTGCAGCCAGTGCCACTGCGTGACCGAGGCCTCGATGAGCCCGGTGGAGGTGTCGCCGTTGTACTCGAGCATCTTGGCGGGGGAGCCGTCGCCCGCGTACGCCAGGTCGAAGCGGGCGTACACGTCCGGTTCGTCCTGCTCGAGCGACCACGCGGCGAGGTCGAACCCCTCGCGGGTGAGCCCGAGGGTGCCGAGTTCGCCGGAGGCGAGGTAGCGGGCGGCCTCGAGGCACATGCGGTGCAACTCCTCGGTCTGCCGTTCGAGCGCCTCGACCTCGGGCAGCGTGAACACGTACGCCGCGCCGTCGTTCCAGTAGTCGACCGCGGTGCCGTCCTCGCGCACCGACCGCGAGTAGATGAGGCCGGTCTGCTGGATCCGTCGCTGCCAGTCCGGGCGCTCGGTGAACTCGACGCGCTCCATCAGCCGCCGAACCCGCCGTGCTCGCCGGACCCGCCGAAGCCGCCCTTCGTCACCGAGCTGCCGCGGGACGAGATGCCCGACTTCGCGGTCTTGCCCGACGGAAGGCTGGCGGTGCCGCCGGACACGGCGTCGCCGACGGCCGGGACCTTCGTCGTGCGGCTGCCGCTGAGCGGGAGGTAGTACCAGCCGGCGTGCCCGCCGTGGTTGTTGCAGTCGTCGTCCGGCAGACGTTTCTGCGTTGAGTTGTCGCGGCAGATCTTCGCGTAGTCGCTGTCGACCCCGGACCCCTCCCCGCAGCCGGTCAACGACGCGGCGAGGGCTGCGACGACCCCGATCGAAACGACACGGGACGCGCGACGACGAACACTCACGAACGGGAACAGTACCGGGGTGGGCGGCACCGTTCCGGCTCGACACCGGCTTCGCAGCGCGACCTGTCCGTGCGCTCAGCTCCCGCGACACCGTGTCCGCCATGCTCGGGGCATGGAGTGGTGGTCGGTCGTCGTCGCGATCGTGGGCGGGTTCGTGATCGTGTGGGGCGTCGTGGTGATCGCCCTGGTGGTCGCCGCGCGTCGATCGGGCGACGGCCTCCGGCTGGTCGAGCCGCTCCGGCTCGTCCCCGACGTCGTGCGACTGGTCCGGCGGCTCGTCGCCGACCCGACGGTGCCGAGGGCTGTGCGCATCGCCCTCGTCGCGCTCCTCGGGTACCTGCTGCTGCCGATCGACCTCGTGCCGGACTTCCTGCCGGTCATCGGGTACCTCGACGACGCGATCGTCGTCGCGCTCGTGCTCCGGTTCGTCACGCGGCGGGCCGGTGCGGTGGCGTTGGATCGGCACTGGCCGGGTACGCCGGAGGGGCTGCGTGCAGTGCGCGCCGCGGTGGGGCTGTCGGTGTCCTGACCAGGCCGGGACCCGGCCGGGAACGGGCCCAGGGCCCGGGGCCCGGACGTGCACGTGGGAACGCGCGCTGGCGCGGGCGTGGGGGCGTGGGCGCGGCGGAGTCGCTGGCGGCGGTGCTGCGCGGCGACGGTGGTCCCGATCGACCCCGTCAGTCCGACGCGGGAGCGAGTTCCTGCGCCCGTGCTGCCGGGACGCCGAGGACGAGGAGGCTGGTGGTGAGCGCGGCCCGCAGATCGAGTGCATCTGCGGCACCCGCTGCATCGGCGGCACCCGCTGCATCGCCGTCGTCCGCTCCGTCGCCGGCATCCGGCGCGTCCGGTGCCGTCGAGCGGCTGTCGTCGGCGATGGCGAAGACGGTCGCGGAGGCGATCTGCCCGAGGGAGATCGCCGGGAGGTGCCGCCCGAAGACCGCGTCGTCCTGACCCCGCTGGACGAGCACGGCGAGACGCCGGTCCACCGCCCCGAGCAGGGCGTGGATCTCGTCGCCCTGCTGCCCGCGGCGGAGCGCCAACAGCACCCGGTACCGGTGAGCGAGCGGCCAGAGGTCGGTGACGAACTGCGCCCACGCGGCGTCGGCGGGCGATCCGTCGACGTCGGCGCGCTCGAGGATGGCACCGATCTCCGCTCCCGCTCGCTCGGCCAACGTGCGGACGAGGTCGGTGCGGGCCGGGAAGTGCCCGTATACGGTGCGGCGGACCACTCCGGCGGCCTGTGCGATCTCGCCCATGCCGGCATCCGGTCGCCGGCCGAGGAGTTCGCGGGCGACGTCGAGGATCCGGTTCCGTGTCTCGTCCATCGCGAGGTCGCGTGCGGATCCGGAAGCCATGCACCGATCATTGCACACTGCTGTGCAATGGGTTACGGTTCCGTTGTTCGTTGCACAACCGTGTGCAACGATCTGCCGCACACCCATCGTGAGGACCGCAGACCATGACCGCATCCACCGCCGTCCGCCCGTTCCGCGTCGACGTCCCGCAGGCGGATGTCGACGACCTCCGCGCCCGTCTCGCCAGGACCCGGTGGCCCGACCCGGAGACCGTGCCGGACTGGTCGCAGGGCGTCCGGTCGGAGAACCTGCGGGCCCTCGTGCACCACTGGCTGCACGACCACGACCCCGTGCGGTTCCAGGAACGGCTGAACCGCACCCCGCAGTTCCGTACCGAGATCGACGGAATCGACATCCACTTCCTGCACGTCCGGTCCGCCGAACCCGGAGCGATGCCGCTCCTCCTCAGCCACGGCTGGCCGGGGTCGGTCCTGGACTTCGTCGACGTCATCGGTCCGCTGACCGACCCGGCCGCACACGGTGGTGACCCTGCGGACGCCTTCGACGTGGTCGTGCCGTCGCTGCCCGGGTTCGGGTTCTCCGGCAAGCCGACGACCACGGGGTGGGACGCCGATCGCACGGCCACGGCGTGGGCCGAGCTGATGCGGCGACTCGGGTACACCCGGTGGGTGGCACACGGCGGGGACTGGGGATCCGTGGTGACGACCGCACTCGCGGCGGCGCGCCCGGAGGGGCTGGCGGGCATCCACCTGAACACCCCGTACGCCGTCCCCGAGACGATCCCGGACGAGCGGACGCCCGAGGAGCAGCACGCGGTCGACACCCTCGCGCGCTATGCGGGACCGCTCGGCGGGTCGAACCACCTGCAGGGCACGAAGCCGCAGACGCCGGGGTTCGCCCTCGCGGACTCACCGGTGGGGCAAGCAGCGTGGATCTACGAGAAGTTCCAGTCGAAGACGGACAACCAGGGCCTCGCCGAGCAGGCCATCGACGTCGACGACATCCTCGACACGATCTCGCTGTACTGGTTCACGAACTCCGGCGCGTCGTCCGCCCGGATCTACTGGGAGAACCGCAGCGTCACGATGGCGGCACCGGTGCTGCACCTCCCCGTCGCCGTGACCGTGTTCCCGCGGGACATCCCGCTCCTGCCGCGCACGTGGATCGAGGCCGCCTACCCGGACCTCGTCCACTACGGCGAGGCGCCGCGTGGTGGGCACTTCGCGGCACTCGAGCAGCCCGAGCTCCTCGTCGACGAGCTCCGCAGCGGGCTGCGCGGGCTGCGTCGCTGAGGACGGATCGGCCCCGACCGGGTCGGATCAGACGGTCCGGCGCGTCGCGACCGCGGCCCCCACGACCGCGGTCGCGGACGACCGGACTCCCCACACACCGCTCAGCATGCTCCGGTCCGGCCGCCGGTGCATCCTCCTGAGGGATGAAAAGCTGATGGCCACTCAGTGGCCGGTGCGGGGTGCGAGACCCGCACCGGGTCGGACGGGAGGCTCGGTGCAGGCCCGCACCGCGCCTCCCGTCCGTGAGCAGGCCCGGTTCAGAGCCCCAGCTGCGCCCGCAGGTAGGGAGCGGTCCGGCTCGCGGCGGACGCCGCGACGGTCGCCGGCGTCCCCGCGGCGACCACCAGGCCGCCCGCGTCCCCACCGTCGGGACCCATGTCGATGACGTGGTCGGCCGCCGCGACGACGTCCATGCTGTGCTCGACGACGACCACGGTGTTGCCGGCGTCGGTGAGCCGGGACAGCTGCTCGGACAGCAGTTCGACGTCGGCCGGGTGCAGCCCGGTCGTGGGTTCGTCGAGCAGGTAGAGCGTGTGGCCGGACCGGGCACGCTGCAGCTCGGTGGCGAGCTTGATGCGCTGCGCCTCGCCGCCGGAGAGCTCCGGCGCGGGCTGCCCGATGCGGAGGTAGCCGAGACCGACCTGCCGGAGGGTCTCGAGTCCGCGTGACGCCGCGGGGATCGCCGCGAGGAAGTCGGCCGCGTCGTCGACCGTCATCCCGAGGACGTCGGCGATGCTCGCGCCGTCCCAGCGGACCTCGAGCGTCTCGGCGTTGTACCGGGCGCCGTGGCACTCCGGGCACGGCGCCCAGCTGCCGGGCAGGAAGAGCAGCTCGACCGAGACGGAGCCCTCGCCCTGGCACACCTCGCAGCGACCACCGGCGACGTTGAACGAGAACCGTCCGGCGCCCCAGCCGCGCTCACGTGCGGCATCGGTGGCGGCGAAGGCCTGGCGGACGGCGTCGAACAGGCCCGTGTAGGTGGCGAGGTTGGAGCGGGGTGTGCGGCCGATCGGCTTCTGGTCGACCTGGACGACCCGGGTCACGAGCGGGTGGTCCGCGCCGTGCGTGGCGAGCACGCCGCCGACCAGCGAGGACTTCCCGGAACCGCTCACCCCCGTGACCGCGGTGAGGACCCCGAGCGGGACGTCGACGTCGAGACCGTGCAGGTTGTGCAGCGTCACGTCCCGGAGGGCCAGCGTGGCAATCGATTCCCGCGGTGTGCGGACCGCAGGTGGGCCGGCCGGGTGGAGGAACCGCCTGGTCACCGACTCGTCGACGTGCTGGAGACCGTCCACGGGGCCGCTGTACAGGACGGTGCCGCCGCCGGAGCCCGCGCCCGGCCCGACGTCGACGATCCAGTCGGCGCGACGGACGATGCTCATGTCGTGCTCGACCACGAAGACGCTGTTGCCCCCGGCCCGCAGGTCGTCGAGCACCTGCACGAGGGACTCGGCGTCGGCGGGGTGCAGCCCGGCGCTCGGTTCGTCGAGCACGTACACGACACCGAACAGCCCGGAACGGAGCTGCGTTGCGATCCGGAGCCGCTGCGTCTCGCCCGGGGACAGCGTCGGCGTCGACCGGGCGAGCGCGAGGTACCCGAGGCCGAGACCGACGAGGACGTCGAGACGCCTGACGAGGTCCCCGGCGATGGCGACGGCCACCTCGGAGTGCTCGCCCGACGTCGCCCGCGACGTCGCCGCCGACGGGTCCGTGATCGCCGCGATCGGACGCAGCACGTCGGCGAGCGCGGTGATCGGCAGCGCGCCCAGCTCGGCGATGCTGTGCCCGCCGATCGTGACGGCGAGCGCGGCCCGGGTGAGGCCGGTGCCGCCGCACAGGCCGCAGGGCCCGGACTCGACGTACTGCAGGGCCTTCGTGCGCTGGGTCTCGCTCTGCGAGTCGGCGAGGGTGTGCAGCACGAACTGCCGCGCGCTCCAGAACCGGCCGCGGTAGGGCTTGGCGACCCGGTCCCGCTTCGGGTGCACCTCGACCACCGGCTGCTCCTCGGTGAAGAGCAGCCAGTCGCGGTCGGCGCGGGGGAGTTCCCGCCACGGCCGGTCGATGTCGTAGCCGAGCACGGCCGTCACGTCGCGGAGGTTCTTGCCCTGCCAGGCGCCCGGCCACGCGGTGATCGCGCCGTCGCGGATGCTGAGCGAGTCGTCGTGCACGGCGGACGCCTCGGTGACCTCGTGCGCGGTGCCGAGGCCGTGGCAGCGGGGACAGGCTCCGGCGGCGGTGTTCGGTGAGAACGAGTCCGACTCGAGCCGGTCGGCACCCGCCGGGTACGTGCCGGCGCGGGAGAACAGCATGCGCACCGAGTTCGACAGCGTGGTGAGCGTGCCGACGGTGGAGCGGGCGCTGGGGGCACCGCGGCGCTGCTGCAGGGCCACGGCCGGGGGCAGCCCCGTGATCGACTCGACGTGCGGGGTGGAGCCCTGCGCGATGAGGCGTCGGGCGTACGGGGCGACGGACTCGAGGAAGCGGCGCTGTGCCTCGGCGAACACGGTGCCGAACGCGAGGCTCGACTTGCCGGAGCCGGAGACGCCGGTGAAGGCGACGATGCGGTCGCGGGGGATGTCGACGTCCACGTCCCGCAGGTTGTGCTCGCGGGCGCCGCGGACGCGGATGAACTCGTCGGGGCGGGGGTCGGGCATCCTCACGATGCTAGGCGGGTGCGGCTGGGTGCTGTGTCAGCCCCGCAGGCGACGGTCGGCCGCTGCGAGCCCGTGCCGCATGCGCTCGGCGTCGCCGTCGGGCCACCCGCCGGAACTCCCCAGCGGCAGCTCCGTCATGTGTCGCCGGAGGTGCTCCGGGTAGTCCCGTACGATCCGGTCCGGGTCGTCCCGGACCGTCGCGTACAGCGCCGGTCCGTCGGCGAAGAACAGGTCCGCGACGACGAGGCGACCGTCCGCTCCGCGCAGCACGTTCGCCGGGTTGTCGTCGAGCGGACCCCACCACGGCTGCTCCCGAGCGCCACGGGCGTGGACGGTGTCGATGTGCGCGGCGAGCGCGGCGACGGCGGGTTCCCGCCCGGCGATCGATCGGTGGAACGCGGCGCCCTCGGCCACGGACACCGGCCGCAGGTACTCCATCACGGTGAGGTCGGAGCCGCCCTCGAGCACGCGGTGGTCGACCAGCACCGGGACCTGGCGGGTGTGCGCCGCGGCTCGGTACAGCATCGCCGAGTACGGCCCGGCGGGGTCGAACGGGCTGATCCGCGCCGCGAGTCGGCCCGAGGGGGATCGGAACGCGTACGCCTAGTCCCCGGTGCCGCACGGCGTCCAACCGAGGGCCTCGAGCGTGGTGACGACCTCGGTCCACGGCATCTCGGCGGAGAGGTGCTCGTCGTACGCGTCGGCTCCGTCCACCCGACCATCCTGCACGACCCGCCCGTGGGGTTCCGTGCGGACGGCCGGTCTGGGACGATCGACGCGACACGGACGACGGCGCCCGTGCACCACCTGCGAGGAGTCCACCATGTCCGTCCGGCTCAACCCGTACATCGGCCTCCGCGACCAGGCCCGCGACGCGCTCGACTACTACCACGGGGTCTTCGGCGGCGAACTCACCGTCTCGACGTTCGGCGAGGCCGGCATGGCGCAGGACCCCGCCGACGCCGACAAGGTCATGCACGGGCAGCTCGAGGGCGAGAATGGCCTGCTGCTCATGGCCTCCGACACTCCGACCGGCATGGAGGGCCCGGACGTCAGCAACATCTCGGTGTCCCTCAGCGGCGACGACGAGGAAGCCCTGACCCGCTACTGGAACGGTCTCGCCGACGGTGCGCGGACCGACATCGAGCCCCCTCACGAAGGCCCCGTGGGGCGACACGTTCGGCATGGTGACCGACCGCTTCGGGGTCACCTGGCTCGTGAACATCAGCGGCGCGGCGGGCTGATCGCGTCCGCGGGGGCACTCGCCGGGACCGGGCGGCGCGGCACCCAGCACCGAACGCGCGCGGCGTAGCGACGGAAGTCGTCACCGAACCGGTGCTCGAGGTCGGCCTCCTCGAGCGGCCGGACGACCCAGTTCCAGACGACGGCGCCGGCGAGCGCGTACGCGACGACCATCCACGAGGTGAGCAGGAGGCCGACGGCGACGCCCTGGGCGATGCCGGCGAGCGCCATGGGGTTCCGCACGGAACGGTAGGGGCCGGCGATCACGAGCCGGTTCGGCATCGCGGACGGCAGCGGGGTCCCGGCGCCCTGCGTGGACATGGCCGCGGCGGACGCGATGCCGAGCGCGCTCGCGGCGACGAGGACGACCGCTCCGGTGACGACCGCGGCGATCACGACCCCGCCGGGGAGCGCCGGGTGGAGTAGCCACCGGTGCTCCGCTGCGGCGATGACGAGTGGCAGCACCCCGAGGAACAGGCCCCAGAACACGGTGATCTGCAGGACGGTGCCGAGGACGTGTCGACGCCGCCCGGCCCGGGGGTCGGCGGTGCGGAACCGGAGCGGACCGGTCGTCGACCACTCGGTGGGGATCCGGCTGAGCGTGACGAGCGCCAGCGCGAGCGCCGACCCCACCGTCGCGCCGAGCATGACGAGCACGCCGACGCCGGCCTCGGTCGTCCAGGTCGCCCAGGCGGCGAGCGCGACCGCGACGAGCGCCGTCCAGACGGTGGCGACGAGGGCTGCCGCACGGACACCGAGGGCCGCGAGGGCGGACGCGACGACGAAGAGCGGCACGTCGACGACGGCGACGAGGGCCGGGTCGAGCGAGCCGAGCGTCGCGGTGCGCACCCCGTCGACGGTCGGCACCGCGATCCACCAGGCGGCTCCCGCGATCGACTGGACCGCGAAGTAGCGTCGGCCCCAGGACATGCGAGCACGGTAGCAGTGCGGGAACCGGCGGTCGGACACCGCAAGAATCGCGCAACGCCGCGGCTGCCGCGTTGTCCGTCGTGCCGGGCGCGACCTAGCGTTCCGGCTGTGTGCGAGGACGCACACGTCCACCCGCGAGACCTGGAGGCGGCATGGCCGCACACAGCGAGGCTCCGTCCACGTTCGGCTCACGACTGCGGGACGACGTCATCCACGCACGCGAGTACACGCTCTTCACGCTGCTGCTCGGGTCGCCGTTCCTGCCCCGGGCCCTGCGGCGGGTCATCGGGATCCTCGGTGGTGCGCACCTCGGGTCGAGCCCGGGGCCGCTGTGCGCGCTCACGGGCGATCCGCGGAACCTCACGGTCGGCCGCGGCGTCTACTTCAACCGGAACGTCACGATCGAGGCGGTCGCCCCGGTCCGGATCGGCGCGCACTCCGCGATCGGGATGCAGGTGCTCGTGATGACGAGCCACCACGAGATCGGCGAGGACGGTACGTGGAGCGACGAGGCCACGGGACGGCCGGTCGACATCGGCGAGCGGGTCTGGATCGGCGGGCGGGCCGTCGTCCTGCCGGGCACCGTCATCGAGGACGACGTGGTCGTCGCGGCCGGCGCGGTGGTGCGGGGTCGCCTCACCGCGCGCGGGGTGTACGCGGGGGTGCCGGCTCGGCGGATCCGTGAGCTCGGACCGTCCTCGGCGCGACCGTCCCGCGACGCCACGGCGGCCGTCGCCCTCGCGGTCGCGGTGGCGGCGTCCGCGACGGAAGCGTCCCCGTCGGCCGGGGTACCGGCCGACGGGGTGGCCGACGCGACCGCGGCCGGGGGCGGGCTGTCCGACGGGGCGCCCCGGACGAGCGCGGCCGAGCAGGCCCCGTCGTCGGGATCCGCTCGGCCGCCGGTCGCTCCGGGGGTGTGACGCTCAGTCCTGGTGGTTGATCTGGCCCAGCCAGCGCCCGAAGGACGGCGTGCGCTCGTCGTGCAGCGCGGACAGCGTCGTGGCCGGCAGGCAGGTCCGCTGGACGTCGACGGCCGTGCTCTCGTGGAGGTCGTGGCTCATGGGGTGCTCCTTCGCGTTCGGTGCTGGGTGGTACGCCGGGGACACGTGTTCCATTCCCGGTCGTGTCGGTCCCGGCGGGTTCCGGATGGTCTCGTCACGGGGTGACCATGCCGCCGTTGACGTTGAGGGTCTCGCCCGCGACGTAGCTCGACTCGTGCGAGGCGAGGAAGACGTAGGCGGGTGCGAGCTCCGCCGGCTGTGCGGCGCGGCCCATCGGCGACTCGCTCGAGCCGAAGTCGGGCAGCGACTCCGGGTCCACGCCACCGCTCGGCTGCAGGACCGTCCAAGTCGGCCCGGGTGCCACGATGTTGACGCGGATGCCGCGCTCGACGAGTGCCTGGGACAGCCCCTTCGACAGGTTGTTGATCGCCCCCTTCGATGCGGCGTAGTCGAGCCGGTCGGGAGCGGGCTTGTAGGCCTCCATCGACGCGGTCGTGGTGATCGTCGATCCGGGGTGCAGGTGGGGGAGCGCCGCGCGGACGACGCGGAACAGCCCGAAGACGTTGACGTCGAACGTCGCCTCGAACTGCTCGTCGGTCAGGTCCTCCACGACCGGCTGCCACCGCTGCTTGCCGGCGACGCTGACGAGGGCGTCGAGCCCACCGAGTCCGGCGACGGCCTGCTCGACGAGCGTTGAGGCGTAGTCCCGGTCGCGCAGGTCGCCCGGCACCGGCACGGCGGTCCGGCCGGCGGCACGGATCTGCTCGATGACGTGGTCCGCGTCCGACTGCTCCTCGGGCAGGTAGGCGAGTGCGACGTCCGCGCCCTCACGGGCGAAGGCGATGGCGACCGCGCCGCCGATCCCCGAGTCCGCGCCGGTGATGAGCGCCTTCCGGCCGGCGAGCCGGCCGGTCCCGCGGTAGGTCGACTCGCCGAGGTCCGGCACCGGGTCCATGCGGCTCTGGAGGCCCGGCTCGGCTTGCGTCTGCGGCTCCGGTCGGACGTCGGGGTAGCGGGTGCGCGGGTCGGCGGGCTCGTACTGGTCGGTGGGCATGGTGCGGTTCCTCTCATCGGTTCCCACCCAGCGAACCGGACGGCCTCTGGAACCGTTTCCAGGAGTGCGGTGTTCGGTGGTCGGATGAGTGATGACGACCAGCAGACCCGCGCGGACTTCGCCGATGCCGTGAACATGACGGCGTCCGAGCTCCGGAAGTGGCTCGACACGGACGAGTCGAAGCACGTCGGGCAGAAGCCGCCGGGTGGCGGCGAGTCGACCGGGCACGCCAGCGGTCGGCACATCATCCGGATCCTCGAGAAGCACCAGGCGGACTACACGAAGGACGACTACGCGCACATGCGGAAGGTCGTCGGGTACGTCGCCCGGCACGCCGAGCAGCGGCCCGAGGGCGACGTGCACGACACCCCGTGGCGGTACTCGCTCATGAACTGGGGCAACGACCCCGAGAAGCACTGAGACGCCCGGGCGTACGGTGTGCGCCATGCCGAACCAACTCAAGAAGCCGGACATGTACGAGGAGCTCCGCAAGGAGGGCGCCTCGAAGGAGAAGGCGGCGCGGATCAGCAACGCCGCAGCGGCGCGGGGCGAGCACGCGGTCGCGAAGAAGGGCGGGGAGTCCGGCTCCTACGACGACTGGACCGTGGCGGACCTGGAGCGCCGGGCCAAGGAGCTCGGACTCACCGGGTACTCGTCGAAGCGGAAGGCCGAGCTCATCGAGGCGCTCCGGCAGCACTGACCGCGTCTGGCACCATGGAGTCGTGAACGAGACGGGCATGCCGCGCTTCCGACGGATCTGGTCGACGGTGCAGGTCGGCGTGCTCGCGGTGGCCGTCGTGTTCTGCATCGTGATGCTCGTGATCGGCCAGGGCAAGCTCGACCGTGTCTACGCCGTCGCCGCGGTGTTCTTCGGCCTCGCGCTGATCGGGCACAGCACGTACCTGTGGCTCATCGCGCGGAACGGGCGCGGCCGACCCTGACGCGCGACGCGCCCAGCGGTGGCCCGGTCCCATCGGCCTCGGACGGCGCTCAGGCGTTGCTGGAAACCCGCACCCAGTCGACGGTCATCTGCTGCGGGAAGCGGGTCGACGCATCGGGCGAGCCGGGCCACGACCCACCGACGGCGACGTTCAGCACGACGAAGAACGGCTTGTCGAACACCCACGGGTTCGCCCCGACGTCCTGTCGGGTCACCGTCCGGTAGGCGGCGCCGTCGACCGTCCAGGTGACGGCGTCGGGGCGCCAGTCGACACCGAACACGTGGAAGCCGTCGGCGAACGCGGCTCCCGTCGGGTTCCGGTAGGCGGCCGACACGCCCTGCGCGCCGGAGTACCCCGGTCCGTGCACCGTGCCGTGCACCACCGCCGGTTCGTACCCGACGTTCTCCATCACGTCGATCTCACCGCAGGCCGGCCAACCGACCGACCCGATGTCGGCGCCGAGCATCCAGAACGCCGGCCAGATCCCCTGTCCGCGGGGGATCCGGATGCGTGCCTCGATCCGGCCGTACTGCGCCGTCGTGGTGCCCTCGGTCTTGAGCCGTGCCGAGGTGTACGAGCCGTCCGCCTCGCGCCGGGCCGTGATCACGAGGTTGCCCGCTCCGTCGAGGGCCGCGTTGCGCCGCGAGTCCGTGTACGTCTGGAGCTCGCCGTTGCCCCAACCGCCGGCGCCGAGGTCGAACCGCCAGACGGCGCTGTTCGGGGCACTGCCGGCCGGGCCGTCGAACTCGTCTGCGGCGAGCAGCGTCCCGGCGGCCGCTGCGGCGGGGGCCGACCGTCCGAGGATGCTCGCGCCGAGCACCGCGGCGGCCGTGACGGCGACGCCGGAGGTCATGAACCGGCGACGGTCGACCGTGTCGTCCATGTCGTGCTCCCTGGGCGCGGTGGGTGTGCGGTCGTCGGATCATGCCCCATCTGCGCGGGCGCCGCCACCCCTCGCGGTCGATCCGTCCGGTCCGCGCCGAGTCGGAGGTGTCAGGGACGGTAGGCGACGCAGAGCACCGTGACGTCGTCCGGGTGCTCACCGCGGTGCGCGAGCTCGGCGATCCCGTCGACGAGCTGCTGTGGGTGCGACCGCTCCGCGACCCACGCCTCGAAGCGGTCGAGCGCGTCGAGGTCGCCACCGAAGAGGTCGAGCACGCCGTCGCTCACGCTCACGATGAGGTCACCGGGGGCGAGGTCGGTCGTCTCGCTCGACCACGACGTCCCGACCCCGATCGGCAGGTGTCCGGAGCGGAGTGACCGGACGGACCCGTCGGCACGGCGGAGCAGGGTCAGCCCGTGCCCGGCGTCCACCCAGCGTGCGTGTCCGTCGCGGTCGATCCGCACGTGGAAGCAGGTCGTGAACTGCGCGCTCTCGACGTCCGACGTGCCGGTGGCGAGTCCGGCAGCGGCACGGCGGATCGCGGTGGCCGCGTCCGTCTCGTCGACGGTGCTGCGGACGAGGGAGCGGACGGCGGCGGCGATCATGCCGGCGCCGACGCCCTTGCCCATGACGTCACCGAGCGTGAACGCGGCGCCGTCGGGGGTCGGGAACCAGTCGTAGAAGTCGCCGCCGACGGTCTTCGCCGGGATGCACACCCCGATCGCACGGAGCTCCGGCGGCAGCCCGTCGGTGGACGCGGGCAGGAGCGACTGTTGCACGAGCGCGGCCCGGTCGATCTCGCCCTCCGCCACGCGTCGCCGACGCTGTGCGGTGCTGAGCCGGCGGTCCGCCTGCCGGGACAGCTCGTTGGTGACGGCCGCGGTCGCCCCGTAGACGATGACCGCGAAGGCCAGTCGGACGAGTTCGCTCGCGCGCGGCTCGGTCATCTCCAGCAGGAACGGCAGCAGCAGCGTGGCGCAGGTCCCGAGGAGCGGGTAGAGCACGTGTCGACGCCCTGGGCGCGCCGCCATCCAGATCACCGGCAGGACCACGACGGCGAGGAAGACCGACCGCGAGTCGCCCGTGCCGTACCGGAGCAGACCGATCGCCACGAAGTCGATCGCGGGCACGACGAGTTCCGCCCGTGCCACGCCGGGCCAGCGCGCCATGACGCCCGCGAGCAGCAGGCCGCCCACGGCGAGCGCGACGCCGGTCCACATCCGTGGCGCGTCGGTGACCGTCAGCCACGGGGTGGTCACGCTCAGGACCGCGGCGACGACGACGAGCGCGGCGACGACGGTCTGCTTCGCGAGGGGTGCCCACGACGAGCGGAGTCCGACGAGCACGATCGGACCGGTGTCCTCACGCGCGGAGACGGTCCAGGTCCTGGGGGTCGCGGTGGGGCCCGCCGTGCTGGTCATCGTGTCGAGTCAACCGGGTGCAGCTGAGCGGAGCAAGTCTCGACACTCCGGCGCGCCGCGGTCACCCGATCCGGACGGCGAGCGGCACGAGCAGTCCGGCGACCCAGACGATCACCATCACGAGCGCCCCGATCGCGATGACCTTCCGCCGCCGCCGGAGTCGGGGACTCGGTTCGTCGCCCCACATCTGCGCCCGGACGAGGACGCGGTTCGCCTGCTCGACGACCTTCCGCACCTCGGGGTCGTCCAGCTCCAGCACGCCGTCGCGGGCGTGCTGGGCGATGACGGTCGCCTCGTCGACGGTGAGGTCGTCCTTGCGCATGCGCCCATCGTGACAGCTGCCCCGGGTCAGCGCACGTGGTCGCGCCGCACGGCTACCCGGCCCTGGACGGGGACGGAGCCGCCACCGCGTAGCACTGACCCCATGTCACAACGGTTCCGCGGGAAGATCGTCGTCATCACCGGTGCATCGAGCGGGATCGGGAGGTCGGCGGCACACGCCTTCGCCCGGCAGGGTGCCACGCTCGTCCTCGCCGCCCGGAGCCACGACTCGCTCGAGGCTGCGGCCGCGGAGTGCCGCGCGCTCGGCGCCGAGGCGGTCGCGATCCCGACCGACGTCGCCGACGAGCACCAGGTCGCCGACCTCGTCGCCACGGTCACGTCGCGGTTCGGCCGCATCGACGTGTTCGTCGGCAACGCCGCGCTGTTCGTCTACGGCCTCTTCGAGCAGACCCCGACGGCGGCGTTCAAGCGCGTCGTCGACACGAACCTCTACGGCCACCTCAACGCGATCACGCACCTGCTCCCGCACTGGCGGCAGCGCGGCTCCGGCACGTACGTGCTCGTCGGTTCGATCCAGTCGTTGCTCTCCGCGCCGTACCAGTCGGCGTACGTCACGAGCAAGCACGCCGCGCTCGGCCTGATCGACGTCCTCGGCGACGAGTTCGCGCACACCGGCATCCGGTTCACGACGCTGCTCCCGTCCACGATCGACACCCCGATCTACCAGAACGGCGCCAACTACACCGGGAAGAACTCGCACCCGCTGCCGCCGACCGTCTCGGTGGACCGCGCCGGTCGCGCGGTCGTCCGGGCGGCGGCGCACCCGAAGCGCTACCGGTACGTCGGGCGGGTCCAGGCCTCGCTCGTGCCGCTGCAGTACGTCTTCCCCGGGCTGTTCCACAAGATCACGAAGCCGATGGTCGAGCTGTTCGCGCTCCGCGGGACCGGCGCGCCGACCGACGGCAACCTCTGGACCCCGGCGGACGCCGGCAACGCGACGGACGGCGGCTGGGTCGCGAAGCGGCGTCGCGTCACCCGCCCCCTCCTCGTGCTCGGAGCGGTGGCCGCGGTCGCGACCGTCGCCCTGGGTCGCGCGCGACGGTAGACCGGGGGAGCCGGTCCCCGGGCGCGACGACGTCACGGACGGGAGGCGCGGGGCGGGTCCGACCCGCGCCTCCCGTCCGTCAGGTGGTCACCTTGGCGACGGACGGGGCGCTCGTGATCGACGCGCCGGCGTCCGCGACCGCGGCGAACGCGAGCTCACAGAACATCGCGTCCGCCCACGAGAACCACGGCCGCGAGAACGCCGACGGGTCGTCCACGTCGAAGGACTCGTGCATGCGTCCCGTGCCGGCGTCCGTCCCCAGCAGCACGTCGAGCAGCTCCAGGCTCCGTGACGGCGTGCCGGTGAGGCCCTCGACCGCGAGCGCGATCGGCCACACCCGGTGCGGTTCCGTGTGCGGGCTCCCGATGCCCGCGGCGACCGCACCGCTGAACCAGTAGGGGTTGTCCGGCCCGAGTGCGAACGCCCGGGTCGCGGCGGCGACCGACGGGTCGAGGACGTCCGGCGCGTCGAGCGGCAGGGACAGCAGCGACGGGGTGTTCGCGTCGTCCATCAGGACCACGCCGCCGAGGCCGTCGACCTCGTATGCGTAGATGCGGGCGTCGGGGTCACGCGGGTGCGGCACGACGCCGTGCTCCGACACCCCGCGGAGGATGCCCTCGCGGAGCGCGGTCGCGTCCGCAGCCAGTGCGTCGTCCGACCAGACGTCAGCGGCGAGCGTTGCCAGGTCGCCCAGCGCCGACGCGGCGTGGAGGTTCTCCGGCACGTTGTACCCGTACGTGCAGGCATCGTCCGAGGGGCGGAAGCCGCACCATGTCATGCCGGTCACCGCGACGGGGTGCCGCGGCCATCGCGGACGAGCGTCTCGGTCGGCTCGGGCACGTCCCGGACGAACCGGTACGGCGAGCGCTCGTGGTCGGTCTCGAGTCGGAGCTGGTCGACGATCGTCCGGGCGACCGCGTGGGCCTCGGGGCCGAGGTGGTCGGTGCGGCCGGAGGCGCGGTGGACGGCCGCGGCGAACTGCACCGGGTAGGCGAGGCTGTCGACCTCGTACTTCTGCTCCCACACGCTGGGGTCGTCGCAGAGGTCGCGGTCGTCGTAGTGCGCTCCGGTCGGACCACGGTTGAACGCGTTGGCGTACGGGTCGTGCGCGATGCTGGCGAACTGCCGACGGGCCACCGCGACGAGGACGTCGGCGAGCTCTCGGGCACCGGTGGCGAGCGGCGCGGTCGCCGACGGGCCTGCCGCCTGGACGAGTCGCAGGTACGGGAGCATCTGCGTCGTCGAGTCACGCATCCACATCGCCGGGATGTCGCCGGTGATGACGAACGCGGTGCCGTCGTCCTCGATCGTGATGGTGTGCTCGAGCGTCCGGTGGAGGGCGTCCTCGACCACGTCCCCGGCGCGTTCTCCCACGCTCGACCGGACGGCGTCGGCCGCGGCCCGGACGAGCGCGGAGACGCCGTCGCTGACGATCACACCGACACCGGGCGGTCGGCCGTCCGCACCGGCTCGATCGTGCCGGAGCGAGCGCCCTCGTAGGCGGCGAGGATCATGCCGAGCACGGCGAGCCCCTCACGCTCGGTGTGGATCGGACGTGTGCCGTCGCGGAGGCACGCGCCGAACGCGGCGATCTCGGCCGAGAACGTGTCGACCTCGTCGAACGTCACGGTCTCGCTGGTGCCGTCGCGGAGGTCCCACCGGAGCGTCGTCCCGTCGCTGGTCAACGACCCGGCCTCGCCGACGACGCTGAACCGCTCCGTCCCGGCGGCCGGTTCGTACGCCCAGCTCGTGACGAGCTGTCCGACCGCGCCGTTGTCGAAGCGGAAGAGGCACTGCGCGGAGTCCTCGCCCTCCATGAAGGCCAGACGGTGGGTGGAGAGCATCGCGGTCGCCGACACCGGGACGCCGCCCGCGAGGTGCATGAGCAGGTAGCTCGGGTGGTAGCCGGTGTCGATGAGCTCGCCGCCGCCGCTCGTCGAAGCATGTGCGCGCCAACCCATGTTCGACGGGTCGAACTCGTTCCGGAACGAGTCGGTCGTGCGGACCTCGTACACGGTGCCGAGTGCGCCGCCGTCGATGAGCTCCTTCGCCTTCGCGACCGCGGGCATGAAGAGCTGGTTGTGGGCGCACATGAGTGTGACACCGGCCTCGCGGACGGCGGCTTCGACGTCGGCGGCCTCCTCGGGCGTGAGGCAGAGTGGCTTCTCGCAGAGGACGTGCTTGCCGGCCCGGGCAGCGGCGACGATCGCGTCGCGGTGCAGGTGGTGCGGCAGGCAGATGTCCACGGCGTCGATGTCCGCCAGGTCGAGCATCTCGCGGTAGTCGGTGAACGACGGCACGCCGAGTTCGGTGCCGCGGGCCTCGGCGGTCGCGGGGACGGCGTCGGCGACGGCGCCGATCGTGATGGTCTCGGCGTGCTCGCGGTAGCCGTTGATGTGGAACGTGGCGATGCCGCCGCCGCCGATGAGGCCGACGCGGATCGGGGTGGGCAGGGTCGTGGTCATGCGTGTTCTCCGGTTGGTGGTGTCGTGCGGGTCAGGCGGGCACGGGTGTCGCGGCCGCGGCGTTGGCTGCGGCGACGAGCCGGGTGAGTTCGATCGCGCGCGCGAGGTTGTCGTCAGCCCGGGTGCCGTCCTGGGCGTGCGCCACCCATCGTGCGAAGGCGTCGGGGGCGTCGTCCGGTACCGGCAGTTCGACGGTCTCGCCGCCGTACGCGGGTCCACCGGCGGTGAGGCGGTTGCCGTCGTCGGTGTACGACACCCGTCCGGTGGTGCCGCACAGGTCGATCGTGAACGGCGTCGCGGCGACGAAACCGGCCTCGATGACGCCGATCGCCTGCGAGGCGTAGCCGACCGTGACGACCGCGTGGTCCTCGACCGCGCGGCCGGTGACCGAGCGGTACACGGCCTCCACCGTCTCCGGTGCGGCGCCGAGGAACAGCTGCGTCAGGTACACCGGGTGGCAGCCGAGGTCGGTCAGGGCTCCGCCGATCGCCGTCGCCGGGTCGAAGAACCGCTCGGGCAGCCACGGGGCGATCGCGCCGTCGTGCGACAGCCGCACTCGGGCCGAGGTGAGCTCGCCGAGGCGGCCGCTCGCGATCTCGTCCGTGATCGCCCGCGTGTACCCGTGGTACAGCCGGGGGAGCGACACGACGAGAGCGACGCCGGCGTCGTCGCAGGCGCGCACGATCGCCTCGCTCTCCTCGACGGTCGGTGCGAGCAGCTTCTCGGTGAAGACGTGCTTTCCGGCACGGGCCGCGCGGGTGATGACGTCGTGGTGCACGTCGGTCGAGGTGGTGATCGTCACGGCGTCGACGTCGTCCCGGGCGAGGAGCGCGTCGAGGTCGTCGGTGTACGGCACGCCGAAACGCTCAGCGCCCTCGCGGCCGCGGGGCTCGTCGTCGTCCCAGACGGCGACGAGTTCAGTGTCGAGGTGGTCGACGGCCTGCTGGGCGTAGTCGCCGGCGTGGACGTGCCAGAAGCCGAGGACGGCGACACGGATCGGGGCGGTGGGCATGGGGAGGGTCCTTGTCGGTTCGCGGTGGTCGGTGGGTCCGTCCTGGAGGCACAGGGTGTGCCGGCTGGTCGGGTCGTGGTCCGCTAGACGCGGACCTTGTCGTAGTCCTTCGGCAGCGCGAACGGTGCGTAGGTCTGCATCATCGGGTCGACGCGGTTCTGTGCCCGCTCGACGGCCTGCTCCGGAGTGGCGGTGCCGAGGAGCACGCTGGAGCGCGCGTCGGCGAGGGAGTCCCACCACGCGCCGCCGACGGGCAGCGGCGGGCGACAGGTGCTCGCGGTGATCGACTCGACGAAGTACCGGATCGACTTCGCGGAGCCGTTCGGGTCCTCGAGCGCGGCGATGTTCGTCGGGACGCTCGTCGCGGGGACCATGTAGGTCTCCTGGCCGCGCTTGCCCGTGAAGTACTTCATGAGCTCCCACACCGCCTTGGTCTTCTTCGACCCCTTCGGCAGGCAGAGCGCGAAGCCGCCCGACCAGGTGTACTTCGGGTCGCCCTCCTGCTGCACGGGCAGGTACGCGGTCGTCCAGTCGAGGTCCTTCGGACCGTAGTTGTCGAACGTCTGGATGGTCGACGGCACGCTGACCATGAAGGCCATGCGGTTCGCGAGGAACGCGGTCTGCCCCGGCGGGTGGCCGGTCGGTTCGTAGGTCGCGATGAAGGTGTCGGCGTCACGGTACCCGTAGCGCTTCGCCCACTCGGCGTAGAAGTCGTAGATGCCGCGGACGCTCGCGGAGTCCATCGTCATCCGGGAGTCCTGTTGGTCGTAGTACGACGCCCCGAGTCCGAGGCCCCAGGTGAACGGCCAACCCTCGCCGTACCACGGCAAGAGCCCCATGTGCGTGTAGTCGCCCGCCGACTTCTTCGTGACCTGCTGGCTGACCTCCCACATCCGGTCCATCGTCACGGGGCCGTTCTGCTCCCAGTCGAACTCGTCGAGGTCCACCCCGGCGTCCTTGAGCATCGTGCGGTTGACGAACATGCCGCGGGCATCGGTGTCGTGCGGGAGGCCGTACGTCTTGCCCTCGTAGGAGACCTCGCCGACCGCGAAGCCGAGCCACTGCGACAGGAACTCCTCCTTCGACTGGTCCTCGTACTCGGCGATGAGGTCGTCGATGGGTTCGATGAGTCCGATCGCCGCGTACTGCGCGGCACTGAACCGGTCGAGCAGCCAGAGGTCCGGAGCCCTCCCGCCGCGGACCGCCGTGATGATGCTCGTCGCGTCCCCGGTGCCCTGTGACGGGACGACGTCCACCCGGACATCCACTTCGGGGTGCAGCTGCTTGAACTGGTCGATCACCTTCGTCTGGAACGGGACGAACGTGCCCGTGACACCCCAGAGCGACACCTGGTTCGGGTTCGACGACCGGGATCCGGTCGCGCACCCCGCGGCGAGCAGTGCGAGGGCACCGGCACCGGCCGTGGCGGTCGCCCCCCGCAGGAAGGATCGGCGGCTGAACGCGGAGGTCATTTGAAGCTCCCGATCTGGACGCCCTTGAGGAACGTCCGCTGGAACACGAAGAACAGGATCACGAGCGGCAGGATGATGAGCACCGAGGCCGCCATCAGCTGGTTGAACTGGAAGTCCTGCGAGTTGTTGAGGCGGAACACCTGCAGACCGATCGACAGCGTCTGCACACTCTGGTCCTGCAGGTAGATGAGCGGTCCGAGGAAGTCGTTCCACGCGCCGACCGCGGCGAAGATGCCGACCGTCACGAGGGCCGCACGCGCCTGCGGGAACACGATCGTCCAGAGGATGCGCCACTCGGACGCCCCGTCCATGCGGGCGGCGTCGAGGAGGTCCTTCGGGATCTGCAGCAGGAACTGTCGGAGCAGGAGGGTGTAGAACGCGGACCCGAACAGCGCCGGCACCACGAGCGGCAGGAAGGTGTTGATCCAGCCGAGCCGCGCGTACAGGTCGAACATCGGGATGAGGGTCACCGGGAAGGGGATGAACAGCGTCGCGAGCACGACGTAGAACAGCCGGTCGCGGCCGCGCCACTCGATGCACGCGAACCCGTACGCGATGACGAGGTTCGACACGACCGAGAACATCGTCACGAGGACCGTGATGACGAGCGTGTTCCGGAAGAACGTGAAGAACGGCATCGCCTGCACCGCTTGGGCGAAGTTGCCCCAGTCGAGCCAGTGCGGGAACCACGTCGCGGGGAAGGCGCCGAGCTCGGCGTTGCCCTTGAGCGCCGAGATGACCATCCAGTAGATCGGGATGAGGAACAGCACGCTCATGGCGATGAGCACGATGCGCGCCGTGACCGACGACCAGACGGAGCGGACGGACCCGTCTGCGTTGCGGGACGCCCCGCGGTCACCCTTCGCAGCGGCGGTGGTGATGGACTTCGTCACTTCGGTGGTCATGGCGTCACTCCCCGGTCACGTCGTAGTTCACGAACCGCTTGGACAGCCAGTAGACGAGCCCCGACAGGAGCATCCCGGCGAGGAACAGCAGGACGGCCATCGCGCTCGCGAACCCGAGCTGCGCGTAGCTGAACGCGTTCTTGTAGAGGTACAGCATGTAGAACAACGTCCCGTTGTCCGGCGACCCGAGGCCTCCCGTCCCGGACGAGATCACGTACGCCTCGGTGAAGACCTGCAGGCCGTTGCTGATCCCGGTGATGAGGTTGAACAAGATCACGGGGGAGAGCAGCGGCAGCGTCAGCGCGAAGAACTGCCGCACCGGACCCGCGCCGTCCACGCGCGCGGCCTCGTAGAGCGTCTTCGGGATGCCCCGCATGCCGGCGAGGAAGATCAGCGCCGCGTTGCCGGCACCCATCTGGGCGAGGGCGATGATGACGAGCTTCGCCGTCGTCGGGTCGCCGAGCAGGTTCGTCGCCGGCACGCCCACGAGCTTGAGCGCCTGGTTCACGAGCCCGGTCTGCGGGTTCACCAGCACGACGAAGATGAACGCGAGCGCGAACGTCGGGATGAGCGACGGAATGTACAGCGCCGTCCGGTACCAGCTGATCTCGCGGACGTCCTGGTTCATGGCGATCGCGATGATGATCGCCACCACGATGCCGACCGGCACCGCGATCACCGCGTAGAACACCGTGTTGCCCACCGCGGTGTGGACCAGCGGGTCGATGAACGCTGCGACGTAGTTGCCCAACCCGACCCAGGTCGCGCCCTGCATGCCCGAGTACCGGGTGAGGCTGATCGCGAACGAGTACACGAGCGGGTACCCGATGAACACGAGCACGCCGACGATCCACGGGGACACGAACGCGAGCCCGATCCGCAGACGGCGCTTCTCGGCAGCGGTCCACGGGCGCTTCTCGCGGTGGCGTCGGCCGGAACCCGCGGTGGTGATGCTGCGGGTCGTCGGCCTCGGAGGTGCTGCGGTCCCAGTTCGTGTCGTCGTCGTCACGAGCGTCCTCTCGGATCCCGGGCCACCTCGTCGTGGCCTCGGTCGAACTCGAGGTCCGCCCGACGGGATCGGTTCAATCCAATCGATTGACAAAACCTCTCGGGCAAGGATGCTAGGGAGCATGGAGCAGCCCCGTCAACCATCTCGGCACACCGTGCTGCATGGTGGAACGCCCCACGGCGGGACGAACATCGCCGACGTCGGGACGCGCAACCGCGCCCTCGTGCTCGACCTCGTCCGCCGCTCCGGCCCGCTCCACCGCGTCGCCCTCGCCCGCAGCACCGGACTCAGCGCCCAGACCGTCTCGAACATCGCCGCGCGGCTCGTGGCCGAGGGACTCGTGCGCGAGGACGGGGAGCGGGCGCTCGCCGTGGTGCCGTCGGCGCGGACGGGGATCGGCGTGCACCTCGATCCCGCCGCGTTCGAGGTCGTGCTCGTCGACCTCACGGGGACCGTGCTCGCGGCCGAGCACCACGACATCGCGGCGCACACGGCTCCTGCAGCGGTGGTCGACGCGATGGCCGCCGCGATCGGACGCCTCCGGGCCGAGGCTCCGGGGCGGACCGTGGACGGGGTCACGGTGGCCGTTCCCGGTCCGATCGACACCGTCTCCGAACGGCTCGGGACGCCCGCCCAGCTGCGCCCGTGGTCCGAGTACCCGCTCGCCCTCGAGCTCGTCGAACGCACGGGCGCCGCGGTCCACCTCGAGAAGGACGCCATCGCCGGGGCGTTCGGTGAGGCCTGGACGACGCCGGAGCCCGAGGACCTGGTGGCGGTGCACCTCGGCAGCGGGGTCAGTGCTGCCGCGGTGGCCTCGGGCGAGGTCGTCCGGGGCTCGACCGGGAACGCGGGGGAGTTCGGCGGCATGCCGGTGTTCGCCCACGGTCGGTGGACCGCGGTGTGTGAGGCGTGCCAACCGCTGCAGCAGGTCCGGCGCGCCGTGTCCGCGGGGGTCCTCGACGCCGAGGTCGCGTCCGACGACGCCGCGGCCGTCCGCGCCGCCTACGCCCGGATGTGTCGGGAGCCAGCCGCTGCCGGCCTCGTCGCCGAGGGCGGGTCGGCGCTCGGCTCGGCGCTCGCACACGTGGTCGAGCTCCTCGACGTGCCGCGGGTCACGATCGGCGGCAGCGCAGCGGTCCTCGGTGGTGAGCGGTTCCTCGACGCGGTCCGCTCACGACTCCGCGACCGATTGCCACGTGGGCCGTTCGCCGAGGTCGCGTTCTCCACCGCCGGCGTCGTGGCCGTCGCACGCGGCGCGGCGTGCTCCGCGATCGCGCGGAGCCTCACGACAGCGGCTCCGGTCCCGACGGCGCGGCAGCGGACGGGAGGCTCGGTGCAGGCCCGCAGCATCAGCCATCCCTGGTGAGCGACGTGCGTCGGGCAGGCGGGGCGTGCCTCCAGGACGGCACTGTCGTCACGGGCCGCGTCGCGGCGGCGACCAGGACGCCGTAGGTTCGCTGCATGACGACCGCGACGACCGCTCCCGACTTCGCCACCGCCTGGACGACCTGGCACGACGCCCACGAGGCAGCCCGGGCCAGCGAGCACGGGTTCCTCGCGATCACGAGCATCCGGTGGCTGCAGGCCGAGCCCGAACGGTTCGAGGACGCACCCGGCGCCTGGTCGACCTCCGAGGACGGGCCGGTGGTGGCGCTCGACCCGGGGCAGTCGATCGAGGTCGACGGACAGGTCGTGACCGGCACCCACCGGTTCGGGTCGCTCGCCGAGCGGTCCGGCGTCGACGTGGTGTGGCACGACGGTGACGAGTCCGTCGTCATCGAGGTCGCGCGGCGCGGCGGCAGCGACATCGTCCGGCCGCGGCGTCCCTCGGCGCCGCTCCGCGTGTCCTACCGGGGCACACCGGCGTACGCGCCAGACCCCGCGTTCGCCGTCGAGGCACGGTTCGAGCCGTTCGACGAGCCGCGCGAGGTCACGGTGGGATCGGTCGTCGACGGGCTCCAGCACGTGTACACCGTGCCGGGTGTGCTGCGGTTCGAGCTCGACGGGCCGCGCGCGCTCACGGCGTTCAACGGGTACGGCGACGGGCTGCTCGTGCTGTTCACCGACCGGACCTCGGGCGTGACGACGTACGCCGCGACGCGGAGCCTCGACGTACCGGCACCGGACGCCACCGGCCGCACGACGATCGACTTCAACCGGGCGACGAACCTGCCGTGCGCCTACACCCCGCACGCGACGTGCCCGCTGCCTCCCGCGGAGAACCGGCTCGACGTCGCCGTCGAGGCCGGGGAGCGCCTGCCGGCCTGACGCGGGGCGCGGGGGCGCGGACTCCGTACGACATCGTCGGTGTCGTACGACGTCGGTGCAGTCGTTGATTGCGTGCGCGGGGTGTTGCGCACGCCAGGTTGCGACGAGCCCGCTGTCGTACGACGTCGGTGCGGTCGTTGATTGCGTGCGCGGGGTGTTGCGCACGCCAGGTTGCGACGAGCCCGCTGTCGTACGACGTCGACGTTGTCGTTCGGCGTCAGCACGCGCGTCGGCGGCAGCGGACCCCCGGCCCCCGGCCCCCGGACCCCCGGACCCCCGGACCCGTCAGGGCGCCTCGACCCGAACCCACCCGCTCGTGGCACGCCACGTAACCGGGTCGAACGAGAACACGCTGCCCATGCCCGGCTGGTCGAGCGCACGGGAGACCGGGACGCCCCGCAGATCCGCCAGCAGCAGCGCTCCGACCGCACCGTGCGACACGATCGTCACGTCGCCGTCGTCTGCCAGCGCCCGGACGGCACGGACGATGCGCGCCCGGGCGTCGACGGCACGCTCCCACCCGCGGACCGACACCTCCGGCGCGGCGAAGAACGCGTCGACGACACCCTCGAACTCGTCGAACGGCAGGTGACCGGTGGCGCTCCGGTCGATCTCGCCGAGGGCGGCGTCCGTCGAGGGGACGACCCCCACCGCCGCCGCGAGGATCCCGGCCGTGTCGATCGCCTTCTGCTCGGTGCTCAACACGATGCGACCGACCCCCGGGGCCCAGGCCACCGCGGCGGCACAGGCGGCGCGCTCCCGACCCGCGGCGGACAGCCCCCACGACTCGATCGGACGCGCCGGGTCGACGACCACCTCGGCGTGGGTCAGGAAGAACGAGGGCACGTCCCGACCCTACGCACCCGCGGCGTGCGGACGGGAGGCGCGGGGCGGGCCCGACCCGCGCCTCCCGTCCGTCAGCGGGTCGCCGTAGGGTGAGCGCGTGGAGTTCCCGGGGGAGGCGGCCGACGCGCGTGACGCGTCGACCTCTCCGGGGTCACCCCGGGGCACGCAGGACCAGCAGGACGACACGCCCCGAGCGGGACGGCGCGCTCCGCGCGCGACGCCGCACGGAGGCACCGACGGGTCCTCCGGGAACCCCACGCCCCTCACCGTCGTCGCCGGCGCCCTCGCCGACGCGTTCCTCGCCGCCGAACACTGGCGACCGGACGACCTGACCGCCGCCGGCTGGGCCGTGGTCGGCGTCGAGCGCGCCTACGTCGGACTCGCTGTCGCCGCGGCCTTCGCCGCCTACCCGCGGCCACCGGTCGACGCACCCCGGCAGCTCGCGGCGGTGCTCGAGGCGTCGCCGCGCCTCGCCGAGCTGCACCGCGCCCGCGAGGCCCGTCGTCCGGTGCGGGTCCTCGTGCGTCGGGCGACCGCGGTCCGGGCCCGGCCGGAGACCACGAGCCGACTGCTCGTCGACACCCTCCCGGAGCTGGCACGGGAGCTCGACCTGACCGTCGGCAGGCTGCTCTGGCTCGCGGACACCCGCGGATGGAACCGCCGGGCGGGTGCCTCGAGCCCGCTGCACCACCACCGGCACGAGTGGGTTCGTCGCCCGGGTCGGACGCCCCGCCTGCTCGAGAAGCCGATGGACTTGCTCCGGCGCACGCAGCGGACGATCCTCGACGAGCTCCTCACCGCCCTGCCCGTGCACGACGCGGCGCACGGCTTCGTCGGCGGTCGCAGCGTCGTCACCGGGGCCGCGCTGCACACCGGACAGCAGGTCGTCGTCACCGCCGACCTGACGTCGTTCTTCGCGAGCGTCACCGCTCCCACCGTGTACGGCGTCTTCCGCACCGCGGGCTTCGCGGAGCCGCTCGCGCACGTGCTCACCGGGGTCTGCACGAACCGGGTGCCCGTGCACGTGCTCAGCGCGATGCCGGACGGCGGGACGCCCGAGGAGCGCCAGGTGCTCCGCAGCATGCTCCGCGAGGCGCACCTGCCCCAGGGCGCACCGACCTCACCCGCCCTGGCCAACACCGCGCTGCGACACCTCGACGCCCGCCTCGCCGGGTGGGCGGCTTCGGTCGGCGCGGTCTACACGCGGTACGCCGACGACCTGACGTTCAGCGGGGACGACCGACTCGCTGCACGACCGGACGCCTTCCTGCGCGGCGTCGACCGGATCGTCACCGAGCAGGGACTCCGGCTGAACCCGTCGAAGACCCGGGTGCGGCGACGGGGCTCGCGACAGTCGGTCACCGGGGTCGTCGTCAACGAGCGGACGTCTCCCGGTCGGCGCGAGGTGGACCGGCTGCACGCGATCCTGCACAACGCCGCCGAGCACGGCCCGGCGTCGCAGGACCGTGCCGGGCACCCCGACTTCCGGGCACACCTGCTCGGACGGATCGGCTGGGTCGAGCAGGTGCACCCGGGGCGCGCCCGGCGTCTGCGCGAGGAGTTCGCCCGCATCGTGTGGTGACCCCGGGCTGCTCGTACGCGGGTGTGCCTCGCACGGTGCGAGTTTGTTCCGTGGGTGCGGGGTTGCCCGCTTGGTGCGAGCTTGTAGCGGCGCACGGGGCGGGCAAGCTCGCACGGAGTGGCGGACGTCGCACCGTGCGGCGAGGCGGTGTGGCGGTTCGCACGGTGCGTGCTCGTTCACCGGGTGCGAGGCTGATCGCTCGGTGCGGGGTTGTAGCGGGGCACGGGGCGGGCAAGCTCGCACGGAGTGGCGGGCGTCGCACCGTGCGGCGCGGCGGTGGGGCGGTTCGCACCGTGCGGGCTCGTTCACTGGGTGCGAGGCTGATCGCTCGGTGCTGGCTTGTAGCGGCGCACCCAGCGTGCAAGCTCGCACGGGGTGGCGGAGGTCGCACCGTGCGGCGCGGCGTCCAGACCCCTGCCCGCCGCTCCGGCCCGCCGCCCCACCCCGCCTGCCCGCACTCCCCACCCCGCCCGCCCCCGCACCACCCACCCCACCCCACCCCGCGCATGACGCCCGGTGACGCCACGCGGCGCCGACCTCGCAGACACCACGTCACACGGGGCAACGCCCGGTCACGCTCCGCAACACCCGTCGCCCCGGAGCACGGTCGGACGTAGCGTCGCCGACATGACCGACTACCTCGACCGCGAGCACGACAAGACCTTCACGAAGGTCTACAAGCAGCAGACCCCGGACATCCTCTCGGCCTTCGTGCAGTTCGACGAGTCGGTGTTCCGGGCCGAGGGGCGCGAGATCCCGCTGAAGTACCGGGAGCTCATCGCACTGGCGGTCAGCATCACCACGCAGTGCGTCTACTGCATCGACGGCCACAGCCAGCGCGCGGTCACGGCCGGCGCGAACGAGGCCGAGCTCGCCGAGGCCGCCTGGGTCGCCACGGCCATCCGCGCCGGCGGCGGGTTCGCCCACGGCCGCCTCGGCTTCAAGTTCGGCGCCGACGCCGCGGCTCCCTCGGAATCCCACTCTCACTAGGAAGCGCACTCCATGCCCGACCGCACCACCCTCGTCACCGCCCTGCAGGGCGCCGGCTGGCACCCCGCCGCCTGGCGCACCGCCGGTCCGGCTGCCAAGCGACTCACCAGCCTCCGGCACTGGCGCGACGTCGTCGTCGAGCAGGACCGGCTCGGCATCGACGCCGTGACGATCGAGGACTCCTTCACCGCCGGTCCGGTGGACGCGGCCGGCGAGCTCGACACGAGCACGGTCGTCGGCCGCCTCGACGCCCTCCTCGTCGCGAACGCGGTCGCACCAGCGACCCGCGCCCTCGGGTTGGTGCCGACCGTCTCGGTGACGCACACCGAACCGTTCCACGTCGCCACGGGCCTCCAGACCCTCGACCACGTCTCGCAGGGGCGAGCCGGGTGGCGGATCCAGGTGAGCCCGACGCCCCGCGAAGCAGCGCTCTTCGGGCGACGTCCCGGCGGCGACGACGCGTCCGTCCTCTTCGCCGAGGCACGCGAGGTCGCCGAGGTCGTCTCCCGCCTCTGGGACAGCTGGGACGACGACGCCATCATCCGCGACGTCACCACCGGCCGCTTCATCGACCGCGACCGCATCCACAACGCCGAGTTCGAGGGGTCCTTCGTCTCGGTCCACGGCGCGTCGATCGTGCCGCGGTCGCCGCAGGGCCGTCCGCCGGTCTTCTCGCTGGCACACCGCGCGGACGCGGCCGCCTTCGCCGTCGACGTCGCGGACGTCGTCCTGGTCACCCCCGGCTTCGCCGGCCGGGAGGCGCGGGACCTGATCGACGAGGTCCGTCACCTCGAGCAGGCGGCAGGGTCGGACGTCCGCCGTCCGGTCCTCGCAGACCTCGCGGTGCTCATCGGGTCGTCGACGGCCGAGGCCGAGGACGAGCTCGCCGCACTCGACGCGGCCGCCGGCGCGCCGTACGCGATCGGTACCGGCTCGGACACCTCGGTCCTCGCGACGACGGTCGCCGACCTCGTCGCCCTCATCGCTGACCTGGGCACGCTCGGGTACGCGGGCGCCCGGCTCCGTCCGCTGCGCATCCCGGTCGACAGCACCGCGATCGCCCGGCAGCTCGTGCCGGCGTTGGTCACCGCGGGCCTCCGCGCGGACGTCGCCTCCCGCCCGACCGCCGACCTCCGCACGAGGCTCGGCATCGCACCGGCCGTCAGCCGGTACACCCGCACGACGACTGCCCAGGGGGTCTCAGCATGAGCGCCAAGCGTCAGGTCCACCTCGCCGCCCACTTCCCGGGCGTCAACAACACCACGATCTGGAGCGACGACCGCGCCGAGAGCCAGATCGCGTTCTCGTCCTTCGAGCACTTCGCCCGGAACGTCGAGCGCGGGTTGTTCGACTACCTGTTCCTCGCCGAGGGGCTGCGGCTCCGCGAGCAGAAGGGCCGCATCCACGACCTCGACGTCGTCGGGCGCCCGAACACGCTCGCGATCCTCGCCGCCCTCGCCGGGGTCACCGAGCACATCGGGCTCGTCGGCACGCTGCAGACCACGTTCAACGAACCCGTCGAGCTCGCGAAGCAGCTCGCAACGCTCGACCACCTCACGGACGGGCGCGCGGGGTGGAACGTCGTGACCAGCTCGGACGCGTTCCACGGCGCGAACTTCCGTCGTGGCGGGTTCCTGGACCGCGCCGACCGGTACACGCGGGCGGCGGAGTTCATCGAGCTGTCCCGCGAGCTCTGGGACTCGTGGGAGTCCGACGCCGTCGTGGCCTCGGCCGTGTTCGCCGACCGCTCCCGGATCCGCGACGTCGACCACCACGGGCCGCAGTTCGACGTGACCGGGACGTTCCCGGTGCCCCGGAGCCCGCAGGGGCGGCCGGTGGTCGTGCAGGCCGGGGACTCCGACGAGGGGCGCGACCTCGCCGCGGCGCACGCCGAGGTGATCTTCTCGCTGCACACCGAGTTCCACGACGCCCAGGGCTTCTACCGCGACGTCACCGGACGACTCGAGCGGGTCGGTCGGTCGGAGGACGAGCTGCTCGTCATGCCGGGCGCCACCTTCGTCATCGGAGCCACCCCGGCCGAGGCGGACGAGCGGGCACGGGCCGTCCGACGCGCCCAGGTCAGCCCGGCCACGGCCATCGCGTTCCTCGAGCAGGTCTGGAACCGCGACCTGTCCGCCTACGACGTCGACGGTCCGCTGCCCGACGTCGAGCCGGACCTCGAGGGCGCCGCGATCACCCGCGGCCGCGCACGGCACACCCGGGACGTGCCGGCACTCGTGCGGTCGTGGCGCGACCGCGCCGAGGCCGAGCACCTCTCCATCCGCGAGCTCGTCATCGCGGTGTCGACGCGCGGTGGGTTCGTCGGGACGCCGTCCCACATCGCCGCCGAGATCGACCGGTACGTCCAGGAACGTGCGACGGACGGCTTCGTCGTGGTCCCGCACACCAACCCGTACGGCCTCGACGAGTTCGTCGACACGGTCGTCCCGCTGCTGCAGGAGCGCGGGGTGTACCGGCAGTCCTACGAGGACGGTGCGACCCTCCGCGAGACACTCGGCCTGCCCGGGACGGTCCGGTCTGGCGAGCGGTCGGGGGTGCTCGCATGACGACCGTCCCCCTGTCGGTCCTCGACCTCGTCCCGGTCAGCGCCGGGTCGACGCCCGCCGAGGCCCTCCACCGCACCATCGACCTCGCGCAGCACGCCGAGCGCGCCGGCTACGCCCGGTACTGGCTCGCCGAGCACCACCTCAACCCCGGGGTCGCCGGCAGTGCGCCGACGATCGTGATCGGTGCGGTGGCCGCAGCGACCTCGACCATCCGGGTCGGCAGCGCCGCGACCCTCGTCGGCAACGTCCGGGGGCTGCAGATCGCCGAGACATTCGGCACGCTCGCCGCGCTGCACGGCCCGCGGATCGACCTCGGGCTCGGCCGCTCCGGTGCCCCCGCGCCCGGTGCGCCGAAGCCGCCGTCCCTCGCGCCGCGCCGGGACGAGGTCGTGGACGGGCTCCTCGTCCCGGCACCGTTCGACTTCCGGATCGCCCCGCGGAGCCGGTTCGCGCTGCAGGGGGAGCTGCTCGGCCGGGTCCCCGGGGACGTCGACCGGTTCGAGGGCGAGCTCGACCTGATCCGGGCGCTGTTCGCCGGCACCTGGTCGAGTGACGGCGCGGTCGTCGAGGCACCGCCCGCCACCGGCGCCCCCGTCGAGCTCTGGATCCACGGCTCGACCGGCGGCGCGAGCGCGCGGGCCGCCGGAGCGCTCGGCCTGCCCTACGGCGCGAACTACCACACGTCGCCGGGCACCGTCCTGGCGTCGGTCGAGGCGTACCGCGCCGCGTTCCGCCCCGGCGTCCTCGACACCCCGCACGTCATCGTGTCGGCCGACGTCGTCGTGGGCCGGGACACCGCCGAGGCGTCCGAGCTCGCCCTCGGCTACGCCCAGTGGGTGCACTCGATCCGCTCGGGCGTCGGGGCGATCGCGTACCCGACCCCGGCCTGGGCACGGGAGCACCCCCTGGACGACGCGCGGGCGGCATCGGTCGCCGACCGCCTCGCCACCCGGTTCGTCGGCGACGCAGCGTCGGTGGCGGACCAGCTGGAGACGCTGCGCCGGGTGACGGGAGCGGACGAGCTCCTCGTCACGACGATCACGCACGACCACGCCGCGCGGGTGCGCTCCTACGAGCTGCTCGCGGCGGAGTGGGCGCGACGTGCCGGGCAGGCGGTGTCGGCCGCCGTGCCGGCCGCGGCGGCGCGTTGATGCGGTTCGAGCGCGCCTGCGCCGGCCGTCGCGGCCTGAGACACGACTGATCGACGAACGGGAGGCGCGGTGTCGGCTGGCACCGCGCCTCCCGTCCGCCGTGCGTGCGCGTCTCGACGCGTGCGGTGCAGGCGGGCCCTTCGGGTCGCCGGGCGAGCACCATGGAGGCCGAGGCGTGAGGAGGGTGTGACGCAGCGCACCCTCCACGGCTGGAAGACGTACGACGTGTTCGCTCCGTGATGGGGTGCGCAGGTCGGTGACGGCGGGTCCGGCGACGCCATCAGCTCGAAGCCGGAGGACCTGGTCTCGAGCACGAGCTGGTCGACGAACTCGACCTGGTGCGGTTCCCGGTGGTCCTCGGCGAGGGAGAACCGTTCTTCCCGTCGCACGGCCCGGACCTCGCTCTCGAGCTGCTGTCCCACCGGGTGTTCCGGACGGGGGTCGTCGCGCGCGGGGGCGTCGGATGAGCGGGGCCACCGACTCGATGCGACGTCGTCGTCATCGTCCGACATCGACCATGTCGCTGACCCGCGTCCGCGGATGTGCGCGTGCGCAACGGGCGACGGAGTCGCTGTCGTACGACGTCGACCTTGTCGTTCCGGGGCCGCGTCCGTGCCGCATCCGTGGGCCACGCACGACGACACCCCCGCGGCCGGATCGGCCACGGGGGTGTCGGACGGAGCACGGGTCAGCTGTTGGCGAGCGGAAGGCCCTCCGGGTTCACGTCCGAGTTCTTCACGGCTTCGTTCGAGAGGTTGTACGCCTGCAGCCACTTCGCGTAGGTGCCGTCCGCGATCAGCTCGTCGATGGCGGCGGCCACGGGCTTCGCGAGCCCGCTGTCCTTCTTCGTGGTCGCGGCGATCAGACCCTGCAACGACGAGCCCGCGCCGGAGAACGTGCCCGCGGTCTTCGTCGGCTTCGCGCCGCCCGTGCTCTGCTTGTTCTGGTACGCGATGGTCGGGTTCGGACCGAAGTACGCGTCGATCTTCCCCGAGTCGAGCGCGAGCTTGATCGCGTTGCCGTCGGGGTAGTACTTGACGGTGAAGTCCTTGCCCTCGGCCTGGAGCTGCTTCTGCCACTCGAGCAGGATCTTCTCCTGGTTGGTGCCGGAGCTCACCGCGACGGTCTTCCCGGCGAGGACGGACGGGTCACCGTCGAACGTCCACGAGGCCGACTCGAGCACCTGGAACGCGAGGTTGTCCTGACGGTACGACGCGAAGTCGTACTTCTCCTTGCGCTGCTCGGTGACGGTGATGTTCGAGAAGCCCGCGTCGTACTTGCCGCTGTCGATCCCCACGAAGAGGTTGTCCCAGGTCGCGTTCTGCACGTCGGCCTCCAGCCCGAGCTTCGCGGCGACGAGCCGTCCGAGGTCCGGCTCCGAGCCCGTCAGCGTCTTCTGGTCGTCGCCGGTGAACGCCAGGGGCGGGAACCCGGACGGCAGTGCGCCGATGCCGATGGTGAGCGTGCCGGACTGCTTGACCTCGGCCGGGAGTTCGTCGTGGAGCTTCGTGTCCTCCTCGACGGTGAGCGTCGTCTCGGTCGCCGCGCCGTTGGCGTGGGCACCGATCGTGACGGTCCCGTCGGCATCGGTGGAGGTGCCGGCCGAGGCGTTCGCGGCGCAGCCGGCCAGTGCGACGACGACGCCGGTGGCGAGGACGAGGGCGCCGGCGCGGTGACGCCAGCGGGACGGGGTGGTAGTGGGCATGGTTCTCCTGGGTCGTGATCGGGTCGCGATCGGGTCGCGATCGGTCGGGGTGCTGTGGGGTGGGACGGAACGGGGAGGTCAGCGGACGCGGGACAGGAAGTCGCGCGTGCGGGGGTGCTGCGGGTCGTCGATGACCTGCGCGGGCGGGCCCTCCTCGACGATGCGGCCGTGGTCGAGGAACACGACGTGGTCGGCGACCTCGCGGGCGAAGGCGACCTCGTGCGTCACGATCACGAGCGTCGTGCCGGACGCGGCGAGGTCCGCGATCACGCCGAGCACCTCGCCGACCAGCTCCGGGTCGAGCGCCGAGGTCGGCTCGTCGAGGAGCACGACCGAGGGCTCGAGCGCCAGCGCGCGGGCGATCGCGACGCGCTGCTGCTGCCCGCCGGAGAGCTGGCGCGGACGGGTCGCCCCGCGGTCGCCAAGGCCGACCCGTTCGAGCAGGTTCTGGGCACGGGCCTTCGCGGTGGCGGCGGGGACGCCCGCGGCGATCGGTCCCTCGGCGACGTTCTCGAGGGCCGTCAGGTGCGGGAACAGGTTGAAGTGCTGGAACACGAACCCGATCCGGGAGCGCTGCCGCAGGATGCGTCGCTCGGGCAGCTCCTTGTAGCGGGGGACACCGTCGCGGCCGGTCCGCACCCGGACACCGATGGTCTCGCCGCCGACGGTCACGACGCCGCGGTCGAGGGGCTCGAGGTGGTTGATCGCCCGCAGCAGCGTCGACTTGCCGGACCCGGACGGGCCGAGGATCACGGTGACGCTCCCGGACGGCAGCGTCAGGTCGACGCCGTCGATGACGACGTGCTCGCCGAAGGCCTTCACGGCCCCGTGGATGCCGATGCTCGCGCTCATCAGATCGCCCTGTCGTTCGTGGTGGAGGTACCGGAGGCGACCGCACGCGCGGCCGCGGCTGCGTCGGCGCGGCGACCCGCGCCTCCTGGCCCGTCGCCGGGACGGCCGCCCCGGCCGCGCCCGGAACCACGGCGCACCGCGGACCGCAGCCGCTGGAGGGGCGTCGGCGGCAGCGTGCGGACCGAGCCGCGCGCCGTCCACCGCTCGACGTAGTACTGCGCGACCGACACGGCGCTCGTGAGGGCGAGGTACCAGATCGTCGCCACCACGAGCAGCGGGATGATGTCGGTCGGGTAGGTGCTCGACAGGTTCTGCACGACGCCGAACAGGTCGAGCAGTGACACGTAGAACAGCAGCGACGACGCCTTGAGCAGCCCGACGATCTGGTTCACGAACGCCGGCACGATCGAGCGGAGCGCCTGCGGGAGGATCACCCGGACGAACTGCCGCCGCCGGGGGAGGCCGAGCGCCTGGGCGGCCTCGTGCTGGCCGTGGTCGACGGCGAGCACCCCGGCGCGGACGATCTCGGACGCGTACGCGATCTCGCTGAGGCTCAGGCCGATCACACCGATCGCCAGGTCACCGAGGACGTTCGCGGTGGGGACCTCGAACTGCGGGCCGAACGGGATGCCGATGCCGATCGTCGGGTACAGCGACCCGAGGTTGTAGAGGAAGACGAGCACGAGGATGAGCGGCACCGAACGGAACAGCCACACGTACCCCCATGCCAGGCCGGACAGCACCGGGTTCCGCGACAGCCGTGCGATCGCGACGACGATCCCGCCGGCGAAGCTGATCAGCGCGCTGAGGGCTGTCGCCACGAGCGTCAGCTGCAGGCCCGTCAGGACGGCCGGGCTGAACAGCCACTTCCCGACGGCGGGCCAGCCCCACTGCTCGTTCGTGAACAGCGTCTCGACGAAGTTCAGCAGCACGACGAGCACCAGCGCCGCGGCGATCCACCGCAGTGGGTGGCGCAGCGGGACGACGGGCCGGTCGAGCGCGGCGCGTCCGGCCGCGTCGATGGTCGGGTCGGTCCCCGGCCGGGAGGCGCGGCTCGCGTCGGTCGCGCCGGTCGCGCCGTCGACGTCGGTCGCGTGCCGTGGCGGGGCCTCGGTTGTGTCGGTCATGCCGCGACGGTAGGAGCTGTCGGCGTGCCCCGACAACGCCCGTCGCAACACACCGGCACGGGAGGGAACGCGGCGTCACACGTGCCGCCCGGATGACGCTCCGTGACGCACGCCGGGGGCTATCGTGACGCCATGACCGCACACCGCGTGACCGCTCCGGAGCCCGCCGCCGACGGCAGCACGCCGAAGGGGCCGGCGTCGTACTTCCCGAGCATCGAGAAGACGTACGGTCGCCCGGTGCAGGAGTGGCTCGACCTCGTCGCCGACCGGCTGGACGACCACCGGCACATGGAGGTCGTCGGCTGGCTGAAGGCCGAGCACGGCATGGGGCACGGGCACGCGAACGCCATCGTCGGGTACGTGCGGAACGCCCTCGCCGGCTGACGGCCGTGCCCGTCGCCGTCGCCGTGGTGGTCGGCGCGGGCGGGTCGGGCGGTTGTCGGTGGTGCTGCCTAGCGTGAGGGCGTGGCCGAAGCCGTCGACGCGTGGTGGCGCCGCCGACAGTGGTCGCGCGGCGTCCCGGTGCCGTACGCCGTGGGCGAGTTCCGCGCTGAATGGTCCTCGTACCCGGTGCTCGTCCGGCAGTACCACCCGGAGTGGAACCACGGTGTCGTCCTCAGTCAGGTGCCGCCCGCTGCCGAGGTCCTGCTGACGTGGGAGTGCGACGTCGGACACGTGTTCGTCGCGACGCCGGCCGAGCAGCGCTCCCGCCCCGGCCGTGAACGGCGCCGGTCGGTCTGGTGCCCCGAGTGCGCCGTGCAGGCGCAGCCGCAGCGCTGGCCGGTGCTGCCCGCGGACTGGCCGAGTGCCGTGCCGACCCCGCAGCGGGTGGTGCGGGTGACCGGTCGGCAGACCCTGCCGGCGGCCCCGGCCAGGGGCGTCCCCGCGGGTGCGGTCGCGTCCTCGCGGTCGGGTCCTCGACGCCCGGACCCGGGAGCACCCCGCAGGCCCCGTGCCGCGGGGGTCCCGCGGTCGATCTGCCCGAAGACACCGCGGCTGCCATCGGGGGAGTCGTTCACGAGCGTCTGCGCCCCGGCGACGGCGTCCGCGGTCGAGGCCGAGCTGCGAGCGGCCCTGGCGGAGCGGTTCGCCTTCACGTTCGACCACTCCGCGATCCGGCTCGACCGGCCCTTCTTCGACCACGTCGAGGTGTGGCCGGACGTCATCCTGCCGGAGCTCCGTGTCGCGATCGAGTACGACTCCACCGGTCGGCACGGCCTCGAGCACGTCGGGCCCCGGCAGGAGACCGACCGCCGGAAGGACCGGGCGGTGCGCGGCGTCGGCTGGGAGGTCGTGCGCGTCCGCACCGGGCGGCTGCAGGCCATCGGGCCGTACGACCTCGAGGTCTCCGGGATCTCCGGCCGGACGATCGCCCGCCTGGTCGACACGCTGCGCGAGGTCCGCGGCGCCCTGTTCGTCGACGCGTACGCGCGCTGACGCGCGGGCGGCCGGGCGTCAGCCGCGCAGTGCCAGCGCCTCGCTCGTCCACCGGGCGTGCAGCTCCCACGGGTCGCTCACCCCGGCGGACACGACGGCGACGTGCTCGAGCAACTCCGGCGTCACCCGGAACCACTCGGTGCCCGGGTACCGCGTCGCCCGGAACTGCCCGTGCCGCCGTCGCTCGAGCGTCCGGTCGCCGCGCTCGAAGCCGAGCAGGTCCTGGTGCGGGATCGCCGCCAGCCGCTGGCGCGGGTTCGTGGTCGTCCCGATCTTGATCCGGTCGCCGAAGTCGTCCCGCATCCGCAGGTAGTAGACGACGTCGACGCGGGGCGGTGCGAGGTCCCCGTCCGGTACCTCACCCCATCGCCACTCGCACCGCGCGCACACCGCGCCGGACGGGAAGCGCACGCCGACCCGTGCGCCGCAGACCGTACACGGGCCGGGGAGCACGTCCTCGACGCCGGGGTGCTCGGCGGCGGCGTCGGCCACGAGCAGGGCGTGGGTGCCGCACAGCGGCACCGCCGGCACCGTCCACCCGGGGTCGGCACCGGCGTCGCAGCCGGGCACGCAGCACGAGAGGGCGACCATGCCCGGAACGCTATCCCGACCCACCGACGCCAGCCGCGCCTCCCGACCGGCCACCGCGACGCGCGGTCACTCCGTGAAGATGACCCCGATCGGCTCGCGCTTCTCCTCCTGGAACCGGTCCTCGGCACGGCCGAGCGCCCAGTACGCGGACAGCGACATCTCGGACTTCTCGAGCCCCCAGTCGTCCTGCAGCAGCCGTCGGATCGCCTTCATCGCGGTCCGCTCACCGTGCGCGAACACCTGCACCGGCCGGGAGGCGCGTTCCAGCGAGCGGGCCGCCTCCAGCAGGAGCGTGCCCGGCTGGGCGCCGGTGGCGTCGCGGTGCAGCCAGCGCAGGTCGACCCCGGCCGGGTGCGCGACGGCCTGCTCGTCGGCGGGACCGGCGACCTCGACGAGGGCGACGCCGGTGGCGGTGTCGGCCATCGCCTCGAGCGCGGCGGAGATCGCGGGCAGGGCGCTGTCGTCGCCGAGCAGCACGTGCGTGACGTCCGGGTCGTCCGAGGGCGTGTAGCCGCCGCCGGGGCCGGAGAGCGCGAGCAGGTCGCCAGGCTCGGCCGAGGCGGCCCACGGTCCGGCGAGGCCCTCGTCGCCGTGCACGACGAAGTCGACGGCGATCGTCCGCGCGTCGTGGTCGACCGCGCGGACGGTGTACGTGCGCCGTGCCGGGCGGTCGTGCTTCGGCAGGCTCTCGCGGAGGGACTCGAGGTCGTACGGCGGCGTGAGCCCGAGCGACGGCTTCGCGAGCAGGAGCTTCACGTACTTGTCCGTCGTGCGGAGCCGCTCCGGGTCCGCGGCGCCGACGAACGCGTCGAAGGCGGGACCACCGAGGTGGACGCGGACCATGTGCGGCGAGAGGCGTTCGGTGCGCTGGACGACGAAGACGTGCTGGGGACGTGCGGGTTTCGAGCTCATCGGTGCGAGCTTCCTCTCTCGACTTCTGGGTGCGCTGTGCTTGACGCGCAGGTGACTGAGGTTAGCCTTACCTCATGGACGACACCGTCACCCCGTTCTCCGAGCTGCTGCGCCGCCGCACCCGTCGGACGCAGGGCTCGACGGACGGGGTCGGGTTCATGCCGGACCTGCTCGCCGGACGCTGCGACGTCGCCGAGTACGCGGCGCTGCTCGGACAGTACGCGTTCGTCTACGACGCCCTCGAGCGTGCCGCGGAACGGATGGCGGACCACCCCGTGGCGGCCCCGTTCGTCACCTCGCAGCTCACCCGCATGCCGGCCATCCGCGCCGACCTCGAGTACCTGATCGGTCCGGACTGGTCCGAGCTCGTGTGCCCGCTGCCGGAGACCACCGCCTACGTCCGACGCCTGAACGAGGTCGCGGCCACCTGGCCCGGCGGCTTCGTCGCGCACCACTACACGCGGTGCCTCGGCGACCTGTCCGGCGGACGGCTGATCGGCGGGCTGCTCGCCGAGCAGTTCGGCTTCGAGACGAACGGCGTCCTCTTCTACATCTTCGACCAGGTGGCGGACCCGCGGGCCTTCGAACGGACGTACCGGGAGCAGCTCGACGCCGCCCCGTGGTCGGCCGGAGAACGCGAGCGGGTGATCGCCGAGGTCGAGCTCGCCCACCGGCTCGACAGCGGTCTGCTCGCCGGGCTCGACGCGACGCGCGGCCCCGCCGTCCGGCGCCCGGCGGCCGGGCACGCGGGCGGCGACGTCGCCGCGACCGCGTGAGCGCTCCGACCTGATCCCGGCCCGGTCCCGGGCGTGCAGGCGGTCCGTCCGGACGGTTGTCGTCACCGTCCCCGGTGGGCCGATACGCTGCTGGGATACCGGGACGATGCGCCCGGCCGACCCGGAAAGGACCACATGACGGCGATCGACGGTCAGACGCGGCACGGACGCGCGCGGGACGACGTCAGCGGCGCGGTCGACAGCGACCTGCGTTCCGACGTGCGGTACCTCGGCAAGCTGCTCGGACGGGTGCTCCGCGAGACCGGCGGCGAGGACCTGCTGCACGACGTGGAGAGCCTCCGCGCGGCGGTCATCGACGCGTACGAGGGTGGCGAGGCCACCGGGGCCGCCCGGGCCGAGGCCATCGTCGCGGAGCTGTCCGCCGAGCGTGCCGAAGCCGTGGCCCAGGCCTTCACCACGTACTTCCACCTGACGAACCTCGCCGAGGAGCACCACCGCGTGCGCGTGCTCCGGCACCGCGGGGACGACGGCGGGCTCGCCGGTGACTCGTTCCCGGCGACCTACGCCTCGCTCGTCGAGCAGCTCGGCGACGAGGCCGCTGCCGCCCGGCTCCGCGAGCTGCGGTTCCACCCGGTCCTCACCGCACACCCGACCGAGGCCCGCCGGCGCGCGGTGACCACGGCGGTGCGGCGCATCACCGACCTCATCGACGAGCGCGACCGGACGACGAACGCCACGGCCCTCGCCGAGAACGAGCGACGCCTGCTCGAGGAGATCACCACGCTCCTGCGCACCTCGCCGCTCCGCACGACCCGGCCGACCCCGCTCGACGAGGTCCGCACGGCGATGAGCGTGTTCGACCAGACGCTGTTCGAGATCGTCCCGCAGGTGTACCGCCTGCTCGACGACCGACTGCTCGGCGACGACGCCGGCCGGGTGCCCGTCACCGCACCGGCGTTCGTGCGCTTCGGCACCTGGATCGGCGGCGACCGCGACGGCAACCCGCACGTGACCGCGGACGTCACCCGCCAGGCGGCGGAGATCGCGGCCGAGCACATCCTGCTCGGGCTGTCCCGTGCCGCGACCCGCATCGGCAGCACCCTCACGCTCGACGCGAGCGAGACCCCGGCCGACGCCGGCCTGACCGCGCTCGTCGCCGCGCAGGAGTCCCTCGACCCGGGGATCGCCGAGCGCATCGGCGTCCGCGCACCGCACGAGACGCACCGACGGGCGCTCCTCTTCGTCGCCGCCCGCATCGACGCCACCCGCCGGGGCGAGGCGGACCTGGCCTACCCCGGTCCGGAGGCACTCCTCGCCGACCTCCGCACCATCCAGACCTCGCTCGTCGCGGCCGGTGCCACGCGCCCGGCGAACGGCGAGCTGCAGAACCTCGTCTGGCAGGTCGAGACGTTCGGGTTCCACCTCGCCGAGCTCGAGGTCCGCCAGCACTCGCAGGTGCACCGGAACGCCCTCGCCGAGATCCGCGCCGGTGGCGAGCTGAGCGAGACCACGGAAGAGGTCCTCGCCGTCTTCCGCACGATCGCCGAGCTGCAGGCCCGCTACGGCGTCCGCGCCGCCAACCGCTACATCGTGTCGTTCACGCAGTCGGCGGCGGACCTCGCGAACGTCCACGAGCTCGCCGTCGCCGCGCTCGGGTCCCCAGAGGCCGCACCGGTGCTCGACGTGATCCCGCTGTTCGAGACCTTCGCGGACCTGCACGCCAGCGTCGACATCCTCGACGAGGCCGTCCGCACCGAGCCGTTCCAGCGTCGTCTCGCCGCGACCGGTCGGCGACTCGAGGTCATGCTCGGCTACTCCGACTCCTCGAAGGACGTCGGCCCGGTTTCGGCGAACCTCGCGCTCTACGACGCCCAGGCCCGGATCGCCGACTGGGCGAAGCAGCACGACGTCGAGCTGACGCTGTTCCACGGCCGCGGCGGCTCGCTCGGCCGTGGCGGCGGCCCGGCGAACGAGGCCGTGCTCGCGCAGCCCCGTGGCTCCATCGACGGGCGCCTCAAGCTGACCGAGCAGGGTGAGGTCATCTTCGCCCAGTACGGCGACAAGGACATCGCGGCCCGGCACCTCGAGCAGATGGCCTCGGCCACGCTGTTCGCGTCGTCCCCGTCGAACGAGGACCGCACCGCCGTCGCCGCCACGCGCTTCGCGGACCTGGCGCAGCAGCTCGACGACGTCTCGCGCGAGGCCTTCTACGGCCTGGTGAAGGCCGACGGGTTCGCCCCGTGGTTCGCACGCGTGACCCCGATGGAGGAGATCGGTCTCCTGCCGCTCGGCTCCCGCCCGGCCCGCCGCGGGCTGAGCGTCGAGTCGCTCGAGGACCTCCGCGCGATCCCGTGGGTGTTCTCGTGGACGCAGGCCCGCATCAACCTCGCGGGGTGGTACGGCCTCGGTTCCGCGCTCGAGGCCGTGGGCGACGTGGAGCTCCTCCGCACCGCGTACACCGAGTGGCCCCTGTTCGGCGCCATGATCAAGAACGTCGAGATGTCCCTCGCGAAGACCGATGAGCACATCGCCCGTCGGTACCTCGAGCTCGCCGACCGTGACGACCTCGCCGCCAAGGTGCTCGACGAGATGCTCCGCACGCGCGAGTGGGTCCTGCGGGTCTCGGGCGGGAGCGACGTCCTCGAGGACCGTCCCGTCCTCGCCCGCGCCGTCCGGCTCCGCAGCCCCTACGTCGACGCGCTCTCGCACCTGCAGCTCCGGGCGCTCCGCGCGATCCGCACCTCGGGCAGCACGGACCCGACGGACGGTGACCACCGGCTGCTCCTCCTCACCGTGAACGGGATCGCGGCCGGCCTGCAGAACACGGGCTGATCCGCGCGGACCGGCCGACGGTCGTCGACGCGGCCGAGTCGGTCCAGGAGGCGCGGTGCCAGCCGGCACCGTGCCTCCTGTCCGTGCCGATGCGGGTCCGCGCCCCTTGTCGAATCGATTCGGGGGCGCGTAGCGTTGCCGACGTGACGACGGAGCGCACCGGATCGACCAGGCCGACCACGAGCCTGCCGCCGATCCTGCCGCTCGCCCTGATCGTCGGCGTCTCGCCGTTCGCGACCGACATGTACATCCCGGCCCTGCCGGCGATCGCGCGGGACCTCGGGACGACCCCGGGTGCCGTCCAGCTGTCCCTGACGGCGTTCCTCGTCGCGTTCGCGGTCGGCCAGCTGCTCGCCGGTCCCGTGAGCGACGGCATCGGCCGGCGTCCGCTGATGCTCGTCGGCACGGCGGTCTTCGCCGTGGCCTCCGTCGGCTGTGCGCTGGCGCCCGACGTCGGCACGCTCGTCGTGGCACGGGTGTTCCAGGGGCTGGCGGGGGCGGCCGCCGCGGTCGCCGGACGGGCCATGGTCTCCGACGTGGTCGGCGGTCCGCGCATGGCGAAGGTGTTCGGGACGCTCGCGGCCATCAACGCGATCGGGCCCGTGGTCGCGCCGCTGGCCGGGGGAGCGGTGCTGACGATCGGTACCTGGCGGCTCATGTTCGTCGTGCTCGCGGTGCTCGGCACCGTCTTCTTCGTCGCGGTCGTCGTCCGCTTCCACGAGACGCTGCCGCGGGCGTTCCGCGGTGGGGTGGGGCTCGGTGCGAACTGGGCGCGCATCCGTGAGCTGATGGCGATCCCGCGGTTCCGTGCGTACGTCCTGACCGGGGTGCTGTCGACGATCGGGTTCTTCGCGTACATCGCCACCAGCTCGTTCGTCTTCCAGACGGGGTTCGGGTTCTCCGAGGGGATGTACACGCTCGTGTTCGCCACGAACGCCTCGATGATGATCGTCACGACGCTCGTCTTCCGGCGCGTGGTCGGCCGGTTCTCCGAGGACGCGCTGCTCTCGTCCGGGCTGGCGCTCGGCACCCTCGGCGCGACCGGCGTGCTCGTCTCCGCCCTCGTCGGGGCCGGGCCGGTGGCGGTCTGGGTCTGCCTCGCGGTCGTGACCGCCGCGTGGGGGTTCGTGCTCCCGGCGGCGATGACCCGGACGCAGCACGTCGGTGCCGCGCACCCCGGGACCGCCGCGGCGCTGCAGGGCGGGTTGACGTTCGGCCTCGGTGGGCTCGGCACGCCGCTCGCGGGGGCGCTCGGCGGGACGGCGGTCGCGATGGGCGCGGTGATGGCGGTGCTCATGGCCGCCGCGGTCGTCGTGCAGCTCGCGGCGACGCGGCGGGACGGACGAGCCTCGACGAGTTCGTGACCCGGACCCGGTAGGTTGCTTGGTGCACCCATGCACCGACACCAGGAGGCACCGACATGGACATCGTCGTACACGAAGCGAACGCGGGTTCCGCCGTGCTCGAGTGCAGCGGCCGGCTCAACATGGTGTCGGCGCCGACCTTCCGCGAGACCGTCGCCAAGGTCGTCGGCGAGGGTCGGAACCGCGTGGTCGTCGAACTGTCCGGCGTGGAGTTCATGGACTCCTCCGGGCTCGGCGCGCTCGTCGGGTCGCTGAAGGCCGCGCGACAGGCCGGGGGCGACCTCCGCATCGCGGCGCCGTCCGACCAGGTCGAGATGGTCCTCAAGCTCTCCAACATGGACAAGATCCTCCGCACGTACCCGGACGGGGACGCCGCGGTGACCGACTGGGCATGAACGCCGCCGTGGGCGGGCACCGCCTCGACCTGGCGTGTCCGCCGGACGACGTCACGGCGGTGCACACGTTCCTCGCGGGCGTGTGGGACACCGAGCCGACCCTCTCGGCCGAGGACCGGATGGCCCTCGAGCTCGCGCTCGTCGAGCTCACCTCGAACGTCATCGAGCACGCCGCGGCCGGTCGTGGCGTGTCGTGCTCGCTCCGGCTCGACGTCGGGTCCGACGCGGTCGAGGTGCACCTGACCGACGACGGCGTCCCCGTCCCGATCGATCCGTCGGCCGCCCGGCTCCCCGACGCCCTGGCCGAGAGCGGGCGCGGGCTCGCCCTCGTGCAGATGGTCGTCGACGACCTGCGGTACGAGCGGGTCGCGGACCGGAACCGATGGACGGTGCGGCGCGGGCGGCACTGAGCGCCGTCGCCGTTGCGGTCGCGGCTGCTGCCGGTGCAGCGGCGGCGCCGGCGACCGTTCCGACGCCCGCGGATGCGGCCGGATCGAAAGGGGTGCTCGTCTCGCTCCGGCAACGTCGTCCGGATCGCGCACCCGGTGAGCCGGTATCCGCAATGCGTGCGTATCGATCCGCTGACTGGCGTGGCGTCGTGTCACGATCCAGTCGATGAACGCCGAGCCCGACCCCAGGATCAGTTTCGAGACGTCCGGGGCCGACCTCGAGGCGGCGATCCACATGTACGAGGACGCCTACGCGAGCGTGGGGTTCCGGGCACAGCGGACCGAGCGGCCGTTCGCCTACCGCTTCCGGGTCACCGGTGACGAGACGATGTCCTTCCGGTCCACGCGCTTCGACGCCCGGATGCAGGGGGAGCTCGAGGCCAGCGACGAGTACGTCGTCATGTGGCTCGCCGACGGCGGCGGGACCGTGGACGTCGGCCGGGACGAGGTCGCCTTCACGCCGGGCACGCCGATGATGTTCCCGACCGGCAGGCCGTTCGCGTTCGACCTGCAGGACGTCCGGCAGAGCCTCGTCCAGTTCGACCGCACGTTCCTCGAGCGGGTCGCGGCCGAGGAGCACGGCACGCAGCCGGCGCCGCTCGTCTTCGACCACACCACGCCGCCGCGACGCGAGGCCCTGCAGGGGTGGAACGCGCAGGTGCGTCGGGCTGCCGAGACCGTGCTCGGGGAGGCATCCGTGTCCCCGCTCGTCCTCGCCGAGACCGCCCGCGAGACCGCCCTCGCCCTGCTCCGCACGTTCCCGCACACCGTCCTCGCCCGCGACGTCGCCCTGCCCCAGGGTGCCACCGGGCGGGTGCGTGAGGCGGTCGAGTACATGCACGCGTTCGCGCACACGCCGATCACCACGACGGACGTCGCCGAGCACGTCGGACTGAGCGTGCGAGGGCTGCAGCAGGCCTTCCAGCGCCAGGTCGGTTCGGCCCCCAACGCGATGCTGCGCGGGATCCGGCTCGACCGCGTCCACGAGGAGCTCCGCCGTGCCGCCCCGGGCGAGGTCACGGTCGCTGCGATCGCCGTCCGGTGGGGGTTCGCCCACCTCGGACGCTTCTCCGGGGCCTACGCCGCACGCTTCGGCGAGTACCCGCGCGACACCCTGCACGCCTGACCCGCTCCCCGATACGCTTCGAGGGTGCAGTGACCTCGACCGTGGGTGATCGTCCCCGGGATCTGGAACTCCGACCCGGACCACTGGCAGTCGCGGTGGCAGGACGAACGGTCCGCCGCCGGTCCGGACGCCGGGGGCGTCGTGCGGATCGCACCGACGTCGTGGAGCGGACCCGACCCGGACGACTGGTCCGCCGCGATCAGCCGGGCCGTGGCGAGTGTCGACGAGCCGCCGCTGCTCGTCGCGCACAGCCTGGGCGTGCTCGCGGTCGCCGCGTGGCTCGGGCAGCCCGGACACGCCCCGGTGGCCGGTGCCTTCCTCGTCGCGCCGCCGGACCCGCTCGCCCCGGGGTTCCCGGCGGCTGCCGCGGGCTTCACCGGACCCGCTGCGCGGTCCGTGGTCCCGACGCGGCTCGTGGTCAGCGACGACGACCCGTACTGCACCGTCGACCGTGCGCTCGTGTTCGCCGACGCCCTCGGTGCCGACGTCGTCCGGGTGGGGGCGCTCGGCCACGTGAACGTCGCGAGCGGCATCGGAGCGTGGCCGGCCGGCCGGGCCCTGGTCGAGGACTTCGAGCGCACGCTCTGAGCCCTCCGCCGGTGCTTCCGCATCGGTCCGTACGGGTCCGTGCGCGTCCGTGCGGGTGTCCCGTGTGCCGTCGGTGTCGTGCCCCGCGGACGACTCCGCCGTGGCCGCGTCGCGGCGGCGTCCTGGTCTTCGTTCGACACGCCGTTCACGTTCGAGGCGATATGGCACGGACTCCGGCGACACACCGCGGATGTCCGCGGAGTTGAGCGTCGCGATATTTATGCTGCGGACATGGAAACGCAGTCCGGTGCACGCACCCCCCTCGTCGACCCGTTCGGTCGCGAGCTCGAGGAGTGGCTCCGTGACGCCCCGGCGACGCGCGCCCCGTACCTGTCGGACCTCGTGGTCCCGCCGGTCACCGGTCCCGTGCAGCGTCCGGACGCAGCGTCGGACGCCCCCGTCGAGTCCGCCACGACCGTCCCCGCTGCGGCCGACACCGCTGCGCCCGTCCCCGCCGACACCGCTGCGGCGCTGCCCGCCGCCGTCGAGCCGGCCGCCGTCGAGCCGGCCGCCGTCGAGCCGGCCGCCGTCGTCGACGCCGTGTCGACCGACGAGGTTGTGTCGGACGCCGCTGCATTCCGCCGTCCCCGGGACCGTGCCCGGCACGCAGCTGCGTGCGCCCCGTCCTTCCCCGAGCCGCCGGAGCGCATCGCCCTCCGCATCGAGGACCTCGCCGTCGAGGTGTCCTCGACCAGCGGGCGCACGACCATCGAGCGCATCGTGATCCTCGAGGACGAGGTCCGCCGTCGCGACGAGGACCTCGCGCGTCTCGCCGCGTGGGAGGCCACCGTCGCCGGACAGCGCGACCCCGAGGTCGAGGCCGCACGCGCCTTCGCCCACAGCGTCTTCGCGGACCTGCTGGCCGACGCCGCACTCGAGGCCGATCGTCTCGACCGTGCCGCGGCGCGTCGCGCCGCCACCGGGAGTGTGTCCGTCGCCGCCGTCCGGGCCGCCACCCCCGCTCCCGTCCGCCCGGCCGGCGAGCCGGGCGCGGCCGCCCCTGCGCTCGTCGAGGCGACCGACGTCGACGAGGTGATCGACGCCCCGGACGCGACCACGTCGGAACGCGAGGGCGCCGTCCGACCCGTGCTGTCCCTCCCGGTCGTCTCGCCGGTGTCCGCGAACACGCGACCGACGCCGCTCGTCCAGCCGGCGACCGGACCGACGGTCATCGACCGCGCCGCGTTCGCCGCCGCGCTCACGGCGCACGCCGGCGCGACGGCGAGCACGCCGGTCGTGCTGCCGGACGCCGTGGTGCCGCCGACCGTCGACGGTGCCGCCGCCCACGTCGCGACCGCCGACCACGCGTCGGCCGACCACGCGTCCGCCGGCTGGTGGACCCGGCTCGTGGCCCGCGTCCTCCGCGCGTTCGGTCGTCGCTGATCCCCGGTCGGTGTCGGAGGTCGTCCACAGGGGCGATCAGCACCGCCGTCGTCCACAGGACGCCCGGGGCCACCCGGTCGGCTCGGTAGACTGACGGGATGCCGACGCTCCGCCAACTCCAGGCCGTGATCGAGGACCTGTGGCCCGCCACCGGCGCGGAGTCCTGGGACTCCGTCGGGCTCGTCGCGGGCGACCCCGACCAGACCGTCGACCACGTGCACCTCGCGGTCGACGCCGTCCCGGCCACCGCGCGTGAGACGGTCGAGCTCGGTGCCGACCTCCTGCTCACGCACCACCCGCTGCTGCTCCGCGGGGTCACGACCATCGCCGAGTCGACCTACAAGGGCAGCGTGCTCGCCACCCTCGTGCGCGGCGGCGCGGCACTCGTCGCGGCCCACACCAACGCCGACGTCGTCACGACGGGCACATCGGCCGTGCTCGCCGACCGGCTCGGGCTGACCGACCAACGACCCCTCGAACCCGGCACGGACCCGTCGACGGGCATCGGTCGTGTCGGCGAGCTCGCCGAACCGACCACCCTGGGGGCGCTCGCCCGTGCACTCGTGGACCTCCTGCCCGGCACCGCGACCGGTGTCCGCGTCGCGGGGGACTTCGAGCAGCCGATCCGGTCCGTCGCCCTCTGCGCCGGTGCCGGTGACGCCTACCTCGGGCACCCCGCCGTGCTCGGGGCCGACGTGTACGTCACGAGCGACCTCCGTCACCACCCGGCGTCCGAGTTCCGCGAGCAGGCGCTGCTCGGCGGCGGGCCGGCCCTCATCGACACCTCGCACTGGGCCACCGAGTGGCTCTGGCTCGACGTCGCCGCCGAGCAGCTCCGCCGTGCGGCGGGCGTCCGCGTCACCGTGAGCGACCTCCGCACCGACCCGTGGGACTTCGCCGTCCTGCCGGCGGCCGAACCCACCAACGACACACAAGGAGTCTGACCATGAAGGCAGCACCCGAGGACCAGGTCATCCTCCTCGACGTCCAGCGCCTCGACAACGACGTCACCCGCATTGCGCACCGCATCACGTCGCTGCAGAAGGGCGACCGACTCACCGAGCTCAGCACGGCGGCGGCGGGTCTCCGTGCCCAGCTCGCGGCGGCCACGGGCGAGGTCGAGGACGCCGAGCGCGAGCTCGCACGCCTCGAGTCCGACACCGCCACGGCACAGGCCCGGGTCGAGCGCGACACGACGATGCTCCAGAACGTGTCGAGCGCGAAGGACGCCGCGGGTCTGCAGAGCGAGCTCGAGTCGCTGCAGCGTCGCATCGGCGACCTCGAGACGGCCGAGCTCGAGGTGATGGAGCACCTCGACGGCTTCCGCGCCCGGGTCGGCGACGTCGAGGCGCAGCTCGCCGACGTCGAGGCCCAGCGCACCGGGCTCGTGGCCGAGCGCGACGCCGAGATCGCGCGGCTCGAGGCCGATCGCGAGTCCGCCACGCAGAGCCGCGCCGCCGTCGCCGCGAAGGTGCCGGCGGAGCTCCTCGCGCTCTACGACCGGCAGCGGGCGCGCTACGGCTTCGGTGCGTCGTTGCTGCAGGGTGGCGTGTCGACGGCCTCCGGCGTCACGCTGACGAACTCCGACCTGCAGACGATCCGGCGCGCGGCGCCCGACGACGTGGTGCTGTGCCCGGACAGCGACGCGATCCTGGTGCGGACGGCAGAATCCGGGCTGTAGTCGCTGGCCGCGGTGCGGACACGGGAGGCGCGGTGCCAACGGGCACCGCGCCTCCCGTGCGTCCGGGGTGGGTGCGGGCGGGATTGGCGCGGGCGGCGCGGGCGGCGCGGGCGGGCGGCGCGGGCTGGCGCGGGCGGGATCGGCGCGGGGTCGTGCACGGCCGCTGCCCGCACGGTGCGCGCTTCGTCAGCCGGTGCGCCGCTGCCAGCTCCGTGGCAGGTTGAAGAGGCGCACGGAGCGGTCAACCCGGCACGGGTTGGCGTACCGCGCACGGTGCGCTGCGCTCCGCGGCACGCGGGCTGTCGCCGCGGCGGCAGTGAGGCGCGATGCGGGCGCACACCGTCCCTACCCTTCCGTCCGCCGCGACACACGTCGAGAGCGCAAGGTGCGCGCTTTGTCAGCTGGTGCGCCGCTGCCAGCTCCGTGGCAGGTTGAAGCGGCGCACGGAGCGATCAACCCGGCACGGGTTGGCGCACCGCGCACGGTGCGCTGCGCTCCGCGGGCGCTCGGGCTGTCGCCGCGGTGGACGGGAGGCGCGGTGCGGGTGCGCACCGTCCCTCCCGTCCGCAGCGACGCACGTCGTGGCGACCGCACGGTGCGCGCTTCGTCGTCCGGTGCGGCGCTGCCATCTAGGTGGCAGGAGGAAGCGGCGCACCCATCGGGCAACCCGGCACGGGTTGGCGCACCGCACACGGTGCGAGGGAGCGCCGCACACGGTGCGAGGGAGCGCCGCACCGCGTGAGCGCGCGCGCAGGAGCCCGCGCGAGCGCCCAAGCGCCCGCGCGCGCCGCCCACCGGCAAGTACGGGGTGCGAACGGGCCGGCCGTACGCCGGGTTCTGTCCCGCCGCAAGCGGCGGTGACGGCCATCTCTCTCGGACCGACGTTGCCGTCGGCCTCCAGCGGTCTACCCGAGGACTCGGCGAGCAGCCTCTGCGTCCTCTGTCTGACCTTGCTCCGGGCGAGGTTTACCGAGCGGATCCGGTCACCCGGACCCCTGGTGGTCTCTTACACCACCGTTTCACCCTTACCGACGTCGCCGCCGGCGGTCTGCTTTCTGTGGCACTGTCTCGCGGATTGCTCCGGGTGGGTGTTACCCACCGCCCTGCTCTGTGGAGCCCGGACGTTCCTCGGCACTCCCGGGGGAGTGACGCGACCGTCTCACCGACCCGTTCGCGATGACGAGTCTAGCGGGCACGGACGCCGAGGTCGCCCGAATTGCTGTCCGGCCGAGACGCGAACGGCACCTCGTGCGACCTCGACACGAAGCACGCGGCGTGTCGTGCGCCGTCGACGTCCGGGCGCGCCAGCGCAGACGTGTCAGGCGCTCTTCGCGGCGAGGGTCGCCGCGCCGATGATGCCCGCGTTGTTCCGGAGCGTCGCCGGGATGATGTCCGCCTGCAGGTCGAGCAGCGGCAGGAACTCCTCGTACTGCTTCGACACTCCGCCGCCGACGACGAAGAGTTCCGGGGAGAGCAGGGCCTCGAGCGTCGAGTAGTACTTCTGCAGCCGCTTCGCCCAGTGCTTCCAGGACAGGTCGTCGCGCTCCTTGGCGGCGAACGAGGCCCGCGACTCGGCGTCGTGCCCGTCGATCTCGAGGTGCCCGAGCTCCGAGTTCACGATGAGCACACCATCGTTGATGAGCGCGGTGCCGATGCCCGTGCCGAGGGTGGTGACGACGACGAGGCCGTCCTTGCCCTTCGCCGCACCGAACTGCTGCTCGGCGAACCCGGCGGCGTCGGCGTCGTTGACGAAGTGGATGGAGCGGCCGAGTTCCTTCTCGAAGAGCGCCTCGGCCTCGAAGCCGATCCACTTCTTCGACACATTCGCGGCCGACATGGTCTTGCCGTCGCGGACGATCGCGGGGAAGCAGACCCCGACGGGGACGTCCGAGGCCGGGGCGAGCTCCTCGAGGATGGACGCGGCGACGGCGACGATGTCGTGCGGCTTGCCGCCCTCCGGCGTGGCCTTCTTGATCCGGTCGGTGGTGAGTTCGCCGGTGGAGACGTCGACGATCGCGCCCTTGATGCCCGTACCGCCGATGTCGACGCCGACTGCGAGGGAGGTCATGAGGAGCCTTTCGGTGTGGATGTCAGGAGACGGTGAGGAGTTCCGCGCCGCGCTCGGTGACGACGAGGGTGTGTTCGAACTGTGCGGTCCACGACTTGTCGCGGGTGGAGACGGTCCAGTCATCGGCCCAGATGTCCGCGTCGATGCCGCCGAGCGTGAGCATGGGCTCGATCGTGAACACCATGCCGGGCTCCATGACGTCGTCGAAGCGCGGGGCGTCGTAGTGGGGGATGATCAGCCCGGAGTGGAACGCGCGGCCGACGCCGTGGCCGGTGTAGTCGCGGACGACGCCGTAGCCGAAGCGCTTCGCGTACGCCTCGATCGCGCGGCCGATCACGTTCACCTGCCGCCCCGGGGCGACGGCCTTGATGCCGCGCTCGAGCGCGAGCCGCGTGCGGGTGACGAGGTCCTCGACCTCCTGTGATGCCTGACCGACGATGAAGGTGCGGTTCGTGTCCCCGTGCATCCCGTCCTTGTAGGCGGTGATGTCGATGTTGACGAGATCGCCCTCCTGCAGGACGGTGTCGTCGGGGATGCCGTGGCAGATGACCTCGTTGAGGCTGGAGCAGAGCGACTTCGGGTAGCCGCGGTAGCCGAGCGTCGACGGGTAGGCGCCGTGTGCGACGACGAACTCGTGGCCGATCCGGTCGAGCTCGTCGGTCGTGACACCGGGACGGATCGCTCGGCCGACGGCGTCGATGGCCTGCGAAGCGATGCGTCCGGCGACCCGGATCCGCTCCACCTCGTCGGGGGTGTACGTGTCGCCGAGGCCGTGCTCGTGCGGCTCGGCCTTCCCGACGTACTCCGGGCGCTCGATGTCCTTCGGGACGGACCGCTGCGGGGAGATGCGGCCGGCGGCCAGGTGTCCGTGTTCGTCCCGGGGCATGCCGACCACTCTAGTCGGGGCCGCGCACCGCGCGGACGCGTGAGGCGGGGTGCCGACGTGACGGCCTGGAGGCGCGGTGCCGGCCCGACGAACCGGCACCGCGCCTCCAGGCCCTCACCCTGCGCGCGGGGCGCGCCCCGAGACTCGGGCCTGCGGACAGAACTCGCGCTCCGGCGCCGCGAAACTGTCCGCCGAGCCGAGACTCGGCACCCCGCCTGCGGCGGGCGGCGCACCCGGCGCGCGCGGCGCGCCCGGCGCGCCCGGGCCACGCACGCGCCCCGTGGGTACGGTGGCGGCATGAGTGACGAACGCATCGAGTCCCAGTGGTGGTTCAACGAGAAGACGCACGCCGTCGAGCAGGGCCCGCAGTCGCCGCAGCGCGACCGCATCGGCCCGTTCGACACGCGTGAGGAGGCGCAACACGCCCTGGACCGCATCAAGGCGAACAACGAGCGTTGGGACGACGAAGACCAATAGGCTGAGACTCCCAGCTGGACCAGCTGCACCACGGAAAGGGCGTCAATGGACAAGCAGACGGACTTCGTGCTCCGCACCATCGAGGAGCGGGGCATCAAGTTCATCCGACTCTGGTTCACGGACGTCATCGGGACCCTCAAGTCGGTCGCGATCGCCCCGGCCGAGGTCGAGGGCGCCTTCGCCGAGGGCATCGGGTTCGACGGGTCCGCGATCGAGGGCCTCACCCGCTCCTACGAGGCGGACGTCCTGGCGCACCCGGACCCGTCGACGTTCCAGATCCTCCCGTGGCGCGGCGAGATCGACCCGACCGCGCGGATGTTCTGCGACATCACGACGCCGGACGGGCAGCCCGCCGTCGCCGACCCGCGCAACGTGCTGAAGCGCACACTGGCGAAGGCGAGCGAGCGTGGCTTCACGTTCTACACGCACCCCGAGATCGAGTTCTACCTGCTGAAGAGCCGTGACTGGAAGGACGGCGGCCCCCAGCCCGTCGACCGCGCCGGCTACTTCGACAACGTCCCCGGGGGCAGCGCGCACGACTTCCGTCGCCGGTCGGTCCGGATGCTCGAGGACCTCGGCATCTCGGTGGAGTTCTCCCACCACGAGGCCGGCCCCGGGCAGAACGAGATCGACCTCCGCTACGCCGACGCGCTGACGATGGCCGACAACATCATGACCTTCCGCACGGTCGTGAAGGAGGTCGCGATCGAGCAGGGCGTCTACGCCACCTTCATGCCGAAGCCGCTCTCCGGGCAGCCGGGCTCGGGCATGCACACGCACGTGTCACTGTTCGAGGGCGACCAGAACGCGTTCTACGAGGCGGGCGGCCAGTACCAGCTGTCCGACACGGCGAAGCACTTCATCGCCGGTGTCCTCAAGCACGCTCCCGAGATCACCGCGGTCACGAACCAGTTCGTGAACTCGTACAAGCGCCTCTGGGGTGGTGACGAGGCCCCGTCGTTCGTGACCTGGGGCCACAACAACCGCTCGGCGCTCGTGCGCGTCCCGCTGTACAAGCCGAACAAGGGCCAGTCCGCCCGCATCGAGTACCGCGGCATCGACTCGGCGGCGAACCCGTACCTGGCGTACTCGCTGCTGCTCGCCGCCGGGCTCAAGGGCATCGACGAGGGCTACGAGCTCCCGCCCGAGGCCGAGGACAACGTCTGGAGCCTGTCCGACTCCGAGCGGCGCGCCCTCGGGTACAGCCAGCTCCCGGCGAGCCTCGACCACGCCCTCAGCCTCATGGAGGACTCGGAGCTCGTGGCCGAGACGCTCGGCGAGCAGGTCTTCAACTTCGTGCTGCTGAACAAGCGGCAGGAGTGGAAGGCCTACCGCGACCAGGTCACGCCGTTCGAGCTCGACACCAACCTCGGCGCGCTCTGACGGCACCGGGAGCGCGCACCAGATGACCGGTCGGACGACGACGTCGCGTTCCGAGTTGGCCCGGTTGGGCTTCGCGGAGCTGTCGGAGAGCCTCGAACGCATCGCCGACCTGGAGGCGCGGTTCGGCCCCGACCTGCCGGTGCCGGTGAGCGCCGCCCCGGCCCTCTGGGAGTCCACCGCCGATCCCGACGGCGCGCTCCGCGCGCTCGAGCGGCTGCTCGAGCGCGCGCCGGACGAACTGCGCCCCGTCCTCGCGGACGAGGCCGCGGCCGAGCGCCTCGTCAGGCTGCTCGGCGCGTCGGTCGGGCTCGGCGAGTTCCTGCACCGGCGTCCGGCCGAGATCGACCTGCTGCTCGCCCCGGTGACGGCGCCGTGGTCGCAGGAGGCCTACACCGCGTCGCTGCTCGCGGCGATCGACGGCGCCACCGGTGAGGACGCGCGGCTCCGGCTGCGCGTGCGCTACCGCCGGCACCTCGCCCAGATCGCCCTCTTCGACGTCCTGAACGCCGCGCCGACCGAGGCGTTCCCCGCCGTAGCGGCCGGGCTCGCCGACCTCGCGGGTGCCGCGCTCGAGGCCGCGGTGGACGTCGCCCGGCGCGAGGTCCCGTTCCCGGCGGCCGACGTCGCCGCGACGCCGCTCGCCGTCATCGCGATGGGCAAGGCCGGGGCGCGCGAGCTCAACTACGTCAGCGACGTCGACGTCATCTTCGTGACCGAGCCGACCCGTGACGACGAGGCAGACACCGGCGTCGGCACCGACCGGGCCGTGCTCATCGCGACCCGGCTGGCCATCGCGGCGACCCATGCGATCACCGACCTCGCGGCCGAGCCGGCGCTCTGGGAGGTCGACGCGAACCTCCGTCCGGAGGGCAAGGACGGCGCGCTCGTCCGGACCCTCGACTCGCACGTGGCGTACTACGAGCGGTGGGCGAAGGAGTGGGAGTTCCAGGCGCTGTTGAAGGCGCGGCCGATCGCCGGCTCCGTCGACCTGGGGGAGCGCTACGCCCAGGCGGTCGCCGGGTTCGTGTGGACGTCCGCGCAGCGCCCGGGGTTCGTCGAGTCCGTGCAGCGCATGCGACAGCGGGTGACGGACAACATCCCCGACGACGAGGTCGACCGGCAGCTCAAGCTCGGCCCCGGCGGGCTCCGCGACGTCGAGTTCACCGTGCAGCTCCTCCAGCTCGTGCACGGCCGCGACGACGAGACCGTGCGGGTCCGGTCCACGCTCGAGGCGATGGACGCCCTCACCGCCGCGGGCTACGTCGGTCGCCCCGAGGCCGCGCGGTTCGGCCCGGACTACGCCCTGCTCCGCCTGCTGGAGCACCGGATCCAGCTGCGCCGCCTGCAGCGCACCCACCTGATGCCCTCCGACGAGGAGGAGCTCCGCGTCCTGGCACGCTCGAGCGGCCTCGCCCGGTCGGCATCGGCGCTGGAGACCCGGTGGCGGGCCGTGAAGCTCGAGGTCCGCGGACTCCACGAGCGCCTGTTCTACCGACCGCTGCTGTCGGCGGTGGCGGCGAGCGACGGCGACATCGTGCTGACGAGCGACCAGGCCGTCGACCGCCTCGGCGCGATCGGCTTCGCGGACCCGGCGGGCGCGCTCAGCCACATCCGCGCGCTGACCCAGGGGACGAGCCGTCGCGCCGCGATCCAGCGCAACCTCCTGCCCGTGCTCCTGCGGTGGATGGCCGAGGGGCCGGCACCCGACCGGGCGCTCCTGGCCTTCCGCCGGCTGAGCGACACCCTGGGGGAGTCCAGCTGGTTCCTCCGCATGCTCCGCGACTCGTCCGGTGCGGCGCACTCGCTCACGACGGTGCTGTCCGAGTCGGCCTTCCTGTCCGGTCTGCTCGAGCGCTTCCCCGAGGCCGTCGCCTGGCTCGACGAACCCGAGACGCTGCTGCGGCCCCGCCCGGTCGAGTCGCTGCTCGCCGAGGTCAGCGCGACGACCGCCCGGCACGGCGACGACGTCGACGGCGCCGCGGCACTGGTGCGGTCCGCCCGCCGTCGTGAGACCCTCCGCCTCGGCATGGCGGCGGTGCTCGGGCACCTCGACGTGGACGCCCTCGGGCCCGCGCTCAGCGACGTCACCGAGTCCACCCTCGCCGGTGCCCTCGTGCTGGCACGGCGGGACGCCCCGGCCGGGCTCGAGTTCGGCGTCATCGCGATGGGACGGTACGGCGGGCGCGAGCTCGGGTTCGGTTCCGACGCCGACGTGCTCTACGTCTACCGCGCGCCCGAGGACGTCCCCTCGGAGCAGGCCTCGCGGGCGGCGCAGACCATCGTGCGGGAACTCGGGCGGCTCACCGACGACGCCATCCACCCGCTCGACCTCGACATCGACCTGCGTCCAGAGGGCAAGAACGGTCCCGTGGTCCGCACGCTCGACTCCTACGGCGCCTACTACGCCCGCTGGTCGCTCACGTGGGAGGCGCAGGCGCTGCTCAGAGCCCGGGGTGCGGTGGGGGACGCGCAGCTCCTCCGTGACTTCGAGCACCTGGCCGACCGGACGCGGTACCCGGACCGCATCGACGACCAGCAGGTCCGCGAGGTCCGGCGCATCAAGGCCCGCGTCGAGTCCGAGCGGCTCCCGCGCGGTGCGGACCCGGCACGCCACCTCAAGCTCGGACGCGGTTCACTGAGCGACGTGGAGTGGTTCGTCCAGCTCCTGCAGCTCCAGCACGCGCTGACGATCCCCGGCCTCCGGACGACCTCGACGCTCGAGGCCCTCGACGCCGCACGCGACGCCGGGCTCGTGGCACCCGAGGACGCCGAGCGGCTCGGGGCAGCGTGGCGGTTCGCGTCGCGGACCCGGAGCGCGCTCGTCCTCTGGTCGGGCAAGACGACCGACGTGCTGCCCGTCGACCGTGTGCAGCTCGAGGGCATTGCCCGGCTCATGGAGTACCCGCCGGGGTCGGCGTCGGAGCTCGAGGACGACTACCTCGGGATCACCCGCCGGGCCCGTCAGGTCTTCGAGCGCGAGTTCTACGGCGCCTGACCCCGGTCGCGACACGCCCGAGGTGACGCGTTTCGCAGCGAGTTGACACGTCCTCGGAAGTGAATTCCCCGTAACGAGCAGCGTCCCCCGTTCGACATCTCCGTGTACCCCGGGGCACAGGTGGCCGCCCGTCGTTACCTCGTCGTGATCGTTCGCCGTCGGGTGTCGGGGAGGCGTGCCGGAGCCACGCGGCGACGCGCCCGGCCACCATGCTCTGAACGGGGCTTTCCTGCGGTGGTACGCCGCGCCTCCCGGAACCTGCTCGTGCTCGTGTTGGCCATCCGGCACCGCTTCCGGTCCACCGGAGTGCTGTCAGCACCAGTGCGGACAGGATCTTCCCACCGCGAGGGGGACCGACGTGTACCCCGTAACACGCTCGTAACGCCCCCGGACGGGGGCCGCGTTGCGCGTGCGGTCACAGTTCTGCATCAATGGGGTCACCCGAACCGACCCTGATTCCCCGATGAAGCGGAATCTCCACCTCGAACGTTGAAGCAGGGATCGATGTTCACCTTCATTCTGCAGATCAGGCAGATGGTCGAAGGGCATCCCGAGTTCTACCTGTTCGCCGTGTACTCCGCGGTGATCTGGTTGCTCTGGTTGCTCAAGGTCGTCCTGTCCGCCCGCTACCGCCCCTTCACCGGCACCTACACCGGTACCACCAGCGTCGTCGTCCCCGTCGTGGACGAACCGCTCGACCTCTTCCGGGACGTCATCGGCCGCATGGTCGAGCAGGGTCCCGGCGAGATCATCGTCGTCATCAACGGCGCGAAGAACGAGGCCCTCGAGATGGTCTGCGACGAGTTCGCCCCGCTCGTCCGCTGGACCCACACGCCCATCCCGGGCAAGCGCAACGCCGTCAAGGTCGGGACCGAGATGTCGAACGGCGACATCACGATCCTCGTCGACTCCGACACCGTCTGGACGCCGGGCACGCTCCCCGAGCTGCTCAAGCCGTTCGCGGACGCGTCCGTCGGCGGCGTCACGACCCGGCAGCGCATCCTCGAGCCGACCCGCAGCTGGATCACCCGCTGGGCGGACTGGCTGGAGAACTCCCGCGCGCTCTACTCGATGCCCGCGCAGAGCGTGCTCGGCCAGATCGGCTGCCTGCCCGGGCGCACGATCGCCTTCCGCCGGGACATCCTCGTGCGGGTCATGGACCGCTTCATGCACGAGAAGTTCATGGGCGTCTTCCTCGAGGTGTCGGACGACCGGACCCTGACGAACCTCACGCTCAAGGAGGGGTACCGGACCGTCTACCAGTACACGTCGCTGGTCTACACGGACGCCCCGCTCCAGGTGAAGAAGCTCTTCAAGCAGCAGCTCCGCTGGGCCCGTGGATCGCAGTACAACACGCTCCGGATGCTCCCGTGGATGCTCGGCCACGCGCCGATCCTCGCGGTGTTCTTCCTGACCGACATCATCCTGCCGTTCATGCTCTTCGGCGTGATCGCCGGCTGGATCTACCGCGCGTTCACCGGGCAGGGCGAGAACCTGTACCAGGGGATCCTGCAGCAGTACGGCTTCTCGACCGGCTTCGTCTACGTGGCCGCGCTCATGGTCGTCTCGTCGGTGCTCAGCATGGCGATCCGGCAGATGCGGCACCTCGCCGAGAAGCCGAGCGACTTCTTCCGGCTGCCGATGTTCATCATCGTCTCGACGTTCTTCCTCATGCCGATCCGGCTCATCGGCTTCTTCCGCCTGGCGCACGCGTCCGGCTGGGGGACCCGCGCCGGCGCCTACGCCGGTGGCCCGATGGAGGAGGACCCGGCTGACGCCGTGCAGCCGCAGGCCGTCGCCACGCAGACGCCGGTCAGCCCGGTCGACGCGGCGCGGTACCCCGACGACCAGGCAGCGGCCGACCGGGCGTTCGACGAGATCTTCGGCGCCGGGGCCAGCGCCCGTCGGACCGGGTTCGACCCGGGTGCCGACGCGACGACCAACTCCACCGCGACGGTCCTCGCCACCCGCCGGGACCGCGAGGGTGTCGCCGCACCGGCTGCCGCGCGCGCCGCCCGGCCGACGAAGGTCCGCCGGTACAACCCGTACGCCGCGATCCCGTACCTGATCGGCTTCGCGATCTTCGCCCTGGAGGCCTTCCTCATTGTCTGACCTCATCCGCTCCTCAGGTGCCTGGTGGGCCCAGTCCAGCAAGCACGCACGGCTCACCGCGGTCGGCACCACCGCCATCGTCCTCGTCCTCGGCCTCATCACCTGGAACGTCTGGGTCTCCCCGGCCGGCTCGGTGTCGACCGCGGTCCACCAGGCGCTCGGGGTGACGCCGCCGAAGAAGAAGATCTCGGCCGCGGAGCTCCAGCAGCAGCTCACGGCAGCGCAGGAGAAGATCTGGGCGCTCGAGGGCAAGCTCGACTCCTCGACGGCGCAGGCCGGGTCGCGTGCCGACCAGATCGCCTCGCTCAAGGCGCAGATCGCGTCGCTCCAGTCCGACCTCGGTTCGGCGAAGGCCGCGGGCTCCGGGTCCGGGTCGGACTCCGCCTCCGGCGGGTCCGGTTCGGGGTCCACCGGTTCCGGTGGCTCCGGGTCGGGCTCCGGTTCCGGCGGGTCCGGGTCCGGCGGCTCGGGTGGGTCCGGGTCCGGCGGCTCCGGATCCGGCGGGTCGGGCTCCGGCTCCGGCTCCGGCTCGGGCGGGGTGACGAACCCGAACCCCGGCCCCTCGACCGACCCGACGACGACGCCGATCAGCACGCCCACCAAGGCGGAGATCCTCGGCCAGCAGTCCCGCTGGTACGGCCTCTACACGGCGCAGTCACCCTTCAACTGGTCCGAGTACGACCAGGTCTCGAAGGAGGTCGGCAAGGCCACGAACATGGTCGGCTTCTTCCAGGGCTTCGACCAGAACTTCAACGCCAACGCGGTCCAGCGCTCGTGGGCGAACGGACGCCTGCCGATGATGACGTGGGAGTCCGTGCCGGCCAAGACGGGCAACGACCAGCCGTACGTCCCCGGGTACACGAACGAGGACATCATCTCGGGCAAGTTCGACGCCTACCTCACGCAGTACGCGCAGGCGCTCAAGGCGAACGGCATGCCGCTCGTCATCCGCTTCGACCACGAGATGAACGGTCAGTGGTACAACTGGTCCGAATCGTCGAAGCAGCAGAACGCCGCCGGCTCGTACACCGCGATGTGGAAGCACGTCTGGCAGGTGTTCCAGGACAACGGCGCGAACCAGTACGCGATCTGGGACTGGTCGCCGTCCCGCATCGACAAGCTCGGCAACACGAAGTACCAGACGCTCGAGTACCTGCAGAACTACTACCCGGGTGCCGAGTACGTGGACTGGGTCGGCATGAGCGGCTACTACCGTGACGCCTCCGAGCAGCCGACGTTCGAGAACACGTTCGGGGCCACGCTCGCCCAGATCCGGCAGGTCGCACCCGACAAGAACATCGTGCTCAACGAGATCGGCGCGACCGAGACCGGTGGCAGCGTGTCCGACTCGCAGAAGTCGCGCTGGATCACCTCGCTCTTCGACGCCCTCGCGGACCCCGCGAACGACGACGTCATCGGCTTCGCGTACTTCAGCGAGACCGCGACGACCATCGTCGACGGCACCCGCACGACCAACGACTGGCGCCTCGACTCCCGATCGGACAGCCTCCAGGCCTTCGCCGACGGCATCAAGCGCACCGACATCGACTACGACCTGCAGGAGGTCAAGCAATGACCGCTCAGAAGAAGACCGCGGACTCCCGTCCCGCCCCCGTCATCAGCGTCATCGGCACCGGCTACCTCGGCGCCACCCACGCGGCCGCCATGGCCGAGATGGGCTTCGAGACCATCGGCGTGGACGTCGACCCGGCGAAGCTCGCGGCCCTGTCGGCCGGCGAGGTCCCCTTCTACGAGCCCGGCCTGCCGGAGCTCATCACGAAGCACGTCGCCAGCGGCAAGCTCCGCTTCACGGCCTCCCTGCCCGAGGCGGTGGCCGCGGCCGACGTCCACTTCGTCTGCGTCGGGACCCCGCAGCGCGCCGGGTCGCACGCCGCCAACCTGACCTACGTCGAGAACGCAACGCGCGGCGTCGCCGAGCACCTGACGCACCCCGGCCTGATCGTCGGCAAGTCCACGGTCCCCGTCGGCACCGCCGAGCGGCTCCGCGGGATCGTCCGCGAGTTCACGCCGTCCGGGATCGACGCCGAGCTCATCTGGAACCCCGAGTTCCTCCGCGAGGGCAAGGCCGTCGACGACACCCTGCACCCGGACCGGCTGGTCTGGGGTGGCGCCTCGGCCGCGGCCGACGCGGTCATCCGCGAGGTCTACGCGGCACCCATCGCCGAGGGCACCCCGGTCATCACGACCGACCTCGCCACGGCGGAGCTCGTCAAGGTCAGCGCCAACGCCTTCCTCGCCACGAAGATCTCGTTCATCAACGCGATCTCGGAGATGTGCGCGATCACCGGCGCGGACGTGTCGACCCTGGCGGACGCCCTCGGGCACGACGCCCGCATCGGCCGGAAGTTCCTGAACGCCGGCCTCGGCTTCGGTGGCGGCTGCCTGCCGAAGGACATCCGCGCGCTCATGCACCGCGCGAACGAGCTCGGTGCCGGCCGTGTCGTGGGCCTCATGCAGCAGGTCGACGAGATCAACATGGGCCAGCGCGAACGGGTCATCGACATGACGATCGACGCCCTCGGCGGCTCCGTGCTGAACCGCCGGGTCGCCGTCGTCGGGGCCGCCTTCAAGCCCCTCACCGACGACGTCCGGGACTCGCCGGCGCTCAACGTCGCCGCCGCGCTGCACCTCCGCGGCGCCCAGGTGACGCTCTGGGACCCGGAGGCGATGGAGACCGCCCGCCGCTCCTTCCCGACGCTCACGTACTCGTCGTCGATGACCGGTGCGATCGAGGACGCGGACGTCGTGCTCGTCCTCACCGAGTGGGACGAGGTCATCGCCGCCGACCCGGCCGAGCTCGGCTCGATCGTCGGGCGTCGCACGGTGATCGACGCCCGCAACTGCCTCCCGGTCGCCGACTGGGTCAAGGCGGGTTGGACCGTCCGTTCCCTGGGACGGCCCACTCCGGTCACGGGTGCACCCGTGAGCGTCGCCGCGGGGACGAACGACGCGGTGGCCACCGCGCGGTAGTCGTCGGACGCGAAGCGGGGTCCGTGCCGGGGCGGCACGGGCCCCGCTCCCGTGCGCCCGGCGCCGGTGTCCCGGGGGCCGACGTGCCCTGGCGTACCTGGCGGGGTCGGGCGTACCCGGTCGGATCGGGCACACCTGGTGGAATCGGGCGTACCTGGCGGTTCTTTCCGACCAGGTACGCCCGATCCCGTCCGGCATCGCGGGTGCTGTGGGAAGGAACGTACCGGGCGAGCCGCCTGGAGGCGCGGTGCCGGTCCGGCGGGCCGGCACCGCGCCTCCAGGCGGTCACGTCTCCATCCGCACGGCCGGGCCCGCGGACGAGACTCGGCCATGCGGACACCTGCGCGGTGCTGCGCCCCGTGTGACGTCCGCCCTGTCGAGTCTCGGCACAGCGGAACGCCCCCGCGCCGGAGACCGGTGCGGGGGCGTTCGTGGTGCGGTGCGTGTCAGACGCCGAAGTAGAGCTCGTACTCGAACGGGTGCGGGCGCTGGGCGAGCGGGAGGATCTCGTTCTCACGCTTGTAGTCGATCCAGGTCTGGATGAGGTCCTCGGTGAAGACGTTGCCCTTCACGAGGAACTCGTGGTCGGCCTCGAGCGCGTCGAGCGCCTCGTCGAGCGAGCCCGGGACCTGGGGGATGCCCTTGGCCTCCTCCGGGGGGAGCTCGTAGAGGTCCTTGTCGACCGGCTCGTGCGGCTCGATGCGGTTCTGGATGCCGTCGAGGCCCGCCATGAGCTGCGCGGCGAACGCGAGGTACGGGTTGCCCGAGGCGTCCGGCGCGCGGAACTCGATGCGCTTGGCCTTGGGGTTCGTGCCCGTGATCGGGATGCGGATCGCGGCGGAGCGGTTGCCGGCCGAGTAGACCAGGTTGACCGGGGCCTCGAAGCCCTTCACCAGACGGTGGTAGGAGTTGATCGACGGGTTGGTGAAGGCGAGCAGTGCCGGAGCGTGCTTGAGGATGCCGCCGATGTACCAGCGGGCGACGTCCGAGAGGCCGCCGTAGCCGTTCTCGTCGTAGAACAGCGGCTTGCCGTCGCTCCAGAGCGACTGGTGGGTGTGCATGCCCGAGCCGTTGTCACCGAAGAGCGGCTTCGGCATGAACGTGGCGACCTTGCCCCACTGGTCGGCCGTGTTCTTGACGATGTACTTGAACTTCAGGATGTCGTCCGCGGCGTGGACCATCGTGTCGAACTTGTAGTTGATCTCCTGCTGGCCGCCGGTGCCCACCTCGTGGTGCGAGCGCTCGAGCTCGAAGCCCGCCTCGATCAGCTTGAGGGTGATGTCGTCGCGCAGGTCCGCCGTCTTGTCGACCGGCGAGACGGGGAAGTAGCCGCCCTTGTACGGGGTCTTGTTGGCGAGGTTGCCGCCCTCTTCCTCGCGGCCGGTGTTCCACGCGCCCTCTTCGGAGTCGACCGAGTAGAACGACTTGTTCTGGGTGACCGAGTAGCGGACGTCGTCGAAGATGTAGAACTCGGCCTCGGGGGCGAAGAACGCGGTGTCCGCGATGCCCGTCGACGCGAGGTACTTCTCCGCCTTCTTGGCGACCTGGCGCGGGTCGCGACCGTAGATCTCGCCGTTCCGCGGGTTGTAGATGTCGAAGATCATGATCAGCGTGCGCTCGGCACGGAACTGGTCGATGTACGCCGTGGTCACGTCAGGGATGAGCTGCATGTCCGACTCGTGGATCGACGCGAAGCCGCGGATCGAGGAGCCGTCGAAGAGCTGACCGACCGAGAAGAAGTCCTCGTCGACCGTGGATGCCGGGATGTTGAAGTGCTGCTGCACGCCGGGCAGGTCGGTGAAGCGGATGTCGAGGAACTTGACGTCCGTGTCCTTGATGAAGGCCAGGACCTCGGAGGAATCGCTGAACATGTGTGTCGATCTCCTGGGGGTTTGGGTGATGTGGAGGTGCCGCGGGTGCACCCTCCGACGAGGCTATTGACACAGGGTTTCCCGGACATGACTGGATTGTTTCGTGCGTGTTACGTCGACCGGTTCGCCTACGCTTGGGGCATGGCCCGCAGCACCAGTTCGTCGTCCGCGTCGTCTTCCGGGGGATCGGGGCACCCGGACGGCTGGCCGGGGAAGGACCTCGGTCTGCCCGAGGAGGGGCCGCGCAGCGTGGGGCGGATCGGCCGTCGCGTCGTGGCCCTGCTCATCGACGGCGCACTCGCGGACCTCGTGGCGTACGTGACCGGGGTGTGGTCGCCGGTGAACGGCTCCGGCGACATCGCGCACTCGTGGATCCAGATCGCGATCTTCGCGGCGCTGCAGATCCTGTTCATCTGCCTGCTGTCCGGGTCGTTCGGGCACATTTGCGTCGGGCTCCGGGTGGTGCCGTTGCGCGGCGGGTACGTCGGGGTCTGGCGGCCCGTGGTGCGGACGCTGCTGCTCTGCCTGGTCGTGCCGGCGTTGATCATCGACCGCGACAGTCGCGGGGCGCACGACCGGATCGCGGGCACGGTGCTCGTCCGGCGCTGACGCGCGGGGGCGCGGGGCGGTCTGTCCGCACGGTGAGAGGTTGTCCGGCCGGTGCCGCACGGTGCGTGGTTGTTCGGCCGGTGCGAGGCTGCCCGCTGCGTGCGGCGCTGCAGGCTCGCACGGTGCCGCCAACCTCGCACGGATTGGCGTGACCGGCACCGTGCGCCGCGTGCGACGAAGCCCGTCGGCCGGTGCCGCACGGTGCGTGGTAGTTCGGCTGGTGCGAGGTTGCCCGCTCCGTGCGGCGCTGCAGGCTCGCACGGTGCCGCCAACCTCGCACGGATTGGTGTGACCGGCACCGTGCGCCGCGTCCGACGGGGCCCGTCGGCCGGTGCCGCACGGTGCGTGGTTGTTCGGCCGGTACGAGGTTGCCCGCTCGGTGCGGCGCTGCAGGCTCGCACGGTGCCGCCAACCTCGCACGGGCTGGCGAGGCCGGCACCGTGCGCCGTCAGTCGGACCGAGCCGAGCCGAGCCGAGCCGAGCCGGGCCTCGCCGCGTCCAGAGCCGACTCCACCACGCAGCCCGCACGCGGAACGCCCCCGACCTGGCACGGTCGGGGGCGTTCTCGGTGGACGGGGGAGTCGCTCAGCGCGGACGGCCGGCGCGGGCACGCATCGGGTCCATGCCCTTCGGGATCGACGCGGCGGGGCTCTGCGTGAGCGAGTCGAGCCGGTTCGCGACCGCCAGGACCTCGTTGCGGTTGAGTGCCTTCTTGAACTTGTTCATCGCACGGGGGAGCTTGTGCAGCGTGACGGCGTCGTCAGCCTTGTCGTCCGCGCCACTCGCCACGTGCACGACGTGCACGGGCACGTTCGGGACGATGCGCTGGACCTTGCGGCGCTCCTCGTCGACCTGGCGGTTGAGGTTGCCGCGCTGGCCCTCGGTGATGAGGACGACCCCCGGGGTGCCCACCGCCCGGTAGACCGCGGCCTGCGAACGACCGTGCACCGCGACGGGCATCTCGCTCGAGCGCCACTGGCGACGGAGCGAGTTCGACAGGACGGCACCGACGGCGCCGGGCTGCCCCTCGATCTGCGAGTAGGCAGCGCGCTCGGCGAGCCGGCCGAGGACGATCAGGAAGAGCAGCACGCCGAGCAGGACGCCCGCGACGATCCAGAGGGTGATCGCGAGCCAGTTCTGTCCGGGCAGGAGCAGTGCGAGCAGGACGCCCAGGACCACCGGGACGACGAATGCCAGTGCGAACCACCAGACGGAGCTCGGGTCCGCCCGACGGGTCATCGTGAAGACCTGGTACATCTGCTTGAGACGACCCGGCTCCTTCGCCGCCGTACCTTGTGAACTGCTGCGTGCCATGCGACCAGGATACGGCCTGCGTCGAGTTCCGAGGACCGTCGTCGGTCCGGCTGTGGGCGAACGGGGTTCTCCACAGAACGGTGTCCCGCCCGACCGCGGGCGACCGGTCCCGACGAGGCTGTTCGACATGCAGACGAAGACCGATCACGACCGGTGGTGCGCCGTGGCCGACGAGCGAGCGTTCCTGGCGTGGCTCGCGGACCGTGCGGCTGTCTCCCGGGACCGCGCGGCCCGCCACCTTGCGCCGGTCGTCGAAGTCGGGCGGCTGCCGGACGGACGCCTCGCGGTGGATGTGCTCCGGCCGCCAGGGACGGTCCTCGCCGCTGCGCTCGACATCGTCGGTACCCCGACGACCGGCGTCGCCGTCACGCTGACGGTGCCGCTCCTCGAACTCGCGGTGGCCGAGCGGACCGGCGCGGTGCGCATCGGTTCGGCGGGACTCGACGACGTCCTCGTCGACGATGCCGGCGCCGTCGTGCTGTGCGATCGACCTCCTGGGTCGGACGGAGTCCGGCGATCCGACGAGCACGGTGCGCGGCTCCTGGTGCTCGCGGCTCGGCTGGTGTGGGAACGGACCGACGCACGTTCGGACGAGCGTCCTCGCATCGACGAGGCCCTGGCCGCGGCGCTCGACGGCGACTCGGCGGCGGTGATCGAGGCACTGGCCGTGGTCCGTGCCGCAGCGGCGCCGCGGCCGGTCCGCTGGGACCCGCCGGTCCACGACCTGCTCGTGGGCCTGCCCGAACGCGCGGTGTCCAGAACCGAGGCGTCGCCCTGGGCGGTGCTCGGTGAGCTCGTCGAACGCGGGGTGCCGATCGGACGTGGGCGACGACTCCCGCTCCGCCGCGCGCTCGTGGGGGTCGTGGTCGCGGCGGGCCTGACGGCCGCGGCGGTGTTCACCATCGGCTGACCCGGGCGTCCGACCGACCGTGCGTCCGACCGACCGGCACCCCCAGCGGGGCACCGTCACCCAGATACACCACCACGAGCACGCCGTGCCCGGAACGGGGAACGGCCCCGATCCACGAGGGATCGGGGCCGTCCTGGCTTCGACGAGCGCCGGGCTCAGTACCCGAGGTTCGGGCCGAAGTTGCCCTCCTCGAGGCGGTTCTTCACCGCGACGAGGTAGCGCGAGGCGTCCGCACCGTCGATGATCCGGTGGTCGTACGACAGCGCGAGGTAGACGAACGAACGGATCGCGATCGCCTCCTGGCCGTCGACCTTCACGACCGCCGGACGCTTCGTCACGATGCCCGTGCCGAGGATCGCCGACTGCGGCAGGAACACCACGGGGGTGTCGAACAGCGCGCCACGCGAACCGGTGTTGGTCAGCGTGAACGTGCCACCCGCGAGCTCGTCCGGCTTGAGCTGGTTGTTGCGGGTGCGCTCGGCGAGGTCGGCGATCGACTGGGAGAACTGCGCCAGGTTCAGCGACGCAGCGTCCTTGATCACCGGCGTGAGCAGGCCGCGCTCGGTGTCGACGGCGATGGAGACGTTCTCGGTCTCGGGGTAGACGATCTCCTCGCCCTCCACCGTCGAGTTGATCTTCGGGTGGGCCTTCAGCGCCTCGGACGCAGCGAGGGCGAAGAACGGCATGAAGGAGAGCTTCGAACCGGTCTTCTCGAGGAACTCGGCCTTGTGCGCGTCACGGAACTGCGCGACCTTCGTGACGTCCACCTCGACGACGCTGGTGAGCTGCGCGGTCGAGGTCATCGACTGCACGGCACGCTCGGCGACGACCTTGCGGAGGCGGGTCATCTTCTCGCGGGTGCCGCGCAGCGGCGACACCTCGGCGACGAAGGGACCGGCGGGGGCAGCAGCGGCGGAACCACCGGCGGCCGGGGCCTTGGTGGCGGCCTCAGCGGCGGCGAGCACGTCTTCCTTGCGGATGCGGCCACCGACACCGGAGCCGGTCACCGTCGAGAGGTCGACGCCCTGCTCGTTCGCGAGCTTGCGCACGAGCGGCGTGACGTAGCCGGAGGCCGAGGCGTCCTGGCTCGGGTTCGGCACCGAGGCGCTGGCGGTCGAGCCACCGGACGCGGCCGGCGCAGCGGCCGGTGCGGGGGCGGCAGCCGGAGCCGGGACCGCTGCCGGCGGGGCGGCGGCGGGCGGCGGCACCGGAGCGGCCTGGGGGACCGGGGCGGCGGCGGGCGGAGCCGACGGCGCCTGGGGCGCGGCGGGCTGCGTCTGGCCGGCGGGGGTGGGCTCGGGCTCGGTCGGCTCCGGGGCGGGGGTCTCGGACTCCTGCTCGGTGCTCGGCGCGACCTCGGGCTCCTCGGCGGCGGCGGCCTCGTTCGAGGACTCGTCCGACTCCGTGGAGCCACCGTCGGAGGAACCACCGTCGGAGGAGCCGTCACCGATCTTCACGAGCGCGGTGCCGACCTCGACGGTCTCGTCCTCCTGCACGAGGATCTCCTCCACGACGCCGGCGATCGGCGACGGGATCTCGGTGTCGACCTTGTCGGTCGAGACCTCGAGCAGCGGCTCGTCGACCTCGACCCGGTCACCGACGTTCTTCAGCCATCGGGTCACCGTGCCCTCGGTGACGCTCTCGCCGAGCGCCGGGAGGTTGACGGATTCGCTCATCGGGTGGACTCCTCTTCGCAGGGGTGGTTCGTGGTGGTGGTCATGGTGTTCACAGGGCGTGCAGCGGCTTGCCCGCGAGGTGCAGGAACGCCTCGCCGAGCGCTTCGTTCTGGGTCGGGTGCGCGTGGACGAGCGGCGCGACGTCCTCCGGGTAGGCCTCCCAGTTGACGGCGAGCTGTGCCTCGCCGATGAGCTCGCCGACCCGCGCACCGATCATGCTGACGCCGACGACCGGACCGTCGACCACGCGGACGACCTTGACCGAACCGGACGTGCCGATGATGTGGCTCTTGCCGTTGCCGGCGAGGTTGTACTCGTAGGAGTCGACCTTGTCGGAACCGTACTGTTCCTCGGCCTTGGCCTGCGAGAGACCGACCGACGCGACCTCGGGGTCGGAGTAGGTGATCTTCGGGATGTTCTTGTCCTCGATGACGACCGGGTTGAGCCCGGCGATCTCCTCGGCGACGAAGATGCCCTGCTGGAAGCCACGGTGGGCCAGCTGCAGGCCCGGCACGATGTCGCCGACGGCGTACACGTTCGGGAGGTTCGTGGCGAGGCGCTCGTTCGTGGTGACGAACCCGCGGTCCATCGCGACGCCGACCTCGTCGTAGCCGACGTTCTGCGTGACGGGGCCACGGCCGACCGCGACGAGCAGGATGTCGCCGTCGAACGTCTTGCCGTCCTCGAGCGTCACGACGACGCCGTTCTCGTGCTGCTCGACGCCCTGGAACCGGACACCCAGCGAGAACTCGATGCCGCGCTTGCGGAACGCGCGCTCGAGCTGCTTCGACATCGACTCGTCCTCGGCGGGGACGAGGTGGGGGAGACCCTCGACGATGGTCACCTCGGCACCGAAGGACTTCCAGACGCTGGCGAACTCGACGCCGATGACGCCACCACCGAGGATGACGACCTTGTTCGGCACGTAGTCCATGCGCAGGGCGGTCTCGGAGGTGATCACGCGACCACCGATCTCGAGGCCGGGAAGCGACTTCGAGTACGACCCGGTCGCGAGCACGACGTTCTTGCCGGTGACCGTCTGGTCGCCGACCTGCACGGTGTTCTGCGAGGTGAGGCGGCCCCAACCCTCGACGACGGTGATCCCGCGCGCCTTGATGAGGCCCTGCAGACCCTTGTACTTGGAGGTGATGATGCCCTGCTGGTACTCGATGACCTTCGGGACCTCGACGCCGGCGAACTCGGCGACGACGCCGTACTTCTCGGCGTCACGCGTCGCGTCGGCGACCTCGGCCGCGTGCAGCAGCGCCTTCGTCGGGATGCAGCCGCGGTGCAGACACGTCCCTCCGAGCTTGTCTCCCTCGATGAGCGCGACGCTCATCCCGAGCTCGGCGGCCCGGAGCGCAGCGGCGTACCCACCACTGCCGCCACCGAGGACCACGACGTCGTAAGTCTGTTCCGTCACCTGGTGCAACTCCCTCGTGCGTGTCGGGGCCGATCGGACCCCACTGGACACCGCGGCGGCGGCGTCCGACGGTCGGACCGCATGGTTCCGGTCCCGTCCCGTTGGTTCCGGCGGGGGCACGCCGAGCGCACTGCCCCGCCGGAGTCAAACCTACTACTTGGCCTGGAGCTCTTCTGCGAGCGAGATGAGCGTCCGGACCATGACCCCCGTCGCACCCTTGCCGAGCCACCCGTAGCCGCCGCCCTTGTGCTCGGACGGACCGGCGATGTCGAGGTGCGCCCACGGGATGCCCTCGCCGACGAAGCGCTCGAGGAACTTGCCCGCGAGCAGCATGCCGCCCGCCGGGTTGCCGACCGTGGCGTTCACCATGTCGGCGACGTCGCTGGCGAGTCGGGCGTCGAGCTCCTCGGGCAGCGGCATCGGCCAGATCGGCTCGCCCACGGCTCCGGCGACGGCGCGGACCTGCGCGACGAGGTCGTCGCTGCCCATGAGCCCGGTCGTGCGGTCGCCGAGCGCGACGACCTGCGCGCCGGTCAGCGTCGCGACGTCGACGATGGCGTCCGGGTGCTCGAGCGACGCCGCGGCCATGCCGTCACCGAGGACCAGGCGGCCCTCGGCGTCGGTGTTCGTGACCTCGACGGTCTTGCCGTTCTTCAGCGTGAGGACGTCGCCCGGCCGGGTCGCGGAGCCCGAGGGCATGTTCTCGGCGAGGCACAGCCACGCGGTCACGCGGACGTCGAGTCCGAGCCGCGCGGCCGCGACGGTCGCGGCCAGGACGGTGGCGGCGCCGGTCATGTCGGTCTTCATGCCGAGCATCGAGGCGGCGGGCTTCAGCGAGAGGCCGCCCGAGTCGAACGTGATGCCCTTGCCCACGAGGGCGAGGTGCTTGGTGGCGGACTCCGGCGCGTAGCGGACGACGACGAGGCGCGGCGGGCGCTCCGAGCCGCGTCCGACGCCGAGGATGCCGCCGAAGCCCTGCTCCTCGAGCGCGCTCTCGTCGAGCACCTCGACGGTGAGCGGGAGACCGTCCGCCTGGGCGCGGGCGACGTCGGCGACGTCGGCGGGGCCGAGGTCGCCGGCGGCGGTGTTCACGAGGTCGCGCACCAGGGTGGCGGCGTCGGCGACGATCGCCGGGCGGACGGTCGCGTCGGCCGCGGCGGACGGCGCGAGCACGGTCACCTGCTGGTCGCCGCGGGTCGGGCCGGTCGTCCCGGTGCCCTTGTGGCGCGTGAAGGAGTAGGCGCCGAGCGCGGCGCCCTCGAGCGCGGCGTCGACGAGCTCGGCCGTGTCGGTCGGCAGCGCGAGGGCGATCGAGGAGACGAGCGGGAGCTGGCGGACGGCGCTGCCGGCCGCCGCACGGACGGCGGCGGCGTCGGTCGCAGCGCCGAGGCCGATGAGCGCGATGCCCTGCGCGTCGACGCCGACGGCCGGGATGCGGACGAGCTGGTCCTTCGCGCCGGTGGCGCCGATGGCCGCGAGGTCGATGTCGTCGAGCGCCGAGAACGGCGTCGTGGCGGGCGGCGCGATGGTCGCGGGTGCGCCGTCGGTGCCCGGTCGGACACCGACCACGAGGACGTCGGCGGAGATCGAGGCGGGAGCGGAGGAGTCGGTGGAGAGCGTCGGTCGGACCATGCGACAACCCTATCCAGCAGGTGTTCGCTGTCGGCGTGGTCGAGCCGCACCGGGGGAGTGCCGCGCCCCGCCTAGCATGGGGACGGTGAACCACCCCGAGGAGCTCTACACCTTCGCCGAGGACGCACCGACCGTCCCCGAGGGGCTGCACCTGGTCGCCGGACTCACCGGGTTCGCCGACGCCGGTTCGGCCGTGGCGCAGGTGACGTCCGCGGTCCTGGACGACCTCGAGACGGAGCTCGTCGCCGAGTTCGACCCGGACGTCCTGCTCGACTGGCGCGCTCGTCGCCCGGTGATCACGTTCGAGCACGACCACATCGCCGCCGTCGAGCCGCCGCGGCTCCGGCTGCACCTGGTCCGCGACGAGATCGGCCAGCCCTTCCTGTTCCTCTCCGGCTACGAGCCGGACTTCCAGTGGAACCGGTTCGTCCGCGCGGTCACCGACCTCGCCGCCCGGCTGCAGGTCGCGGACACGACGTGGGTGCAGTCGATCCCGATGCCCGTCCCGCACACCCGCCCGATCAGCCTCACCGTCTCCGGCACGCGCGCCGACCTCGTCGAGCAGATGAGCGTGTGGAAGCCCGAGACCCAGGCGCCGGCGAACGTCCTGCACCTCGTCGAGCACCGGCTGTCCGAGCTCGGGGAGCAGGTCACGGGGCTCGTCCTGCTCGTGCCGCACTACCTGTCGGACACCGAGTTCCCGGACGCCGCCGTCGCGGCGTTCTCCGGCATCTCGGCCGCGACCGGCCTCATCTTCCCGTCCGACGAGCTCCGCGAGGAGGGCCGCGAGTTCCGCACCCGGGTCGACGAGCAGGTCGCCGGCAACGAGGAGCTCCAGCGCCTGGTCGGCGTGCTCGAGGAACGGCACGACACGTACATGGAGGGCAACCCGATCGCCTCGCCGCTCACCGGCGTCGACGGACAGGTCCCGACGGCCGACGCGATCGCCGCGGAACTCGAGCGTTTCCTGGCCGACCGCCGCCCGGAGGGCGACGCGGGGACCGACTGAGCCGCACCGGCCCGACGGGGACGACCCGCGCCTCCAGGCCGTCCTGACGGGAGGCGCGACCCGCGTCCGCCCCGCTCGGCACGTTCTCCACAGCCCGTCCTGGCGGCGGTGCCGCCCCCGGTAGCCTGGTCGGGTGAACTCCCGCCGCGCCTTCCTCGTGTGGGGCGTCGCGGTGCTCGCGTACGTCCTCGCGGTCGTGCAGCGGTCCTCGCTCGGCGTGTCCGGTGTCGACGCGCAGGACCGCTTCGCGGTGTCGGCGGCCGTGCTGTCGACCCTCGCGGTCGTGCAGATCGCCGTCTACGCCGGGCTCCAGATCCCGGTCGGTATCGCCCTCGACCGGGTCGGCCCCCGTCGACTCGTGCTGCTGGGTGCCGCACTCCTCGTCGTCGGCCAGGCCGTCGTGGCGGTGTCGCCGACGATCGGACCGGCCATCGCGGGGCGGGTGCTCGTCGGCGCCGGCGACGCGATGACCTTCATCTCGGTGATCCGCCTGGTCCCGATGTGGTTCAGCGGGCGGATCCTGCCGCAGATCTCGCAGTGGACGGGCAACCTCGGGCAGGTCGGGCAGGTCCTGTCGGCGTTCCCGTTCGCCGTGCTCCTGCACACCGCGGGGTGGTCCCCGGCGTTCGGCGTCGCCGCGGCCGCGAGCGCCGTCGGGCTCGTCCTCGCCTTCGTCTTCGTGCGGAACGGTCCGGTCCCGGTCCGCACGGACACGATCCCGCTGCCGCACACCTGGCGGGGCGCGTTCCACACCTTCGGGCACGCGCTCCGTCGCCCGGGCACGCAGCTCGGGTTCTGGTCGCACTACGTGACCCAGTCCTCCGGCACGGTGTTCTCGCTGCTCTGGGGTGTCCCGATGCTGCGCGGGCTCGGGTACTCGCCGTCCGAGGCGGCCGGCTTCCTCACCGTCATCGTCGTCACCGGCTTCGTCGTCGGTCCGGTCCTCGGCGTGCTGTGCGCCCGGTTCCCGCTCCGGCGGTCGAACCTGGTGCTCGGCATCGTCGTGTCCCTCGCGGTGGTGTGGACCGCCGTGCTGGTGTGGCCCGGCCAACCGCCGACGTGGTTGCTGGTCGTGCTCGTCGTCGTGATGGGGATCGGCGGCCCGGGGTCGCTCATCGGGTTCGACTTCGCTCGGTCCTTCAACCCGGTCGGGTCGCTCGGGTCGGCGAACGGCGTGGTGAACGTCGGCGGCTTCCTCGCCGCGTTCGTGATGATGTTCCTCATCGGCACCGTCCTCGACCTGGCGTCGTCCGCGTCGGGGCAGACCGTCTTCGCCTGGACGAACTTCCGGCTCGCGCTCACCGTGCAGTACGTCGTGGTCGGGATCGGCGTCGTGATGCTCCTGCACGCCCGTCGTCGCACGCGTCGGGTCCTGCACGCCCAGGACGGAATACGGGTGGGGCCGCTCTGGGTTGCACTGGTTGCACGCCTGCGGAAGCGGAGCGTGCAATAATGAGGTCGGACCCGTTCGGGCCTCCTGTGTCTCGGAGCACTCAAGTGCGCCGCAGAGACCGGGGGACTTGACATGGGTCCTAGTGCTGCCCGGAACGGTAGGACCCGATGACGCGTGAGAGCGCGGCGCGAGCCCTGGGCGGCGAGGGAGGCCACGACCCCACGAACGTGGCACGACGAGAGAGGTGATCGCATGGCTGCCCGGAGCACGACGATCGATCCCACGAAGGACACCCCTTCGGAAGACACTGCGCCCGAGGGTGCGACGGCGGACGCCGCCGAGACCGAGGGGACGGCCGCGCCGAAGAAGCGCGCCACCAAGACCACCGCCAAGAAGGCCGCACCGAAGAAGGCCGCCACCAAGGCGAAGAAGAAGTCCGACGACGACGAGGACATCGACGAGGAGACCCCGGTCGCCGAGGCCGATGCCGAAGCGACGGACGAGGCCGACACCGAGACGGACGACAAGGACACCAAGCCGGACGCCGCAGCAGCGGTCGCCGCCGGAGCCCTGGTGATCTCGCAGTCCGACGACGACGAGGCACCGGTCTACTCCACGACCATCACCGGTGCCACCGCGGACCCGGTGAAGGACTACCTCAAGCAGATCGGCAAGGTCGCGCTGCTCAACGCCGAGCAGGAGGTCGAGCTCGCGATGCGCATCGAGGCCGGCCTGTTCGCCGAGGACAAGCTGCAGCACTCGACCGGGCTGTCGAAGCCGGAAGAGCGCGAGCTGCGCTGGGTGGCCCGTGACGGTCAGCGTGCGAAGTCGCACCTGCTCGGCGCGAACCTCCGTCTGGTCGTCTCGCTCGCCAAGCGCTACACCGGTCGCGGCATGCAGTTCCTCGACCTCATCCAGGAAGGCAACCTGGGCCTGATCCGTGCGGTCGAGAAGTTCGACTACACCAAGGGCTTCAAGTTCTCGACGTACGCCACCTGGTGGATCCGTCAGGCGATCACCCGCGCCATGGCGGACCAGGCCCGCACGATCCGCATCCCGGTCCACATGGTCGAGGTCATCAACAAGCTGGCTCGCGTCCAGCGGCAGATGCTGCAGGACCTCGGTCGCGAACCCACTCCGGAAGAGCTCGCCCGCGAGCTCGACATGACCCCGGAGAAGGTCGTCGAGGTGCAGAAGTACGGCCGCGAGCCGATCTCGCTCCACACCCCGCTGGGTGAGGACGGCGACTCGGAGTTCGGCGACCTGATCGAGGACACCGAAGCGGTCGTGCCGGCCGATGCAGTGGGCTTCACGATGCTGCAGAAGCAGCTCGAGAGCTTGCTCGACTCCCTGTCCGAGCGCGAGGCCGGTGTCATCCGCATGCGCTTCGGCCTCGGTGACGGGCAGCCGAAGACCCTCGACCAGATCGGTGACACGTTCGGCGTGACGCGTGAGCGCATCCGCCAGATCGAGTCCAAGACGATGGCGAAGCTCCGCCACCCGTCGCGGTCGCAGTCGCTGCGCGACTACCTCGAGTAGGCCGATGCGCTTCGTCATCCCGATCCTCGTCGGGCGGATCCTCCGCGCCCTCGCCCGTGCGCGGGGCGGAGGGTCCGCCTACCCCGGGTTCATCGTGCTCAAGCTGGTGCCGGACTTCCTCCAGCACGTCACGAAGCAGTTCCCGAACGGCGTCGTCTTCGTGCTCGGGTCGAACGGCAAGTCGACGACGACGCACATGATCTCCGACATCGTGCGGGCGCACGGGCTGCGGGTCTTCACGAACCCGTCCGGTGCGAACCTGCCGCAGGGCATCGCCTCGGCGCTCCTCTCCGAGGTGTCGCTGACCGGCAAGCTCAAGGCGGACATCGGCATCCTCGAGGTGGACGAGGCCTTCGCGGTCGAGCTCGCCGGGATCCTGTCGCCGTCCACCGTGACGATGCTGAACGTCCAGGTCGACCAGCTCTACCGGTTCTTCGAGACCGAGCGGGTCGCCGACATGATGCTCGACACCGCGGCGCTGTCCACCGCGAACGTCATCACCAACCGCGACGACCAGTTCCTCGACGCCTACGTCGCACGGACCGGCCAGCGGGTGCTGCGCTTCGGCGCGAGCTCCGAGGTCGTGGCCGCGGCGCCGAACGGCCTGCAGAACGCGGACGACTTCGACCGGCAGGACGCCGAGCCGAACCCGGCCGAGTCCGAGGTCGTCGTGAACACCGGTGACGGTGCGACGATCCGCTTCGACGGCGCCGACATCCCGGTGCGCCTGCCAGCACGTGGCCTGCACTACGCGGTCGACGCCGCTGCGGCCACCGCGACGGCGAGTGCCGCGCTCGGCACGCAGTTCCGCGCCGACGCCGTCACGAAGGCCTTCGGCACGATGAAGCCCGCGTACGGCCGTGGCGAGCGACTCCCGATCGCGGGCGAGTCCGCCGAGTTCACGATGTTCAAGAACGCGGCGAGCCTCCAGCTGAACCTCGACGCCCTGCCGAACCACCCGGAACAGGTGCTCATGGCGATCGACGAGGGCACGCCGGACATCTCGTGGATCTACGACATCGACTTCTCGAAGCTCGACCACGTCGACGTCGTGTCCGGTGACAAGGCGTGGCAGATCGCGATCGCGCTCGAGCACGCCGGTGTCCGCATCGGTCGCGTCGAGCCCGACGTCGAGGCTGCGATCCGCCACATGGAGCAGCTCGGCGCGACCACCTCGGGGACGAAGAACTTCATCGTCAACTACGAGATCATGATGATCGCCCGCAAGGCCCTCGGCCACCCGGACATGGAGAAGACCGCATGACGGCCGACCGGTTGACCATCCTGCACGTCTACCCGCGCCAGATGGGTGTGTCGGGCGACCGCGGCAACGTCGCGGCCCTCGTCCGTCGTGCCGAGACCGCCGACATCGCCACCGAGGTGCTCGAGTACGCCCCCGGCGACGCCCTCCCGACCGAGGCGGACGTCGTCGTGATCGGCAACGGCCCCCTCAGCGCGATGCGCTCCCTCGGCGACGACGTCGCCCGGATCGGTGCCCCGCTCCGTGCGTTCGCCACCGCCGGTGTGCCCGTCGTGGCGGTCGGTGGTGGCTTCGACCTCGCCACGAACGAGGTCGTGCCGACCGACGGTGCCGGCGTGACCGGCTTCGGCGTGTTCGACGCCCGGGCCGTCCGCGGTGCCGAGCGCCGGGTGAACTACTTCGTGCTCGACACGGCCTACCCGCTGCTGTCGGGCGCCTCGACCCGGCTCGCCGGCTTCGAGGACCACGCGACGCGGATCGAGCTCGGCACCGGCGTCCGGCCCTTCGCCGAGGTCGTGTCCGGGGGTGGCAACCAGGCGGGCTCGCCCGTCGAGGGTGCCATCGCCGGGACCTCGTTCGGCACGCACACCCAGGGACCGATCCTGCCGCTGAACCCGCAGCTGACCGACGGCGTCCTCGCCGCGGCCACCGCGCGGCTCGGCCGCGAGTACGCACCGGACCCGGAGCGCACCGCGACGATCGACCGCTACGCGCGCGAAGCGCGAGCGACGGTCGACCGGTACGTCGACAAGGCGTTCAAGCGGATCGCCTGACGCGACCCGCAGACAGACAGGAGGCGCGGTGCCAGCTGGCACCGCGCCTCCTGTCCGTTCAGCGCTCGCGTCAGCGTGCGCTACTTCGACTCGTAGAGTCGGCTGCTCTCGTCGTGCCACTCGATGGCGGTGGCAGCGAGCTTGTCCTTGAACTCGGCGCCGTGGTGGGCGCAGAAGTACAGCTCACCGCTGGCCATGGTGGCCCGGATGTACGCCTGCGCGCCGCAGCTGTCGCAGCGGTCAGCAGCAGTGAGCTGGTTGCTGCCGAGTTCGTCGATGGAGAGGTCCTGCACGGTCTGGGTCATTGCTGTGCTCCTCACGGATCGCAGGGGGTGCGGGTTGGTCCACCCATTTCAACACGTGATGCCTGAGAGTCGTGCATTGTCGCGGGCCCATTTCGCTCAGCGCGGATCGCTTGTCCCCAGTCCGAGTGTCCGCACGGTGGTGTCGGTGCGGATCGCTAGCATCGGACGGTGAGCTCCGACTACTCTGCCCGCCATCTCTCCGTCCTCGAAGGGCTCGAGGCGGTCCGCAAGCGTCCGGGCATGTACATCGGGTCGACCGACTCCCGCGGCCTCATGCACTGCCTCTGGGAGATCATCGACAACTCGGTCGACGAGGCCCTCGCCGGCCACGGTGACGAGATCGGCGTGCTGCTGCACCCCGACGGCTCGGTCGAGGTCCGCGACACCGCTCGTGGCATCCCGGTCGACGTCGAACCGAAGACCGGGCTGACCGGGGTCGAGGTCGTGTTCACGAAGCTCCACGCCGGCGGCAAGTTCGGCTCCGGCTCGTACGCCGCGTCGGGTGGGCTGCACGGTGTCGGTGCCTCGGTCGTGAACGCGCTGTCGGAGCGGCTCGACGTCGAGGTCGACCGCGGCGGCAAGACCTACGCGATGTCGTTCCACCGCGGCGAGCCCGGCACGTTCGACGACGCGGCGGGCATCGGTCCGGACGCACCGTTCTCCCCGTTCACCTCGGGCAGCGAGCTCCGGGTCGTCGGGAAGGTCAAGAAGGGCGTCACCGGGTCGCGCATCCGGTACTGGGCCGACCGGCAGATCTTCACCCCGGACGCCAAGTTCAGCACGAGCGACCTGGTCAGCCGGGCCCGCCAGACCGCGTTCCTCGTGCCGGGGCTCGGCATCACCATCACCGACGCACGGCCCGCCTCGATCGAGGCCGCGGCAGCCCGCGCCGTCGCGACCGGCGCCGAGGTCGAAGCGGGTCCGGTCATCGAGCGCTTCCGGTACGAGGGCGGGATCGGCGAGTTCGTCGAGCACCTCGCTGTCGACTCCGCGGTGACCGACGTCTGGCGGATCCAGGGCACCGGGACCTTCACCGAGACCGTCCCCATGCTCGACGACAAGGGACACATGGTGTCGACGTCCGTGTCGCGTGAATGCGAGGTCGACCTCGCCTTGCGCTGGGGCAGCGGCTACGAGACGGTGTTCCGCAGCTTCGTCAACATCATCGCGACGCCCAAGGGCGGGACGCACCAGGCCGGGTTCGAGTCCGGTGTCGTCAAGGCCGTGCGCACCCAGGTCGAGGCGAACGCCCGCAAGCTCAAGGTCGGCCAGGACAAGCTCGAGAAGGACGACGTGCTCGCCGGTCTCACCGCCGTGCTGACCGTCCGGCTGCCGGAACCGCAGTTCGAGGGGCAGACGAAGGAGGTCCTGGGCACCCCCGCGGTGCGCAAGATCGTCGACCAGGTCGTGTCGAAGCGGCTGACCGAGATCCTCACGTCGACCCAGCGCACCGAGAAGACCCAGGCGGCGACCCTGCTCGAGAAGGTCGTCGCCGAGATGAAGACCCGCATCTCGGCCCGGGCGCACAAGGAGACCCAGCGCCGGAAGAACGCGCTCGAGAACTCCTCGCTGCCGACGAAGCTCGCCGACTGCCGCAAGCAGGACGCCGAAGGCACCGAGCTCTTCATCGTCGAGGGTGACTCGGCGCTCGGCACCGCCAAGCTCGCCCGCAACAGCGAGTACCAGGCGCTGCTGCCGATCCGGGGCAAGATCCTCAACGTCCAGAAGGCCTCGGTGTCCGACATGCTCTCGAACGCCGAGTGCGCGTCGATCATCCAGGTCATCGGCGCCGGCTCCGGTCGGACGTTCGAGATCGACCAGGCCCGCTACGGCAAGATCATCATCATGTCCGACGCCGACGTCGACGGCGCACACATCCGGACGCTCCTGTTGACGCTCTTCTTCCGGTACATGCGGCCGATGATCGAGCAGGGTCGGGTGTACGCCGCGGTGCCGCCGCTGCACCGGGTCGTCGTGGTGAACCGCGGCAAGGCGAACGACACGCTGTACACGTACTCTGAGGCCGAGCTGCAGGCGGTCCTGAAGAAGCTCGAGAAGCAGGGCAAGAAGTACCAGGAGCCGATCCAGCGGTACAAGGGCCTCGGCGAGATGGATGCCGACCAGCTGGCGGAGACCACGATGGACCGGACGCACCGGACGCTCCGGCGGGTGAACGTGCCCGATGCCGAGAGCGCTGCGAAGGTCTTCGAGCTGCTCATGGGCAACGACGTGGCGCCGCGCAAGGAGTTCATCCTCGCCGGCGAGGGGCTCGACCGCGACCGCATCGACGCGTAGGCGTCGCGGGCGCGCTGCGCGCGGGGCGTTGCACGCGGGGCGTCGCGGGCGCGCTACGGCGCGCCCTGGAGGGTCGTCGGGGCGGACGGGAGGCGCGGAGCGGGGCCGCCCCGCGCCTCCCGTCCGCCCGTGGTCGCGTGTTCACGCGCTGGGCGACAGTTCACGCGGCCGGAGCCCCGTGAACTGTCGCCTCGCGCGAACGGTTGGTCGGGCCGGCGGGCCGCCGGGCCCGGCGGCCGGAGCGGGCGGGAGCGCGAGACTCGGCTGGGCGGACTGTTTC
>NZ_JBOBQG010000009.1:0-96370 GCF_050585845.1 Curtobacterium sp. AB451
AGCGACGGTGCGACGGAGGCGGTCACTTCGCCGATTCCAACGCCGACTTCGCGGCCTGCACGGCGTCGGACCAGGCCTTGTCGGGGTCCTTGCCGGTCTGGACGTTCGTCAGTTCCGTCAGGTACGGGGCGGACACCTGCGCGTCGTAGGGGCTGGTGTACCTCGTCGGCATCGACTCGATGGACTTCTGGAAGACCGAGACGGTGTCCTGTCCACCGAAGAACGCGTCGCCCTTGGTGAGCGCCGACTCGTCGAGCGCCTTCGACGACGAGGGGAAGTTGCCGACCTGGCTGTACGTCGTGGCCTGCGCCGACGGTGCGACCAGGGCCTCGATCACCTTGAGGGCGGCCTTCTTGTCGGACGTCGCCGCGGGGATCGTGAGGAACGACCCACCGGCGTTGCCGGGGCCGCCGGGGGTCGCGGTGACGCGCCACTTGCCGGACGTGTCCGGTGCGGCGCTCTTGATGTCGCCGGCGTGCCACGCAGCGCCGATGACGGTGGGGAGCTTGCCCTGGTTGACGGCCGATGCCCAGTCGGGGCTGCCGTCCTCGATGTTCGCGACGATGCCGGCCCGCTCCGCCGTCACCGCGCGCTCCCACGCCTGCTTGACCGTGCTGTCGTCGCCCAGGAACTTTCCGGTCTTGCTCACGAAGCCGCTGTCGGCCTGCGCCATCGACCAGCTGAAGACGTCACCGGCGGAGACCTCGAGGGACGCACCCGTCTTGGCCTTCAGCTCCTTGCCGAACGCGAAGTACTTGTCCCAGGTGCTCGTGGCGTCCGCGACCGCGGCGGGCTCGCTCGGCAGGCCGGCCTCGGCCAGCACGTCCTCGCGGTAGAACAGGGCGGACGGACCGATGTCCGTCGGGATGCCGATGAGCTTGCCGTCCGACGTCGTGGCCTCGGCGAGCTTCCACTTCGGGAACTGGGCGAGGTAGGACGCGGGCACCAGCGACTTCAGGTCCGTGAAGAGGCTGGACTGCTGCAGGAAGTACGGCATGTCCTCGCCCTTGACGCCCGTGATCGAGGGGACGTTCGTCTTGCCGGTGAAGGTCGTCACCAGCTTCTGCTTGAAGTCGCCGCCGATGACGTTGACCTGCAGCTTGTCCGAGGCGAACTCCTTCTTCGCGCTCGAGACGACCGAGTCGCCGAGTGCGCCGGGCCACAGCCAGGCGGTGAGCTTGCCGTCGGACGCGGACGATCCGGCGGAGCAGCCGGTGAGGACGAGTGCCGCGGCGACCGCGGTGGCGAGGACCGCGGCGGTGCGGCGTCGCTTCGTGGGGGTGCGCATGGGTTCTCCTGGGTTCGGGTGGCGATCGGGGAAGTGGTGCGGTGGGACGTCAGGGTCTGGGATCCGCCGGACCGGCGGTGGCGGCCTGGAGGAACGTGGGGAGGAAGTCGTACCGGTGCGGTTGGGCCGCGGTCGGGTTGGCGGCGAGCCACGGCAGGAGTTCGTCCCGCCGCGGAGCGGTGGACGCCCCGCCGGGTCGGGAGACCGTGATCGCGGCGACGAGCGCCGCGAGGTCGACGCGTTCCCGGAGCGGTCGGTCCTCGAGGGAGGCGACGGCGAGCGCGGCACAGAACACGTCGCCGGCGCCGGTCGCGTCGACCGCCCGGACGCGCACGCCGGGGACGACGACCTCGTCGCCTGAGGCCGAGTCGACGGCGACCACGCCGTCCGCGCCGCACGTGACGACGCTGAGCGGGACGCGCTCGGCGAGGAGCCGCGCAGCGCGGACAGGGTCGTCGGTCCGTGTGTACGCCATGGCCTCGCGGTCGTTCGGGGTGAACGCGTGGGCACCGTCGATCGCGTCGAGCACCGCGGGGTCCCATGCGCCGGACGCGTCCCACCCGACGTCGGCGAACACCCGCTGCCCCCGGTCGGCGCTCGTGCGCACCCACTCCGCGGTGGACTCGTCGACGTGCAGCGCCGCGACACGACCGCCGGTCGCCGGGAGGATGTCCGGGAGGGCGACGGGCGACTCGGTTCCGCCCGTCACGATCGCCCGGTCCCCGTCGTAGCCGAGGCACGCGCTCACCGGGATCGACCACCCCGGGATGCGGGCGAGCAGGGCGGTGCCGATGCCTTCGCGGGCGAGCGCGGCACGGCAGAGGCCGCTGAGCTCGTCGTCGCCCACAGCGGCTGCGACGTCGGTGGACGCGCCGAGACGGGCCGCGGCGATCGCGAAGTTGGCGATGCCGCCGGGCGTCCACGCGAAGTGGGGCGTCCAGTGCTCCTGGCCGAGCACCGGACCGTGCGGCAGGTCGGCGAACACGGCGTCGAAGAACAGCATCCCGGCGACGAGCACGTCAGCATCGGTGCTCGGTGTCGGTCGGTCGTCCATCGCTGCCTCCATCGGTCGGCGTGTGAGGAAGTTGTAACACAGATCGATCGACATCGCGCATCTTTTTGTTTGAAAAGGTTTGCATCTTGATCGAATTTGATCGCTATGCTGATCGGTATGAAGGACATCCGTGATCTCGCCATCCTCGATCGCCTCCGTGCCGACCGCGCGGCCTCGGTGACCGACCTCGCCGAGGCCACCGGATCGAGCGTCGCGACGATCCGCCGCGACCTGCAGCGCCTCGACGACGCCGGTCTGCTGCGCCGCACCCGTGGCGGTGCGGTGCTCGCCGACGGACACGAGGGCGATGCCCCCTTCCCCGAGGTGGAGACGGTGCACCGCGACGAGAAGCTCCGCATCGCGACCGCGGCGGCCGACCTCGTCGAGGACGGCCACACCGTCGTGCTCGACATCGGCACCACGGTGCTGCAGCTCGCGACCCTGCTGCGCGGGCGTCCGGTGACCGTCATCACGGCGAACATGGCCGTGTTCGAGGTCCTCAAGGACGACCCCGAGGTCCACCTCGTCCTCCTGCCCGGCGACTACGACGCGGTGTACCACTGCGTCTCGGGCCACCTGACCACCGACTCGCTCCGGCTCATCCGCGCCGACCACGCCTTCCTCGGCGTCAGCGGGATCTCGGCGAGCGGCGACCTCCGCGACACCACGATCGCGCAGGTCCCCATCAAGCAGGCGATCGCCACCGCGTGCGACGAGGTCACCGTCCTCGCCGACAGCAGCAAGTTCCCCGGCACCGGGGCTGCGCGGATCGACCTGCCGTCATCGATCGTGCGGGTCGTCACCGACGCCGAACCGCCGGTCCCGGTCGCCGCGGCGTTCGCAGCCCACGGCGTGGAGGTCCTCGTCGCATGAAGCTCGTCATGATCGGCGGTGGCGGCTTCCGCACACCGCTCGTGTACTCCGCACTGCTCCGCGACCACGCCGACGGGCGGGTCACCCAGGTCGCGCTCGTCGACGTCGACGTCGACCGGCTGCGCACGATGGCGCGGATCCTCGCCGACCAGGCCGAGGGCGTCGCGGACGCGCCGGCGATCAGCGTGCACACCGACGTCGAGGAAGCCCTGCCCGGGGCCGACTTCGTGTTCTCCGCGATCCGGGTCGCCGGGATGGAGGGCCGCGCGACCGACGAGCGCATCGGGCAGTCGCACGGCGTCATCGGGCAGGAGACCGTCGGGTTCGGCGGCATCTCCTACGCCCTCCGCACGCTGCCCACCGTGATGGCGTTGGCGCACACGATCAAGCGACTCGCCCCAGACGCGTGGGTGATCAACTTCACGAACCCGGCCGGTGTGGTGACCGAGGCCATGTCGACGGTGCTCGGCGAGCGGGTCATCGGGATCTGCGACTCCCCCATCGGGCTCGCACGTCGGGCACTCGGCACCCTCGGCATCCAGCACGGCCCGGACGTCGAACTCGAGTACGCCGGCCTGAACCACCTCGGCTGGCTCACCGCGGTCCGCGTGGACGGCGTGGACCGGCTCCCGGAGGTCCTCGCCGACGCGGACCGGATCGAGTCCTTCGAGGAGGGCAAGCTGTTCGGGGCGGAGTGGATCCAGGCCCTCGGTGCCCTGCCGAACGAGTACCTGCACTACTACGCCTACCGACGCGACGTCCTGCAGGCCGACCAGTACGCGCCGCACACCCGGGCGCGCTACCTCGTCGAGCAGCAGGACCGGTTCTGGGTGGACGCCGCCTCGAGCAGCCGTCCGTTCCACACCTGGCAGGAGTGCCGGCACGAGCGTGAGTCGACGTACATGGCGACGAACCGCGACTCGGCCGGCATGGGCGAGCGGGACGTCGAGGACATGACCTCCGGCGGCTACGAGGACGTCGCGCTGTCCCTGATGCGGGGCATCGCGTACGACCAGCGCGCGCGGCTCATCCTGAACGTCCGGAACGCCGGTGCCCTCGCCGGGGTGGACGACGACGCCGTGGTGGAGATCCCGTGCATCGTCGACGCGACCGGTGCACACCCGATCCCCGGCGCCCGGGTGCCCGACTTCGGGCTCGGGACGGTCACCACGGTCAAGTACGTCGAACGACAGACGATCCAGGCGGCACTGCACGCCGACCGGGCCGCGGCGCTCCGCGCCCTCGCGCACCACCCGCTCGTCGACTCCGTCCGCGTCGCCCGTGCGCTGCTCGACGACGCACGGTCCTCGTTCCCGCACCTCGCCTACCTGTCCTGACCCGCGCCTCCCGGCCGACGGCGCACAGCGCTGCCGCCGCCGGCCGGCCCGTCCCGAAAGCACAGCCATGCACCAGAACCAGAAGCTCGTCGAGGCGCGCATCGAGCGCGTCCTGAACGAGCGCATCGTCCCCGCCGTGTACCAGGCACGCACCCCGGTCACCCTCGCCGCCTGGCAGGTGCCGGACGAGCCCGTGCCCGCCGCCGAGGCGCTGGCGGCCGAGTACCGTCCCTTCACGGTCGGCGACCAGTGGGGTCGGGCCTGGTCGACCTGGTGGTTCGAGGTCACCGGCACCGTCCCCGCCGAGTGGGCCGGCCGGACCGTCGAGCTCCTCGTCGACCCAGGGCTCCAGGGCGACTGGCCCGGCAACCAGGCCGAGGGGCTCCTGCACACCCCGGACGGCACCCCGGTCAAGGGCATCCACCCGCGCAACCACTACCTGCGCATCGCCGACCAGGCCGACGGTGGCGAGCAGGTCCACCTGTTCCTCGAGGCGGCCGCGAACCCGGACATCCTCGTCAACGAGTTCGTCCCGACGGCGTACGGCTCGAAGCGGACCGCGCCCGAGACCCCGATCTACACGTTCCGGACCGCCGAGCTCGCGGTGTTCGAACCCGAGGTCTGGGCCCTGCGCTTCGACGTCGAAGTGCTGTTCCAGATGGTCAAGGAGCTGCCGGAGACCGACCCGCGTCGACACGAGGTGCTCCGCGACCTCGAACGCGCGATGGACGTCCTGGCGCTCGACGACATCGTCGGCACCGCCGCCGCGGCCCGCGCCGAGCTCGCCGGGGCCCTCGCCAGCCCGGCGAACCCGTCCGCGCACCGGCTGAGCGGCATCGGCCACGCGCACATCGACAGCGCCTGGCTCTGGCCGATCCGCGAGACGAAGCGCAAGACCGGTCGGACGTTCTCGAACGTGCTCGCCCTGGCCGAGCAGTACCCCGACCTCCGGTTCGCCGCGTCGAGCGCGCAGCAGTACGCGTGGGTCAAGGAGCGCTACCCGGCGGTGTTCGAGGGGATCAAGGCCGCGATCGCCCGCGGACAGTGGATCGTCGTCGGCTCGCAGTGGATCGAGCCGGACGGCAACCTGCCCGGCGGCGAGGCCATGGTCCGGCAGATCACGCAGGGCCTCCGGTTCTTCGCCGACGAGCTCGGCGCCGACACCCACGGCATCTGGCTGCCGGACTCGTTCGGCTACACCGCAGCGTTCCCGCAGATCGCGAAGCTCGCCGGCCTCGACTGGTTCCTCACGCAGAAGCTGTCCTGGAACCAGACGAACACGTTCCCGCACCACACGTTCTGGTGGGAGGGCATCGACGGCTCCCGGATCTTCACGCACTTCCCGCCGATCGACACCTACAACTCGACGCTCGAGGGCGAGGAACTGCACCACGCCGTCCGGCAGTTCCGCGAGAAGGGCGCCGCGACGACGTCGCTCGTGCCGTTCGGCTACGGCGACGGCGGCGGCGGTCCGATCCGCGAGATGATGGAGCGGCAGCGCCGGGTCGAGTCGCTCGAGGGCTCGCCCCGCGTCGAGATCGAGCACCCGGACGACTTCTTCGCCCGGGCGCGCGACGAGTACCAGGACGCCCCCGTCTGGGTCGGCGAGCTGTACCTCGAGCTGCACCGCGGCACGTTCACGTCGCACGCCCGCGAGAAGCGCGGCAACCGCAGGGCCGAGCACCTGCTCCGCGAGGCCGAGCTGTGGTGGACGGCAGCGGCGCTGCAGGGCGCCGAGTACCCGTACGCGTGCCTCGACGAGCTCTGGCAGGCGACGCTGCTGCAGCAGTTCCACGACATCCTGCCCGGCTCCTCCATCCGCTGGGTGCACGAGGAGAACGAGGAGAGCTACCGGCGGAACCACGCCGAGATCGAACAGCTCATCGCCCGCGCGCTCACGCACCTCGGTGCGACCGGTGTGGTCGCGAACGCCGCTGACCACGATCGACACGAGCTCGTCGTCGACGACGACGGCACGCCGATCGGCGTCGTCGAGGCACGGGCGCACGCGCTCTCCCCGCTCACCGTCGTGGCACCGACGAACCCCGTCCGAGCGACGACGGACGCCGGCGGCACGGTCCTCGACAACGGCCGTGTCCGCGTCCACGTCGACCACGACGGGCTCGTGGACTCCATCCGCGACCTGGCGAACGACCGGGAACTCGTGCCGGCGGACCGCAGCGCGAACCTGCTGCACCTGCACGAGGACCTGCCGAACGCCTGGGACGCGTGGGACATCGACGCGCACTACCGGCACTCGGTGGTCGAGCTCCGCGGCGCCGAGTCCGTCGAGCTCGTCACCGACGGCGACCTCCGCGCGACCGTCCGGGTCCGCCGGCGCTTCGGCGCCTCCGAGCTCGTGCAGACGATCGCGGTGCACGCCGACGACGTGCGGGTGCACCTCGGCGTCGAGGTCGAGTGGCAGGAGCGCGAGAAGCTGCTGAAGGCCTCGCTGCCGTTCGTCGTGCACGCCCAGCACCACAGCGCCGAGATCCAGTTCGGGCACCTCCGTCGGCCGACGCACACGAACACCTCGTGGGACGACGCCCGCTTCGAGGTCATGGCCCACCGCTGGGTGCACGTCGAGGAGCCGGGCTACGGCATCGGGGTCACGAACGCCGGCACCTACGGCCACGACGTCACCAGGCGGATCGGGTCGACCGGCGAGGTCGAGACCGAGGTCCGGCTCAGCCTGGTGCGCGGGGCGCAGTCCCCGGACCCGGAACAGGACCTCGGCCACCACACCTTCTCGTACGCCGTGCACCCCGGCGCGGACCTCGACGACGTCGTCGCGAGCGGGTACGACGAGAACCTGCCGCTCCGCGCGGTGTCCGGCGAGACGGCCGCGACGACCGCGCTGCCAGCACCGGCCGTGTCCTCGTCGTCCGGCGTGCGGGTCGAGTCGGTCAAGCTCGCCGACGACCGCTCGGGCGACGTGGTCGTCCGGCTGTACGAGGCGCTCGGCGCCCGGACCGACACCGTGCTGGCGCTGCGGATCGACGCCGCGTCCGTCGAGCAGGTCGACCTCCGCGAGCGCCCGATCGACGACGCACCGCGGTCCGCCCGGCACTTCGCCTGGGACGGGGGTGGGTCGGTCGCGCTCGGCCTGCGCCCGTTCCAGGTGGTGACGCTCCGGATCCGGCCGCGTCGCTGACGTGGCCGGAGACCCACGGGAGGCGCTCGGCGGTCCGCCACGCGTCTCCCGTGGGTCGACCCCTCCGGCGGTCGGGACGAGGTGCTTCGGTGTCCCCCGAACGACGGCCAGAGAAGGCGGGCGCGGAGACCTACGCTGGGGAACGCACCCGCCGGCCTCTCCGGACACCGCTCGGTGCATGCCCCACGACCTGGCGAGCCCGACGCCGCCCAGCACGAAGGAGACGACCCGTGCGGTCACTCGTCTACACCAGCACACAGACCCGGCCGATCACCGATGCCGAACTCGCCCAGATCCTCGCGGTCGGTCGCGAGAAGAACTCCGCGCTCGGCATCACCGGGATGCTCGCGCACAAGGACGACAACTGCATCGGGATCATCGAGGGTGAGGACGACGTCGTGCACGCCCGCTTCGAGCAGGTCCGGATCGACCCACGGCACACGAACGTCCAGGTCCTCCTCGACGAACCCGTGCAGCAGCGGTCGTTCCCGGACTGGTCGATGGCGTTCCAGCCGCTCGATCCCCTCGTGCACGGCGTCCCCGGGTTCTCGGACCTCTTCCGGCCCGGCCGTCCCGCCGACCCTCGGTTCGGTGCCTCCCGCGCTCGCAACCTCCTCGACTGGTTCCGGATGCACCCGCTCGCGCCCCTCACGAACCAGCGGACGGCCGACGCCGAGGTGCCCCGCACGCGCGCCGTCAACGGCGCGATCACGGCGCTGCGCCACCGCGGCGTCGTCCAGTTCACACTGGGGTCGGCCGCGACGTGGGCAGAGATGCCCGTCGACGAGATCCGGACGCTGTTCCCGACCGAGCGCGCACTCCTCGCGGCGACCGTCGAGCGGTGGACCCGGGCGATCGCCGGCCCGTTGGAGCCGCTCGCCTCCGAGAAGGGCACGGTCGCCTACCTGCACGCGCTGCTCGTCGCCCACGCGGAGGAGCCCGCCCTCATGGAGCTGCTCGCTTCCAGTCTCGCCTCCGCGGCCGACCCGAACGTCGACGGCGCGGACTACTACCGGTCCGCCTACCGTCAGTTCCGGGACCGGATCCGGACCGGCCTCGAGACGGACGTGCGTGCCGGCCGCGAGCCCGGCACGATGGACCCGATCCGCGGAGCCGAGCAGTTGCTCGCGCTCTACGACGGTGTCCGACTCCAGGCGCTGCTCACGACGGACACCGACGTCGTCGAGGCGTTCGACCGCGCCGCCGTCCGGATGCGACGCGGCTGGGCCGAACAGTACGAGCAGCCCCGCTACTGGGACATCCCCGTCATCACCCGCCCCTGACCGCGCGGCGTACTGTCCGGTCCATGCCCGCTCTCATCGACACGTTCACCCTGTCCAACGGCCTGCACATCCCGAAGATCGGCTTCGGCACCTGGCAGATCCCGTCCGGCGCCGACGCCTACGACGCCACGAAGGCCGCGCTCGACGCCGGCTACCGACACATCGACACCGCCCTGGCCTACGGCAACGAGGCCAGCGTCGGCGAGGCCGTCCGCGACAGCGGCATCCCGCGCGACGAGCTCTTCGTCACCACGAAGCTGCCAGCCGAGGTGAAGACCGCGTCCGGTGCCCGCGAGGCCTTCGAGGAGTCCAGCCGCAACCTCGACCTCGGTCACGTCGACCTGTACCTGATCCACGCGCCGTGGCCCTGGAGCGACATGGGCTCCGACCACCGGGACGGCAACGTCGAGGTGTGGAAGGTGTTCGAGGAGCTGTACGACGCCGGACGCACGAAGAGCATCGGTGTCTCGAACTTCGCCGTCGCCGACCTCGAGGACCTGCTCGGCCGCACCGACGTCGTCCCGCACGCCAACCAGATCCGCTGGTTCATCGGGAACACGCAGGCCGAGACCACCGCGTTCGACCGCGAGCACGACATCCTCACCGAGGGGTACTCGCCGCTCGCCACCGGTGGACTGCTCGACAACGAGCAGATCGCCGAGATCGCGGCGAAGTACGACAGGAGCGTCGCCCAGGTCGCGATCCGCTACCTGCTCGAGCAGGACGTGCTGCCGCTGCCGAAGTCGACCACGCCGTCGCGCATCGCCGCGAACGCGGACGTGGACTTCGTGCTGTCGGCCGAGGACGTCGCGGCGCTCGACGCGCTCGAGGGCACGACCGACTGACCCGCCCTCGTTCACGCGACCACATGACGAAACGGGAGGCCCGTGGCGGATCCGCCACGGGCCTCCCGTCGGTCGTCGCCGTCGCGCAACGTTTACATGCCGACGACCTGCGACACGAGACCGAAACAGCCGGGCAACGGGGACGACACAGCAGCGCAGAACACTGGTCGCACTACCTGTCACCCGACAGGTACTCCGCGAAAGGTCTGCAGCCATGCGCTCTCCCGAAGCACCGCTCCACGCACCCCGCGCCACGTCCAGCGTCGATGCCCAGGGCCTCGCCCGGCTCGGCTACGAGCAGGAACTCCACCGCGGGGTCGGCTCGTTCTCGTCCTTCGCCGCCGGGTTCTCCTTCGTCTCCATCCTCACCACGGTCTTCCAGCTCTTCGGGCTCGGGTTCGGACTCGGGGGCGCGGCGTTCTTCTGGGCGTGGCCGCTGGTCTTCGGCGGCCAGCTGCTCGTGGCGCTGAACTTCGCCCAGCTCGCCGCACGCTGGCCGATCTCCGGCGCGATCTTCCAGTGGTCGAGTCGGCTCGCCGGGCCGCGGTTCGGCTGGTTCACCGGCTGGACGATGATCATCGGGCAGGTCCTCACCGTCGCGGTGGCGGCCATCGCGGTGCAGGCCGTGCTCCCGGCGATCTGGAGCGGCTTCCAGATCGTGGGCGGTGCCGGTGCCGACCCGTCGCTGGCGTCCTCGACGGGGGCCGCCAACGCGGTCGTGCTCGGGCTGGTCATGCTCGCCGTGACGACGATCGTCAACATCCTCAGCGTGCGGCTGATGGCCCGGGTGACGAGCTTCGGTGTGCTCGTCGAGATCGTCGGCGTCGTCGTGCTCATCGTCGCGCTGTTCCTGCTGCCGCACCGCTCCCCGACCGTGGTGTTCACGACCGAGGGGTACGCCGGCCCGACGAACGAGCCGTACGTCTGGGCCTTCCTGGCGTCGTCGCTGATGGCCGCGTACGTCATGGTCGGCTTCGACTCGGCGGGCGAGCTCGCCGAGGAGACGCACAACCCCCGGCGGACCACCCCGAAGACGATCATCCGCGCCCTGACGGTGTCGGGTCTCGGCGGCGGGCTGCTCATCATCGGTGCGCTCATCGCGGCGCCGAGCCTGACCGATGGCAAGCTCGCCACGCAGGGCCTCGCCTGGGTGATCACCTCGGCGCTCGGCGACGTGTTCGGCCGGCTGCTCCTCTGCACCGTGGCGGTCGCCGTGTTCGCGTGCACCCTGGCGGTGCAGACCGCCGGTGCCCGCATGGTCTTCTCGATGGCGCGTGAGCAGGCGCTGCCCTTCCACCGCACGCTCGCCCGCGTCTCGCCCCGCACGGGCACCCCGATCGCGGCGTCGATCGTCGTCGGGGTCGGCGCCGGGCTCGCCCTCGCTGTGAACATCGGGCAGTCCGCGATCTTCACCGCCCTCTCCAGCCTCTGCATCGCGATGCTCTACCTGGCGTACCTCGGCGTGACGGGCCCGCTGCTCGTCCAGCGCATCCGCCTCCGCCGCACCGGGCTGCCGACCGGGGTGGACGAGGACGGCCGGCCGCTCTTCACGCTCGGCCGGTGGGGCATCCCGCTGAACGCCCTCGCCGTCGCGTTCCAGATCGGCATGGCGGTCAACCTGATCTGGCCCCGCCCGGAGATCTACGACCTCACCGGGCACTCCTGGTGGCTGCAGTACAGCGCGCTGCTGTTCATCGGCGGCGTCCTCGTCGTCGGGTGGGCGTGGTCGTCGTGGCGGCACCGCGCACACGGGCCGATCACCCTCGCCGAGGTGCCGCACACCGCGCCGACCCCCGTCGAGGCCTGACCCCGGCGCCACCGGCGACCCCGCACTGCCTGCACCGCCAGCACCACCCGCTCCACCCGCTCCACCGGAAGGAACCACCGTGCGTGACCTGCACCAGACCGACAGCGTGATCGCCTCGCGATCGGACGCCCGCGCCCAGGGCGGTGCGACCTCCGACTGGATGCCGTACCTGCCCGCGTCGTCGTCGCCGTTCGCCCCAGCGGGCGTCGACCCGGCCGGTCTGGTGTGGGCCGAGACCGTGGCACCGGGCGGGTACACGCACAAGGTGCTCGCCCGGGGGACGCGGATCCGCTTCGACGACCCGACGGGTGACGCGTGCGCGAACGTGCTCGTGTACAACGCGCTCGAGCCGTGGGAGCGCCTCAACGTCGCGGACACGCAGAAGATCCCGTGGCAGGCGTACCTCGGCCAGGGCTCCCCGCTCCTCAGCGGCGACGGGCGGGTCCTGGCGAGCATCGTCGAGGACACCTCCGGCCACCACGACGCGTTCTGCGGCACGAGCACCGACGCCGGGAACGAGCGGAAGTACGGCGACGCAGCACCGGAGGGCCCGAGCCCGAGCGGGCGGTCGCTCCTCGCGAAGGCGGCGGCGAAGCACGGCCTGTCGAAGCGGGACCTCCCGCCGAGCGTCTCGTTCTTCCGGGGTGTCCGCGTCGAGGCGGACGGCACGCTGACGCCCACGGGGAGCGCCGGACCGGACCGACACGTCACCCTCGTCGCCGAACTGCCGCTCCTCGTCCTCGTCGCGAACGTGCCGCACCCGATCGACCCGCGACCCGACTACACGGTCGGTCCCCTGCGCGTGCACGCCTGGCGCGGCGCCCCGACGACCGCTGCCGACGAGCGCTTCACCGCGACGCCGGAGCTGCACCGCGCCTACCTGAACTCCATCGACTACGCGGAAGCACGAGGCTGCTGATGACCATCGCCACCACGACCTCCACCGTCCCGGTCGGCGCGGTCCACGCGCCGGACGTCCCCCTCGACCGGAGCGGCTCCCTCGTCGCCGGCACCGTCGTCCGCGACGACGACGTGGCCCCGCTCGCACCGTGGTCCGCCGTGGTCCGCGCGGGCGAGGTGCTCACGATCGTCGACGTCGGCGGCAACCAGAGCGCCGACTGCCTGGTCTACGACGCGCACGACCCCGACGAGCGCTACAGCGTTCCGGACACCCTCGCGGCGCAGGGCAACGCCTACGTCCGGACCGGCACCGTCCTCATGTCGAACGAGGGCCGCCCGCTGATGACCGTCGTCGGCAACGAGATCGACCGGCAGGACACCATCGGCGGCGCGTGCTCGAAGGAGTCGAACACGCTCCGCTACGGCCACCACACACAGTTCCAGCACGGCTGCCGCGAGAACTTCCTCGCCGAGGCCGGACGGCACGGCCTCGGCGCCCGGGACATCGTGTCGAACCTCAACTGGTTCATGAACGTCCCGGTCGAGGCCGACGGGGCGCTCGGCATCGTCGACGGCATGAGTGCCCCCGGCAAGCGCGTCGCCGTCCGTGCCGAGCGGGACGTCCTGGTGATCGTCTCGAACTGCCCGCAGATGAACAACCCGTGCAACGACTTCTCCTGCACCCCGCTGCGCATGATCGTGGTCCAGCCGTGACCGCCGCGCCCGACCCCACCGGGACCGACACCGTGACTCCCCCGCTCTCCACCGACACCGTCCTCGTCGCCAACCGCGGCGAGATCGCCCGCCGCGTGATCCGCTCCGCCAAGGCGCTCGGCATGCGCACCGTCGCCGTCTACTCGGACGCCGACCGCGCCGCCCCGCACGTCCGCGAGGCCGACGTCGCCGTCCGGCTCGGCCCGGCCCCGGCGCGCGAGTCGTACCTGCGGATCGACGCCGTCGTCCAGGCCGCGATCGACACCGGCGCGGGACTCGTGCACCCGGGCTACGGGTTCCTGTCCGAGAACACCGAGTTCGCCGCGGCGTGCGAGGCCGCCGGCATCCGCTTCGTCGGCCCGACCGCCGACCAGATCGTCCGGTTCGGCGCGAAGCACACCGCCCGCGAGCTCGCCGCGGCCGCCGGCGTCCCGATGCTCGCCGGCACCGGGCTGCTGGACAGCGTCGAGGACGCCGTCCTGCAGGCGGAGCGCATCGGCCTGCCGGTCATGCTCAAGGCCACCGGTGGCGGCGGCGGGATCGGCATGCAGGCGTGCGCGACGCTCGACGAGGTCCGCGAGGCGTACGCGAGCGTCGAGCGCACCGCGTCGGCCGCCTTCGGCTCGGCCGGGATCTTCCTCGAACGGCTCGTCCGGCCGGCCCGCCACGTCGAGGTCCAGCTCTTCGGCGACGGCGAGGGCCGCGTCGCCGTGATCGGCGACCGCGACTGCTCGCTCCAGCGCCGCAACCAGAAGGTCATCGAGGAGGCCCCGGCCCCGGCGCTCCCCCGCCGGGTCCGGGAGGAACTGCACGCGTCCGCCCGTCGGCTCGCCGAGAGCGTCGGGTACCGCAGCGCAGGGACGGTCGAGTTCGTCTACGACCCGGTCCGCGAGGAGGCGTCCTTCCTCGAGGTGAACACGCGGCTGCAGGTCGAGCACCCGGTGACCGAGGAGGTCTTCGGCGTCGACCTCGTCGAGCTCATGCTGCGCCTGGCCCGGGACGGGGCGGCCGGCATCGACGACGACGTCTTCGACCGCGCGTGGACCCCGACCGGGTTCGCCGTCGAGGCCCGCGTCTACGCCGAGGACCCGGCGAAGGGGTCCCTGCCGTCGAGCGGCCTCGTGACGCAGGCGGTGTTCCCCGAGCGTGACGGCGTCCGCGTCGACGGCTGGGTGGAGACCGGCTCCGAGGTCTCCGCCTTCTACGACCCGATGCTCGCGAAGGTCATCGCCACCGGCGAGACCCGGGACGACGCACTCGACCTGCTCCGGGACGCCCTCGCCGACACCCGAGTCGACGGCATCGTGACGAACGCCGGGCTGCTCCGCTCCCTCACGGATGACCTCGAGCTCCGGACCGCGACGCACTCCACCTCGACGCTCGACGAGACCGAGGACCCGGACCCCCGGATCGACGTCGTCGCCCCCGGCACCATGACCATGATCCAGGACCTGCCCGGCCGGGTGGGGTACTGGCAGGTGGGCGTCCCGCCGAGCGGCCCGTTCGACGCGGCGTCGTTCGCCGAGGCGAACCTCGTGGTCGGCAACCCCGAGGGTGCTCCGGCGCTCGAGGTCACCGCCACGGGCCCGACGCTCCGCTTCTCGGCGAGCGCCGTCGTCGCGGTCACGGGCGCACCGCTGCCGGTCCTGCTCGACGGCGAGCCCCTGGCGCTGTGGGAGCCGATCGAGGTGCAGGCGGGTCAGACCCTCGCGCTCGGCACGGCTGCCGGACCGGGACTCCGGAGCTACCTGGCGGTCCGCGGCGGCTTCGACGTCCCGACGTACCTCGGCTCCACCGCGACCTTCACGCTCGGCGGGTTCGGCGGTCACGCCGGTCGTGCCCTGCTCGCCGGTGACGTCCTGCGTCCCGGTTCCCCGGACTCGGACGTCCCGCACCCGGCCTTCCCCGCCGGTAGCCGGCTCGGCCTGGTCGGCGGTCCGACCCCCGCCGACCGGCGGACCGCGCTCACCGACACGTGGGAGGTCGCCGTCACCGAGGGGCCGCACGCGGCGCCGGACTTCTTCACCCGCGCCGACCTCGACGTGTTCTACGCCACCGACTACGTCGTGCACCACAACTCCGCCCGCACCGGCATCCGGCTGATCGGTCCCCGGCCCGGCTGGGCTCGGACCGACGGCGGCGAGGCGGGACTGCACCCGTCGAACATCCACGACACCCCGTACGCGGTGGGTGCGATCGACTTCACCGGGGACACCCCGATCGTCCTCGGGCCGGACGGCCCCTCGCTCGGCGGCTTCGTCTGTCCGGCGGTGGTCGCCAGCGGCGACCTGTGGAAGCTCGGCCAGCTCCGACCGGGTGACACCGTGCGGTTCGTCCCCGTGCGCGAGGCCCACGCGGCCGCGCTCGAGGCGAACCGCGCCTCACGGACCGTCCCCCGCACCGGCGGCGACGGCGACGACGGGGTGATCGCGCGTCTGGACGCGACCGACGCCCGCCCGGGCGTCGCGTACCGACGCGACGGCGACGACAACGTCCTCGTCGAGTACGGCGACATGACGCTCGACATCGCGCTGCGGATGCGCGTGCACGCGCTCATGACGAAGCTGCAGGAGGAGGCGCCCCGCGGCGTCCTCGACATCACCCCCGGCATCCGTTCGCTGCAGGTGCACACCGACGCGAGCGTGCTGAAGGCGAGCACGATGGCCGGCCTCCTCCGCGAGCTCGAGGACGAGATCCCGCCGACCGACCAGCTCGTCGTGCCGTCCCGCACCGTGAAGCTGCCGCTGTCGTGGGACGATCCCGCGACCCGGCTGGCGATCGAGCGGTACATGGCGGGGGTCCGCGACGACGCGCCGTGGACCCCGTGGAACATCGAGTTCATCCGGCGGATCAACGGGCTCGACAGCGTCGACGACGTGTTCCGCACGGTCTTCGACGCGAGCTACCTCGTGCTCGGGCTCGGCGACGTGTACCTCGGTGCGCCGGTCGCCACGCCGCTCGACCCCCGGCACCGCCTCGTCACCACGAAGTACAACCCGGCACGCACCTGGACGGCCGAGAACTCGGTCGGGATCGGCGGCGCGTACCTGTGCATCTACGGCATGGAGGGGCCGGGCGGGTACCAGTTCGTCGGCCGCACCGTGCAGATCTGGAACCGGTTCCGCCGCGGCGGCCTGTTCCAGGAGGACCCGTGGGCGCTCCGCTTCTTCGACCGCATCGAGTGGTACCCGGTCTCCGCCGAGGAGCTCCTCGACCTGCGCGCCGAGACCGACGCGGGACGCGGGGACTTCGAGACCGTCGACGGCGAGTTCTCGATCGCGTCCTACAACCGGTTCCTCAGCGACAACGCCGGGTCGATCGCCGACTTCCGGGCGCAGCAGGCCCGCGCGTTCGACGAGGAGAAGGAGCGGTGGCGGGCATCGGGCGAGTTCGACGTCCGTGACGAACCCGCCGTGGTGCTGCCGGACGAGGTCGTCCTGCCGGCCGGTGCGACCGCGGTGACGGCGCCGTTCACGTCGACCGTGTGGCAGGTGGACGTCCGGCCGGGCGACCGGGTGGACGAGGGCCAGAAGCTGCTCGCGGTGGAGGCGATGAAGATGGAGTCGATGGTGCACGCACCGGTGGAGGGGCACGTGTTGGAGGTCTACATCAAGCCGGGCGACCAGGTCGCACCCGGGCAGGTCCTCGCCGCGATCGGAGCCGCAGCGTGAGCGGCGGCGTGAGCAGCGTCCGGGACGGCGCGGGCCGCGGTGGCGACCACGCGGTCGCCCGCGTGCACGCCGCCTTCGACCGGATCGACGCGGTCGACCGTCCCGAGGTGTGGATCACCCTGCGCGACCGGGCCGACGTGGTCGCCGAGGCATCGGCCGTCGATCCGGCCCTGCCGCTCGCCGGCATGCTCTTCGCCGTCAAGGACAACATCGACGTCGCCGGGCTCCCCACCACCGCCGCCGCGCGCTCCTTCGCGTCCACACCCACCGCGGACGCCACCGCCGTCGCACGACTCCGGGCTGCCGGGGCGGTCGTCGTCGGCAAGACCAACCTCGACCAGTTCGCGACCGGCCTCGTCGGCACCCGGTCGCCCTTCGGCGCCGTTCGGAACGCCTGGGACCCCACCCGGATCTCCGGCGGGTCCTCGAGCGGGTCCGCCACCGCCGTCGCACTCGGGACGGTCGACTTCGCGCTCGGCACCGACACCGCCGGCTCCGGACGCGTCCCGGCAGCGCTGAACCACATCGTCGGGGTGAAGCCCACGAAGGGGCTCGTCCCGAACACCGGCGTCGTCCCCGCCTGCCGGTCGCAGGACTGTGTGACGGTGTTCGCCCGCTCGCTCGACCTCGCCCGGACCGTGGCCGAGCTGATGGCGGGGCCGGACGGCTCCGACCCGCTCGCCCGGCCGGACGCCGCACTGGCCGACGGCTCCCTCGTGGTCCTGCCCCCGGTGCCGCGCATCGCGGTGCCGCTGCCGACGCAGCTCGAGGGCCTCGCGCCCGGGTGGGCGGCGGCGTTCGACCGTGCCGTCGACCGGTTCCGCGCCCTCGGGCACGAGGTCGTCGAGGTCGACATCGCCCCGCTCCTCGACGCCGCGACGCTCCTGTACGACGGCGCGTTCGTCGCCGAGCGGTACGCGGCGGTCGGGGCCCACATCGAGGCGAACCGTGACCGGATCGGCGAGGACCTCGACCCCACGGTGGCCGCGATCGTCCTCGGCGGCGCGACGCCGACGGCCGCGGCGCTCTTCGCCGACCAGGAGCGCCTCGACGCCCTCGGTGCCAGGGGCCGCACGCTGCTCGACGGCACGACGGCGCTCCTCACCCCCACCACCACCTGGCACCCGACCCTCGACGAGGTCGCTGCGGACCCGGTCGGTGCGAACAGCCGGATGGGCCGGTACACGAACTTCGCGAACCTGCTGGACATGGCGTCCCTCGCGGTGCCGGCCGGATTCGTGGACGGGCTGCCGTTCGGCGTCATGCTGACCGGACCGGCGTTCACCGACCGCCGTCTGGCGGCACTCGCCGCGGCCTTCGCCGCCCCGACCGTCGACCTCCTCGTCGTCGGCGCGCACCTGCGGGACCAGCCGTTGAACGGCCAGCTGGTCGCCGCCGGCGGCACGTTCGTCCGCGCGGCGCGCACCGCCCCCGACTACCGGCTGTACGCCCTCGACACCGTGCCGCCCAAGCCGGGGCTGGTGCGGTCGGGCACCGGTGCTGCGGGCGGAGTGCGGTCGGAGGACGGCAGCGCGGCACCGTCCGGGATCGCCGGTGAGGTCTGGCGGCTGCCGGCCGCCGGCTTCGGCACGTTCGTCGCGGCGCTCCCCGCACCGATGGCGATCGGCTCCGTGACGCTCGACGACGGATCGGACGTCACCGGCTTCACGGTCGAGGCGCACGCCGTCGCGGGTGCCGAGGACATCACGCACCACGGCGGCTGGCGTGCGTACCGCGAGCTGGTGGCCCGGGAGCACACGGCCCGGGAGCACGCGTGACGGCCGGCTGCGAGGATGGGGCCATGTCCTCCGACGACCGGCCCACCCGACTCGGCAGGCCACGAGCGGTCCCGGACACCGCGTCCGGGCTGAGCCCCCGCGACCAGATCCTGGACGCCGCCGCGGCGCTGTTCGTCGAGAACGGCTTCAGCGCCACCTCGACCCGGGCGATCGCGGAGCGGGTCGGCATCCGACAGGCCTCGCTGTACTACCACTTCGCCGGCAAGGACGAGGTGCTCGTCGAGCTGCTCACGACCTCGGTCCGCCCGAGCCTCGACGTGGTCCGCGGCCTCGAGGAGCGGGTCCCCGGGAGCGTCTCCGCCGCCGGCGCCCTCGCCGCCCTGGTCCTCATCGACATCGACACGCTCGCACGGACGCCCCACAACATCGGCACGCTCTACATGCTCCCCGAGGTGCAGGGGGACCGGTACGCCGGCTTCCGCGCCGACCGGCAGGAGCTGCAGGACACCTACGGGCGGCTCGGTGCCCGGGCGGCGAGTGAGGACGTCCGGCGATCGGTCACGGCCGAGCGTCTGGGCGGCGTCCTCATCCAGCTCGCCGAGACGGTCATCCAGCTCCGCCGCACCCGCGACGTGGACGACCAGGACCGCGAGCTGCTCACCGACACCTGCCTCCGCGCGTGCGGGCTCGGCCCCGATGCCGTCGCCGCCGCACGCCGGGACGCCGACGCGCTGCTCGCCGCAGCCGCCGTCTGACCCCGCCAGACCGCACCCGATCCCCGACCCGCCGACCCGCTCCCCGAGGACCCGATCATGACCGCCAACGCCCCCGCACCCGTGCCGACCACCGCCCTGCGCCCGTTCGCCGACGTCCTGCTCCCCCGGACCGCGCTGGTCAGCACCGCGCTCGTCGTCGGTGGCGCGGTGCTGACCGCCGGCGCCGCCCAGGTGTCCGTCCCGCTCTGGCCGGTGCCGATCACCGGGCAGACCCTCGCCGTCCTCCTCGTCGGGAGCGCGCTCGGTTCCCGTCGCGGCGCCCTGTCGATGCTCGTCTACGCGCTGCTCGGCGTCGTCGGTCTGCCCGTCTTCGCCGAGGGCGCCGCCGGACCGGGCGTCCTGCTCGGCCCGACCGGCGGCTACGTCGTCGGGTTCATCGCCGCCGCGGCACTCGTCGGACGGATCGCCGAGCGCTTCGGCGGCCGCCGGTTCACCGCGGCGCTGCTGTCCTTCGTGCTCGGCACCGTCGTCACGTTCGGCGCCGGCACGGCCTGGCTCGCGATCGCCCTCGGACTCGACCTGCAGCACGCCCTCGCGTACGGCCTGTACCCGTTCGTCATCGGCGAGCTGGCCAAGGCCATGATCGGCGCCGGTGTGGTCGCCCTCGGCTGGCACGCGGCGGGCCGTCGTCGCGACGCGGACCAGCGCTGATCGCGCGGTCGCGTCGCGGACCAGCGCTCCGTGCACGGCGGGAACAGACCACACCCCTCGCCGGTTGCACCACACGGTGCCGCAGCCAGCGGTACTCCCGACACCAGGAGGCCACCATGACCACCACCGAAACCGCCATCCTCGCCGGCGGGTGTTTCTGGGGAGCGCAGCAGCTCCTCCGTCGCCGTCCCGGTGTGATCAGCACGCGCGTCGGCTACTCCGGCGGCGACACCCCGAACGCCACCTACCGCAACCACGGCGACCACGCCGAGGCGGTCGAGATCGTCTTCGACCCGGCCCAGATCTCCTACCGCGAGCTGCTCGAGTTCTTCTTCCAGATCCACGACCCGTCGACGAAGGACCGCCAGGGCAACGACGTCGGCCGTGCCTACCGCTCGGCCGTGTTCCCCACGTCCGACGAGCAGCGCCAGGTCGCCCTCGACACCATCGCCGACGTGGACGCCTCCGGCATCTGGCCGGGCAAGGTCGTCACCGAGGTCGAGCCGGCCGGTGACTTCTGGGAGGCCGAGGAGGAGCACCAGGACTACCTCGAGAAGCACCCGCACGGGTACACGTGCCACTTCGTGCGCCCGGGCTGGACGCTCCCGCGCCGCGACGAGACGGCCGCAGCGGTCTGATCGTCGCGGTCACGCTGATCGCGTGACCACGTGCAAGACAGGAGGCGCGGTGCCGGCTGGCACCGCGCCTTCCGTGTGTCCCGCTCGCGTCGACGGCCCTAGCGCGACCCGCCGAGCCGTTCCAACCAGTCCGCGGGCAGGCGGTCCGCCGGCCCGGGGACCGACTGGTCCACGGGGTGGCTCGTCGGCGCCTGGAGCTCGACGCCCTCGAACGTGGACCGGTCGCGGTAGTCGTACGCCCACGTCTCACCGGGCTCGTAGCTCTGGATGACCGCGTGTCCGGTCGCCTCCCAGTGCCGGGTGGCGTGGGTGTCCAGCGAGTCGTCGCAGCACCCGACGTGGCCGCACGCGGCACACCGGCGCAGGTGCACCCACCAGGACCCGGTGGCGTCGCACTCGACGCACCCGTCGCCGCTGGGCGCGACCAGGAGGTGGATCATCTCGCTGTCGTCGGTCATGTCGCTCATCCTGCCCGGCTCAGCCGCGCGGCACCAGGGCCTCGATCGCTGCGAGCTCCTCGTCCGTCAGCGGCGCACCCTCGAGCGCGTCGAGCGTCCCGTCGAGCTGTCGGACGCTCGACGCCCCGACGAGCGCGGACGTGACCGCCGGCTGCCGGAGCACCCACGTGATCGCGAGCTGCGCGAGCGTCTGCCCGCGCGACACGGCGATCTCGTTCAGGGCCCGCGCCGTCGTCAGGTACGCGTCGTCGATGCGGTCTGCGCCGAACCACCGGCCCTCGGCCGCACGCGACCCGACCGGCACCGAGCCGTCGAGGTAGCGGTCCGTCAGCAGCCCACCGGCCAGCGGGGAGAACACGATCGCGCCGGTCCCCAGACGGAGCAGCTCGTCGAAGAGGCCGTCCTCGGGCGCGCGGTCGAACATGTTGTAGCGCGGCTGGTGGATGAGCAGGTGGATGTTCTCGGCGGCGAGCGCCTCGGCCGCGGCGGCCGTCTGCGCCGGGTCGTGGTTCGAGATGCCGGCGTAGAGCGCCTTGCCGGACCGGACCGCGGTCACGAGGGCGCTGACGGTCTCCTCGATCGGCGTCTCGGGGTCCGGCCGGTGCGAGTAGAAGACGTCGACGTACTCGAGCCCGAGCCGTCCGAGGGACTGGTCGAGTGACGCCAGCATGGACTTCCGGGAGCCCCAGTTGCCGTACGGGCCGGGCCACATGTCGTAGCCGGCCTTGGTGGACACCACGAGCTCGTCGCGGAACGGGCGGAGGTCCGACGCGAGGATGCGACCGAACTGCTCCTCGGCGGCTCCGGGCGGCGGGCCGTAGTTGTTCGCCAGGTCGAAGTGGGTGATCCCGCGGTCGAACGCGTGCAGCACGATGTCGCGCTGCGTCGTGAGCGCCCGGTCGGTGCCGAAGTTGTTCCACAGCCCGAGGGAGATCCGGGGCAGCAGCAACCCGCTCCTCCCCACGCGCTGGTACGGCAGCCGCTCGTAGCGGTCGTCGGCGGGGCGGTGGACGTCAGGCATCGTTGCTCGATCCGGTTCGTGACGGTGGGGGTGATGGGTCCGGGATCGACGCTAGCGGACCGCGGACGCGACCCGGTGACGGCCCCGACCCGGTGACGGACGGGAGGGACGGTGCGGGCCCGACCCGCGCCTCCCGTCCGTCACGTGGTGCGTCCACCGCCGGACGCGCGCCGTCCGCGCGGTCGGGGACCGCTAGGCCGTTCCGGCGTCGCGGGAGACCTCGTCGTGCGCGTCGTCCTCGCGGCGGATCCGCAGCAGGCTGGCGCCGGTCGCCACGCCCATCGCCACGACGATCACGAGCAGCGACACCACCGTGCCGATCTCTGGCGCCCACTCCACGTGCTCGCCGCCGTTGATGAAGGGCAGCTCGTTGCCGTGCAGGGCGTGCAGCACGAGCTTCACGCCGATGAACGCGAGGATCGCCGCGATCCCGTACTTGAGGTAGACCAGCCGCTCGAGCAGCCCGCCGAGCAGGAAGTACAGCTGCCGCAGGCCCATCAGGGCGAAGACGTTCGCGGTGAACACGATGAACGCGCTCTCGGTGATGCCGAAGATCGCCGGGATCGAGTCGAGGGCGAACAGCAGGTCGGTCGTCCCGATCGCGATGAGGACCACCAGCAGCGGGGTGAAGTGCCGTGCGCCGTCCTGCACGACGCGGAACTTCATGCCGTCGTACGTGTCCGTGATGCGCACGCGCTTCCGGAGCAGCCGCACGATGAGGCTGTCCTTGTCGTCGTCCTCGTCCTCGCCGCGGAGCTGCTGGATCGCCGTCCAGATCAGCCATGCGCCGAAGAGGTAGAAGATCCACGAGAAGTCCTCGATCAGCCGGGCGCCGAGCAGGATGAAGACGCCGCGCAGGACCAGCGCGATGATGATGCCGAGCATGAGCACCTCCTGCTGGATCGTCTTCGGCACGGAGAACCGGGCCATGAGGATCACGAACACGAAGAGGTTGTCGATGCTCAGGCTGTACTCGGTGAGCCAGCCCGCGAGGAACTGCCCCGCTGACTCCCCGCCGGCGAAGACGAACATCGCGACGGCGAACAGGAGCGCGAGGCCCACGTAGAGGCCCACCCACACGCCGGACTCCTTGAGCGTCGGCACGTGGGGACGCCGGGCCACGACGAGCAGGTCGGCGAGCAGGATCGCCACGATGACGATCAGGGAGCCGACTTCGAACACGGCCGGGAGCTCGAGCATCCGGGGCCTTTCCTGGTTGTGCGGGAGGGGAGCCCGTCAAGCCTCGCACGCCGGGAGCACCGGGGTTCTCCGGCGGCGTCAGGTCGAGTCGCGGACGACCAGACGCGCCGGGCTCGTGAACTCGACGCGGGCGCGGTCGTCGCCGGCGATGCGCGCCACCAGCAGGTCGACCGCGGTGCGGGCCATCAGGTCGTGGTCCGGGTCGATGCTGGTGAGGGACGGCGTCGTGTAGTCGGCCTCCTCGACGTCGTCGAAGCCGATGACCTTCACCTGCCCCGGGACGTCCACGCCCGCGTCCGCGAGGCCGCGCAGCGCACCGATGGCAACCGTGTCCGTGATGCAGAAGACCCCGTCGAACTCGGTCTCGGCGGCGAGCAGCTGTGCCACCCCCGCTCGTCCGCCCGCCATCGTGAAGTCCGCTATCCGCACGTGGCGGCGGGGATCGAGGGTCAGGCCGGCGTCCTGCAGGGCCTGTCGGTAGCCGACCGCACGGAGCGCGGACACCGAGATCTCGTCGTCGCCGTCGTCACCGTCGAGGAAGGCGATCCGTCGGCATCCGCGCTCGATGAGGTGTTCGACGGCGATGCGCCCACCGTCCTGGTTCGCCATCGCGACGTGGTCGACCGGTCCGTCGAAGATCCGCTCGCCCAGGATGACGACCGGCTGGTCGACCCGGAGCAGGTCAGCGTCGGCCGGACCGAGGCCGACGGTGCTGAGGATGAGCCCGTCGTACATGCGGTTCCGTGAGCGCCCCAGGGCGTCGATCTCCCCCGAGCGCTGGGCCCCGGTCTGCTCGATCAGCACCTGGAGGTTGTGCCGGGCCGCCTCACGGATGATCCGGGCGGCGAGCTGCCCCCAGTACGGACGGTCGATCTCGGCGACCGCGAGTCCGATGGTCGACGTCCGACCGGCACGCAGGTTCCGGGCGGCGACGTTCACCCGGTACCCGAGGTCGTCCATCGCCCGGACCACCTTCGCCCGGGTCGACGGTCGGACGTGCGGACGGTCGTTGATGACGTTCGACACCGTCATCGCGGACACCCCGGCCGTGCGCGCCACGTCCTGGATGGTCACCACGTCGTCCTCCTCGTCCGGGTCCATCTTGGCGCAGTCGACCGGGACCGTGGCGACGTGGCGCCCGGTCGTGTCCGTCCGACCCGTCAGCCGGCCGCGGCGATCCCGAACGCGTCGACGAGCCGGTCGAGCTCGTGCTGGTCGATCGACAGGACGGAACCGTGCTTCACCCCGGGCGGCAGGACGGTCCCCGGGACGTGCTCCCAGCGGCCTCGGGCGGGGTCGTGGGACCGGAAGAGCTGGTACCCGCGGAAGGTGAACTCGTCGATGAAGAGCCACGCGCCGTCGCCGACCGGGTCCGCGAACACCGCCGGGCCCTCGCCACGCCGGAGCACCCCGGCGCCGATCCGGTCGACGACGTCGGTGAAGCAGGGATCGTCCCGCACGCTCCCGGACTCCTGCCGCACGAACTGCACCGCCCGCGCGGGATCATCCGTTCGGGCGTCCGCAGCGAACCGCTGCACCGACCCGCCCAGCTGCAGGAACGCGACGTCGATGACGTCGTGTCCGGGGTCGAGGTAGACCTCGGCGGGCTCGAAGGACCGGAAGTCCCGGGTGCGGGCGACGAACATGCGCTGGTGGGTCGCCGTCGTCCGGTCGCTGCCGGCCGGGTGGACCGACGACGCGAAGTACACCTGCCAGGAGCCGTCCGGGAGCGGGTACGCCTTCGGTGCCCACGCGTTGCCGGCGCCCGGGACGGCGATCGGGACGAGGTCCGGTCCGGTCCAGTCCACGAGGTCGACGCTCTCCCAGACGAGGACACCGGTGGACCCGTGGCGGACCGCCCGGTCCCAGTCGGCGGCGTCGGTGGTCCGGAGGTCCGTCGCGATGAGGACGAACCGCGCACCGTCGCGGACGAGGAACGGGTCGCGGGCACCGTGCTCGCCGACGGTGCTCGCGAGGATCGGTCGCCACCCGGCGAGGGGATGCCAGTGGGTCGGCTCGTCACCGATCGCCACCGCGAAGCGCACCTGTTCGTTGCCGTCGCGGTGGTCGTCGTCGTCGGTGAACGATGCCATGAGCCATCCGGCGTGCCGTCGGCCGGTCATGCCGCGCTCCCGGCGACGACGGCGTCGCGCGTCGGTCGGGGCACGCCGCGGTCGACCATGCCGGCGAGCGGGTGTGCGCCCACGTCGTCCCGGTCGACCACGAGGACGTCCGACTCGACGCGGACCGATGCGAAGTGGACCGCGCTCTCCCGCGTCCCCGGTCCGCCGGGGTGGGTGAAGTAGACCAGCACGCCGTGCGGCTGACCCGACGCCGCGACGACGACCGAGGCGTGGTGGCCGATCTCGGTGTCGTCCGGTGCGCGGCCGGGACGGTCGAGCACGAGTCCTCCGCCGGTCGACTGGCGAGTCCACTGCCGCGCGTCGGGCGAGCGGTGGACGGCGAGTCCACGCCACTCGTCGGTGACCATCCACCACCACCGACCGAGCCGGAACACCACGGGGCCCTCGTGCGGCGGTGTGGCCGGGACCGCGACGCCCTCGTGCGTCCAGGAGACGAGGTCGGCGCTGCTCGCGACGACCGTGCAGCTGCCCCGGTGTTCGTCCTTGGCCCACAGCCGCCACCGTCCGTCGTCGCACCGCGCCACGCAGGCGTCGATGACCCGGTCGGATCGGAGGTCGACCGTGCCCACACGTTCCCACCGCTCGAGGTCACCGCTCCGGAACTCGACCACGTGCCCGGACGCACCGTCCCAGGAGGACGGCACGCCGTCGACCACGGTGAGGAACATCCGCCACCCGTCGTCGACGCGGACCACCTCGGGCGCCCAGCAGGTGTCGGCATCGGGCAGCCCGTGTGCCGCACCACGCTCCGACCAGGTCGCGCCGTCGTCGTCGCTCGTCGCGATGCCGATGCTGCTCCCGTGCACCCACCGGACGCCGGGTCCGTCGTCGTGCGGACGACGGAGCGTCGTGAACATCCACCACTGGCCGGTCGACGGGTCGTGCACCAGGGTCGGGTCGGTCGCACCGGACTGCGGTGTCCGGAGGATCCCGGCGCTCATCCCTTCGTCGCTCCGGCCACGAGCCCGCTCACGATCTGCCGCTGGGCGACGACGAAGAAGACGACCATCGGGATGAGCACGATCACGCTCAGCGTCATGAAGACCGGCCAGTTCGTCGTGAACTGCCCCACCGCCGAGTACACCTGCAAGACGAGCGTCTGCTTCTGCGGCGAGTTGATGAAGACGTTCGGCGTGATGAAGTCGTTCCAGACCCACATGGTCTGGAAGACCCCGACCGTCACGAGGATCGGACGGATCAGCGGCAGGACGACTGACCAGTACACCCGGAACGCACCCGCACCGTCGATCCGCGCCGCCTCGAAGAGCTCCGTCGGGATGGTGCGCATGTACCCGATGATGAGGAAGTAACAGAAGATCGCGCCCGCGGCGTACATCACGACGAGCCCGTTGAGCGAGTCGACGAGCCCGGCGCCGGCGAGCATCCGGTAGAGCGGGATGAGCGTGGCCTGCCCAGGGACGAGGAACGCGATGACGAGGACCACCCCGACCACCGTGGTGAGGCGACCGCGGCCGACCAGGACCCCGAAGGCCGCCATCGACCCGATCAGGAGCATCACAGCGATCGACGCGACGGTGACGTAGAGCGTGTTGACGAACGACTGCACGATCGGCAGGGTCTGGAAGACGGTCACGTAGTTGGACAGGTCGAACGAGCTCGGGAGTGCGAGCGGGCTCTGTGCCGTCTGCTGCTGCGTCTTCAGGGTGTTGACGAGGATGTAGTAGAACGGCAGTGCCACGACGGCCGCGATGGGGATCATCACGACGCTGAGGACGATGCCTCTGCTCTGCTTCACGAGAACCGTGCCTCCAGACGGCGCGAGACAGCGAGCTGCGCCACGATGATGATGCCGACGGCGAGCAGGAACAGGACGCTGAGCGCCGACGCCCGACCGATGTCGGACTGCGCGATCCCGTTCTCGATGATCGCCTGGGTGAGGGTCCGCGTCGCGAACCCCGGCCCGCCCTTCGTCAGGGTGAAGGGCAGGTCGTAGACCTTGAGGCCACCGGTGAGCAGGAGCAGCGAGCTCACCGAGACGGCCGGGGTCAGCAGCGGGAGTGTCAGGTAGCGGAACTCCTGCAGACGACCGGCTCCGTCGATCTTCGCCGCCTCGAACAGGTCCGAGGGCATCGCCTGCAGGTAGGCCAGGTACAGCACGGCGTGCCAGCCGACCTGTGCCCAGACCGCGACGATGATCACGCTGAGCTGCGCCAGGGTCTCGTCGGACAACCACGGGATCGGAGCGGCACCGAAGGCACCGATGATCGAGTTGATCACGCCCGAGCCGAGCGGGTTGAAGATGAAGCCCCAGACGAGGCCGAGGATCGCGACGCTCGGCACCGCCGGGAAGAAGAACACCGAGCGCACGAAGTTGCGGCCGAAGAACCGTCGGTTGAGGACCAGCGCGAGCGGGATCGCCAGCACCGTGACGACGACCGTCGTCGCCACCGCGTAGAGCAGCGTGAAGCCGAGGGCCTGCACCATCGACGAGTCGTTCCAGATGCTGACGTAGTTCTTCAGCCCGACGAAGCTCGGGTTCTGGACGTAACCGTTGTAGTCGGTGAAGCTGTACCAGATCGACTGGCACATCGGCACCGCGTACAGCACGACGAAGACGAGGATGATCGGGAGCACGAACCACGTGCTCTCCATCCGGGTGAGGGCTCGCCGGAACCACCGACCGGTACGGACCGACGGGGCGGCCGAGCGGGTCTCGCGTGGCTGCGCGAGCGTTGTGACGTTGACCATGGGTACCTTCCCGAGTCGAGCCGGTGCGCGGGGCGGCCGGTCGGCCACCCCGCGCGGTCGGCTACTTGACGCTCTGCAGTTTCTGGTCGAGTCCTTCGGTCACGTCCTTCGGCGAGATCTTGCCGGCGATCAGCTGCTGCAGCAGTGCGGTCGCCTGCGTCGACATCACGTCGCTGTGGTCTGGCCAGCTGACGGCGGGCAGGTAGAAGTCGCCCTTCCGCACGGCCGAGGTCATCTGGTCCAGCGAGGCGTCGAGCTTCGGTTGGAAGTCGGCGGTCGTCGTGATCGCGGCCGTCTGCTTCTGGAAGACCTCCACGCCCTCCTTGCTCTGCAGGAACGAGACGAACTTCTCCGCGGCGACCGGATCCTTCGCCTTCGCGTTGATCGCGTAGCCGGGAGCCACGGCACCCGCCCAGTACGCCGTGCCGTCGGGGGTCGGCACCGGCCAGTACTCGAGGTCGAGGTCCGGCGCGGACTGCTGGATCCCGCCGAGCGCCCACGACCCGGTCCCGATCATGGCGACCTTGCCCTGCTCGAACTGCTGCGTCACCTGGTCACCGGTGAGACCGGCGACGCTCCGCGACTCCAGCCCCTGGTCGAAGAGCTCGCTCCACGCCTTCACGCTCGGCGTCCACGTCTTCTCGAACGTGGTCTTCCCGGACCAGATCTGGTCGTCCATCTTCCCGCCGAGGGAGGCGTTCTCCGCGCCGACGAGGGCCGCGAGCGACACCGGCATGCCGTCGCCGCCCTCGTAGAACGGGGTGATCCCGGCTGCCTTGAGCTTCTTGCAGAGCGCGAGGAAGTCGTCCCACGTGGCCGGGGCCGAGGTCGCGCCGACCTTCGCGAGCAGCTGCTTGTTCACGAGCAGGCCGCCGCCCCACGACGACGTCGCGGCACCGTAGAGCTTGCCGTCCTTCGTGTAGGTGGCCTTCGCCGCGTCGGCGAGGTTGCCGGTCCAGGACTCCTTGCTGAGGTCCTTCGCGAAGCCGCCGTTCATGATCTGCGTCTTGTTCTCCGCAGTGATGATGAAGACGTCCGGTGCGGTGCCCGAGCCGAGCAAGGTCTGGAGCTTCTGGATGTACTGCGGGACCGGGGGCGCGTAGGACAGGTTCGCCGTGTACCCGGGGTTGGCCTTCTCGAACGCTGCGACGACCGGCTTCATCGTCGCGGCGTTGTCCCACGACAGGAAGGTGACGGTCTTCGAGCCGGAGTCGGCGCTGCTCCCGGCGGAGCAGCCGGTCAGGGCCGCGGTGACGGCGCCGACGGCGAGCATCGCCGTGATGCTCCGCCGGAGCGCCCGGCGGCGGGGGTGTGTGCGGTGGACGAGCGTCATTGCTGCATCTCTCTTTCGTGTGGTGTTCGGGGCTGGAGCAGGACGTCAGACGAGCTCGATCGCTCGGCGTGACGGCGTGACCGGGACGAGGGAGCGGTCGTCCGCGTGGCGGAGTTCGTCGATGACGATCTCCCGGTGGAACCCGTCACCGTCCGGGACGGCGAAGCGGTGGTAGGCGATGATCCAGTCGTCGGAACCGGGCAGACGGAGGATCGTGTGGTGACCGGTCGCGAACACGCCGTCCGTCGGCGACTGCTCGAGCAGGACGCCGCCGTCGGTCCACGGGCCGTGCGCCGACGGTCCGGACGCCCACCGCACCCGGTAGTCCGGGTCCCTGGTGTCGTTCTCGGACCAGCTCAGGTAGTAGTGGTCGCCGCGCCGGTGGAGGTGCGCCGCCTCGCGGAAGGACGGGATCTGCCACGTGACGACCGAGTCCTCGACGATGCTCAGCCCGTCGTCGGCGAGCCGCGCGATGTTCGCGGCACCGTTCCCCCAGAGCAGGTAGGTCGTCCCGTCGTGGTCGACGAAGACGGACGGGTCGATCGCCCGCCCGGGGTACCGGCCCGCCGGGACGATCGGCTCACCGGCGTCCTCGAACGGCCCCAGCGGAGTCGGCGCGGACGCCACCCCGATGTTGTCCTCGGCCGAGAAGTACAGCAGGTAGCGGTCACCGGCGACGTGGGCCGCGGGCGCCCACGCCCGGCTCGACGCCCACCGGACGTCGGTGCCGAGCCGGAGGACCTCGCCGCGGTCGTCCCAGCGGAGCAGGTCGGTGGAGGTGAACACCCGGAACGCGTCGGCGCCCCAGTCCGGCTCGCCGTCCGTCGTCGGGTACAGGTGGAAGACGCCATCGACCACCAGGAGGGCCGGGTCGGCGAAGTAACGGGAGGGAGCCACGGTGCGTCCTCGTCATCGACGGTGATCGCAGAAACTCGGCGTTGCGAGTATCTGTATCGATACAGAAGTGTATCGATACAGATGATGCACGCCCAGTGCTCCGAGCGCAAGACCCTCCGTCGAGATCGGGCCGCGACGGGCTGGGCTGCGGCCCGTCGGAGGCGCGTGGTCACCCCGTCAGGACACGCTCCGCGCGGGTGCGTCGGCACGCTCGGCGCGGCATCGCTGCGCGGCCGGCCGTCGGACGGCCAGGAGGCGCGCACCACTTCCCGAGGCGGCGCCGGATCGCCGTGGGCGCCGGTCCGGCGCGACCGGTCGGGGTGCCAGGCGGGCACCTCGCGGTCTCCGAGCAGCGAGTGCTCCTGACGGGCCACTCAGGGCGGTGGAGCCGACCCGTCCGGTGCCGCGACGGACGGGGCGGAGGATGCCGTGCCTCCCGGCCATGGGCGCGGTCTCCTCGGGGTGGTCACTCCGCACGGCAGGAACCTACCGCAGTGGCGGAACGACCCACCGAGGCATCGGGTCTCGAGCCACCGCACGCCGACCGACGATCGCCGATCGCCGGCCCACGCGGTGAGTCCCTCTCCCGGACACAGAAGCGCCCCCGGCGGGAGCCAGGGGCGCTTCTGTCGGATCGGACCCGTCCACACCGGAGGCCGACCGCCGCGGTGTGCCGACGTGGACCGCCCCGCGGGACGAGGTCAGTTCCGGGCCTCGCCGTGGGACTCGGCATCCTCCCGGAGCGCTTCTGCGGCACGCTCGTCCACAGCGGCGTCCAGCGCAGCACCCGCGGCCTCGGTCGCGTCATCGCCCGCGGCGGAAGCGGCTCCACGAGCACGATCGGCACCGTCCCGGGCACGGTCTGCGGCCTCGGCGGCGCCGTCGCGGACTCGATCCGTGGCGTCGGCCACGGCCTCGCGCGCGGCGTCCGTGGCGTCACCGGCACGGTCGACCGCGCGGGACGCGGCATCGCGAGCCCGTTCGGCGGCGTCGGCCGCGCTCTCCTCGACGTGAGCAGCGGCCTCGGAAGCCGCGGTGCGGACCCGGTCCACCGCGTCCTTCCCGGACTCGACCGCCCTGTCGAGGGCGCTGGGCTCGTCGTCGAAGGGTCCGTGGACGTCGAGCACGCGCACGTCGACCGAGACGACGTCGAAGTTCAGCTGCGCAACCGCCTCACGCACCTGTCGGCGGACCTCGTCGGCGACCTGGACCACGGGCTCGGGGTACTCCACGACGATCGAGACGACGACGTCGAGCTCGCCGTCGGTCTCGTCGACCTGCACCCCGGTCGTCCCGGCGGAACGGCCGAACCGGGCGCGGACCGTGTCGGCGGCGCGGGCCAGGAGGTTGCCGAGGTGGTGCACACCGTGGACGCCGAGGGCGGTCTCGGCGGCCGTCCGCGCAGCGATGGTGACGGGCGAGGCGTCCGCGGGCAGGGGCTCGGTGAGCTCCTCGGGCAGGGGCACCTCGATGATCTGCGTCCTCGCGTTCGGGTCGTGCTGCATGACTTCCTCCTTGCTCCGGGACGACGGACGCCGCCCACCGTGGGCGGGCGGCGTCCGGGTCCGAGACGGGTTACTTGAAGACGTCCTTGACGTCCTCGCCGGCCTTCTTGGCGCTGGCTGCGGCCTGGTCCTTCTGACCCTCGGCGACCTTCTGGTCGTCGTCGGTCGCCTTGCCGACGGCCTCCTTGGCCTTGCCTGCGAGGTCCTGCGCGGCGTTCTTGATCTTGTCGTCGAGACCCATGACGGGCTCCTCTCGCTCGTTCGGGCGTCAGCCCGGTTGGTTGGTGGTCGCTGGTGCTGCCGGGAGGCGCGGTGCGCCTCCCGGGGTCCAGTCTCGTCGTGCAGACGGCCGGGTCTACTGCACCCGGGTCGACTTCGCGAGGACGGCGCGGGTGCCGCCGGTGAGGTGGACCAGGACCGGCACCTGCCGGCCGAGGGTGCGGTCCAGGACACCGATGGCGTGGTCGACGGCGTCGATGACACTCACCGCGTCGCCACCGCGACGGACGTTGACGCGGATCCGGGCGGCGCGTTGGCGCTTGACCAGGAACGTGTCGACCTTCGCGCCGACGACGTCGCGGACACCGTCGAGCTCGTGGTCGATGACGTCACGGACGAGCGCGACGTTGATCGTCACCTCGTCGTCGCCGGAGCGTTCGCGGACCGCGACGCTCGTGCCGCCTCGGCCGCGGGTGAACACCCACAGCAGCGCCAGGACGATCACGAGGACGCAGGCGCCGGCGACGATCCACAGCGACGCCGCCGGGACGGTGACCTTCGACGGGAACGTCAGGTACGGTGCGAGGGCATCGCGGACCGCGGGCAGGACGCCCGCGCCGACGGCGAGGCCGATGATCACGGCGACCAGCCCGAGGACGAGCAGGATGATCCTGTTCAGGGTGCGGTTGCTCTTGGTCATGCGAGGGTTCCCTTCTGCTCCACGCGGACCGTGACGCGCTTGCCGAACCGGGTGTCGAGGCGGCCGAGCCGCTCCTCGACCGCCGACCGGACCGCGGCCTGGTCGACGGGGATCCCGGACAGGGGCACGAGCCGCACCTCCGACGAACGGCCACGGGCCGACGCCTTCGCGTGGTCCTCGGGCAGCCCCGCAGCCAGGGCGGCGGCGTTCGCGGCGGTCGAGGCGAGGATGGCGGTGTCGATCACGACGGCACCCCGGTCGTGTAGGACCGCGGATCGCGGCTGCCGACCGGGCTTCAGCGCCAGGACGATGAGCACGACGCCCAGGACGACGAGCACGACCGCGATCGCCTCGGCGATCGCCACGAACGCGCCGTCGGGCTTCAGGGCCGCGTCGACGACGGTCTGCGGGTCCGCGAGCAGCGGCGCGGAACCGACTGCCCGGAGGACCGACTCGGTGCCGATCCAGGCCGCGACGAGCGCCAGGACGACGAGCGCCACCGCGACGGCACCCGACCGTGACCGGTGGATGCTCCGACGCTGGATGCGTCGTTCGAGCGAAGTCGTGCTCATGTCTTCCTCCTCTTACCGGACCCGGCCGTCGTGCTCGTGCACGATGCCGGTGAGTTCGATGTGGGCGCTGCCGACCCGACGGCCGGACAGCTCGCCGACCCGCTCGCGAACGCGTTCGGCGACGGCGACGGCCGAGCCGAGGACGTCCTGCTGCGCGCGGATCGGGCCGGTGACCTGCAGTGCGACGGCGCCCGCGTGGTCACCGAGCTGCACGCGGACCCGCCGGGCGGGCGCGCCGAGCCGTTCGGCTGCGACGGCCCGCGCCAGCGAGTTCAGCGCGCGAGCGGAGATCTCCACGCGGCCCGGCACGTCCGGGCCGCCGGTCACCGGGAGCTCCGACGTCCGGTCAGCACGTCGGTCAGGGCACCACGGTCGATCTTGCCGGACGAGATCGCGGCCACGAGGGCACCGATCGCGCCGAACACGATCACCAGGACGAAGCCCCAGAAACCGAATTGGAGTGCGACGACGGCGAGGATGGCCCCGATGAGGGCGCCGGTCAGCGTGTTACTCAACGCGCGACTCCTTCTTGTCGTCGTCGTTGTCGTCGCCCGGGATGAAGACGTCCTGGACGGTCACGTTGACCTCGGCGACCTCCATGCCGACGATCTGGGTCAGCGCACGGGCGACCGACGAACGCACGCCGTCGGCGACCTGCTGCAGGGACACCGGGTACTCGGCGACGATCACCACGTCCGCGGCGACCTGCTTCTCGCCGACCTCGACCTTGACGCCCTGACCGAAGTCACGCTGGCCGATCGCGTCGCGGATCGCGCCGATCGCACGGGCAGCGCCCGAGCCGAGCGAGTGCACGCCGTTGACCTCGCGTGCGGCGATGCCGGCGACCTTCTCGACCACGGTGTCGTCGATCGTGGTCTTGCCCGACGGAGTCGAGCCCGCGGCGTGGGTGCCGGCGGAACGGTTGCTGCTGATGGTGTTGGGGGTCGTGGTGTCAGCCATGTCGTTTCCTTCCGTTCGTCCCGCCGGGCGTTCCCAGCGGTTGCTGTTCACGGATGAGACGGGGCACCCCAGACGGAAGTCACGCCCCGACGGAATCCTTCATCGAGTTCCCAGACAAGGGCCCCGCGGGACGGATCTTGTCCCCCGATGCGGCGTCGCCGTGGGAGCAGGTTCGGAAAACGGAGGAGCAACGGCGGGGTAGTGACGAAAAGCGACTAGTTGATGCGTACCCCGATCGTGGAGAGTAGGGGCCCACGACGATCGCCGATCGGCAGCGGTCCACGAGAACGAGGACGACCGGTCGGTCACCCCGCACATCGTCACAACAGGAGGGTTCGCCATCCTCTTCACCGACCCCGCCTCCGTCTGGGTCGGAGTCGCCCTGGTCGTCCTCGGCACTGGTGCGCTCGGGCTTCTCGCCGTCGCGCGTCGCCGCGGCCGGTACTGATCACGACTTCCACCCGGACTGCGTCGTCGTAGCTGTGACCCGGCCGCCGGTCCGGGTACGGATCAGCTCTCGGTTCGGGCTGCTCGTAGGCTTACCTGGTGATTGCGCGCGTTCTCGGTTCTGGTCGTCCGCTCGTCGCCATCCACGGGTTCGGTGTCGACCACCGGATCATGCTGCCGCTGGCGGACGCGGTGCAGGACTTGCCTTGGCGGATGGTGTTCCTCGACCTGCCGTGGGCCGAAGCCGCCGCGGCGACCGCAACCGCGAAGAGTGCGGTCGACGTGGCCGACGAGGTACTCGCCGAGATCGACGACCACCTCGGCGACGAGCCCTTCGCCGTCATCGGGAACTCCTTCGGGGGCATGATCGCCCGACACGTCGCCCACGAACGCCGAGACCGCGTCCTCGGTGTCGCGACCCTGGCTGGCGTCGTGCAGCCAGCACACGCCGACCGCGCCGTCCCCGAGCGCACCGTGCTGCACACCGAACCGTCCGTCCTCGAAGCCGCTGGCGACGCGCGAGCAGCGTTCGAGGAGGTCAGCGTCATCCAGGACGCCGCCGCGTTCACAGCGTTCGAGCGGTACGTGCTGCCTGGTCTTCGTGGCGCCGACCCTGCTGTGATGGACCGCATCGCCGCCGACTACGCGCTGGACGCCGTCCCGGAGGAGCGCCACTCGGATCCGTTCACTGCTCCGGCCCTGCATCTGTTCGGTCGGCAGGACGACGTCGTCGGCTACGAAGACGGGCTCGCACTCCGGGACCACTACCCGAGAGGGAGCTTCGTCGTCCTCGACGCAGCTGGGCACAACGCGCACCTCGAGAAACCGGAGGTCACTGCCGCCCTGGTCCGTGATTGGCTCGCACGCATCGACCGGTAGCCGATCAGTTGTGATGGGTCGGTCGTACGCGTCGCCAACGCTGCGGCGGAAGACCGTTGACACCCGAGGGTGACCTGCGATCTCGTGCTGCAAGCGTTTCGGTCGCGTACATCAACAGCCGTGACTGGCTGTGCGCCGTGCGGTGTCGCGTGCCCTTCGGGGCCCTGCCACACGTCTGTTCGTTGATCGGAAAGCGCACCGCAGATGCACCAAGGACGGCTTCGTCGACGGCGTCTCGAACGGACGCGTGTACGACGGCCTGGCGAAGAAACCGGACGGCACCTACGTCGGCATCGAGATCAAGAGCGGCACCGCGTCCCGCAACGCAGAGCAACGCGCGTTCGATGGCGCGGTCAGCCCCAACAACCCAGCCACCGCGACCCTCAACGGCAGGATCATCACGATCACTGAGGTCATCGAGCAGAAAGTACCTTGACACTGATGTTCGTCATGACCGCCAACTCCGAGTCCAGCATGCGACTGACCGACGCGTTCCGCCCGTACCGGGACCAGATCCGGTTCAACCTCGGTCAGCTGGACAACCACGAGGACTGGGCCTACCAGCTCTGGTACGTCCCGGACTCGGCCGGTTGGCCCGACGCCCCCGGCTACTCGGACCACGACTGGAACAGCCGGTACATCCAAGCCGGCGGCAGCGCCGAGCGCATGAGCATCGAGATCCAGCGCGTCGAGAACGGCGAGCTCCGCCACTACGTCGTCGGACGCGAGCACGACGTGGACGAGCCACTCACGGAGACGGTGAACGTCGCAGGAACCGATCACCGGGTGCACCCAGCCGAGGTGTTCGACGCCGACGAAGCCACCGAGATCTTCTTCCACTACTTCGGCGACAGCGGCACGGTGCCCGACGGGTACGCGCTGCGCTACCTCGACCTGTCGTAGCAGCGCTCAGCTCCCTCACGCACGTTCACGCACGTCGCCAGCTTGCGCCTCGTCGAGCACCAAGGGCCCGGTGTGCTCGGGGTAGCACCGGCCGTGATGCACCGTCGCCGACGTCAGTGCCCGACCCGACGAGAAGGTTCATTCGCTCGCGCTGATCCAGACCGCTGCGTCCGGCGCCAGCAGCCCGTCCTGCACCGCATCGGGGACCGACCGGAGCACGATCGTCCCTGCTGGCAGCGTCGTCGGCGTTCCGCCGAGGTTCGCGAAGACGGTCAGCCCGCCGCTCGACCACGCGAGCACGCCGGAGTCTGCACGACCGAGGTCCTCGAGCCATTCGAGGCGACCTGCTGCCACCCCAGTCGATGCCCGGAGCGTCAGCGCCGCGCGGTACAGCTCGAGGGTGGAGTGCTCGACGCCGGTCTGCTCGGAGACGGCGAACGTCCCGAAGTCCTCCGGCTGCGGAAGCCAGGTGTGGCCCGATTCGCCGAACCCGAACGACGGCCCGTCCGGTGTCCAGGGCAGCGGGACGCGACACCCGTCGCGACCGCGGGTGGTGTGCCCGGAGCGTTCCCACACCGGGTCCTGCCGGACGTCGTCCGGCAGGGTCGTGACCTCGGGCAGCCCGAGTTCCTCGCCCTGGTAGAGGTAGGCGGAGCCGGGCAGCCCGAGCATGACCATCGTCGCGGCGCGGGCGCGGCGGAGGCCGAGTGCGCGGTCCGGCTGCGGGTCGTCGGCACCGACACCGGACTCCAGCTCGACGGGGCCGTCGTACCCGAACCGGCTCGCGTGCCGCATCACGTCGTGGTTGGACAGGACCCAGGTGGTCGGCGCTCCGACGGCGTCGTTCGCGGCGAGGCTGACGTCCACGGTCTCACGGATCGCAGCCGCGTCCCACGGCAGTGCGAGGTAGGCGAAGTTGAACGCCTGGTGCATCTCGTCGGCACGGACGATCCGTGCGGCGCGTTCCGGCGGCAGCCATGCCTCGGCGCAGAGGATGCGCTGGCCGTCGTACCCGTCGAGGATCCGGCGCCAGGCGCGGAAGACGTCGTGGATGCCCTCCTGGTCCCACATCGGCGGCATCACACCGTCGACGGGTTCGACGACGCCGTGGGTCGCGTGCGGCCAGTCCGGCAGCCCGGGGGCCTTGACGATCGCGTCGCAGACGTCGACACGGAAGCCGTCGACGCCGCGGTCCAGCCAGAACCGCAGCGTGGTCTCGAACTCGTCGTGCACGCGCTTATCGTCCCAGTTCCAGTCCGGCTGCTCGGGCGCGAACATGTGCAGGTACCACTGGCCGGGGCTGCCGTCCGCCTCGGTGACCCGCGTCCACGCGGGTCCCTGGAACATGGACTCCCAGTCGTTCGGCGGCTCGTCCCCGCCGGATCCGCGTCCGTCGCGGAAGTGGAACAGGGCCCGTTCCGGGCTGCCAGGAGGCGCGGCGAGCGCCCGGCGGAACAGCGGGTGCTGGTCGGAGCAGTGGTTGGGAACGAGGTCCACGACGACGCGGAGTCCGAGGTCGTGGGCGCGGTCGAGCAGGGCGTCCACGTCCGCAAGGGTGCCGTACACGGGATCGACGTCGCGGTAGTCGGCCACGTCGTACCCGCCGTCCGCCTGCGGCGACGGGTAGAAGGGTGACAGCCAGATCGCGTCGGCTCCGAGCGATGCGATGTGGTCGAGTCGGTCGGTGATCCCCCGCAGGTCGCCCGTGCCGTCGCCGTCTGCGTCGGCGAACGAGCGCGGGTAGACCTGGTAGATGACGGCGGTCCGCCACCAGTCATGGTCGTCGTGGGTCATGCCTGCGGTACCTCTCGTGCGTAGATCTCCGGTCGACGGTCGCCGAGCCAGTCGTTGTGCGGGCTGGTCGACTTGTCGCGGGCGAGGGTGGGGAAGACGTCAGCCGTCACGGTGGTCGCACCGGCGCGGACGGGCGCCTCGGCCACGACCCACCCGAACTGGTCGACGACGACGCTGGCTTCGTTCCAGTCCTGGCCGCGCTCCGTCCCGGCTCGGTCGCAGCACGCGATGAACACCCCGTTGCCACGTGCGGCGGCCTGGGCGGCGATGACCTCGGCGACGCGGTCCCGCTCGGGATGGCTCCCGACCGGCCAGTTCGTCGGCACGGCGATGAGGTCTGCGCCGGCGAGGGCGAGCATCCGCGGCATCTCGGGGAACTCCAGGTCGTAGCAGACGAGGACGCCGATCCGGCCGTGGGCGGTGGCGACCACCGGCGGCCCGTCGTCGCCCGGGTCGAACACGAGCGTCTCGCGGTCCCACAGGTGCGTCTTGCGGTAGACGGTCCGGACGCCTGTGGCGTCCACCACGGCGACACTGTTCCGGAGGGATCGGTCGTCCTGTTCGCAGAACCCGACGACCACGATCATCGTGCTCGCTCCGAGCTGCTCCGTCAGCCGCTCGAAGAGTGCGTGGTCCGTGGTGATCGCGGCCCGCTCCGCCTCGGCGCGATCGCTGAAGACGTAGCCGCTCGTGGCGAGCTCGGGGAGCACGAGGACGTCGACACCGTCGTCCAGCGCGCGCGTGACGGACCGGAGGATCGTCTCGACGTTGGCGGCGACGTCGCCGAGGACCGGCGCGAGTTGATCGCACCGCACCCGCGCCACGCCGCTCACTTCACCGCTCCTTCGGTCAGCCCCGTGATGAGGCGTCGTTGCAGCACGATGTACGCGATGACGATCGGCAGCGCGACGAGGACCGCGGCGGCGGCGGTCACGTCTGGCTGGGCGCCGTGTTGCGCGCCCGAGAAGAACGACAGCGACAGTGGCGCCGTCTGCACGGCCTGGTTCTGCGGGACGAGCACGAGCGCCAGGAGGAACTCGTTCCAGGTGAACAGGAACAGGATCGTCGCGAGTGTCGCCACTGCCGGCATCGCGACCGGCATCAGCACGCTGCGCAGGATGCGGAACCTGGTCGCCCCGTCGATGCGCGCCGCCTCGAGGAGCTCGGTCGGGACGGATACGAAGAACGACCGCATCCAGAAGACGCCGAGCGGGACCGACAGTCCGACCTGCGGCAGGATCAGGGCACCGTAGGTGTCGACGAGGCCCCACCCGGCGAGCATCTGGTAGAGCGGCAGCACGGTGACCTCGTAGGGCAGCACGAGGCCGATCAGGAGGAGCCCGAGGATGATCCGGCCTCCTGGTACCCGCATGTGGGCGAGCGCGTACCCGGCGAGGCAGGCGACGGCGGCGGTGACCACCACGACCGTGATCGCCACCAGCGCGCTGGACAGCAGCGCGGAACCGAACCCGCCCTGTGTCCAGGCCTCGACGTAGTTGCCGAAGCCGGCGCTGCCGGCGCCACCCGAGCCTCCAGAGCTGCCGCTCCCGCCCAGGGAGGTGACGATGACGGATGCCAGTGGGAAGGCGGCCACGAGCGCCGCGACGATGAGGACGGCGTGCGTCAGTGCGCTCTCCGAACGGGCGACCCTCATGCGCGAACCCCCTTGCCGGAGCGACGATCCGGACGCTCGCGCAGCGCGAGCTGCACGATCCCGACGACGACCAGGATGAGGACGGTCAGCACGACGGCCAGCGCCGATGCCTGCCCGAGCGCCCGGTCCTGGAACGCGTCCTGGTACACGAACACGCTCGGGACGGTCGTCGAGGTGCCGGGTCCGCCCCGCGTCGTGTTCCAGATGAGGTCGAAGTTCCGGAGGGCGAACGTGATGGTGAGGATGAGGGCGATGGAGATCTGCGGTCGGAGCGCGGGCAGGGTGATCGCGGTGAACTCGCGGAACGCTCCCGCGCCGTCGAGTCGGGCCGCCTCGTAGAGGGACCGGTCGATCGTCGCGATGCCGGCCAGGAAGAGCACCATGCAGAGTCCGTACTCCACCCACGTCCCGATCAGGCCGATCGACGGCAGGGCCGTCCCGAAGTCGCCGAGCCAGGTGTGCGTGAGACCGCCGAGACCGACCGCGCGCAGTGCGCCGTTCACGGGTCCGTCGTCGGCGAGGATGCCCCGCCAAGCGACGGCGACCACGACGCTCGACAGCACCTGCGGCAGGAACAGCACGGCCCGGAGCGTGGTGAGCCCGTGGATCCGGATCCGGGACATCGCGCCGGCGAGGAGCAGACCGATCAGGACCGGCAGCGCGGCGTAGAACACCAGGAGGACCAACGAGTGGCCGAGCGCCTCACGGAGATCGGGGTCGCTGAACACCGCCGCGTAGTTCGACAGGCCCGCCGGGGTGGCCACGCTGATGCCGTCCCAGTCGTAGAAGGAGATGCGGACCGACTGCACGATGGGCACGACGACGAACACGGCGAAGAACGCGAGTGCGGGGGCGACGTAGAGCAGCGAGGACCAGCTGGGACGGGTGGCCGACCGGCGGCGCTCTCGTGGCGCGGCCCGGACGGCCCTCCGTTCGACGACTGCGGCAGCCATGTCAGCCGTGCGCCTTCGCCCAGGTCTGCTGGACCGTCTCGGTGAAGGCCTTCGGCGTGGTCTTCCCGGCCATCACCTCCTGCAGCGCGCCGCCCATCTTCGTCAGCATGTCGGTCGTGCTCCAGTCGTAGTAGCCGACCTGTGTGCCCGCCGCGATCGTCTCCTTGAGTGCGGTGAGCGTCTGCTGCTGCAGCGGGTCCTTCGACGTGACGCCGTCGGTGACCACCGGCAGGCGACCGGTGTCGAGGATCCACTGGCCGGTCTGCGGGGTGTGCAGCATGGCGAGGAACGCGATCGCCGCGTCCTGGTGCTCCGACTTCGTGCTGATGTGCCACGGCGACGCGGTCGCGCCGACGCCGCCCGAGGTGAGCGGTGCGAGGCCGAACTGCTTCGAGTCGAGCGACGCGCCGTTCCACGACCCGCCGACGAAGAACACTCCGGTGCCCTTCGCGAAGCGTGCGATGGCGTCCTCGTTGCTCAGGCCGTCGTACCCGGTGCCGAAGTAGCCCTTCTCGGCCCAGTCGCGCATGGTCTGCGCAGCCTGCTCGTTGCCGGTGGTCTCGAAGGTGCTGCCCTGCTCACCACCGATCCAGGCGGCGATGTCCTTGGGGTCCTGCTTCGTCACGGCGATGTCGGAGAAGATGTGCGTCGCCGCGTACTGGTCCGAGTTGCCGAGCGCGAGCGGCTGTTCGCCCGCGGACTTCGCCTTCGCCAGGTCCGCTTCGAGTTCCTCGATCGACGTCGGCACCTGCAGGCCGAGCGTCTCCACCTTCTGCTTGTCGTAGTAGATGCCCTGCACCTCGCTGATCGGGGACATCCCGTACAGCGTGCCGGAGCCGAACGCGGTGCCGTCCTTGTTCCAGCGGGCCGGCCCGAGTGTCGACGCGCCCGTGCCGGATGTCCACCCGTAGACCTTCGCGACGTCGTCGATCGGCCGGATCAGGTCGCCCTTCACGAGGGCGCCGTCGACGGCGTAGCCGATGTTGCCCTGGAAGAGGTCCGGGGCGTTCGACGAGTTCGCGGCGTTGACGACCGTTGCCGTGAGGTCGTCGAAGCTCTTGTACGTGATCTTCACGTCGACGTTCGGGTACGCCTCCTCGTACGCGGGCACGAGCTTCTGCATGAGGGGTTTCTCTGCGACGTCCGCCCACATCGTGAGCGTTGTGTCACCGCCCTTCTTCACGTCGGCGGCGGTCACCTTCGCGGTGATGTCGGGCTGGTCGGCGCCCTTGGCGGCACCACCGGCGCCGGGGGCTGAGCACCCGGCGAGGGCGGCGACGAGTCCGATGACGGGGAGCGCGAGGAGGAGTCCTCGTCGACGTGCTGATGCGGTCATGATCACTTCCGGGTCGTGAGTTCGGGTTCGGGGATGGAGGTGGAGGCGCCGTGGAGTCGGTCGGTGCGGAGGGTCGCGGTCGCGCGGTGAGCGCTCATCCCCTCGCTGGTCGAGATGACGTCGACCGCGTCCGCGAGTGCGGGGGTGGCCTCGCGGGCGACGTGCTGGTAGGTCAGGGGCTTCAGGAAACGCGAGACGGAGAGGCCGGCACTGTGCTTCGCGCCGCCGGCGGTTGGCAGGGTGTGGTTCGTGCCGGCCATGCCCTTGTCGGAGTACGCGACGGTGCTCCACGGACCGATGAACAGCGATCCGTAGTTGGTGAGGTGGTCGTGGTACCAGCCGTCGTCGGCTGTCTGGACCTCGAGGTGCTCCGGGGCGAGCTCGTCCATCACGGCCACGGCGGCCTCGCGGTCGTCGACCACGATCACGGAGCCGAAGTCGTGCCAGGCCGGACCGCAGATGGCGTTCGTGGACAGGGTCGGAAGCTGACGCTCGACCTCGGCGACGACGGCTTCGCCGAGCGCGTGCGAGGTGGTGACGAGGGCGGCGGGCGAGTTCGGGCCGTGCTCGGCCTGGCCGAGCAGGTCCGCAGCGACGAGCTCCGGGTCGGCCGTCTCGTCGGCGATGACCGCGACCTCCGACGGGCCGGCGAGCAGGTCGATCGCGACGGCGCCGAACAGCTGACGCTTCGCCTCGGCGACGAAGGCGTTGCCCGCGCCGACGATCATGTCGACCGGCGCCTCACCGAGCAGGCCGTAGGCCATGGCCGCGAGCGCCTGGACACCGCCGACGACGAACAGCCGGTCGACGCCGGAGACGTGCGCGGCGTAGGCGACCGCGGCGTTGACCCCGCCGTCCGGCTGCGGCGGTGTGCAGGCGATCACCGTGGGGACCCCGGCGGCCTTGGCGACACCGACGCTCATGAACGCGCTGGCCGTCAGCGGGAAGCGCCCTGCCGGCAGGTACGCGCCGACACTGCCGACGGGGACGTAGCGCTGCCCGACGGTGAGTCCGGGAACGAGTTCGGCCTCGAAGTCGGTGAGGTGCTCGCGCTGCAGCCGGGCGAACTGCTGGGTGCGTGCGGCACCGAGCTCGATCGCTGCGCGCAGCTCGGGGGTGAGGCGCCCGCCGGTCGCGGCCAGCTCGTCGGCCGTGAGCTCGATGACGTCCGCTCCGTCGAGCTCGCGAGCGTGCCGGCGGACCGCGTCGATGCCGTCGCGCGCGATCTCCTCGAGCATCTCGGCGACGCGCTCGGCGACGGCGGGGTCACGCTGCGCTTCGGGTGCGTCGACGTCCGGGGCCTTGACGAAGGAGTACCGGTGGGCGTTCTCGGCTGCGAATCGAGGGCTGAGCTTCATGGGGACGAGCCTGGCGACACGTGCGATCAAGGACAAGGGTGAACATTCCACGAGGCGCCATAGGGTTGCCCTATGACGCTCAACCAGTTGCGCGCGTTCCTGGTCATCGCGGCTGCGGGCTCGTTCTCTGCTGCCGCCGTCCAGCTCGGCATGGCGCAGCCCTCGGTGTCCGAACTCGTCAAGCGGATGGAGGAGGCGTACCGCGTCCGGCTGTTCACGCGGAGCAGTCGCGGTCTGGTGCTCACGGCGGCCGGCGAGGCGCTCCTTCCGCACGCCAGGCTCACCGTCGACGCCGCTGACGAGGCCGATCGCGCGCTCCGAGACGTCACGAGCCTGCGCGGTGGTGTGGCGACGTTCGGTCTGCTCCGGAACGCGAACTACTACTTCCTGTCCCGGTTGCTCGAACGGTTCCACCAGCGGTACCCGGATGTCCGACTGCGGGTGATCGGCCTCAACTCGGTCGAGGTCGCCGAGGCCGTCGCCGCCGGAGAGCTCGAAGCCGGCCTCGTGGTGCTGCCGATCGATGCGGAGTCGCTGGAGGTCACTCCACTTCGCCGCGACGACGTCCTGTTCGCCTCGGCCGACCCGGGTCGGACGTCCCGACCGGTGACGATCGAGGACCTCGCGTCCACCGACCTCGTCCTGTACGACGCCCACTACGGTTGGCGCGACCCGACCCGACGTCAGCTGGCCGAACGAGCACAGCTCGCCGGCGTCACGCTCGCCCCCCGGATCGAGGTGGAGCACATCGACTCCGCACTCGACCTGGTCGCCCGTGGTGCCGGCGACACGATCGTGTCGGGCGCGGTCGCGGCGGGACGGAACTTCCCAGCCGGCGTGCACACGGTCCGGTTCGCGGAACCGCTGTACGACACGATCGCACTCGTCCAGCGAGCGGGCGTGCCGCTGTCGCCCGCGACCCGCGAACTGGCACGTCTGGCGCGACGGATGCTGCTCGAGGGTTGACGCTCGGCGCGAAGCGGCCGGATTGCGGTCGCACAGACCTGCTCGGAGTCGGCGAACCAGTCGACGGCGCAGAGCAGGGACCGCCCGCGGCGGCACGGGTGGGATGCAACCCAGCGCCAGCGACTCATTCGACGAGGGTCGTGGTGCCGATCACTGCCATCGTAAAACCGGTACGCGGCCAGCACCCGCGCCTCGCACTGGGGCTGGCGACGCGCGCTGTCGATCTGACTGGATGGAAGCCATGGGGACGAACGACACCACCGGCGCCGGCGCATCCGCAAAGCGCGAGTACGACCGCCGGCGCGCGCGACGAGGCGAAGATCCGCGAGACCTGGGGCGACGGCCGGATTGGCACGCTCGCCGTTGCGCTCTCGGGCGAGCGGCAGAGCACCGTCGCCTGGAAGTCCGGCGCGGCTGGCGAGGCCGAGGTCGGCCGGACGCTCGACGCGATCGCGTCCGAGCACGTCGTCGTGTTCCACGACCGCCGCATCCCTAGGTCCCGCGCGAACATCGACCACATCGTCATCACCCGCGCCGGCGTCTGGGTCATCGACGCGAAGCGCTACCGGAACAAGCGGCCCCGCCTGCAGGTCGAGGGCGGGTTGTTCCGTCCCCGCACCGAGAAGCTCATCGTCGGCGGCGACCGCACGAAGCTCGTCGACGGCGTGCTCCTCCAGGTGGCGCTCGTGCAGGACGTCGTCGCTCCGGCCTCCGTGCGCGGCGTGCTCTGCTTCGTCGACGCCGACTGGCCGCTCTTCGGCGGCTCGTTCACCGTGCGAGGCATCGACGTCTGCTGGCCGAGGCGGCTCTCGAGGCAGCTCACCGCGCTCGAGGGGGCGGTCGACGTGACCGCGGTCGCTGCTGCGATCGCCGCGCACTTCCCGCCCGCCTGAGTTCTGCGCTGAGCCGGGCCGAGATGGCGACAACGCCGCCGCTATTGTCACTTACCGCTGCTAAGTGACAATAGCGAGGCGGAGCACGCGGCTCTGCGCCGCTTGCCGCCCGGTCAGGACGCGCGAGGCACGTTCGCTCGCACGTCGTCAGCTTGTGCTTCGTCGAGCTCCCAGCGCTCGTGCTTCGGGTGTTCCGGGTACTTCGCGCGCAGGTACGCCCGCACGACTTGCCCCGGCCGGGACTCGTTCGTGTAACCGAGCTCAGCTGCCAGCTCTCGTGGTGTGTACGTCGTCATGAGCGCGGCCGCTTCGAGTGATTGCTGGTGGGGTTCCGCGGCTTGGTGAGCGACTTCGAGTTCGTCCGGCAGACCTCGCCGACATCGGAGCCGCAGGCGGGGCACGGGTGCGTCAGGTCCTCGGTGGCGCGCAGATCGCGTTCCATCCCGGCGTAGAACGCGTCCACTGGAACGCTGGACGAGTCGAGGATCGCCTGTTCGACGAGATCACGGTGCTTCACTAAAGCGTCGTAGAACCGCTTCGGGTCGTCTGCCGCGCGCATCACGGTCGGGGCGACCTCCCGCAGCGCCTGCTGCAGGTTGGGGAACGGTCGCGGGCCGCCGAAGTCCCCGTTGCCTACGCGGACGCCGTCCCGTCGGGCCTCAGCGATGTGCAGCATCTCGAGGTAGTGCAACTCGAGAGGCGACTCCGCCGTCGCGACGATTGTCTTGGTCAGCGTGCTGGTGCCATGCGCAGCGATCACCTCCGTCATGAAGGCGCCGCTGCCGAAGTAGCGGTCAATGTGCGCCGAGTCGAGGCGCGTGCTCTGTCCGATGTAGGTCCACGCCTCGTCGGCCGGTTCGGTTCTGAACACGTACCCGATCGCTGTCACCGGCACCCTTGCCTGATCGCTCATCGTCACCGCTTCTCCGAGGTTGTCGTCATCACGTGGCGGTAGAAGTCGCGAGTCAGTCGTCGTTCGGGAGATACCAGCCGTGCTCGCGGTGGCGCGTTGCTGGCGGGTTGGGGTGCTCTCGTTCGTATGCCTCATTCGCCCGCCGCACCATCTCTGCGTCGTACCGCCGCAGCTCGTCGTACCGGTCGTCGCCGGCGATGTGGCGCAGCCGTATCGCCTCGCGCTTCAGTGCCAGTTCGTCGTCGCTGTAGGGGCGGAGACTGCCTAGCGCTTTTGCGACGGAGTTCAAGATGCCCATTGTCAGACCTCGGGGACCCCGTGGGCGCGCGCATCCTCGTTCCACTCATCGAGCCGAGCCGAGAGCATGTTGGTTAGCTCACGAGCAGTGGTGGAATGCAGGTAGTGCTTCACACCGTGAACGGTGACTGCGATGCACTCATCGGCCTGAGGGTCGGTTATCGCGACGTCGACATGGCCGCGAGGCCAGTTCTGTGGCGTCGCTGGCTCGTGTGTCTCGGCCGGCAACGGCGCGGCTGCGCGCTCTGCTTTGAGTCTGGCTCCCTTACCCATGTCTAGATGATGACACCTCTAGTCCCCGGTCGGTAGGGAATCACGGGTGCTGGGATGAGCCGGGAGGGCAGGGGGCGATCCCGGTCCGCTAGTGGCTGTGAGACCGCCAGCGGCGAAGGTATCGGCCAACCTCCTCCTTTCTAGTCGCTCTGGCCCAGGGCGCGTCAGGCGCAACAAGCGCAGACCCTGGCACCGCCGGGAAGAAGCGCCGTGGCATATCTAAGAGACGACTACGACGCGACACCGATCTACCACTCCGTCGACTTTCCCCGACGGGGGCGCTCATGGTCCCGGCATTAGCAGTCGCGCTAGGATGTCACGGCGTCCGAAAGCGCCTGGATGGTTTCCCGCGCGAGGTTCGCCGATTCGTCGGACACCCCCTTCGAAACGCCCACGATGAGGGGGGCCAGCAGGCCGCTGATGATGCGGATCGATTTCTTGAGCTTTCCCTCGTCGGGTTCGGCCAGGGTGGTCTCTGCAAGCGCCTCTCCTGCCGTCGTCTTGAGGTCCGCCTCGTCCTCGGCGGAAAGTTGGAACGCAGCGCTGTTCGTGACGATGGTGGCTAGAAGCTGGGCTACTGTCTCGAGTCCCGGGGCAATCGTTTCAACGCGATGCTGCGTCTGGTGGACGGGGCCGGTGTTGCCCCACGCGAGCTGAGCGCCGTCTCCGTTGACGGTCACCGCCGGGCCGTGCTGGTGGATGACCGTTGGCGGTGCCGTCGCTGGCAGGTGACTTGCCGTTGACGGCTGCACCGGCACCTTGAGCGGGCGCTTGTTGAACTCTCGCTGCAGCTCCTTGGTGAGCTTGTCGAGTTGGCGTTTGTCGATTTTGAAGCCGTTTGCCATGGTGGCTATCCCTTCGTCGAGGTGGAGGCGGGCGCACCGCTGATCGGTGCGCCCGCCATCCGTTACTTGGAGCGCTTCGTTGCTGCCTGCGCCAGGGCGCTGGCCGCGATGCTGCGGGTGCGGGCAGATGACCGGCCGTCGCGAAGTGCTGCCGATGCCTTCTTCGCCACGCTCTTGCTCGTGACGCGGGTCGAGGGCTTTCCCATCTTGATCACCTCCTCCCTGAGGTGTCGTCGTGATGTAGGGCTACGGCGTCCGGAACGAACGACGGCAGGAGTCGCAGAGGACGTTGACTCCGCGGACGTAGGCGGCGATGTTCCGATGGGCGTGTCGGCAGTGCGGGCACGTGATGGTGTAGGTGCGGGTCTTCACCCGAACCGTGATCCGACGGGGCATTGCGGTCTCCTGACCAGCTGACCTCCGCGCCTGCCGTGAGGAGTCACGCGGGTGCGTCACGACGTCATCGGCGGGCTAAGCTCGTGGGTGATTCTTGGCGGAATCCACGGGCCCCTGTTGCGGAGACCGACCTCGGTCGGACTCTCCGACCAGGGGCCTTGCTCTTCACCGCCAATACTACATCTGGGGTCCGACACTGACCTTGACCACAAGATGAAGTGTTACAGCCATGTAGTTCCCGGCGCGAGTTCTCCACAAGGGGGACAGGTCTTCGTACCCCGGAATCCCGCATATTCACCAGCTGCTGGCCGGACCTATCCACAAGGCCTGTTGCGCATTCCACAGGGTGTGTAGAACTTCAGCGGGCGCGTCGGAGTGGCCAGTGCCCTGAAACTGCACTGGGTTTGCCGCCAGCAAGGCAGCGCACTCGGGGTGTGGGTCTGACGTCATCAGCTGGCTCAAAGACGGGGAAAGCTGACCGAGGCGGAGCGTTCGGAAGGGGCGCCCGGCGCCCCCCCCCTTCGACACGACGGTGCGACGGGTGTTGAACTCCCTCAGCTCGAGGTCTGCGCGTTAATCCGCCGTCGACAGCGCCTTGAAGCACTCTCTCTATGGGTGCTGTCATGTGCCGTAAGCCGGTCCGCGATCGGCCAGGCGGCGTAGTTCAACCCTCTCGCGCGCCGCGGCGTCGCAGATGCCCCGTCCGATTTGATTCTCACTCGGCTGCGCCATACGGACGCCCCACCACGGACGAGATCGCCTACTGGCCGACCGTGGATGCCGATCGGCACTGGTCCGAGCAGTCGCACGACGGCCGGCCTGCGCAGCAGCCAACTCTTCGCTCACATGCTCAGCCCCATGTCACTTCAAGGGTCACGATTCACGCCGGTGATAGTGCCTGTTATCCGAAACGGAGCACCCCCCTCGGGCGCTCGAAGACCGCGAAATCCCTCCAGAACGCCAGGCCCCGCCGGTAAACTGGACCCGTACGGAACGGAGCCGCCATGCGCCGGGCAACCCACCTGCAGGCCGTCAACGGGTCCGGCACCGCGAAGCGGCGCGAGACCGCGCCGGCACGCACCGACGCCGAGATCCAGCGCGCGATCACCCGCGCTGACGCCGCACTCGGCGCCGCCGGCCACCAGGTCACCGACGAGGAAACCCGTGAGCTCGGCAGGCAGATCGCCGCTGGCACCGTCACCGGTGACGAAGCAGCGGCTCGCATCATCGAGAAGCTGCGCGCAACTCACCATCGACCTTGAAGGGCTAACGCCAGTGGTGGCTGCGGCCCGAAGTGCGGTTGCTCACACTTGCTGCGAGAAGGTCCGTTACCGCCTGGTTACCGGAGGAGCTGACAGGTCGAATTGAAAGAGCCCCAGATCCCCGTCGTAACGGGGATCTGGGGCTCTTTGCGCTGGCGGTACCGGTGGGATTTGAACCCACGGTGGAGTTGCCCCCACACATGTTTTCGAGACATGATCCTTCGGCCGCTCGGACACGGTACCGGGAAAGAGTTTACACGATCCAGGAGGCGCGACGCACCACCCGGCGTCGACTCGCCCTCCACAGGTGGCTGGTCTGGGATGCTCGTCCACGGCTCGCTCGGGACGAATCGCGTCCCGAAGAAGTCCGCGTAACGTCCACCGCATGAGATCACGCACGCTCATCGCACTGCTGTCGTCGGTCGTCGGAGGCCTGACCATCCTCGGTGGCGCAGCGTTCGGCGCCCGGGCCGGTGTCCGCGGGCAGCAGGCGGCCGCCCGCCGGATCGGCGAGCTGCTCCCGGTGCACGCCGACTGGTGGCGGGAACGCCTGCAGCACGAGGGGCAGATCACCTACTTGGCGATCGGCGACTCGGCGGCGCAGGGCGTCGGCGCGAGCGAGCCGCACCGCGGGTACGTGGGGCTGCTCGCACGACGGATCCGGCACCGCTCGCGGTCGTCGGTGCGGGTCGTGAACCTCAGCGTGTCCGGGTCGACGACCTGGGGTGCTCGGAAGGACCAGCTCCCGAAGCTCCGCAACTACACGCCGGACATCTGCACGGTGTCGATCGGGGCGAACGACATCGCCGACTTCCACCCCGACAAGTTCGAGCGGAACATCCGCGAGATCTACGGCGCGGTGCCGTCCCACGCGATCGTCGCCGAACTGCCGTGCATGTTCGTGCCCGACCGGGAACGCAAGGTCGCGGTGGCGAACGAGATCGTGCACCGGGTGGCGGACGAGTTCGGCCTGACGGTGGCGCCGCTGCACACCATCACGAAGCGGGTGGGGCTCCGCCGGACGTTCTTCAACAGCTACGGCGACCTGTTCCACCCGAACGACCGGGGGTACGAGATCTGGGCGAGCGCGTTCGAGCCGGCGGTCGACGCACGGGTGGACGTGGTCGCGGCGATCCGGCACTACCTGTCGGCGCGAGAGGCCGAGGAGCTCGGGGCCGGTGCGGGCGCGGTGGCGACCGCACGCGCCGAGCAGGACACCGAGGGCGCCGAGGCGCTCGACCACGCGGACCGTCCGGGGCGAATCGATCGTCTGCGCCAGCGCATGACCGGTTCGGTCCCGGTGCCCGACGCGGCGGCCGATCCGCAGCCCGACGGCCCGGCCGGCCGCGCGGGTGATGTCGGCGGTACCGCCTAGCCTGACCGTCATGGCGCGCGCTCAATCCCTCTACCGCTGCACCGAGTGCGGCTGGACCACGATCAAGTGGGTCGGTCGCTGCGGTGAGTGCCAGGCCTGGGGAACCGTCGAGGACTCCTCGGCAGCGACGGCCAGCATCCGTGGCACCTCCTCGGTCGCCGTGACCGGCAACCGCGTCGCCCGCCCCATCACCGAGTCGCGTGGCACCACCGTGCAGCGGTGGCAGACCGGCATCGGCGAGTTCGACCGCGTGCTCGGCGGCGGTGTGGTGCCGGGCGCGGCGGTGCTGCTGTCCGGCGAGCCCGGCGTCGGCAAGTCCACCCTCCTGCTCGAGGTCGCGTCACGCGCCGCGGCGACCGGCAAGCGCGTGCTCTACGTCAGCGCCGAGGAATCGGTCGACCAGGTCCGGCTCCGCGCCGAGCGCACCGGGGCGATGCACGACGACCTCTACCTGGCGAGCGAGGTCGACCTCGGCGTCATCCTCGGCCAGATCGACCAGGTCCAGCCGGACCTGCTCATCGCCGACTCGGTGCAGACCATCTCGTCGAGTTCGATCGACGGCATCGCGGGCGGGACGTCCCAGGTACGCGAAGTCGCCTCCACCCTGATCCGCGTCGCCAAGGACCGTGCGCTCCCGGTCCTCATCGTCGGCCACGTGACGAAGGACGGCACGATTGCCGGTCCCCGCCTGCTCGAGCACCTGGTGGACGTCGTCTGCCACTTCGAGGGTGACCGACAGACCGCGCTCCGGTTCGTCCGTGCGCTCAAGAACCGCTTCGGCCCCACCGACGAGGTCGGCTGCTTCGACATGGCCGGCGACGGCATCCACGAAGTCCCCGACCCCAGCGGCCTCTTCATGTCGAAGAACGGCGCGCCGGTGTCCGGCACGTGCGTGACCGTCGCGCTCGAGGGGCGACGAGCGCTCCCGGTCGAGGTGCAGGCACTCGTCGTCCCGAGCTCGGCGCCCCAGCCGCGCCGCGTCGTGAACGGCGTCGACTCCTCCCGTGTGGCGATGCTGCTCGCGGTGCTCGAACGCCGAGCCGGACTGAAGCTGTCCGACGCCGACGTCTACGTCTCGACGGTCGGCGGCATGAAGCTCACCGAACCGGCCGCGGACCTCGCGATCGCCCTCGCCCTGGCGAGTGCCGCGCGCGACCGCCCGTACCCGCACACGCTCGCGGCGGTCGGTGAGATCAGCCTCGCCGGCGAGATCCGCCCAACCACGGGCACCAAGCAGCGTGCGAGTGAAGCCGCACGACTCGGGTTCACGACCGTGCTCGGGTCCGATGCGCAGCACCTCCGCGAAGCGCTGCGGGTCGCGTTCTCCCTCGCCGCGGACGAACGCGAGCGCGAACTCGACCGGGCGTTCTGATCGCGGCCGACCGACCCCACGGACAGACGGGCAGACCCACACTGGCCGACCCGACCGACCCCGACTGTCCCCACAGACGCACGGGCAGATCGACCCCGACGGACCTCCGGAACGTGCGGGCAGACCGACCCCGACGGCCCCCACCGACGCGCCGGCAGACCGGGCCCGAGGACTCGGACACGCCGAGACGCGCCCGGAGCGTCAGGCCCGGAGCGCCGCCAACAGGTCCTCCGGGGTCGCCTGCATGGTGTGCGGCCCCGCGATGTCGAAGAACACGCCCTCGAGCGAGTCCAGGTGTGCCGCGATGAACTCCTCGAGCCGCGGGCCGTCGTAGACCATGACCTGTCGGACCTTCTCGTCCGGCACCATCGCGGTGTAGGCATCGGCCGACGAGAACAGCAGCAGGATGCGCTTGTCCGAGCCTTCGCGGCCGAACACCCGCACCTGCATGTCCTTCTTGCCGGTGACGAGCCGGGGGACGATCACGATGTCGTTGCGGAGCGCGAACGCCACCGCAGCGACGTCCTGCTGCTCGAGCGCCGCCTCGAGCTGTTCGCTCCGGAAGCGCTGTTCCTTGTCTGCCATCACCCCTAGTCCACCAGATTCATGGACGTTCGGCGACTTCGGCTCTTCCCTTGTGGCCACAAGACTGTAGATTGGTACCAACCGCTTCGGCGGGAGTCCATCGTTCTTCCGGTGCACAGCACCTCGAGCGCCATCGGTCACTGGCCTTCCCCGGCCGCCTGGCCCCGAACCCGTCCCGCCGGCCCCATGCCCGCAGGACGCATCGATCTGACGACATCCGTCGGTGGATCGGCGGTAGCGAGTACCGCTTCGCAAGACAGTCGACTGCAGATGTCGACTGGCAAGAAAGTAAGGAACGCCATCATGGCATCGACCGGCACCGTCAAGTGGTTCAACAACGAAAAGGGCTTCGGCTTCATCGCCCCGGACGACGGCTCCGCTGACGTCTTCGCTCACTTCTCCGCGATCGCTGGCAACGGCTACAAGTCGCTCGAGGAGAACCAGAAGGTGGAGTTCGACATCACCGAGGGTCGCAAGGGCCCGCAGGCGGAGAACATCTCCGTCATCGGCTGATCTCCTCCAGCCCGAACGGGCCCGTCGTCCTCGTGACGACGGGCCCGTTCTCGTTGTCCCAGGCGGCCGACTCCGGCGATCTCCCGCAGGACGAACTCCCGCCGCCTTCCCGCAGGACGAACCGCCGCGGACTCTGGCAGGACGAACTCCCGCCGACCTCCCGCAGGACGAACCGCCGCGGACCTACTGCAGGATGAACTGCACCGAGGTCTTCGACGCGAGGTTCCCCACCGCCACCTGCAGGTGGTAGCTCGCACCCCCACCGGTGACCGACGGCCGTGACGAGTCGCACGTCGACGTCGACGAGCGCGTCCGGTCCCAGGCGATCGCCGGGGTGGTCAGGGTCTGCCCGGCCTTAATGGTGACGTCCTGGTTGGTGCCACCGGTCTGGCAGTCCTTCGACGACCAGTACTGCTCCTCGCCCGACGAGATCGTGAGGACCTGCTGGGAGGACCCGAGGTCCATGTGGCACGAGTTCGACCCGGTGTTCTTGATCGACATCGCGATCTTCGGGTCCTCGGTGGGTCCGTACGTGCTCTTGTCGACGACCGGGGTCAGGGCGATCTGGTCCTTGGTGCACGTCGCGCCGTCCTTGGCGGAGGCGGTCGCGGACGCCGAGGGCGATGCTGCGGCGGAGGGCGTCGCACGCGGCGACGAGGACGACCCCGAAGAAGAAGAAGAAGCAGCAGCAGCGGAAGAAGGAGCAGAAGACGCCGACGCAGCCGTCCCGGCCGGATCCGCCGAGGCCCCACCGCGCCCCACCACGATCAGCACGACGACGACCGCGATGAGCAGCAGCACGCCGATGACCATCGCTCGGCGGCGCCAGTAGACACCCGGCTTCTCGGGCCCGACGGGGTGACGGAACGACGACATGCGCACAGGGTAGACAACGGCGGGAGCGGCACGGGGGAACCCCGCCGCGCGGTCACCGAAAGCGTCAGAGGATCTTCAGCATGCGGGTGTTGCCGAGCGTGTTCGGCTTGACCCGGGCGAGGTCGAGGAACTCCGCGACCCCTTCGTCCGACGACCGGACGAGTTCGGCGTACACGTCGGGCGACACGACGCTCTCGCCGATCTCGAGGTACCCGTGCTTCGTGAAGAAGTCGACCTCGAACGTCAGGCAGAAGATGCGGGCCACACCGAGCTCGCGGGCGTCGTGTTCCAGCGCCTCGAGCATGCGGTGTCCGACGCGCTTGTGGATCCAGTCGGCGTCGAGGGCGAGCGTGCGGACCTCGGCGATGTCGTCCCAGAAGACGGCGAGCGCGCCGCACCCGATCGGGACGCCGTCGGGACCCTCGGCGATCCGGAACTGCTGGATCGAGCCGTAGAGCGCGACGTTCTCCTTGCCGAGCAGGATCCGCCGGTCGACGTAGGGCGAGATGAGCCGCTGGATGTGCGGGACGTCCGACGCCAGGGCCGGGCGCACCAGGATGCCGTGTTCGTCCCGTTCGTGGAACGCGTGCTTCCCGTGTGCTGTCATCTCCCTCACCATAGTGCGCGCGGGGGACACGGCCCTGTACGTCGCCCAGCCGCGGCCGCCTACCGTCCGGTGCATGCCTCAGATCATCGAAACCGTCGACGTCAACGTCCCCGTCGCAGCCGCCTACGGCCAGTGGACCCGCTTCGAGGAGTTCCCGCACTTCCTCGACGAGGTCGAGAAGATCGTCCAGGTGGACGACACGACCACCGACTGGACCGTCAAGGTCGCCGGCCAGGAGCGCCAGTTCCGTGCCGTCATCACCGAGCAGCACCCCGACGAGCGCGTCGCGTGGACGGTCAAGGACGGCGACACGGACCACGCCGGTGTCGTCACCTTCCACAAGCTGTCCGACGACGAGACCCGCGTGACCGCGCAGATCGACTGGGAGCCGTCCGGCTTCCTCGAGAAGCTCGGCGCCGCGGTCGGTGTCGGCGGACACGCCATCAAGAAGGACCTGCAGAACTACAAGGAGCGCGTCGAAGCGGCGCCCACCGACACCGGGTGGCGCGGCGACGTGCAGGCCTGACCAGGCCGACGCGCGAGAGCGCGACCACGGTCGAGACGGGAGGCGCGGTGCCAGCTGGCACCGCGCCTCCCGTCCGTCGTCGGCTCGCGACCACCCCACGGCGCCAGCCGCCTGTTCGGCATCCCCCCACGACATGCCGACCTGACGAACGGGCGCGCGCCTGGCAGAGTGGGTCCCGCTGGCCTCGGCGCTGGTCCAGTTTTACCATGTCTGAGACAGATGTACAGGGCGGGGAGACATGATCGAGTACACCGACGACGACGCGCACCGACGAGAACTCTCGCGGAAGCTGCAGCTCCTGATGGACGTCGTCGAGGCGAACACCGGACAGCGCCCGCCCTACAAGGAGATCGTCGCCGAGATCGAGGCGCAGGGTGCGTCGATGAGCCGCCCGCGGTGGGGCTACATGCTCGGGGGCAACGGACCGGCCGTCCGCGACCAGCGCCTCCTGGTCGCGCTCGCCGGCTACTTCGGCGTGCCGCCCGAGTACCTCACCGACGCCGCGGGCAACACCGACGTCCCGGAACGGGTGCAGGCGCAGCTCGAACTCGTCCTCGAACTCCGCAAGCGCGAGGTCGTGGCGTTCGCGACCCGGCGGCTCGGTGAGTTCGCCTCCGCGGCCGAGATCCGCGACTTCACCGAGCACGTGCGGCGCCTCGACGACTCCGGGGCGACGTCGTGAGCGGGTTCGCCGACCGCAGCGGCGCCCGCCGCCGGCAGGCCGAGGCACGGCGGAGCGTGCAGCGTCTCGGGCTCCCCCGCCGGCTGACGCTCCCCCAGCTGCTCGTCCGCGCCGAGGCGACCCTCGGCAAGCCGATCCGCCTGCGGACGACGGCGCTCCCCGGCGACCTCTCGGCGCGGCTCATCCAGCGCACCGACCACGCCCTGCTCGAGACGCGCCCCGACCTGTCCGAACGGTCCCGGGTCGCGAGCATCCTGCACGAGCTCGCGCACGTGTTCCTCGCCGACCCGGGCTGCGACCACGAGGCCTACACGGGACTCCTCACCGGGCGGACGGCGTTCACCCGCTCCCTCGACACCCCGCACGAACAGGCGGTGGAGCTCGTCGCCGACCAGCTCGCCCTGCGGATCGGGCTGCTCGACCCCGACGGGGTGCCGCGCGGGATCTTCCGGTGACCCTGCACGTCTGGGGGTCGATCCCGGTCTGGCTCATCCTGGCGGTCCTGGTCGTCCGGCTCTGGCTGGTCCGGACCCAGTCGGCGAGCGTCAGCTGGCTCATGGTGTGCTGCGCCTTCGTCGCGGTCGGGCTGAGCATCAACCAGCCCGACGTCGTGACGTTCCTCGGCGGGCTGACGCACGAGCCGAACATCGCCGACCTGCTCGGCCGCTGCCTGATGGTGTGCGGCCTGTTCGCGCTCGCGCAGTCGGTCGAGGCCGCGGCCCGGTCGGCCCGACTCCTCCGCCCGAGCCGGCTCGTCGGCATCGTCGTGGTCCTCGTCGCCCTCGTCGTGCTGTTCCTGCTGATCGACGCCCCCGAGCCCACATCGAGCTTCATGGTCGTGTACGGCGACCAGCTGCCCACGGCGCTGTACTCCGCCGTCGAGATGACGTACGTCGCCGTGGTCATCACCCGGTCGGCGCTGGCGGTCCTGCGCGGCTTCCGCGAGGGCGACGGGCTCGGCCGCACGTACTGGCTCTTCGTCGTCGGCGCGGCAGCGATGGTCCTGCTCGCGGCCATCGCGATCGCGCTCGACGCCGTGCACGTGCTCGGGCTGGACGGCGCGGTCCGGGTGCTCGGGGCGATCTACGCGCCGGTCTTCCTGACGTCGATGGTCCTGCTCGCCGTGGGCGCCGCGGGCGGGGTACTCCCCGACGCCGTCCGCGAGTTCCGCGACTGGCGGGCGACTCGGCTCCGCTTCCGGACACTCGAACCCGAACTCCGACGGCTCGAGGGCGACTCGGGCAACCGGGGGCTCTACTTCACGATCGCCTGGCAGCGTCGCCAGTGGCGGAGCCGGCTGCACCGGTTGTCCGTCGAGATCGAGGACCGCGCGCGCGAGGCCGGGCAGAGCATCCCGGCCGCCGCGACGCTCACCACCGCACGACCGGAGGAGACCAGATGACCGGCGGACGCATCGCCGCACTCGGCACCGCAGCAGGTGCCGTCGGGACGCTCGGGCTGGGCGCGTTCGTCGCGCGCCGCCTGCTCTTCCCCACCCCGTACACAGCGACCGCCACGGTCCGGCACGCGACCGCGACCGAGACCGAGTTCGTGGCCACGCGCGACACCCGCCTGCCCGGGACGTACCGGCTCACCCGCGACGGCGTGGGGCTGGGCGTGCACGAGGTCACCGGGACCGGCGACGGCACGGTGCGGCGACGCACGGACAGCGCGCCGGCACTCGGCGAGTGGGGCTGGGACGCCCTGCTGTACGACGACCTCGCGGACGTCCCCGGCGACGAGCCCGCGGATGCCCCAGGCCACGAGCCCGCGGACGTCGCCGGTGGCGACTCCACGGCTGCCCCCGGCGACGAGCCCGCGACGGCCGGCACGCACGTCGTCCACGTGCACGGCCAGTCCCTCGGCCCCCGACAGGTCCTGCGCGGCATCCCGGTGTGGCGCGCCCTCGGGGCGACGTCCGAGGTCGTCGACACGACCGACCTGCCGCTCCGCTCGCTCGACCCCGGTGCCGTCGACCGCATCGTGACCGCGGTCCGGGCAGCCCGGCGCCGCGGCGCGACCCGGGTCGTGCTGCAGGGCTGGTCGGCCGGTGCGCTCGCGTGCTCGGTCGCCGCCTCGCGGGTGGAGGTCGACGGGCTGGTCGGGATCGCACCGCTGCTCAGCGTGTCCTCGGCGCTCCGCGGCGCGGTGTCGGGCGCACACCTCCCCGCGTTCGTCGGCACCGTCGCCGCACGGATCGCGACCACCGGCGTCCTGTCACGGTTGGCCGGCGCAGCTGCTCCCGTCCAGACGACCGCGTGGCAGGCGTCGGCGACCCCGACCCTGCTCGTGCACTCGGCGGCGGACGCCCTCGTCGCCGAGGCCGACGTCGCCGCGCAGACCGCGCGTCCGGGGACCCGGGCGGTCGCGTTCCGGACCGCGCCGCACACGCTCGAGTGGAACGAGGACCCCGAGCGCTGGGAGGGCGCCGTCCGGGACTTCGCGGCCACCCTCTGACGCGGCCGTCCCGCGGGGACGATCCCGCCCGGAATGCCATCGGCCCCGGTCTGCGGAGCAGACCGGGGCCGGCGCGTCTCGACCTGTTGGGGGGAACCGGTCGAGCGCTGCGTGCGAGGTGTTGGGGGGAACCCCTCGCGCACAGACACCACCGTACCCCCGGACGGGGGCCGGTGGTACCGCGACGCGCGAACCGTCCGCGCCGCGCCGTCCGCACCACGACGTGACGGGAGGGACGGTGCCAGCTGGCACCGTCCCTCCCGTCACGTCTGCGGCTGGGTCCTAGGACTCGATCTCGCCCTGCGGAGCATCCGTCGCCTCGACGGCGGCAGCCCCGGCGAGGACCTCTTCGCGGCCCGGCTGACGCCCGGTCTCGAACTGGAACGTACCGTCGGTGAAGTCGACCTTCACGTGGTCGCCGGCGTTGAGCTCACCCTGCAGGATGTGCTCCGACAGCTGGTCCTCGACCTCGTGCTGCATCGCGCGACGCAGGGGGCGCGCACCGAGCGACGGGTCGAACCCGACCTTGATGAGCTGCTCCTTGGCGGCGAGCGTGAGCTCCACCGTCATGTCGCGGTCGAGCAGACGGTCGGCCAGGCGCTTCACGAACAGGTCCACGATCTGCAGCAGCTCGGGCTGCGACAGCTGCGGGAACACGATCGTGTCGTCGACGCGGTTCAGGAACTCCGGCTTGAAGTGCTTCTTGAGCTCCTCGTTCACCTTCGCACGCATGCGGTCGTAGCCGACACCCGAGTCACCCTCGACCTGGAAGCCCACCGGGCCACCGGCGATGCCCTGCGAACCGAGGTTCGTGGTCATGATGATGACGGTGTTCTTGAAGTCGACCACGCGGCCCTGACCATCGGTCAGACGACCCTCTTCGAGGACCTGCAGCAGCGAGTTGAAGATGTCCGGGTGGGCCTTCTCGATCTCGTCGAAGAGGACCACGGAGAACGGCTTGCGGCGCACCTTCTCGGTGAGCTGGCCGCCCTCCTCGAACCCGACGAACCCGGGAGGGGCACCGAAGAGTCGCGAGACGGTGTGCTTCTCACCGAACTCCGACATGTCGAGGGAGATCAGTGCACCCTCGTCGTCGAACAGGAACTCGGCGAGCGCCTTGGCGAGCTCGGTCTTCCCGACGCCCGTGGGGCCGGCGAAGATGAACGAGCCCGAGGGGCGGTTCGGGTCCTTCAGGCCGGCACGGGTGCGGCGGATGGTCTTGGACAGGGCCGAGATGGCCTCTTCCTGACCGATGACGCGCTCGTGCAGGGCCTTCTCCATGAAGACGAGCCGCGAGGTCTCCTCTTCGGTGAGCTTGAAGACCGGGATGCCCGTGGCCTGCGCCAGGACCTCGGCGATGATGCCCTCGTCGACGGTGCCGGACGCGGCGACGTCACCCGCACGCCACTGCTTCTCGAGGCGGAGACGCTCGCCGAGGAGCTTCTTCTCCTCGTCGCGGAGCGATGCGGCCTTCTCGAAGTCCTGCTCCTCGATCGCGGCTTCCTTCGACCCGCGGACCGTCGAGATCTTCTCGTCGAACTCGCGGAGCTCCGGCGGCGCCGACAGGATCGACAGGCGGAGGCGTGCGCCGGCCTCGTCGATCAGGTCGATTGCCTTGTCCGGCAGGAAGCGGTCCTGCACGTAGCGGTCGGCCAGGTTCGCCGCGGCCACGATCGCACCGTCGGTGATGGACACCTTGTGGAACGCCTCGTACTTGTCGCGGAGGCCCTTGAGGATGTTGATCGCGTGCGGCAGCGACGGTTCGTTGACCTGCACCGGCTGGAAGCGACGCTCGAGGGCGGCGTCCTTCTCGAAGTGCTTGCGGTACTCGTCGAGCGTGGTGGCACCGATGGTCTGGAGCTCACCGCGGGCGAGGAGCGGCTTGAGGATCGACGCGGCGTCGATCGCGCCCTCGGCAGCACCGGCACCGACGAGCGTGTGGATCTCGTCGATGAAGACGATGATGTCGCCGCGGGTGCGGATCTCCTTCGTGACCTTCTTGAGGCGCTCCTCGAAGTCGCCGCGGTAGCGCGACCCGGCGATGAGCGACCCGAGGTCGAGCGAGTAGAGCTGCTTGTCCTTCAGCGTCTCGGGCACGTCGCCCTTGACGATCGCCTGGGCGAGGCCCTCGACGACGGCGGTCTTGCCGACGCCGGGCTCGCCGATCAGGACGGGGTTGTTCTTGGAGCGACGGGAGAGGATCTGCATGACCCGCTCCATCTCCTTCTCGCGGCCGATGACCGGGTCGAGCTTGCCGTCGCGCGCCGCCTGGGTGAGGTTCCGACCGAACTGGTCGAGGACCTGCGAACCCTGCTGGGCGTTCTGCTGCTGCTCGCCGCCGACGGCGACCGCTTCCTTGCCCTGGTAGCCGGACAGGAGCTGGATGACCTGCTGGCGGACGCGGTTGAGGTCCGCGCCGAGCTTGACGAGCACCTGGGCGGCGACGCCTTCGCCCTCGCGGATGAGGCCGAGCAGGATGTGCTCGGTGCCGATGTAGTTGTGGCCGAGCTGCAGCGCCTCGCGCAGGGACAGCTCGAGCACCTTCTTGGCGCGCGGCGTGAACGGGATGTGCCCGGTCGGCTGCTGCTGGCCCTGCCCGATGATGTCCTGGACCTGCTCGCGGACGGCATCGAGCGAGATGCCGAGCGACTCCAGCGCCTTGGCGGCGACGCCCTCGCCCTCGTGGATGAGGCCGAGGAGGATGTGCTCGGTGCCGATGTAGTTATGGTTGAGCATCTTCGCTTCTTCTTGAGCGAGGACGACAACACGACGGGCTCGGTCGGTGAATCTCTCGAACATGTGCTCTCCCTTGCCGGACCGGAGCTGGCCCGGTGACGTACATCGAGACTAACCAGCGCACCCCGGGTGGTCTGCCCCTGTTCGCCGTGGGCGTGACCTCGTTGCGTCAGGCGGGCAGGCGAGGGCCTGGAGGCGCGGTGCGGGTCCGTCACGCGGTGCGCGCCCGGCGGGCGGCGGCGCCACGACCGGGGTCGTCCCGGGTCGGGTCGGTACCATCCGAGCATGGAGCAGCCCGTCGTCGGACTCGTCGTCCACCCGACCAAGAACGTGCAGGAGTCCGTCGCGACCCTGCAGCGCTGGAACGCCTCCGGCCGCGGTCGCCTCGTCGCCCGTCGGGCCGACGCCCAGCGCATCGGCGGTGGCCTCGACGTCATCGGTGACGAGGACTTCACGGAGGAGGTCGACCTCGTCGTCGCGCTCGGCGGTGACGGCACCATGCTCGGTGCGATGCGCCTCGTGGCGAAGCGCCCGGTGCCGGTGCTCGGCGTGAACTACGGCAACGTCGGGTTCCTCGTCGAGATCGAACCGCCGGAGCTCGAGGGCGCGCTCGAACGGCTGTCCGCCGGCGACTACCAGCTCGAACCGCACCACGCGCTCGAGGCCCGGCTGTCCTGGAGCGGTGCGCGGACGGACTACCTCGCGTTCAACGACCTCACGATCGTGCGGCGGCCCGGCGCGGGGCAGGTCTCCGCTGACCTCAGCGTCGGCGGCCTCGGGTACGGCTACTACCGGGCCGACGCGATCGTCGCCGCGACCCCGGCGGGCTCCACCGCGTACAACTACGCCGCCGGCGGACCGGTCCTCTCCCCCGCGCTGTCCGGCTCCGTCGTGACGCCGGTCGCACCGATGGCCGGGATCGACCGTGCCGTCGTCCTGGCCGCGCGCGAGCGCTACCGGTTCGACATCGCCGAGGGCACCCGCAGTGCGGCGCTCGAGGTCGACGGGCTCGTCGTCGGCGAGGTCGCGACGGGCGCCCAGCTCGACGTCCGCCTGCGGAAGGATGCCGGCAGCGTGGTCCGGCTCGACGCCGAGCGCCACGGCCGGACGGGCCGCGTCAAGCTCAGCCTGCTCGACCTGCCCGTGCGGCCGGACCAGCTCATCGAGCTCATCCCGCAGGACCTCCGCCAGAAGCTCGGGCGCGAGGTCGAGGAGTAGCGGCCCGGTCACTCCGCGCGGAACGGTGCGACGCGCCCCCGGGAACGTGAATGGCCCGCTCACGCCGAAGCGCGAGCGGGCCGTCCCATCACCCCACCGGATCGTCTTCCCACAGAACGACCCGGTTCCCCGTGCCGGTGTTCGCACACCGGCCGAAGTCATCCGACCTAGTCGGTCAGGTACAGCTGCATGTCCTGCGAGACCGCCTTGGCGAAGAGCCGCAGCTTGGCGCGGGACTCCACACGGCTGACCGCCTGGCGGGTCGTGTGGACGATCTTCGAGATCTCGTCGAGCGTCATCGGCTTGTCGTCGTCGAGGCCGTAGCGCATGCGGATCACGTTCGCCTCGTCGCTCGGCAGTTCAGCGACGATCGAGCGGATGTCGCGGTGGAGCAGCGTGGTCTCGGTGAGCTCGTTCGGGGACGCGGCGTCCTCGTCCTCGATGAAGTCGCCGAGTTCGCTGTCGTCCGAGTCGCCGACGACGGTGTGGATCGACACCGGCTCGTGCGAACGGCCCTTGAGGTCGACGAGTTCCTCGACGCTCATGCTGAGCTCCGCCGCGACCTCGTCGGGCATCGGCGCACGGCCGAGGTCGACGGTGAGGTCGCGCTCGGTGCGGGAGATCTTGTTGATCAGCTCGACCGTGTGGACCGGGATGCGGATGGTGCGGGCCTTGTCGGCGAGGCCACGCGAGATCGCCTGGCGGATCCACCAGGTGGCGTACGTCGAGAACTTGTAGCCCTGCGTGAAGTCGAACTTCTCGACCGCGCGGACCAGGCCGAGGTTGCCTTCCTGGATCACGTCCATGAAGGGCAGGCCACGCTGCGAGTAGCGCTTGGCGATGCTCACGACGAGGCGGAGGTTCGAGGTGATCATGCGCTCCTTGGCGCGCTCACCGTCGCGGACCAGCCAGCGCAGTTCGCGCTGCAGGGTCTTCGCGAGGCCCTTCTCGGTGTTCAGCTTCTCCTCGGCGAAGAGGCCGACCTCGATGCGGCGCGCGATCTCGGCTTCTTCCTCGGCGGTGAGGAGCGAGAGCCGGCCGATGTGGCGCAGGTAGTCACCGACCTGGTCGACCGAGGCGCCGCGGACACCCGCGAGCTGCTCGTCGGCCTCGACCTCGGTGTCGAGCGTGGTGGTCTCGACCGCGGTGACCGTGGTCTTCGCTGCCGCGGTCTTCTTGGAGCGGCGCGCGGCGGGGCCGGTGGTCGTCGTCTTCGGTGCTGCTGTTGCGATCGTCATGATGACTCCCTGCGTTCGACGGGTGATGACCTCGTTGGGGGGTGTCATGAGTAAAGCGGCCCGGAGGTGTACCCCACAAACCGATCGGATCGATTCTCAGGCTTCTCCGTGCTTCACCATGGATACCGTCCCCCGAGGGGTACAGCCTGTCGTCAGTCTGGTCCCCCTCGTCGCCGGAGAGCAAGGGGATGCCGCCGTGTTTCCGGCGTTGCATCGGTGTTTCTTGCTCGTTTCCGATCATGTACCCCGGGCGGCCGCGTCGAGTGGACACGAAAAAGGGGTACGGCGGCCCGGATCGTCGCGATCCGATCGTCGTACCCCGAAAGTCGGAGGGGTGGGGGTCACCAGGAGGGTTCGAGCCACCCCTCGCGACGCTTCGAGACCTCGAGGTCGGCGTCCCGGTCGAACTCGTCGTACTCGCTCTCGATGTCGCCGACGAGGCTGCGCCCGGTGAAGACGCCGCCGCGGTTCGCGAGGACACCACCGGTGATGATCTGCGTGATGGACATGCCGACGATGCTCGCGCCGGTGGGCGACGTCGGGGTGAACGGCCGGTGACCGTGTCCGGACGCTCAGACGTCGATGTCGTCCTCGTCGCCGTCACCGTCGGGCCACACGGTGTCGTCACGGGACGCATCGGGCACGGCGGTGTGGCCGAAGGCGTCCTCGGGGTCGAGGTCGGCGGGGTCGGCGAGGTCGGCGGGGTCGGAGCGGTCGACGAGGTCGGAGCGGTCGACGAGGTCGGCGGTCGTGTCGGATCCCGGTCCGGCGTCGACGCCGAGGTGACGGTCGGCGGGCTCCGGGTCCTGGCGCATGCGCGTCAGCGTCGCACCCCGCGGTGAACGCCGGGTGAAGTCGACCGCGCTCGGGGCGCGGGACTACTCGGCCGAGGCCGGTGCCGGCGCCGGGACCCCGTGCTCGCGCTCGAAGCGGGCGCGCTCCTCGGCCTCGACCTTGGCGTAGGCGGCACGCTCGGTGCGGTCGGCCCGCATGATGGCGCGCATCACGAACCAGAAGATGAGGCCGACCACGACGGTCGGCGTCAGGGCGAAGATGATCCCGGTCACGACTCCATGCGGCACGCGAACATGGTACGCCCTCGAACCCGTATCGCCCCCGGCAGCGAGCAGCCCGGCCGCCCGCGAACGGACGAGCCGGGCTGCCACCGGTGCGTGGTCCCTCACGCGGCGGGGATGAGCCCGTTCGGGTTGAGGACGTACTTCGTCGCCGCGCCCTTGTCGAACTCGGCGTAGCCGCGCGGGGCGTCGTCGAGGGAGATCGGCGTCGCGTTGACGTTCTTCGCGATGCTCGTCCGGTCGTGCAGGATCGCCATCATCAGCTGGCGGTTGTACTTCATGACCGGACACTGGCCCGTGGTGAACGACAGCGACTTCGCCCACCCGGTGCCGAGGCTCAGGGACAGTGCGCCCTTCTGCGCCGCCTCGTCGATGCCGCCCGGGTCGCCGGTGACGTAGAGCCCGGGGATCCCGAGCGCCCCACCGGCGGCGGTGACGTCCATGAGCGAGTTGAGCACCGTCGCCGGCGCCTCGTGGTCCGACCCCGAGCCGTGGCCCTTCGCCTCGAACCCGACGGCGTCGATGCCGCAGTCGACGAGCGGTTCACCGAGGATCTGGTCGATCTGGTCGGCGGGGTCGCCCTTGGTCAGGTCGACCGTCTCGCACCCGAAGGTCCGCGCCTGGGCGAGCCGGTCGGCGTTCATGTCCCCGACGATCACGACGCTCGCGCCGAGCAGCAGCGCTCCCGTCGCGGCGGCGAGACCGACCGGCCCGGCACCCGCGACGTACACGGTCGACCCGACCTCGACACCGGCGGTGACGGCGCCGTGGAAGCCGGTCGGGAAGATGTCGGACAGCATCGCGAGATCGAGGATCTTCTCCATCGCCTGCTCGCGGTCCGGGAACTTCAGCAGGTTCCAGTCGGCGTAGGGCACGAGCACGTACTCGGCCTGGCCACCGACCCAGCCGCCCATGTCGACGTAGCCGTACGCACTGCCGGGACGGTCCGGGTTGACGTTGAGGCAGATGCCGGTCTTGCGTTCCTTGCAGTTCCGGCAGCGCCCGCACGCGATGTTGAAGGGCACCGAGACGACGTCACCGACCTTGATGAACTCGACGTCCCGCCCGACCTCGACCACCTCGCCGGTGATCTCGTGCCCGAGCACGAGGTCCGCCGGTGCCGTCGTCCGCCCGCGGACCATGTGCTGGTCGCTGCCGCAGATGTTCGTCGCGATGGTGCGCAGCACGGCACCGTGGTGGACCTTGCGCCCGACGTTCGCCGGGTTGACCCCGGGTCCGTCCTTGAGCTCGAAGGTCGGGTACTCGGTCTCGATGACCTCGACCTTGCCCGGCCCCTTGTACGCGACTGCGTGGTTCTCCGCCATGTGGTCCTCCTCGACCTCAGGCCCACCCCGGGACGCACGGCCGACACGCGTGATCGACGCCCGCGGTCGTTCCCACGTCGTCGTGGGACGGTCCTGGAACGGGGTGGTGACCGGAGGCTACGCCTCCGGTCCGAGAACGGCGGGGCCGGCTACTTGACCAGCGGGAAGAGGATCGTCTCGCGGATGCCGAGGCCCGTGATGGCCATGAGCAGCCGATCGATCCCCATACCCATGCCACCAGACGGCGGCATCGCGTGCTCGAGGGCCCGCAGGAACTCCTCGTCGACGCGCATCGCCTCGAGGTCGCCCCCGGCGGCGAGCTTCGCCTGCTCGACGAACCGCTCGCGCTGCACGACCGGGTCCACGAGCTCGGAGTACGCCGTCGCCAGCTCGAAGCCGCGGATGTACAGGTCCCACTTCTCGACGATGCCGGGGCGGCTGCGGTGCTGACGGGTGAGCGGCGAGGTGTCGACCGGGAAGTTCATGAGGAACGTCGGACGATCGAGCGAGTCGATGACGAAGTGCTCCCAGAGCTCTTCGACGTACTTGCCGTGGGTGGCGTGCGCGACCTCGACGCCCTCGGCCTCGGCGAGCGCCTGCAGCTCGGACAGCGGCGTCTCGGGGCTGATCTCGCGACCGGCCGCCTCGGACAGCGAGCCGTACATGTCGATGCGCGGCCATTCGCCGCCGAGGTCGTAGGTCGTGCCGTCGGCCCAGGTGACCTCGAGCGAGCCGCCGGTCACCGCGCGGGCGGCGTTCTGCACGAGCTCCTGGGTGAGGTCGGCCATCTGCTCGTAGTCGCCGTACGCCTGGTAGGCCTCGAGCATCGCGAACTCCGGCGAGTGTGTCGAGTCGGCGCCCTCGTTCCGGAAGTTGCGGTTCACCTCGAAGACGCGGTCGATGCCGCCGACGACGGCGCGCTTCAGGAAGAGCTCCGGCGCGATGCGGAGGTAGAGCTCGGTGTCGAAGGCGTTCGAGTGCGTGACGAACGGCCGGGCCGAGGCGCCGCCGTGCTGGGTCTGCAGCATCGGCGTCTCGACCTCGAGGTACTCGTGGTCGGTGAAGGTCTGCCGGAGCGACGCCATCACGGCGGCGCGGGCGCGGACGGTGGCGCGGGCCTCGTCGCGGACGATGAGGTCGAGGTACCGCTGGCGGACCCGGGTCTCCTCGTTCAGCTCGTTGTGCAGGTTCGGCAGCGGCAGGATCGCCTTCGACGCGATCTGCCAGTCGTCGACCATGATCGACAGCTCGCCCCGGCGCGAGGAGATCACCCGGCCGTGCACGAACACGTGGTCACCGAGGTCGACGAACTCCTTCCAGCGGGCGAGGGATTCGTCGCCCACCTCGGCGAGGGACACCATCGCCTGGATGCGGGAGCCGTCGCCGGACTGCAGGGACGCGAAGCAGAGCTTGCCGGTGTTGCGCGAGAACACGATGCGGCCGGCGACGCCGACGACGTCCTGGGTCTCCTCGCCGGTCTCGAGGTGGGCGTACTGCGCGCGCACGGCGGGGATCGTCGTGGTGATCGGCAGGCCGGCCGGGTACGCCTCGATCCCCGACTCGAGGAGCTTCGCCCGCTTGTCGAGCCGGACCTGTCGCTGCTCGCTGGTCTCCGCGGCGGCGATCTCGTCGGCGGAGGGCTCGGTGGCGGGTGCGGTCTCGTCGGTCATGCTGGTGCGGCTCCGATGGTCGTGGGGGTCCCGGAAATCGTACAGCGCGGCCGGTCTAGAGCGTCGCCTGCCCGTCGGCGGCCGCGAGCGCGTTGTCGACCGCCGTGCGGACCAGCGCGCCGAGCACCCGCCCCGGGTACTCCACCCCGATGCCGGACAGGGTGCCGGCGGACTGGTCGACGATCGCGGTCGAGAAGCTGACGGCGGCGCGGACGGCATCGGCGTAGGCGGGACGGTCCTGCTCGGTGACGACGAACGGCTCCGCGCCCATCTCGACGACGAGCGCCTGTGCGATGGGGAGCACGGGCGCCGGCGCGGTGACGGCGCAGTACGCGTCGCGGAGCCGGACGAGGTCCACGCTGGTGCCGGTGAACGCCATCGCGGGGTGGATCGCGAGCGGGATCGCGCCGGCCGCCATCGCGGGTGCGAGGATGCCGACGCCGTGGTCGGGGCTGGTGTGCACGACGAGCTGCCCCGGCTGCCAGATGCCCGCGTCGGCGAGCCCCTGCACGAGACCCGCGAGCTGGTCGTCCGGCACCGCGAGGAGCACGAGCTCGCTCCGCTCGACGAGGTCGGGCGTCTCGAGGACCGGGGCACCGGGGAGCATCGCCTCGGCGCGGTCGCGTCCGGCATCGGACACGGCCGTCACGCCGACGACGGCGTGTTCCGCGTTCGCGAGGGCCGCCCCGAGGACCGGTCCGACGCGTCCGGCTCCGAGGACGCCGACGCCCAGTCGTCCCGCCCTCACCGCGCGGCTCCCGGCGGTGGGACCGCGCCCCACGGCGATCCGGGAGGCGCGGTGCCGGTCGGTCGCGCCGGCTCGGCACCGCCGGGGGCCGGTTCCGGCGACCACCCGTGGGGCGCGACGCCCGCGGCGGGGGCGTGCTGCGCCTGGTGGCCCGCAGGACCGTCGACCGCAGCGGGTGCGCCGGGGGCGACCCGCGCCTCCCGTTCGCGCCACCGGTGCGACGTGTCGGCCGCGGCGGCCTCGACCGCGCGGGCCGAGGTGTCCGACCACAGCCGCTGCGCGTCCCGCGCGTCCAGCGCGCCGATGCTCGCCGAGACCGGGCCCTGCACCGTCTGCACGTGTACGGACGCGAGGCGGAGCGCACGCTCGAGCGGCCCCTGCGAGACCTTGACGCTCTGCACCCGCGGCAGCGGCACGATGACGAGCGACCGCCAGACGGCACCGAGCCGGAGCAGGACGGCACCGGGGACGAACCGGTACCCGTTGCGCCGGAACGCGAACGGGCGGAGCCACGCGCCACGGCGCGGGGAGTGCACGAACCCGCCCCGGTCGCCCGTGGTGGTGAGGCTGTCGTCGACGACGTCCACCGCCACGGCCGAGCCCTCGCGCAGCTGCTCCTGCGACGCGGCGGGGCCGGCGACGGCGGTGCCGACGAGGCCGGGCAGGATGATGTCGAGGACCTCCCGCACGTCCCGCGTGGTGCCGACGGGCAGCACGATCGACGAGACCTGCTGGTTGTTCGACGCCCCGTTGCCGGCGTTCGTCGCACGGTTGATGCGGACGTCCCACCAGCCGAACGGTCGCCACAGCAGCGGCTGCGCGACGCTCACGGCGTGGATGCGACCCGGCGGCAGGGTCTCGTTCGAGGTGGACACGAGCCCGAAGCCGATCCGGATGCCGTCGCGGGTCTCGGCGATCGTGTACTGCAGCGAGCGCGAGAACTTGCGGACGTAGTAGCCGCCGGCGCCGATGACCGCCGGGAAGAGACCGAACAGGATCCCGTACTCGCCGGTGAGCGCGACGCTGACGATCATCGCCGCGACCGCCGCCAGGATGAACACGGTCGTGCCGGACAGCAGCATCGAGGCGATCAGCCGGCCGGGGTGCACCTTCACGATCCGGGTCGCGCGGACCGCGGCGGGGTCGAGCTCGGGCGAGAAGATCTCGTCGACGCGGTCCTGCAGCACGCCGTTCGAGGCGCGGGCCGGGTCGTGCTGCCGCTCGTCGTCCTTCACGCCGGAGGCCAGGACGAGGATGCGCTGCCGCAGGTCGTCCGCCGCCCGGACGCCGAGGTACGCGAGCTGCACGTTGGCGTCGTTGCCGGCCTGCGCGATCTCGAGCTTCGCGGTGCCGAAGATCCTCGGGACGAGCGGCCGCGAGATGTTGATGCCCTGGATGCGGTCCAGCCGGGCCTTGCGGTTCGTCCGGAAGAGCACGCCCGAACGGACCTCGACGATCTCGCCCGTCACCCGGAACTCGTGCATGCGCCAGGACAGGTAGAAGAGCCCGATCAGCACGACGAGCACCACCACGATGCCGAGCAGCACCCAGCCGACGACACCGTGCTCGTAGACGTACCGCACCGGGTCGCCGTCGTCCTGCGGGCCGCCGCCGGGGATGAAGAACTCGACGAGCTGGTCCCGCAGGCTGTTCAGCACGTAGCCGAGGACCACGATGAGGAAGATGCCGCCCTTGAGCAGCGGCGTCAGCGGGTGCATGCGGTGCCACTCGCCGTCGGTGAGCGGTGCGGCAGCGGCGGCGTCGCCCCGGTGCGGCGGAGCGGGCGGCGGCGGGCCGGGTCGGAACGTCATCGGACCCCCTACAGCCCGGCGCGACGGGACTCGGCGAGCTCGACCAGCCGGTCGCGCAGCTCGTCGGCGTCGGCGAAGGGGATGCCGGGGATCCGGACGTTGGTCGACGCGGCGGCCGTCACGAACTTGAGCTCGCTCATGCCGAGCACCCGGTCGAGGGGTCCGCGGTTGACGTCGACCAGCTGCATGCGGCCGTACGGGACCGCCGTGAACCGCTGCCACATCAGGCCGCGTCGGAGGACCAGGTCGTCGTCGCGCAGCGCGTACCCGATCGCCCGCACCCGACGTGGCGTCAGGACGGCGGTCACGAGGGTGACGATCGCGACGGCGATGCCGATGAGCGTCCAGACGGTGCCGGCGGTGCCGGTGAACCCGCCGCTGACGACGCCGATGATGACGCAGCCCGCGGTGACGACGGCCCCCACCAGGACGGTGCTGACGAGCTCGGTCCAGACGAGCTTCGGCGACACCCGGGTCCAGGTGGTGCCGGTCAGGCCGAGGCCCGGCTCGTCGAGTCGTTCACGCGGCATCGCGGGCCTCCTGCGGTCGGGTCGTGCTGGGTACGCCGAGTGGGTGCGCCGGCGGCGTGCCGCCCCGGTGTCCGTGTGCCTCGGTCGTGGTCAGTGTGCCTCGGTCGTGCCGCCCCGGGGGAGGTCGTCGTCGTCATCGTCCCCCGGAGGAGCGATGCACATGCGCTCGGCGACGAGTGCGCACACCGTCAGCACGAGCCCACCCCCGACCGCCACGGCGTTCGGCAGGACCGAGCCTAGCGAAGGGAACGCCGACCGGGTCAGGAGGTAGACGAGGAGGCCGGCACCGAACCCGCCGAAGAGCGCGCCGGCGATGCTCGAGGCCTTCGCGAGCACCACGACGCGGGTCGCGTAGAGCGGGTCGACCGAGCGGGCCCTGGCGGCGCCGTCGCGTGCGTGCCGCCGGACCGGGCGGGCCATCAGGACGACCGCGATGCCGATGAACGCGAGCGTCACACCGAGGGGCGTCGCGAGGAACAGCGTCGGCGCCTGGCGCGAGGCGAGGACGGCGTCGAGGGCGAAGCCGGCGACCGCGGCGACGACCGCGACGCTCAGCAGGGTGGAGGCGCGGGTGGGCTTCACGAGGCGGCTCCGGCCGCGGGGTCCGCCGCGGGCCCGGAGGCGCGGCTCAGCTCATCGAAGAGGCGCGGCTCGTCGACGCGTTCGGTGTCGTCGCCCACCTGCGCCAGCAGGTCGGCCACCGGCCCGACGCCGGGCAGCACCGCGCCCGGGTCGGCGTCGTGCCACGGCGCGAGCACGAACGCCCGCTCGCCGGCGCGCGGGTGCGGCACCGTCAGCGTGGCGGTGTCGATCGACAGGTCGTCGTAGGCCACCAGGTCGAGGTCGAGCGTCCGGTCGCCCCAGCGCACCTCGCGCGTGCGGCCGTGGGTGTCCTCGATGCCGTGCAGGGCGTCGAGGAGCTCCTGCGGCTCGAGGTCGGTGTCGACGACCACGACGGCGTTCCGGTACCGGGGCTTCGAACGGTCGGGGCCGTCGAGCGTGACGGCGATCGACTCGACCTCGCGGCTGGACGCCACCGGTCGGACACCGGGCAGCTCGGCGATCGCCGTGGCGGCGGCGCGCAGGGTGCTCCCCCGGTCGCCGAGGTTCGCGCCGAGGGCGACGACCGCCCGGCTCACTCTTCTTCCTCTACGGCGGAGCCCGCGGCCCGGACACCGCCACGGGTCCGTCGGATGCTGATCGACACGTCGGTGAACGGCACCGTGATGGGCGCCTGCGGCTTGTGCACCGTGACCTCGGTCGCCAGGGCCGCGCGGTGGGTGAGCACGGCGGCGGCGATGCGCTCGGCGAGGGTCTCGATGAGGTCGACCGGGTCGCGCTCGATCTCGGCCACGACCTGCTCGGCGAGCACCCCGTAGTGCACGGTGTTGTCGAGGTCGTCGGTCCCGGACGCGACGCGGGCGTCGACCTCGACCGCGACGTCGACGACGAAGTCCTGGCCGTCGGCGCGTTCGTGGTCGAAGACCCCGTGGTGGCCGCGTGCGCGGACCCCGGTCAGGCGGATGGTGTCCCTCATGATCGAGCTGCCCTCCAGGCGTCCCAGACGTCGAGCACGGCACGGGTCGGTGCCGGGTCGTGCACGCGCACACCCCACGCCCCGCGTTCGGCGGAGAGCAGGCTGATGGCGGCGGTGGCGAGGTCGCGGTCCTTCGGCGGGGCACCGGCGGCACTGCCGACCCCGTCCAGGAACCGCTTGCGTGAGGCGGCGACGAGCACCGGCAGTCCGATGGACGCGAACCGCTCGTACCCCGCGAGGATCTCCCAGTTCTGCACGCCCTGCTTGGCGAACCCCAGGCCCGGGTCGATGACGACCTGTTCCTGGCGGACCCCGAGGACGATGAGCTCGGCGACGCGCATCTCGACCTCGCGCCGGACCTCGTCGACGGCGTGCACGTACTCGGCGTTCCGGTACATGCGGTCGCTGTGCCCACGCCAGTGCATCACGACGAAGCCGGCACCGGTGTCACGGACGACCCGCGCCATGTCGTCGTCGGCAAGTCCGCCGGAGACGTCGTTGACGATGGCGGCACCGAGGTCCACCGACCGTTCGGCGGTCGCGGCGTTCATCGTGTCGACGCTCACCGTGATGCCCTCGGCGACGAGCTGCTGCACGACCGGGAGGACCCGACGCTGCTCGACCTCCACCGGCACGCGCTCGGACCCCGGTCGGGTCGACTCCCCGCCGACGTCGACGATGTCGGCCCCGGCGGCGACGAGCGCACGGGCGTGCTGCACGGCGGCGTCGTAGGCCTGGTGCAGGCCCCCGTCGCTGAAGGAGTCCGGCGTGACGTTGAGGATCCCCATCACCCGGGTCCGGTCGTCGGTCGGTGCGCCGCGGTCACGGTCCCGCCGCGGGCCGGTCACGATCTCCGGCACCGGGGCGGGCGCACGGAGGTCGATCGCGACCGTCGGCGGTTCGGCCGCGGCGGCCCGCGCCTGGCTCACCTCGGCGAGCCGACGCGAGCGCCTCGTCGGCAGGTCCGTCATGCCGGCCTACGCGGGGGCGATACCCGGGTTGCCGAAGGGACGGCGACGGGGCTTCGACGACTCGTGGTCGGACTGCTCGGCCGCGGTCTGCGCGGCCTTGCCCGGCACCTCGATGGCGGGCAGGTTGCTCACCGGACGCTTGTCGCTGGAGAGCCACTGCGGGCGCTCCGGCAGCTTGCGCACGTCCTTGAAGATCTCGACGAGCTCGGGGGCGTCGAGGGTCTCCTTCTCGAGCAGCTCGCCGGCCAGCCGGTCGAGGATGTCGCGGTTGTCGTTGAGCACCTGGTACGCCTCGTCGTGCGCGGCCTCGAGCAGGGCACGGGTCTCGGCGTCGACCGTCTCGGCGATGTTCTCCGAGTAGTCGCGGCTGGTCCCGCCGCTCATGTCGCGGCCGACGAACGGCTCGCTCGACCCGGAGCCGAGCTTGACGGACCCGACGGCACGGCTCATGCCGTACTCGGTGACCATCTTGCGTGCGGTGCCGGTGGCCTTCTCGATGTCGTTCGACGCACCCGTGGTCGGGTCGTGGAAGACGATCTCCTCGGCGACGCGCCCACCCATGGCGTAGGTGAGCTGGTCGAGCAGTTCGTTGCGGGTGACGGAGTACTTGTCCTCGAGCGGGAGCACCATCGTGTAGCCGAGGGCACGGCCGCGCGGCAGGATCGTGATCTTCGTCACGGGGTCGGTGTGGCGCATCGCGGCCGCGGCGAGGGCGTGACCACCCTCGTGGTAGGCCGTGATGAGGCGCTCCTGGTCGGACATGATGCGCGTGCGGCGCTGCGGTCCGGCCATGACGCGGTCGACGGCCTCGTCCAGCGCACGGTTGTCGATGAGCTGCGCGTTCGAGCGGGCCGTCAGGAGCGCGGCCTCGTTCAGGACGTTCGCCAGGTCGGCACCCGTGAAGCCCGGCGTCTTGCGGGCCAGCAGCTCGAGGTCGACGCTCGCGGCGAGCGGCTTGCCCTTCGCGTGCACCTCGAGGATCTGCTTGCGGCCGGCGAGGCTCGGCGCGTCGACGCCGATCTGGCGGTCGAACCGGCCGGGGCGCAGGAGCGCGGGGTCGAGGACGTCGGGGCGGTTCGTCGCCGCGATGAGGATGACGTTCGTCTTGCCGTCGAAGCCGTCCATCTCGACGAGGAGCTGGTTCAGCGTCTGCTCGCGCTCGTCGTTGCCGCCGCCGATGCCGGCGCCGCGGTGACGGCCCACGGCGTCGATCTCGTCGATGAAGACGATGGCGGGCGAGTTCTGCTTCGCCTGCTCGAAGAGGTCACGGACGCGGCTCGCGCCGACACCGACGAACATCTCGACGAAGTCCGAACCGGAGATCGAGTAGAACGGCACGCCCGCCTCGCCGGCGACGGCTCGGGCGAGCAGCGTCTTGCCGGTGCCGGGAGGGCCGTAGAGCAGCACGCCCTTCGGGATCTTCGCCCCGACGGCCTGGAACTTCGCGGGCTCCTTCAGGAACTCCTTGATCTCCTGGAGCTCCTCGATCGCCTCGTCGGAGCCCGCCACGTCGGCGAAGCTGACCTGCGGGTTCTCCTTGTTGTTCATCTTCGCCCGGGACTTGCCGAACTGCATGACCTTCGAGCCACCGCCCTGGGCGTTGGCGAGGAGGAACCAGAACAGGGCGCCGATGATGAGGAACGGCAGCAGGATGCCGAGCAGCGAGAGGAACCAGTTCGACTGCTGGACGGTGTCGTTGTAGCCCTTGGGCAGGTTCGCGTCGTTGACGGCCTGGATGACCTCTTCACCGCGGGGCGTCGAGTAGTAGAACTGCTCGTGCGCGTTGCCGTCCTTGAGCGTCAGGTCGACCCGCTGCTCGGTGGAGTTCACCACCACGGACGAGACCTTGCCGTCGGAGAGCTGCTGGAGGCCCTTCTGCGTGTCGATCTGCTGCGTGCCGGACTGGCTGATGACCGCCCAGCCGATCCAGATCCCCACGATCGCGATGAGCACGTAGATGTACGGCCCGCGAAGGATGCGCTTGAAGTCCATGTGATCCGGGCAGGTCGCCCGACACCTTTCTCTGCCGAAGTTGCGTGCTGGTCAGCATACGGCTGCGATTCTGTGGCGAGAATGGGTGTCCTCTGCGGGCGAACTCCACCCGCCACCAGGATCAGCTGTAGACGTGCGGCGCGAGCACGCCGACACCGCGCAGGTTGCGGTAGCGCTCGTCGTAGTCCAGCCCGTACCCGACCACGAAGGCGTCCGGGATGTCGAAGCCCACGTACTTCACGTCGACCTCGACCTTGGCGGCCTCGGGCTTGCGCAGCAGTGCGACGATCTCGACGCTCGCGGCCCCGCGGGACTCGAGGTTCTGCTTGAGCCACGACAGCGTCAGACCGGAGTCGATGATGTCCTCGACGATGAGGACGTCGCGCCCGTGCAGGTCCGTGTCGAGGTCCTTGAGGATGCGGACGACACCGGACGACTTCGTGCCGGAGCCGTACGACGACACCGCCATCCAGTCCATGCGGGCCTGCATCTTGAGGTGCCGGGAGAAGTCCGCCATCACCATGACGGCACCCTTGAGGACACCGACGAGCAGCGGGTCGCGCCCCGCGTAGTCGGCGTCGACCACCGCGGCGAGCTCGGCGAGCTTGTCGTCGATCTGCTCGGGGGTGAAGAGGACTTCGGACAGGTCTGCCTGGACGTCGGAGAGTTCCACCACCCCAGCCTAACCGGCGGTGAAGGCCAGCCGGTCGCCCGATCGCGACGCCTGCACGCCCGGCAGGTCGATCGGGCCCTGCCCGCTCCAGTCGGTGACGAGCCGGCACACCTCGAGCGTCTGCACGCGGGACAGCGTCACGCCGAACTCGCTCTCCACCGCGAGCCGCACGAGTCGCTGCCGGAGCGCCGGCGGGTTGGCCCGGAGCTCCCGCACCGACAGCGAGATGCCGGCCTCGGAGTGCTCGGCGAGGTCCTCCGCCATCTCCTCGGCGAAGTGGTCGAGCGCGGCCGAGTCCTCGCGGAGCTGGTCGGCGGTGCGGGCGAGTGCCTCGGGCACACCGGCGCCGAGCTCCCGTTCGAGCGCGGGCAGGAGCACCGTCCGGACCCGGACGCGCGCGTACGCCGGGTCCTCGTTCTGCGGGTCGTCCCACGGGGCGAGTCCGGCCGCGGCGCACGCCTGCCGCGCGGTGTGCCGCCGCAGGCCGAGGAGCGGCCGCCCGTACGCCGGGCCCGCACCGCGCCGCGACAGCGGTGCCATCCCGGACAGCGAGTCCGGCCCGCTCCCGCGGGCGAGCCCGAGGAGCACCGACTCGGCCTGGTCGTCGAGGGTGTGGCCGAAGAGCACCAGGGGCGATCCGACGTCGGACGCGACGAGCGCGATCGACGCGTGCCGCGCCTCCCGGGCCGCCGCCTCCGGACCACCAGCGGAACCGACGGCGACCCGACGGAGGGTCACCGGTGCCAGTCCCAGCTCCGACGCCTGCCTGGAGGCGCGGCTCGCCACCGCCTCGGACCCCGCTTGGAGCGCGTGGTCGACGATGACCGCGCCGGCGCGCAGTCCCTGCTTGGGCGCCTCGAACGCGGTCGCCGCGGCGAGCGCGAGCGAGTCCGGACCGCCGCTCAGCGCGACGAGCACGAGGTCCCCGGGGCGGACCACGGACGTCTCGAGCGCCTGCGCGAGCAGGACGCGGACCGCACGCCGGGTGTCGGCGACCGCAGGATCCAGCCGGGGACGCGGAGAGTTCACCCGGTAACGTTAGCCGCGCTTTCCCGCCAACCGACAGACCAGGAGCACACATGGCCGCGTACGACGTCGTCGTCGAGATCCCCAAGGGCAGCCGCAACAAGTACGAGGTGGACCACGAGACCGGTCGCGTCTACCTCGACCGCGTGCTGTTCACCTCGTTCGTGTACCCGACCGACTACGGCTTCTTCGAGAAGACCCTCGCGGACGACGGTGACCCGGTGGACGCACTCCTGCTCCTCGAGTACCCGACGTTCCCCGGCGTGGGCGTCAAGGTCCGCCCGGTCGGCGTCTTCAAGATGAGCGACGAGGCGGGCAACGACGCGAAGGTCCTCGTCGTCCCGGCGAAGGACCCGCGCTGGGCCCACATCCAGGACATCTCGGACGTCGACGAGCAGACGAAGGCCGAGATCGCGCACTTCTTCGAGCGCTACAAGGACCTCGAGCCGAACAAGTGGGTCAAGGCCGAGGGCTGGGGCGACGCCGCCGAGGCCGAGGCGATCGTCACGGCCGGCCAGGCCGCGTACGTGCCCGCCGGTCACTGACGCTCGGGCGTTCGCGCCCCGCAACGAACAACGCGCCCCGTTCCGACGGGGCGCGTTGTTCGTTCGGGGGTGCGGTCGGCCTAGAGCGAGCCGCTCGGTCGGGCCACGTAGGGCAGGAGCTGCCCGGGGGTCCAGATCGCCCGCTCGAGCACGCCGCGCTGCGGGTTCGCCGCCTCGACCATCATCCCGTTGCCGGTGTAGATCGAGTCGTGGTACGCCTCGTTGACGGTCCCGTTGTACGAGTAGAAGAGGATGTCGCCGGGCTGCCGCTCGGACATCGGCACGAGCCGGCCGATCGACTTGAAGTAGTTGTACTGCCAGACGACGTTGTGGCCGCCGGTCGCGATGCCCTGCGAGCTGTAGGCCATCATGACGAGCCCGGAGCAGTCCCAGGTGTTCGGGCCCGCGCCGCCGAAGACGTACGCGTCGCCGATCTGTGCCCGGGCGAAGGCGATCGCGCCTGCCGCCTTCGAGGGGGTGCTCGGCGCGGTCGGGGTGGTCGGCGTGCTCGGCTTCGACGGGGTGGTCGGCGTGCTCGGCTTCGACGGGGTCGTGGGCGTGCTCGGCTGGGTGCCCGTCCCGGAACCGCCGCCGGTGCTCGGCTGGGTCCCGGTGCTCGGCTGCGTGCCCGTGCTGCCGCCCGTGCTCGGCTGCGTGCCCGTGCTCGGCTGGGTCCCGGAGCCGGTCGGCGCCGTGCCCGTCGTCGTCCCGGAACCCCCGGTGTTCGACGCGAGCTCCGCCTCGGACCGCTTCGCCTGCTGGGCGGTCCAGTACGCGGCCTCGGTGGCGACGCTCGTGCCCTTGAGGTAGGCGAGCTGCTGCAGCACCTCGTCCTGCTGGGCCTGCTCCTTCTGCACACGGGCCTGGGCCGACGCCGCGGTGTCGTTCGCCTCGGCGAGGGCGGACTTCGTCTCGTCCGTCGCCTTCGCGAGGGCCGTCGTCGCCGCGGACTGCTGCGCGGCGATCGAGTCGACGGTGTTCTGGTCCGCACGGGCCTGGGCGAGCACGGTCGCGGAGCGCTCGGACAGGTGGGACATCGTGCCGACCCGGTAGAGCAGGTCCTTCGAGTCCTGCGCGTCGATGAGCATCGCCGTGGACAGGTCGCCGCCGCCGGTCCGGGACAGCTCGACGACGAGCCCGGCGACCTGCTGCGCGGAGGCGTCCGCCGTGCGCTTCGCCCGCTTCGCCTGCGCGCTGAGGTCGTCGAGCGTCGACTGCGCCTCCTGCTGCTGCGACGACGCGAGGGCGTACGTCTGTCCCGCTCGCAGCTCGGCGACCTGGGCGCTGTCGGCGGCGTCCTGCAGCGTCTGCAGCCGCGTGCTCAGCTCGTCGACCGTGGACTGAGCCTCGGCGGTGTCCGCCTTCGCCGCTCGCACGTCGTCCCAGCTCGGGGCGGACGGCGCCGCCTGGGCGGGACCGGCGACCACGACGGAGAGACCGATCCCGAGGACGGCCACCACCGCGATCCCCGAAGACAGGGTGCGAGCGGACTGCTTCATGCTTCGGTCAACGCCTCCCGGCGGCGCACGTGTTCATACCGAGATCCCCCGCGCTGCCATGAAGGGGACCGGGTCGACGGCGGAACCGTTCACCCGGGTCTCGAAGTGGAGGTGGCAGCCCGTCGACCAGCCGGTCGAGCCGACCTTGGCGATCTGCTGCCCGGCCGTGACGTGCTGACCGACCGACACGAGGGTGCCGCCGTCGACGATGTGCCCGTAGGCCGTCGAGATGCCGCCGCCGTTGTCGATGACGACCTCGTTGCCGTAGCCGCCGCCGTTCGCGGCGAACGTCACCGTGCCGGACGCCGCCGCGTAGATCGGGGCGTAGCAGGCGGGCGCGAGGTCGACGCCGGCGTGCAGCGCGTAGTTCTTCGTGTACGGGTCGAGCCGGTAGCCGTAGGGGCTCGTCTGGTAGCCACCCGTCGGCCGGACCCAGCCGGACGCGTTCGGCGACCCGCCGCCGGTGCCGCCCTGCTGCGTCTGCGCCGCCTTCGCCGCGGCCGCCGCGATCCGGGCGAGCCGGGCCTTCTCGACCTGGACGCCCTTGACGTAGCGCGCCTCGACGTCCTTCTCGCTCGTGGTCAGCAGAGTGAGCTGCGCCTCGAGCCGTTCCTTGTTTTCCGCCTGGGCGTCCACCGAGGCCTGCGCCTGGTCGGCGGCGGTCTGGGCCGCCCGCATCTTCTCCTGCGCCTGGTCGGCCAGGTCGCCCAGGGCCTCCTTGGCGCGGTCCGCCTTGTCGGCGAGCCCCTGCGCCACACCGCGGTCCTGCGACGCCTGCGCGTAGATGCCGTCGGCCTGCTCGCTGAGCTTCGACATCGCGCCGAGCTCGTAGAGCAGGTCACCCGACTTGGTGGGGTGCGTGAGGATGTCGGTCGTGACGTCGTTCGCGCTCGCCCGCCCGAGCTGTGCCGCCAGCTGACCGGCCTGCGCCTCGGACGCCGTCGCGGTCTGCTCGGCGTCGTCCGCCTGGGACTGCAGCTTCTTCTGGGTCAGGGTCGCGTCGTCGTACTTCGTCTGCGCGGTCTGGTAGGCGGTGCCCGCGGCCTCGGCCGACTTCTCTGCCGCGGAGGCCTTCGCCGTGAGGTCGGCGATGAGCCCCTTGATCTGGGTCACCTTCGCCTGCTGGGCCGACTTCGACGCCTTGGCCTTCTCGACGTCGGACCAGCTCGGGTACGACGCCGCGCTGGCCGAGGACACCGGCGCGAGGGCCGCGAGGGTGCCGGCGGTGAGCGCGACGGCGACCGCGGCGGCGATGACGCGGCGGCGGGGACGGGGACGGGGTGACAGCGAGTGTGAGGTCGACATACATCTCGATTTCGTAACAGCGCGGCAAGGCTCACGCACGTAACACTGTTAACAAGCGCAACAGTAACAACAGGTGTCGCACCCGCACACCCCCTCGCACGAGGGGTACGGGACCGACGACGATGCTCCCACCGGAGGATCGACAGCACGAATCGGGGCCTGCTGCCCCACGGTGAGTGAAGCCCTGCGGACCGGGCCCGCCCCCGCGACACGCCGGGGATTCCGCGGTGGAGCGCCTCGATTTGTGAAACCTGCGGGGCATCCGTATGCTTGTCCATCGGTAGCGCGAAGCACCGCTTGCGGCCCTATCGTTTAGTGGCCTAGGACACCGCCCTTTCACGGCGGCAGCACGGGTTCGAATCCCGTTGGGGTCACTCTTCGCAGAGTGAGCAAGCAAGCAGAGCGAGACCGGCAAGACAGTAATTCAACATGGCCCTGTAGCGCAGTTGGTTAGCGTGCCGCCCTGTCACGGCGGAGGTCGCGGGTTCAAGTCCCGTCAGGGTCGCCACGGCTGGATAGCTCAGTTGGTAGAGCGTTCGACTGAAAATCGAAAGGTCCACGGATCGATGCCGTGTCCAGCCACCGGTGAAGGCCCCCTGCTTCGGCAGGGGGCCTTTTCCGTTGTCTGAACGGTGTGACGCCGGTCACCGCGACCGTGTCCAGGAGGCGCGGCGCGGGTCGGACCCGCACCGCGCCTCCTGGGACGGGCGGCTAGGCCTCGCGGGTCTTCGGGCTGCTGTCCTCGGTCTTCGCCGGGTCACGCTCGATGACCGAACCGAGGGCGTCGTCGATGCGCGACAGCAGCTCCTCGGGGATCGTCACCCCGGCCGCGCCGGCGTTGTCGTGCACCTGCTCCGGACGCGAGGCGCCGATGATCGCGGACGCCACGTTCTCGTTCTGCAGCACCCAGGCCACGGCGAGCTGGGCCATCGTCAGGTCGAGCTCGTCGGCGATCGGCCTGAGCTCCTGGACGGCCGAGAGCACCTCGTCGCGCATGAACCGCTCGATCATCTTCGCGCCGCCCTTGTCGTCGGTGGCTCGTGACCCCTCCGGCAGCGGCTGGCCGGGCTGGTACTTGCCGGTGAGGACACCCTGCGCGATCGGCGACCAGACGATCTGCGAGATCCCGAGCTCCTCGGACGTCGGGACGACCTCGCCCTCGATGACGCGCCAGAGTGCCGAGTACTGCGGCTGGTTCGAGATGAGCTGAACGCCGAGGTCGTCGGCGAGCTCGTGCCCCGCACGGAGCTGCTCGGCGGTCCACTCGCTCACGCCGATGTAGAGCGCCTTGCCCTGCCGGACGACGTCCGCGAACGCCATCATCGTCTCCTCGAGCGGCGTCTCGTGGTCGAAGCGGTGCGCCTGGTAGAGGTCGACGTAGTCGGTCTGTAGCCGCTCGAGCGAACCGTTGATCGACTCGAGGATGTGCTTGCGGCTGAGGCCGGTGTCGTTGTGCCCCTTGGGTCCGGTCGGCCCGAACACCTTCGTGGCGATCTCGAGGGACTGGCGCCGCTCCCCCTTCAGCGCCTCGCCGAGGACGGTCTCGGCGCCGGTGTTGGCGTAGACGTCGGCGGTGTCGAACGTCGAGATGCCGACGTCGAGCGCTGCCCGGACGCAGGCGATCGCGGCGTCGTTCTCGACCTGGGAGGCGTGGGTGAGCCAGTTGCCGTAGGTGATCTCGGAGACCTTGAGGCCCGAGTTGCCGAGGTAGCGGTACTCCATGTGCGTGTCACTCCTGTCGTGGGACGCGTCGGTGCGGCCCGAACCGTGACGGTAGTCCTCGTGACCTCCGTGCGGACCGGTGACTGTACGCTGATGTTTCAGGAGCGACGGGGGAAAGACGAAACCCCGGCGATGTGGCCTGGGCCAGGGATCGTTCCGGGGTCTTCGTCGTCAACGGTAGCAGATGGGTCAGTGATGCAGGAAGACGAACTCGCGCGCTTGATCACGGCCGACCGGCTCGGATCGTACGCGGAGCGGATGAGGACCACGCCCGGTGCGTTGCGCCTCTACGAGTGGAACATGCGAGCCGCGGCATCGGTCATGGAGCTCACCGGCATCGTCGAGGTGGTCGCTCGCAACGCACTCGACCGAGAACTCCGCGTCTGGGCGGCGGGCCGCACCCGAGCGCCGTGGTTCGACGTCGCCCCGCTGGACGTGCGCGGGCGCGCCGATCTGGCGAAGGCCCGGGCACGAGCGAGTCGCAACGGACGTCTCGTCGAAGTCCACGGCCGGGTGATCGCCGAGCTCACCTTCGGGTTCTGGCGGTACCTCGTCGAGTCGCGGTACCACACGTCGCTCTGGGTGCCGGATCTGCACCGGTCCTTCCCGTACGGCCCGAACAACCTCCGCGTGCGGCGACGCGAAGTGACGCGGCGACTGCAGCAACTGCACTTCGTACGGAACCGGGCTGCGCACCACGAACCGATCCACGCGCGTGACCTGCAGCGGGACCACGACTACGCGCTCGAACTGCTCGGCTGGATCAGCCCGCACGCGGAATCCTGGGCACGGGACACCACCTCGCTCCGAGCCGTGCTCCGCGCCCGCCCTGACGGGTAGGTGCAGGATCGAGGGAGTGCGGCACGCAGCGGTGCCGCCGGGAGCGAAGGAGCGTCCATGTCGGGAGCGAGCGTGCTGTTCATCGGCGGCAGCGGGGTGATCAGTGCCTCCTGTGTCCGCGAAGCCGTCGAGCAGGGGTTCGACGTCACCGTGCTCAACCGGGGGACCACCGGGGGCAGGCCGATCCCGGAGGGTGTGACGCGCCTCCAGGCCGACGTGTCGGACCGGAGCGCCCTGGCGGACGCGATCGGCGACCGCCACTGGGACGTCGTCGTGAACTGGATCGCCTTCACGCCGGACCAGGTGCAGGCCGACGTCGAGTTCTTCGCCGGGCGGACGCGGCAGTACGTGTTCATCTCGTCGGCCTCGGCGTACCAGACCCCGGCGACGCACCTGCCGATCACCGAGTCGACGCCGCTGAAGAACCCGTACTGGCAGTACTCGCGGGACAAGATCGCGTGCGAGGAGCTGCTGATGGCCGCCTACCGCGAGCAGGACTTCCCGGTCACGATCATCCGACCGTCGCACACCTACGACGAGACCAAGCTGCCCCTCACGGGCGGGTGGACCGCCGTCGCGCGGATGCGTGCCGGCAAGCCGATCATCATCACCGGTGACGGCTCGTCGCTGTGGACCCTCACGCACAGCCGGGACTTCGCGGTCGGGTTCACGGGGCTGCTCGACAACGCCTCGGCGATCGGGGAGCCGTTCACCATCACGAGCGACGAGGCGCCGACCTGGAACGCCATCGCGCACGAGATCGCGGCCGCCGCGGGGGTGGACGACCTGCGGATCGTGCACGTGCCGGCTGATGCCATCAACGCCGTGGACCCGGAGTGGGGTGCGGCGCTCCTCGGCGACAAGGCGAACTCGTCGGTCTTCGACAACAGCAAGGTCCGGTCGCTCGTGCCCTGGTACCGGCCGCGGATCCCGTACCGGCAGGGTGTCCGCGAGGTCATCGCCTGGTACGAGGCGCACCCGGAAGAGCAGGTCGTCGACGAGCGGCTCGACGGGCTGATGGACGAGCTGGCGGCGCGCTGGGCGGTGTGAGTGGCGGGGCGCTGCGGCGCCGCCGTGCTTGGTGAGCAGGAATGGTCGGGTGCCCTGGGGCGACCCGACCATTTCTGCTCACGAAGCGAGCGCGGGGCGAGCGAAGCGAGCGCGGCGCTCAGCGCCGAGCGCGTCAGGCGCGCGCGGCCAGCACCTCGGCGAGGGCGCCGATCGCGAGGCGCACCTCGTCGTCGGTCACGACGAGCGGCGGCGCGAAGCGGATCGTCGACCCGTGCGTGTCCTTCACGAGGACGCCCCGGTCGGCCATGTCGTGCGCGATCTCCTTGCCGGTGCCGAGCGCGGGGTCGATGTCGATCCCGGCCCAGAGTCCGGCGACCCGGTGGGACACGACGCCGTTCCCGACGAGGTCGTCGAGGAGCCCGCGCAGCAGCGGTTCGCCGTCGAGCGCCCGCTGCTGGAACGTGCCCTCGTCGAGCATCGCCACGACCTCGGACCCGACGGCCGCCGCGAGCGGGTTCCCGCCGAAGGTGGAGCCGTGCTCGCCCGGGCGCAGCACACCCAGCACGTCACGCCGACCGACCACGGCGGACACGGGGACGATGCCGCCGCCGAGCGCCTTGCCGAGCGTGATGAGGTCCGGCGTGACCCCGACGCGCTGCACGGCGAGGGTGTGGCCGGTGCGTCCGAGCCCGGACTGGATCTCGTCGGCGACGAACAGCGCGCCGAACTCGTCGCAGATCGTGCGGACGTCGGGGAGGTACGACGCCGGCGGGATGACCACGCCGCCCTCGCCCTGGATCGGCTCGAGCAGCACGGCGACGACGGTCTCGTCCATCGCCTCGCGGAGGGCCGCCGCGTCGCCGTACGGCACGGTGCGGAAGCCTGGTGTGAACGGCCCGAAGTCGTCGTGCGCCGACGGGTCGTCCGAGAAGGAGATGATCGTCGTGGTGCGGCCGTGGAAGTTCCCCGAGGCGACGATGATCGTGGCGCGCTCGGCGGGGACGCCCTTGACGCGGTAGCCCCAGGCACGGGACACCTTGATCGCGGACTCCACCGCCTCGGCGCCGGTGTTCATCGGCAGGACCATGTCGGTGTCCGTGAGCGCGGCGAGCGCCGACGCGAACGGTCCGAGTCGGTCGTTCACGAACGCCCGCGACGTCAGGGTGACGCGGTCGAGCTGCGCCCGGGCGGCGTCGAGGAGCCGCGCGTTGCCGTGCCCGAAGTTCACGGCGGAGTACGCGGCGAGGCCGTCCAGGTAGCGCTTGCCGTCGACGTCCGTGACCCACGCGCCGTCTCCCGATGCGATGACGACCGGCAGCGGGCTGTAGTTGTGGGCGAGCGAACGGTCCTCGACGGCGAGCGCCGCGGCGGTGCGGGACCCGAGGGAGGTGGACATCAGCGTGCCACCGAGGTCCCGGTGCCGACCGGGTGCAGGTCGAGCGTGCAGCACTTCACGCCACCGCCGCCGAGCAGGAGCTCGGACAGGTCGACGCCGATCGGGTTGTAGCCCTTCTCCCGGAGCTGCTCCGCGAAGGTCGTGGCGCGCGAGGCGATCACGACGTTGAACCCGTCGGAGTAGGAGTTCAGGCCGAGGATCGCCGCGTCCTCCTCGGTCGCGATGATCGCGTCCGGGAAGCGCTCGCGCAGGATCGCCAGGGAGGGCTCGTCGAACGCGCTCTCGAGGTAGGCGATGTTCGACGTGCCGTCGGCGGCGGGCTCCGGGTCGAGCACGGCGATGGCGGTGTCGAGGTGGTAGAAGTTCGGGTTGATCAGCTTGAGGGTGACGACCTCGCGGCCGTAGATGCGCGCGAGCTCCTCGTGCGAGGTGCTGTCCGAGCGGAAGCCGGTGCCGGCGAAGATGGTGTTCCCGATGAGGAGGAAGTCACCCTCGCCCTCGTTCGTCTCCTCGGGCTCGGCGACGGTCAGGCCGGCGCTGCGGAACCAGTCCATGTAGGCCGGGCCCTCGGGCTGGCGCTCGGGGTACTGGAACTTCGCGCCGTACGCGACGCCGTCGAGCACGAAGCCGCCGTTGGCCGCGTAGACCATGTCCGGCAGGCCCTCGATCGGTTCGATGTACGAGATGTCGAAGCCGAGCTGCTCGTAGACGGCCACGAGGGACTGCCACTGCTCGACGGCCTTCGACGTGTCGGTCGGGTCCTCGGGGTGCATCCACGGGTTGATCCGGTAGCTGACCGTGTAGTGCGTCGGCTTGCACATGAGGATCGTGCGCTTCGTGGCGACACGGGCCGGGGTGGCGACGGACTCGGGGGCGGGTGCGGTGTTCGACATCAGTCCTCCTGGAGGGACCGGGGCCCGAGCCTGCCAGGAACCACCACTGAAGAAGAGCTCCGGTGAGATGCAGGCTCACTCACCGCAGCGGACCAGGTCGACGCCGCGTCGATCCTCGCACACACCGTCCGGGGAGTGCAGTCCCCCACTGTGCGGGTCGGTGGCACCCGTTCGGGTGACGCACGTTTCGTGCGCGGAACCCACCTGACGTGCAAGAAGTCCGCGTACCATGGGTCCAATGGATTCGCTCGACCACCGCATCCTGGATCAACTCCGGGACAACGCCCGCGCCGGCTACGGCGACATCGGGTCGGTGGTCGGGCTCTCGGCCTCCGCCGTCAAGCGTCGCGTCGACCGGCTGGTGGGCGACGGGGTGATCCAGGGCTTCACGATCAAGGTCGACCCCGCGGTCGAGGACCGTGGCACCGAAGCCTGGGTCGAGCTCTACTGCCGCGGGACGGTGTCGCCGGACGAACTCCGGACCCTGCTCGACAGCGTTCCGGAGGTCATCGACGCCGGCACCGTCACCGGCAGCGCCGACGCCGTCGTGCACATGCGGTCGAAGGACCTCTCCGCGCTCGAGGAAGCCCTCGACAAGGTCCGCCTCGCACCCCAGGTGGACCACACGCGGTCCGCCATCGTGCTCTCCAAGCTGGTCAGCCGGGAGAGCGCGTAACGTCGCGCCCGTGCGACGGACAGTGCAGGCCTGGAGGCGCGGCTCGGCCCCCACGGGTTCGCGCACGGCCCGCCGTCTGGTCGCCGCCGCGAGCGTCGCGTACGTCGCGAACTGCGCGTGGGGAACGGCCGTCGCCGTGCGGCTCGTCCGGACGAGGAAGCTGCGGGTCGTCCACCACGGCCTGTTCGTCGTCACCGCCGCGCTGACCGGCGTCGCCGCGACCACCCCGGTGTGGACCCGCGGACGGTCGGCGCTGTTCCTCCTCCCCGCGCTCGTCCCGCTCGCGGTCGCGCCACGCACGGACCCGCGCTCCGGAGCACACTGGCAAGTCGCGGTCGCCGCGGCACCGTCCTACCTGGGGGCGTTGCTCGCCGGCCGCCGAGCAGGAAGGTGAGCCGTGGAACTCTTCGAGGCGATCAGACGGCGGCGGACGACCAACGGCCCGTTCCTGCCCGACCCCGTGTCCCCCGAGCACCAGCGGCTGCTCATGGAGCTGGCCGGCCGTGCCCCGTCGCAGCTCAACAGCCAGCCGTGGCGGTTCGTCCTCGTCGAGGAGCGCGCGACGATCGACCGCGTCGCCGAGATCAGCGGCTCGTCGATGACCCGCACCATGGCCGAGGGCACCTTCTTCGAGCGGTACAAGCCGTACTTCCGGTTCTCGCAGGCCGAGATGGACGCCCGGCGCGACGGCATGCTGTTCGACAAGCTCCCCGGTCCCCTCAAGCCCTTCACGAAGCAGGTGTTCACGAAGCGCGGCCAGCTGCTCATGAACACCCTGCGGGTGCCGCACACCCTCGGTGAGGAGAACCGGAAGCTCGTTGCCGGGTCGCCGCTGCTGCTCGGGGTGCTGCTCGACCGGCACGAGTACCGGAAGGAGGAGCTCTCGGGCTTCTACTCGGTGTTCAGCATGGGCGCGGCGATGGAGAACATCTGGCTCGCCACCACGGAGCTCGGCCTCGGGATCCAGTTCGTGTCGTTCCCGATGGAGACCCCGGGCGCCTGGGAGGAGATCGAGAGCCTGCTGCACGTGCCGGACTCCCTCGAGCTGATGGCCGTCTACCGGATCGGGTACCTGCCGCCCGAGCGCCGGCGTCCCGCGATCGACTGGACGTCGAGCGAGCGGAAGCGCCCGTCGCAGTACGTGTTCCGCGGGACCTGCGACACCCCGCAGCAGGGATGGGACGACGCGCCCGTCGCCCCGCACATCGAACCGGAGGCGACCCCCTCGTGACCGACAGCCGACCCACGCAGGCCGCGCCGCGCCTCCCGGACCACGCCCCGGGACTGACGGGCCGCCCCTGGATCTCGCAGGACTGGCTCGACGTCGTCTTCGTGCACTGGCGCGTCGACGTGTCGGCGGTGGCGCCGCTGCTGCCCGCCGAGACCCGGCCGGACACCCTCACGGCGGACGGCACCGACGACGGGGCGACCACGTGGGTCGGCCTCATCGGGTTCCGGTTCGAGGACACCCGGTTCCCGCCGATCCCGACGGGGAGGATCGGGGACTTCGTCGAGGTGAACGTCCGCGTCTACACGATCGACGACCAGGGACGACACGGCGTGGTCTTCCTGTCGCTCGACGCCGGCAAGCTCCTGCCGACGATCGGCGCGCGCGTCGCGACCGGTCTGCCGTACTGGTGGGCCGACGCCGAGACGCGGAGCGGCGACGGCCGCGTCGGGTACGCGATGCGGCGACACGGGACGCACCTGCGGTCGCTCGTCGACGTGCGGGTCGGAGCGGCCGTGACGGAGCCGACGGCCCTCGAGACCTTCCTGACCGCACGGTGGGGCATGCACGTGCACCGAGCCGGCCGGACCCGGTTCTGGCCGAACGAGCACGAGCCGTGGCCGCTCCACCGAGCCTCGGTCGTGTCGCTGCGGGACGACCTGATCGGGGCGGCCGGGCTCCCGTTCGGGCTGGCCTCGCTCGAACCGGACTCGGTGCTCTACTCGCCGGGGGTCACGACGCGCTTCGGTCGGGGGCGCTGAGCGGCGGCGCCACCGCTGCCCGCTCGGCGACGGCGAACTGCACGACGGCCATCACCACGGCGAGCGCCGCGAAGAGCGATCCCGGGCCGATCCAGACCGCCGCGAGACGATCCGGTACGGCGGGGACCGTGAACCCCGCGACGGACAGGCCCGTGCACACCACGGCGACGACCACGGACGCCCACGCCACGAGCAGTCGGTCGACACGGGGCACCGACCGGGCCGAGCGGAACGTCATCGGGATCCAGCCCACCGCGCCGAAGAGCACGCCGAACGGGAGACCGACGACGAGGCTGCCGATCGCGACGATCGCTGCCGTCGTCACCCCGACCGTCATCCGGACGACGTGCAACCGCCAGGACGCCGTCGTGGTCTGCTCGTCGTGGGCGGACCACCCGGCGGCGGCCAGGGCGATCGCCCCCGCGGTGACGACGGCCGCGCTCGCCACCGCGACGACCGCGCCGAGTGGCTCCCCGAAGCGGGCGGCGGCGAGGACGAACAGCGCCGCCAGGAGCAGCAGCAGGACCGGGAGCGTCCAGACCTCGTGACGTCGTGTCGGGGTGCTGAGGACCCAGCCGGGTGGCGGCGTCTCCTCGGCGGTGTCCTCGTCACGGGTCTGCACGAGCCCATCATGCTCGTGGCCGACGCCACCCGCATCCGTCCGGGGGACGTCGGCTGGGTGGGGTCGGTGGTCACCGTCGGTAGAACGGGAGTCATGACACGTGTGGCAGTGGTGACCGGTGGTTCGGCTGGACTCGGACGGGCGACGGTGCGGGAGCTCGCCGCGCGGGGGTGGGACGTGGCCGTGCTCGCGCGGGGGCGGGACGGGGTCGACGCCGCGGTCGCCGAGGTCGAAGCAGCCGGCCGACGCGGGCTCGCGCTCGTGGCGGACGTGGCCGACCGCGAGGCCGTCGAGGCAGCGGCGGACCGGGTCGAACAGGAGCTGGGCCCGATCGACCTCTGGGTGAACGGCGTCATGGTCGGCGTGTTCGGTCGGTTCCTGGACACCGCACCCGAGGACTTCGAGCGGGCACTGCACGTCACCTACCTCGGCTTCGTGAACGGCACCCGGGCCGCACTGTCCCGGATGGTGCCGCGCGACCGCGGTCAGGTCATCCAGGTCGGTTCGGCGCTGGGGTTCCGCGGCATCCCGCTGCAGGCCGCGTACTGCGGGGCGAAGCACGCGATCGTCGGGTTCACCGAGTCGGTCGTCTCCGAGCTCCTCGAGCAGGGCAGCAGGGTGCAGGTCTCCCGCGTCGACATGCCGGCGCTCAACACCATCCAGTTCCAGTGTGTGAAATCGAAGCTGCCGCACCAGCCGCAGCCGGTCGCGCCGATCTACCAACCGGAGGTCGGCGCACGGGCGATCGCCACCGTCGCCGAGCGGCCCCGTCGACGCACGTGGGTCGGGGAGTCGACCGTCTACACGATCCTCGGCAACCGGATCAGCGGCCGGTTCGCCGACTGGTACGCCGCGAAGACCCTGGTCTCCGGGCAGCAGGCCCCGGCGAAGGACGGCGCGGCGATCGGCGTGAACCTGTACGAGCCGGTGCCGGGTGACCACGGGGCGCACGGCGTGTTCGACGACACCGCGCACGCCTGGTCGCCGCAGACCTGGTGGGTGGAGCACCGACGGCTCGGGAACGGGATCGTCGGTGCGGTGCTGGCGGGGGCCGCCGGTGCGGTCGCCCTGGCAGCGGGACGACGACGATGACGGCGCGGGCGTCGGCGCGCGGCCGTCGTCGCGGCACCGGTGTCGAGGCGTTCCGCGCCGCTGTGGGCGTCGGGCACGCCGTCCGGGCGGGCCGGGGCGGCGGGCAGCCCGTGCTCGACGCCGTGCTCGCCGTGCGGCAGGTCGTCCAGGCGGCACTCGTCGCGCGCGCCGGGACCTCCGACGCGCACACGGTCAGCGCGGTCGTGGACACGGTGCACGGTCTGACGATGGTGCCGCTGGCCGTCGTCGGGCGCCGGCGACGGTTCGCGCTCGGCCAGCTCGGGATCGCGCTGGTCCTGGTCGTCGCCGAGTGCGCCGCGGTGGGCACCGGGCGCCGGACGGGCCGCGGCGGTCGGTAGCGCACCGGGTCGGCCGGGATGCGCGGGCTGTCGCCGGTCGCCCACGGAGCGCGGCGTAGCGTCCGGGACATGAGCGACAAGGAACAGACCGAGCCCGTCATGGACGGCGCCACCGAGGCCACGAACCACGAGAAGCTGCGCGGCCTCATCGAGCAGGTCGACCACGACCACGCGGGCGAGGGTGCCGGCGCGATGGCCGACCACCTCCGCGACCGGATGGACGAGACGGGCGTCGTGGACGAGGAAGCCGGCGACACCGAGGACTGACGCGTGCACGCCGGGCGATCGCGCTCACCCGGCGGAGCCCCCGGACGGCCCCGTCGGCTCAGGAGAGGTGCGCGCGGAAGGTGCGCAGTGCCTCCAGGTCGGCGGTGTCGAGGCCCGAGCGCTCGACGAACCGCTCGACGTCGAACCCGTCGAGCGCCGCGCGGAACGCACCCTCGACCGTGGTGCCGTGCTCTGCGCAGAGTGCCTCGATCTTCCCCTCGGTCGACGGGACGCCGATGGAGGCGAGCAGGGCCGGGGCGTTGTCGACGGTGACCAGGTGATCGGCGACGATGGCTTCGGGTTCGACCCCCGCGATCGTCAGCAGGGCGAGCGCGACGATCCCGGTGCGGTCGCGTCCGCCCGCGCAGTGGAACAGGACGCCGCCGGGTTCGGCGCGCGCGATCGCCCGCAGCGCCCAGCCGGTGCGTTCGGGCAGCTCGGCGAGGTGTGGGCCGTAGTACAGCGGCGTACCGACGAGCCCGGTCTCCCAGTACGCCTGCCAGAAGACCGGCGCAGCATCGAGCCCGTCGTGGTCGATGACCACGGTGGTGAGCCAGTCCGGCCGGGCGCCGGTGTCCTTCTCGGTCTCCCACGGTGCGCGCAGGTCCACCACCGTGCGGACCCCGGCGTCGTGCAGCGACCGCCAGCCGTCGGAGGTCAGTCGGTCGACGCTCTCGGACCGGAAGACGCGCCCGGACGGAGTCGTGCCGCCGTCCACCTGGGGGAGCCCGCCGAGGTCACGGGCGTTGTGCAACCCGTCGGCGTGCAGGGTGCGGTCGACGTCAGACATGCAGCTCCGCGAAGTCGGGATCGAGGTCGCCGAAACGGTGCGCGGTGATCGACACCGTCTGTTCGCGGAGGAACGGCAGCATCTCGATCATGCCGGCCTCGACCACGGGGGCGTCGTGGATCGCCACGTCGACGCCGGCGCCGAGGGCTTCCTCGAGCGCGAGCGGGTCACCGCCGATCAGCCGGATCCGCGCACCGGGGCCGCCGAAGGCGGTGTGCGTCGGACGGTCCTGCCCCTGGGCGAGCACCGCCTCGAGCGCGTCCTGCGGGGCGTCGTCGCCCGAGGACCAGTCCGGCCGGAACAGGTCGCCCGTGGTCGCGCGGCGGAGGAACTCGTCGTCCGACTCGACGAGGTGGTCGACGACGCGCAACGGCGAACGGCTCGAGGCGAGGAGCTGCGTGAGCGGTCCGGGGAGCGGCCGGGCCGTGCTCACGAGGAGGTCGGCACGGGCCGCGGTCGCGGCGACCAGCACCCGGACGAGGTCGCCAGCGGGAGCGCCCTCTGCGTGCCGGACGATGACGGACTGCGGTCGCCAGCGGAGCACGTTCCGCTCGACGACGAGCCCCGCCGGGTCGTGCGTCACGCCGAACTCGGACTCGCGGGCACGGACGTCGCTGAGCGCACCCGCGCGGACCTGGTCGAACTCCTCGAAGGACAGCCCGCTGCGGGCGGCCTCGATGACGGCCGTGACCCGCGGCGGCAGGCCGTGCAGCTGGATGCTCTTGTGGACGGTGCGGGGCGTCGGTTCCCACCGGCCGAGCGTCGCGACGTCCATCGGGCCGCCCGGCTTCGTGCCGGTGCCGACGGACGAGCGCTTCCACCCGCCGAACGGCTGCCGGCCGACGACCGCACCGGTGGTGCCGCGGTTGACGAACAGGTTGCCGGCGCGGACCCCGGCGATCCAGTCCGCGACCTCGTCGGGGTCGAGGGAGTGGATGCCGGCGGCGAGACCGTGGTCCGTGTCGTTCTGGATCGCGACGGCCTGGTCGAGGGTCTCGGCGCGCATGACGCCGAGCACCGGCCCGAGGTGTTCGGTCCGGTGGAAGTCGCTGCCCGGGCGCACGCCGTCGCGGATGCCCGGCGACCACAGTCGTCCGGAGTCGTCGAGCGGGACGGGCTGCACGAGCCAGGACTCCCCCGGCGCGAGCTCGGTCAACCCGGCGCGCACCGTGCCCTCGGGTTCGGCGATGAGCGGCCCCATCTGCGCGGACGGGTCGTCCGGCCAGGCGACGCGCAGGGTGCGGGTTGCGTCGACGAGCTGCCGACGGAACCGTTCGCTGTCGCCGACGGACCCGACGAGGACCACGAGCGAGCACGCCGAGCGCTGCTGTCCGGCGCGTCCGAAGGCCGACCGGACGACGTCCTGCACGGCGAGGTCGAGGTCGGCGCTCGGCGTGACGACGATCGCGTTCCGCCCGCTCGTCTCGGCGGTGAGCGGCAGCCCGGCCCGCCACCAGCGGAACGATCGAGCGGTCTCCGCCGACCCGGTCAGGACGATCCGGTCGACCGTCGGGTGCGCGATGAGGTCACGGCGGAGCTGGTCGTCGTCGAGGTCGACGAGCTGGAGCAGGGAGTGCGGCACCCCGGCGTCCCAGAGGACGTCGGCGAGCACCGCGCCGGACCGCTCGGCCTCGGGTGCGGGCTGCAGGACGACCCCGCTGCCGGCGGCGAGGGCGGCGACCACGCCCGCGGCCGGGTTCGCGACCGGGGCGCTCCACGACGACACCACCACGGTGAGCCGGGGCGGCACGTACCGGGCGCCGTCGCCGTCGAGCACGGCCAGCCGCCGGGCGCTGTCGGCGGCGTGGTGGGCGGAGTCGATCGCGGCGCTCACGTCGGAGTCGGCCTCGGCGAGGGTCGTGCCCGTCTCCGCCGCCGCCACCTCGACGAGGTCCGCACGCCGCGTCTCGAGCTCGTGCGCGATGAGGTCGAGGAGCTCGGCGCGGTCGGACGGGTCCTGTCGTCCCCAGTTCACGCCGGCCTGCGCGGTCCGGGCGACGATGCGCTCGAGCTTCGAGCGGTCGGCGACCCTCGCCCCGCGGATGGTCTGGGCGCCGAGCTTCGACCGCGGTACGCGGCGGAGCACGTCCGTCGCCCACGCACGGTTGGCCGCGGTCGACGGATCGGTGTCCGGCGCGTTCGCGAAGGCGTCCCGGTGCACGGGTTCGCCGATCGGGGCGCGGCGGTCCTGCGTCCGGTGGGTGGCCGGCACCGGATCCGTTGCGTCGAGGGCCGTGACCGCCGCGAGCCACCGGCCGCGTTCGCGCTCGAAGACGCGCTCGTCGTGGCCGATGTCGGCGGCGCCGGCGACGAAGCCGTCACCGCTGGCGCTCTCCTGCAGCCGCCGGGCGAGGTACGGGATCGCCGAGTCGAAGTGGTCCGGGTGCACGACCGGCGCGGCGAGCAGCACCGGACCGACGTCGGCGCGGACGGCGTCGAGGTGGCCTGAAGCCATCCCGAGGAGCACCGCGACGTGCACGCCGTCGGTGACCCCGCGGCGACCGGCGAGGGTCCACGCCGTCGCGAGCGTGAAGAGGTTGTGGCTCGCGACGCCGATCCGGACCGCGTCGATGCGCTCCGGCGTGAGCGCTGCGTCGAGCAGCCGGAGGTACGCGGTGTCGGTCTCGACCTTCGAGCCCCACGTGGCGAGGGGCCACCCGTGCAGGACCGCGTCGACCCGCTCCGTGGCGAGGGACGCCCCCTTGACGAGCCGGACCGTGATCGGTGCGCCGCCGCGGGCACGTCGCTGCTGGGCCCAGGCGGTCAGGGACTCGAGGGCGCCAGCGGTGTCGGGCAGGTACGCCTGCAGCACGATCCCGGCTTCGAGCCCGAGGAACTCGTCCCGGTCGAGCAGGGTGCGGAAGGCGGCGAGGGTGACGTCGAGGTCGCGGTGGTCCTCGGCGTCGAGTGTCACGGACTTCGCCACCGGCGACCCCGCGGCGAGGCGGTACAGCGGCACCAGGCGGTCCACCACCCGTTCGACGGTCTGGTCGAAGGCCCACGGGGACAGCTGCGGCACGACCGAACGCACGCCGATCGACACCTGGTCGACCTCGTCACGGGCCAGCAGGTCCATCGTCCCCTGCAGCCGTCGGTCGCTCTCCGCGGTGCCGAGGACCGCGTCGCCGAGCAGGCGCACGTCGAGGCGCACACCGGGGCCGCCGACCTTCGCGAGCGCTGCGCCGAGCTTCGCGTCGGGCGCGTCGACCACGAGGTGCCCGGCCATCCGCCGCAGGATCCGCCGCGCGGTCGGGGCCACCGCCCACGGCGCCATCGTGGCGAACCCTCCGCCGAAGGTCACCGCGCCGCGCAGGGACCAGGAGAGGAAGTCGGGGACGTCCTGGCTGACCTTCTCGAGGTTGCGCGCCACCACGCGGGGGTCCTCGGGACGGACGACCTTGTCGATGAGACCGCGGGTGAAGTCGAGCCCCTGTCCGTCCCGCAGGGCCTCGGACAGGCGCACGGCACCGGCGTCGGGCTTCGTCCCCGCCGACGCCGCGAGCCAGCGGCGCACGAGGGCGACGGCGTCGTCGGTGCAGTCCTGCAGTCGGGCGCTCGGCATGCTCCGATCGTATGCTGCGCCACCGACCCCACCTCGGAGCGAGCCGTGTGCCGGCGGCGAGTCATCCGAGCGGATGATCATGCCGTCGAACCGTGTCGAGGTCGATACGCTGGCGCCATGTCGATCGAGGGCGCCGAAGGCCACGACTGGGCCACGTGGGACGCCTACCACGACGTCTGGCGGCGACTCGACCGGGCACTCGACCAGGCCGTGCAGCACGGTGCCGGGATCTCGATCCCCGAGTTCGAGATCCTCATCGGGCTGCAGCGCGAGCCGGACCACCGGCTCCGGGTCCGGGACATCGCGGCCGGCATCGGCTGGGAGAAGTCGCGCGTCAGCCACCAGGTCACGCGCATGGTCGCGCGCGGGCTGGTCGAGCGTGCGGACTGTCCCACCGACGGACGGGGCAGCTGGGTGGAGATGACCCCGGTCGGCCGCAGGGCGGTGCTCGCCGGGATCCGTGCGCACACCGGTGCGCTCGAGGAGCTGTTCTGGAGGCCCGTGGGGACCGATGCGGACACGCTGCGGTCCGTCAGTGCTCGCGTCGACGACGCGATCGGCCCCGTCGAGACGGAGCCGGACACCGCGCCCTGAGACGACGACACCCCCGTCCCGGGACGGCCGGGGCGGGGGTGTGACGT
>NZ_JBOBQG010000010.1:0-76296 GCF_050585845.1 Curtobacterium sp. AB451
CGACCTGCGGCTGACCGTCGGGCAGCGCTACGACGCGGCGGTCGTGCAGCGACCCGGTTCCGCCGACGAGCGCACCGAACGCGTCCGGCTCGAGAGCGACCTGCGCCCGATCACCGTGACCTCGCCGGAAGCCGGGGCGACGATCTCGCCGGACCACGGGTACGTCACGTTCAGCGGGACCGCCTCGCCCGGCGACCAGCTCGCCGTGCGCGTTCCCGGCGGCGACCGCGTCGCCAGCACGGTCGTCCGGGCCGACGGCACGTGGACCATCCCGGACGTGCTGTTCCCGCAGGGGCAGCACACCGCGCGGATCGTCGGACTGTACGGAGACGTCGACGTGTCCTTCACCGTGGCGTCCGACACCGGCTCCCAGCTCCGCATCACCTCGCCGACCGAGGGCAGCACCGTCGACGCCGACCCCGACTTCACGAACCCGGGCGTGCGGTTCAGCGGGACGGCGGCGCCCGGCGCGTACGGCGGCATCGTGGACCTCCGGGACGGCACGGTGCGCGGGTTCCAGGTGGACGCCTACGGGGCGTGGCAGCAGACCCTGCCGCTCCGCGAGGGCGCCAGCCACGTGCGCGTCACCGACACGGTGAACGCCCCCGTCGAGCTGCGCTTCACCACGCGCTGGCCGGTCGGCTGACCGATCCGCGCCCCTCGACGGCTGCGCCCCGCACGGAACCCGTGCGGGGCGCTGCCGTCGGCGATCGGTAGGCTTGCCCGGTGACCGACGCCACCGCCCAGCACGACGCACCGGAGATCGACCGGCGCCTGCGGGGACCCGTGCGGATCGTCGGCGCCGGGCTCCTCGGGGCCTCGATCGGGCTCGCCCTGCGGGAGAAGGGCGTCGAGGTCGTCCTCGACGACGTCTCGCCCGCAGCCCTCGCGCTCGCCGTGGACTACGGTGCCGGGCGACGCCCCGCCGCCGGCGACGCCCCGGAACTCGTCGTGGTGGCCGTGCCGCCGGACGTCGTCGCGACCGTGGTCGAGCGTGAGCTCCGCGCCTTCCCGGACGCCGTGGTGACCGACGTCGCGAGCGTGAAGTCACGGCCGCTGACGAGCCTGCGGGCCGCCGGCGCCGACGTCAGCCGCTACATCGGCTCGCACCCGATGGCCGGACGCGAGCGCAGCGGGCCGACCGCCGCCCGCGCCGACCTGTTCCTCGGGCAGCCGTGGGTGATCGCCGGGCACGACGACATCACCTACCAGCGCGCCGCCGTGGTGGAGGACCTGGCGCTCGACCTCGGCGCGACCGTCGTCCCGATGGAACCCGAGTCGCACGACCTCGCGGTCGCCTACGTCTCGCACGCCCCGCAGCTCGTGTCGACGCTGATGGCCTCGCGGCTGCGCGACGCCCCGGACGGCTCGCTCGGGCTCGCCGGTGGCGGGGTCCGTGACGTCACCCGCATCGCCGCGAGCGACCCGGGGCTGTGGGTGCAGATCATCGGCGCGAACGCCGAGCGGATCCGCCCGGTGCTCGCCGACCTCCGCGACGACCTCGACCGGGTGCTCGCGGCCCTCGACGACCCGGCGGCCCCCGGCTCGCCGCGCGCCCTCGCCGAGACCATCGCCGCCGGCAACCGCGGTGTCGAACGGCTGCCGGGCAAGCACGGCACCACCAAGCGCTTCGCCCAGGTCGTCGTCCTCGTCGACGACACCCCCGGGCAGATCGCCGCCCTCCTCACGTTCATCGGGGAGATCGGCATCAACCTCGAGGACATGCGCCTCGAGCACTCACCGGGCGCGCAGATCGGCATCGTCGAGGTGTCGGTCCTGCCCGAGCAGGAACAGCGACTCGTCGACGAACTCGAGGGTCGCGGATGGAGGATCGCAGCAGCATGGGCGTGAACAACGACGACTCCGGCGTGACCGGTGGACCCGACGGACCCGACACCGGGCTCCCCACGCCCGGCGACCAGCCCGGGCCGATCGGCGGCGCCGGTGGGGCCGGCGGCGGGCTCGACGGGCAGGGCGGCGGCGAACCCGGTTCGACGCGCGACCCGCTCCCGGCCGGGCTGCCCGACGGTGCGTTCGTGGCCAAGTTCGTGATCGCGGTGGACGGTCCCGCCGGCAGCGGCAAGTCCAGCGTGTCCCGTGCGGCGGCGCGGGCGCTCGGCTTCGGCTACCAGGACACCGGTGCCGCGTACCGCGCGCTCGCCTGGCACGCGCTGGCCGAGCAGGTCGACCTCGACGACGCGTCCGCGGTCCTCGGCAGCTGGGACTCGTTCGACTACGAGATCGGGACGGACCCGGACGACTACTTCGTCCGGGTGAACGGCACCGACGTGACCGACGCGATCCGCACCCCCGAGGTCACGGGCGCGGTGGCCCACATCGCGAAGCTGCCCGAGGTCCGCCAGCGGCTCGTGCAGCTCTTCCGGAACGTGATGCGGAAGGCCGAGGGGCGGGGCATCATCACCGAGGGCCGGGACATCACCACGGTCGTCGCTCCCGACGCCGAGGTCCGGATCCTGCTGACCGCCGACGAGTCCGTTAGAATGGCCCGGCGTTCGGCTGAGGTCACGACCCAGTCGGCCGCCGAGACCTCCGCCGCACTCGCTCGTCGCGACGCGGCGGACGCGAAGGTCGTCGACTTCATGAACGCCGCCGACGGCGTCACGACGCTCGACTCCACCGACCTCGACTTCGACCAGACCGTGCAAGCGGTCGTCGACCTGGCCCGCGCGGCCGGGCACTGACCACCAGGGCCTCGCGCGGCCACGCACTGACAACACGCGGCCGAAGGGTCGCCGGCAAGGACACCCACATGGCGCAGCTGGACACCCCCGAACACGACGACTTCCCCGAGTACGACGACGCCCTCGGCGAGCGGCTCGCCGGACTCGACGACGCCGAGGCCGAGCAGCGGGCGAACGCGCTCCGCGCCGGGCTCGAGGACTACGAGCTCGACGAGGAGGACGTCGCCCTCCTCGACGCCGGGCAGCTCGGCGAGGACGGCATCACGTACCTGCCGGCCTACCCGGTGCTCGCGATCGTCGGCCGCCCGAACGTCGGCAAGTCGCAGCTCGTGAACCGCATCCTCGGTCGTCGCGAGGCCGTCGTGCAGGACACCCCCGGTGTCACGCGCGACCGCGTCTCGTACAAGGCGGAGTGGAACGACAAGCGGTTCACGCTCGTCGACACCGGCGGGTGGGAGCCCGACGCCAAGGGCATCAACGCCTCGGTCGCGGCGCAGGCCGAGGTCGCGATCGACCTCGCCGACGCCGTCCTCTTCGTCGTGGACGTCACGGTCGGCATCACCGCCACCGACGAGCACGTCGTGAAGATGCTGCGCGGGACGGACCGCCCGGTGATCGTCGTCGCGAACAAGTCGGACGACGACCGCCGCGACCTCGACGCGTACGAGCTCTGGAACCTCGGCCTGGGGGAGCCGCACCCGGTGTCGGCCCTGCACGGGCGAGGCGTCGCGGACCTCCTCGACCTCATCATCGCGACGCTCCCCGACACGTCGGCCGTCGCCAAGCAGGAGGTCGGCGGGCCCCGCCGCGTCGCGATCCTCGGCCGACCGAACGTCGGCAAGAGCTCGCTCCTCAACAAGGCCGCCGGCGAGGAGCGCGTCGTCGTCAACGAGCTCTCGGGGACGACCCGCGACCCGGTGGACGAGCAGATCGAGCTCGGCGGGCGCGTCTGGCGCTTCGTCGACACCGCCGGCATCCGCAAGCGCGTCCACCTGCAGCAGGGCGCCGACTTCTACGCCTCGCTCCGCACCACCGCAGCGCTCGAGAAGGCCGAGGTCGCCGTCGTCGTCCTCGACGTCACCGAGCCGATCTCCGTGCAGGACCTGCGCATCATCGACCTCGTCCTCGAGTCCGGCCGCGCGCTGGTGCTGGCCTACAACAAGTGGGACCTGCTCGACGACGACCGACGCCGCTACCTCGAGCGCGAGATCGAACAGGACCTCGCGCACGTGTCGTGGGCGCCGCGGGTGAACATCTCCGCACGCACCGGACGCCACCTCGAGAAGCTCGTCCCCGCGCTGGAGACCGCGCTCGAGTCGTGGGACACCCGCATCCCGACGGGCAAGGTCAACGCCTTCATCGCCGAACTCGTGCAGGAGCACCCGCACCCGGTCCGTGGTGGCAAGCAGCCGCGCATCCTGTTCGGCACGCAGGCCTCGAGCCAGCCGCCGACGTTCGTGCTCTTCACCACGGGCTTCCTCGACCCGCAGTACCGACGGTTCATCACCCGTCGTCTGCGCGAGGTCTGGGGCTTCTCCGGGACGCCGATCAACGTCAACATGCGGGTCCGCGAGCGCCGCAAGCGCTGAGGCGTGCGATGGCGAGCGGACGGCGGGTGCTCCTCACCGGGGGCGTCGCCGTGCTGCTCGTCGTCGGAGCCGTCACGGCCGTGGTCGTGCAGCGCGGCGACGGCGACGGCGACGGCGGGGCACGGTCGGTCGACGGCACGTCCACCCCGGTGCCCGGCTCGGTGGACGCCGCCGGGTCGGAGCGACTGCTCACGCCGTCCAACGCCCTCGGTGCACCCGTCGTGGCACCCGAACCGTCGGCCCGGCAGGCGGACGGCCCCGGCGACCCGTCGACCACGGCCTGGTGGCGCCGCGTCCCGCCCGTCGCCGGCACACTGACGGCGTCGGACGGTCGGTCGATCGGCACCGTGACGATCCTCGGGACCGACGGGGACACCCTGACGATCACGGTCGCCGGCGACCCCGCGCTCCCCGCCGGGGCGACGCGTGCCGTCCTCACGTCCCCCGACGGCCGCGAGGAGGACCTCGGTGCGGTCACCCCGGACATGCGCGGCGTCGCGTTCGTGCTGGGGGCGACCTCGGCCGAGCGGCTCCCCGACCCCGTCCACGCGCTCGAACTCCGCGGTCCGGGCGGTCGGGTCGTCGCGTCGGCGGTGCTCCTGCCGGTCTGACCCGCCCGCGGCCCGGGCGCGGTGCACGACCGGCCCGCCGGATGCGGCACCATTGTCTGGTGAGCCTCCGCAGCAACGACCTCGGCGCCGTCGCCGACCGACTGTGGTGCCGGCTGCGTCTGGACCGCCTCGCGGGCGGACGGCAGGCCGGCTACGTCATCCGCGAGGACATGCTCGGACACCCCGACACCGTGCGGTCGTTCCGGTGGATCCGCTGGCTCCTCGTCGCGGAGACCATCGTCGGCCTCACCGCGATCGTCGTCGCCGTGGTGCTGACCCGCGCGGGCGAGACCGTGCCGTGGGCGGTGTGGTTCCGGGCGACGGTCGTGCTGCTCATCACGCTGACGCTCTACGTCTTCGCGTGGCGTGCGCAGCTCGGGTACTACTGGGCGTACCAGCGGCTCCGGTTGTTCAGCCGGATCTTCCCGATCGTGACGCTCGTCGTCGCGGCGATCCCGGGCCTCTACCCGTTCTGGATGGTGATCGAGCAGATCGTGTTCTCGCTGCTGATGATCGGGATCGGCGACGTGCTCACCTCGGACCACATGCGGACGACCTTCCCGAAGCCCGCTCGGCGGTAGCCCGCCCCGCCGTCAGTCCGCGACCCGGTCCGCCACCCGCGACGCCGCGAGCGACGCGAGCACGGCCAGCCGCTCCGCCGACGCCGAACCGGGCTCCGCGTGGTGCACGACGAGCAGCTGCCCGTCCGTGCCGCCGACACCGAGCTTCTCCCGCCGCAGCTCGAGGTCGCCCACCTCCGGGTGCCACATCCGGACCGCCGCGCCCGCGAGCGGCCGGACGTCGTGCCGCGCCCACAGCCGCCGGAAGTCCTCGCTGCCGAGGGACAGCTCGCCCACGAGCGCCGTGACGGCCGGGTCCTGCACGTCGGTGCCGATCGACGCCCGGAACGCGGCGACCATCCCCGCCATCTGGTCCTGCCAGTCCGGGTAGCGGGCGCTCTCGGCGTCGTCGAGGAACATCGTCCGGAGGCGGTTCTCGCCTGCGCGGAGACCGGGCGCGAGCTCGGTGGCGAGGGCGTTCGCGGCGAGGACGTCGAACGACCGGTCCTCGACGAACGCGGGCAGCCCGATCACGTCGACGAGCTGCAGCGTGCCCGACGGCACCCGCTCGGTCCGCGGTGTCCGCCGACGCGGCGCGGGGGAGGCGCCGGCGAGCCCGTGCAGGTAGTCGCGGGCCACCTGGTCCAGGCCGAACACCCGTGCGACCGCGTCGAGGACCTGCACGGAGGGGTTGCGGTCCCGACCCTGCTCGAGCCGCAGGTAGTAGTCGGCGCTGATGCCCGCGAGGGTCGCGACCTCCTCGCGGCGGAGACCCGGGGTCCGGCGCACCCCGGTCACCCGGATGCCGGCGTCCTCCGGCCGCACCAGCGCCCGCCGAGCGCGGAGGTACTCGCCGAGCGTGTTGTCGTCCACGGCCCCGATGCTACGACGGTGGCGGTCACCGATCCTGGTCCCCGCACTCCCAGGGTCCACGGGGACCTGCCGTGGGGACGCCGGCCGGCGCATCGTGGTGGACATGACGAACACGAACCTCCCCGGCGGCACCTACCGCCTCGCCGACGACCTCGAGCTCACCCGCGTCGGGTACGGCGCGATGCAGCTCGCCGGACCCGGGGTCTTCGGCTCCCCGACCGACCGCGACGAGGCGATCCGGATGCTCCGCACGGTCGTCGAGCTCGGCATCACGCACATCGACACGTCCGACTTCTACGGTCCGCACGTCACGAACGAGATCATCCGCGAGGCCCTCCACCCCTACCCCGAGGGGCTCCACCTCGTGACGAAGGTCGGCGCCCGACGTGACGACCAGGGTGGGTGGCCGCACGCCCGCGAGCCCCACGAACTCGTCGAGCAGGTGCACGACAACCTCCGCACCCTCGGCCTCGAGCAGCTCGACGTGGTGAACCTCCGGATGGGCGGCTTCGACGCGCCCGAGCCGGGCAGCATCGCACCGCAGTTCGAGGCGCTCGCCGAGCTGCAGCAGCAGGGGCTCATCCGGCACCTCGGACTCTCCACGGTGAACGCGGACCAGCTCGCCGAGGCGCAGACGATCGCGCCCGTGGTCTGCGTCCAGAACATGTACAACGTGGGCCGCCGCGAGGACGACGCACTCGTGGACGCCACCGCCGCACAGGGCATCGCCTACGTGCCGTACTTCCCGCTCGGCGGCTTCTCGCCGATCCAGTCCGGGGCGCTCGACGCCGTCGCCGAACGACTCGGGGTCACCCGCCTCACCGTCGCGCTGTCCTGGCTGCTGCAGCGCTCGCCGAACATGCTCCTCATCCCCGGGACCTCGTCGGTCGCGCACCTGCGCGACAACGTCGCGTCGGCGGGCTTCGCCCTGCCGGCGGACGCGGTGGCGGAGCTGGACGGCATCGGCGCGGCCTGACGACGCGAGGGCGTGCGGGCCAGGAGGCGCGGTGCGGGCCCGCACCGCGCCTCCTGGCCGACTCGTGGTGCGTCACCCGCCCCGGACCCGGCGGTGCCCGGAAGCGTCGCCGCGCGTCGTCAGCCGACGCGGCGGGGGACACCGGCCACGGCTGACCCGCGGGAGCACGGCGCATCCTCGGACCATGACCGACGACGCCACCCCCACGCTCCCCGGCGGGACGTACCGCCTCGCCGACGACCTCGAACTGACGCGGTTCGGGTACGGCGCCATGCAGCTCGCCGGACCGAACGTGTTCGGCCCGGCGAAGGACCACGACGAGGCCGTCCGGGTCCTCCGCGCGGTGGTGGAGGCGGGCATCACGCACATCGACACCGCGGACTTCTACGGCCCGCACGTCACGAACGAGCTCATCCGTGAAGCGCTGCACCCGTACCCGGACGACCTCCACATCGTGACGAAGGTCGGCACCCGGCGCGACGAGAAGGGGCGGTGGCCGCAGGCTCGGCAGCCGGAGCAGCTCGTCGAGCAGGTGCACGACAACCTGCGGACGCTCGGGCTCGAGCAGCTCGAGGTGGTCAACCTCCGGGTGGGCGGGTTCGACGCTCCGGAGCCGGGCAGCCTGGCGCCGCAGTTCGAGGCGCTCGCGGCGCTCCAGCAGCAGGGGCTCATCCGGCACCTCGGCGTCTCGACGGTGACGGCCGAGCAGCTCGCCGAGGCGCAGGGCATCGCGCCGGTGGTGTGCGTGCAGAACATGTTCAACGTGGCGCGCCGCGAGGACGAGGCCCTGGTGGAGTCGACGGCGGAACAGGGCATCGCCTACGTGCCGTACTTCCCGCTCGGGGGCTTCTCGCCGATCGACTACGCCACCCTCGACCGTGTCGCCGAGCGACTGCACGTGTCACGGACGACGGTCGCGCTCTCGTGGCTGCTGAAGCGGTCGCCGAACATCCTGCTCATCCCGGGGACGTCGTCGGTCGGGCACCTGCACGAGAACATCGCCTCGGCGGGGTTCGACCTGCCCGCGGACGCCGTGGCCGAGCTGGAGGCGCTCGGCGCCGCCTGACAGCGAGCGCCGGCCGACAGCGAGCGCCGGCCGACAGCGTGCGCCGGCTGCGACCTCAGGCCACCGTCGCCAACGCGAAGGGCAGCACCGCCGATGCCCCGGCCCGCCGCAGCTCCCGCCCGGCGACGGTCATCGTCCACCGGCTGTCCACCAGGTCGTCGACGAGCAACACCGGCCCCTCGTGCACCCGCAGCGCGGCGCCGAGCGCCGGGTCGACGACGAACGTGTCCCACACCCCGGACAACCGGTAGGCGCTGTTCGTCGCACCGTCCCCGCGCGGCGTCCCACCGTTCCGCCCGAGCGTCCCGAGGAACTGCAGCCGCCCGATCGAGGACAGCGCCTGCGCGAGCGAGCCCACGAGCTCGGGCCGCGACCGCGAGGACATCGCGACGACCCCGGTCGGCCGGGTCTCCCACGGCCAGTCCTTGAGCGCACGGACACACCCGTCGACGAGTTCGCGGGAGATCGGGGCGTCGGCGGTGGACGGCGAGAACAGCGCGCGCAGCGGTCCGCCCCATCCGAGGTCGGTGAGTCGGGCGACGGCGCGGCCGGGTTGCACGAGCTCGTCGGCGCCGATCTTGCCCCGCACCGAGACGCCGAGCGACGACATGCCCGACGGCCACTGGGCGCGCGGGGCGATCTCCACGCCGACCTTGTCGAGCGCCGCCGCGGCACCGGAGGCGTCGGACGACGAGACGTCCGACGGGTACCAGGCCCCGGCACAGTTGTCGCACCGGCCGCACGGTTCGGCGGACGGGTCGTCGAGGTCCTGCTGCAGGAGCTGCATGCGGCACGCCGAGGTGGACTCGTAGGTGAGCATCGACGCGGCCTCGGCAGCGCGGGCCGCGGCGACACGCTCGTAGCGGGGCGCGTCGTACTCCCACGGCTGCCCGGTCGCGACCCACCCGCCGGCGACCCGCTGCACGGCGCCGTCGACGTCGAGCACCTTGAGCAGGAGCTCGAGGGTGGAGCGCTTGATGTCGACCAACCCCTCGAGCGCGACGGTGGACATCGCGGCGTCACGGGACAGCGCGTTCAGCACCGCGGACGCGCGGGCTTCGGTCGGCATGGACGCGCTCGCGAAGTACTGCCAGATCTCCTGGTCCTCGCGCCCGGGCAGCAGCAGGACGTCCGCGTTGTCGGTGGCGCGTCCGGCGCGGCCGATCTGCTGGTAGTAGGCGACGGGCGAGGACGGGGCTCCGACGTGGACGACGAACCCCAGGTCGGGCTTGTCGAACCCCATGCCGAGCGCACTCGTCGCCACGAGGGCCTTGAGCTCGTTGCCCTTGAGCTGCTGCTCGAGCTGCTCGCGCTCGTCGGTGTCGGTCCGACCGGTGTACGCACGGACGGCGTACCCGTTGTCACGCAGGAGCCGCGCGATGTCCTCGGCTGCAGAGACGGTGAGCGTGTAGATGATCCCGCTGCCCGGCAGGTCACCGAGGTGCGCCAGCAGCCAGCCGAGCCGCTGCCGGGCGTCGGGGAGCGACAGCACGCCGAGCCGCAGCGAGGCCCGTGCGAGGGACCCGCGGATGGTGAAGACCGGGGCATCAGGGCCGGCGGTGAGCTGCTCGGCGACGTCCTCGACCACGCGCTCGTTCGCCGTCGCGGTGGTGGCGAGCACGGGCACGCCGTGGGGGAGCGAACGGATGAGCTCGGCCAGTCGCCGGTAGTCCGGTCGGAAGTCGTGCCCCCAGTCGGAGATGCAGTGTGCCTCGTCGACGACGAGCATGCCCATGCGGGCGATCAGCATCGGCAGCTGTTCGTCGCGGAACCGCGGGTTGTTGAGCCGTTCGGGGGAGACGAGCAGGACGTCGACCTCGTCACGGGCGAGCGCCGCCTGCGTCTCACCCCACTCGTGCGCGTTCGCCGAGTTGATCGACACCGCGCGCACCCCGGCGCGGGCAGCCGCGGCGACCTGGTCGCGCATGAGCGCCAGCAGCGGCGACACGAGCACCGTCGGCCCGCCCCCGCGGCGCCGGAGCAGCAGGGTCGCGAGGAAGTACACGGCGGACTTGCCCCATCCGGTGCGCTGCACCACGAGGGCCCGCTGCCGGTGCTCGACGAGTGCCGAGATCGCCTCGAGCTGCCCCGGGTGGAACACGGCGTCGGGACGCCCGGTCAGGGCGTGCAGCGCCTCCTGCGCCTCCGCAGCGATCGCGGCGGACGGCTGGACGGGCGGCGGAGCAACAGACATGACCCCATGCTGTCAGCACCGACCGACGAAAGGTGGGTCGCGCCTCCCGGCTGTGGACAACTCACCCACGCAACCCGCTACTGGTACGTGATCAGCGACGGTGTCGGCGTCACGTCCGCCATCGTCTGCTGCGGCGTCAGCATCGGTGTGTCCTCGTCGTAGAAGTTCTTCCAGCCCCAGTGGATGCCCTCGGGCGCTCCGACGTGCAGCGCCTTCCACGTCGCCTGCTTGTCGGGCTGCGACCCCTGCCCGTCGACGTGCACGAGCATGTCGAGTTCCGGGTGCTGCTCGAGCGTGTCGCGGTCCTGGATCATCGACAGTCGGAACTGGTGCAGCACGAACGCCTTCGGGGGGAGCCCCTTCTCCTTCACGAGGTCCGCGAGCCACGAGGACACCTCGTTCACCTCGGACGCCTTCACGCTCCCGATCTGCTCGAGCGGGACCTGGTCGTGCCCGAGCCGCCACTCCGGGTCGAGCGCCAGCCACACGCCCGGCTTCGACAGCAGTGACTCGTACCGCTTCGCCTGCGACAGGAAGTCCGCGCGCCCGGGCTGCAGGTCGAGGATCACGGGCATCCCGGCGTCGTGCGCGGCATCGACGTAGGGCTCGAGCGTCGACACCGGCAGCTCGGTGGAGTAGTCCCCGTCTGCTCCGGCGTCCCCGGTGGCGACGGTCGCGATGACCTCCATCGCGGGCGTGATCGGCACGTCGCCGAGCCCCTCGTAGGACGCCGCGACGGACTCCGCGCGCCGCACCGTCGCCGTCGGGTCCTGCTCGCCGAGGACACCGAGCGCGGGGGCTCCCGGCGCGCCGTAGAGCGCCACGTAGCGGTGCCCGTCGAAGGGGCGTTGCCCGCCGTCGGGAAGCTGCCACCCGTTCTCCGCCGCGCGGACGGTCCACTCCGGGTCCGGAAGGTCCGCGAACGCCGCCCCCACCAGCACCGTCGGGTGGTCCCGTCGCTCGTGCAGCGCCGTCACGACGTCTGGCGCGGCCGCAGGGTCCGTCACACCGTCCGGCATCGCCACGACGCGGGCACCCGCCGCCTTCGCGGTCGCCACGGCTGCTGCGTCAGCGCTCGCGTCCGCCACGACGACGGTGGCCTGCCTGGAGGCGCGGCTCGGCTCCGGCGCGTCCCCGCCGTCCGGCGCGTCCTGCTCGGGGACGTCGGTGTCGAGCCGGACGTTGCCCTCGGCCTGGTACCACCGGGCGCCGAGGCGCGCCAGCTCGCGCGCGGCGGGCGATCCGCCCTTCCCCTCGGACTCGCCAGGTGCGGCCGACTCGTCCCCGCCGGTGAGGAGGACCGGGACGTGGGCCGCCTCGGCGGCGCTCGCCGCGGACCGCACGGCGTCGGCGTCACCGGCCGGCGCGACGACGGCCCCGGGAGCGGACGCGAACAACGCGCGGCTCGTCCGGACCGATCGGTCGACGGCGTCGGACGCCGATGCGACCGACACAGTCTGTGCGGTCGCCTTCGCCAGGGTCGCCCGGGTCGGCCCGGACTGGGCCCCGGTGCACCCGGCGGCTCCGAGCAGCAGACCTGTCGCTGCGAGTGCGAGGAGGACACGGGAGGTGGGGCCGGAACGCATCGGGCCACCCTACGAGCCGGGTGGCGGGGACCCTGGGAATCCGACGGGTGTCGTGCGGGCTCGACGACGTGCCGGGACCAACCGCTGGGCGACGCGCGCGGGACGACAGCGCGTGGCGTCGGAGGGGTCCGTCGTCCGCTATGCTGGTCGGGTTGCTCCGCGCTCCGGTCGGACGCGGGCGACGTGGGTCCCTCGGGGCTCGCGGGCTGTGGCGCAGCTTGGTAGCGCACTTGACTGGGGGTCAAGGGGTCGCAGGTTCAAATCCTGTCAGCCCGACCGACGGGGCGAGTTAGTAATCGTCTTAAGAACTGTTCACAACGAAGAAGCCCACCGAGAATCTCGGTGGGCTTCTTCGTTGTAGTCGGGCTCGTGGTGGGATGCGCGGCCCCTGTCGTTGCTTTTTCGGAACGCGCGACGCGCGCTCTCTCGCTTCCAGGCGCGACAGGTATTGCCACGTCAATGTGGCGTCGGTTACGGCGACGCCGTCACCCTAGGCGACGCGTCTCGTATGTCGTCACGACGGCACCAGCTCCTGCGGAGGGGAACAGCGTAGGTAGTTCAGTGATCAGCCGTGTGTTCGACGTTGGCGAGTGGTGGACATCGCCGATCGGTTGGGCGCACCTCGCACCTCGCAGCAGGCTGCAGGAACGCTGAGGTAAGTCTTGCCTACGTGCGCTTCTTGACCGTGCGGGTGGCGCGTTGCGCCATGCGAGCCGCCTTCTCTGCGGCTTTTTGCTGTCTGAGTTCGAGGTCCGGTGCACCGCCGGGGAGGGTCCCCGTGTACGTGTTCGCGAATTCACGGTCCCGTCGCTTTTGAACGGGAACGTTGCGCGGCGCCTTGCCGGCCTTCTCGCGTGCTTCTTCTCGTTCAAGTTTTCGGACGAAGTCGCAGATCATGCGGATGTTCATGGCAGCGAGCAAGAACGTCATGAAGATCTGGGCGGCCGCGAACCCTCGGACCTGGCGGCGGGAGTCGTCGTGAAGGCTGCCGTACTTGGTGCTCTTCGCCATGGAGTTCCCGCCCTCGGAGAGGTTGCGGGCGTAGCCGTGGAAGTTGCGCCATTCCTTCGACTTGTAGCGCAGCGCCTGCTGGACCGGGGGCATGTCGTCCTGCGTGAACAGCACGGAGTGCTGGCGGCAGATCTCGGGGAGGTCGTCGCCGATCGGGAATCCGTCTTCGGCGGGGTCGACTTCGTCAAGCGTGCGCTTCTTCGCTTCGGATACGCGTCGGCTGATCTGCTTGAGTGGGCAGATGATGGTGGGGCTGTCGCCGGATGCAGGGCACATCATCGGAACGCGGCCCTGCTCGTCGGGTCGTGCCTTCGGACGCGCCGCGTAGTCTTCCCGGGCGTCGATGCGGACGTTGTAGGTCGCCTCGTCGATCTTGCCTTCCAGAACGTCCTTGCTGGCGGACTTGTACCTGCTCGGCATTGCTGGGCAGTAGCTGCCACCTTCGACGAAGATGAGGCCGGCGTGACCGCCGGCGGGGCCGAGGCTGTCGATGCGGTATTCGGTGCTGGCTTCCCAGCCGAGCTTGCGTGCTGGCTTGTAGAGCCGTTCGGGAAGTGCGTTCGCCCAGTACTCCTTGTCGGCATCCGCGATGCCTGGCAAGTGGCCCGCGCCGACGATCGAGGCGAGGACGGCTGCCGCTGCCTCGGCTGTGCCGATTCCCGGCATGCTCAGCGTTGCGGCCATGATGAGCTGCGGTGCAGACTTCCGGTCGCATTCTTCGAGGAAGACGCGCCGAGCCAGGGTCGCATTCCAACCCCAGAAGTACTCGGTCTCCTTCACATACTGCGGTGCTTTGCCTGGTGCCGCGTCGAGACGCTTCTCGGTCTCTTTGACGTACCAGCCGGCGTGCGGTTCGACGGGGCCCGGGCGTGGCTTCCCTGCTGCCGCTTCTGCGCGCTCCTTCTCGATACGCGCTTCCAGCTTGGTTTCGTTGTGGGTCATGCCCTTCTTCAGGGGCGAGGTGACGTGGGTGCCATCGAAGGCGACGTCGATGTTCTTGCGCTTCGGTGCCCGACGCACTCGCCGGGGCTGCATGTAGAAGGTCATCTCGAGGAAGCGCGTTGTGAAGCGGTCGAGGCGCTCCATGCCGAGCTGCTCGCGGTCGAGGTCACGCTCGTCCCAGATCTTCTTGTTGATCTCGATGCTCTTCGACTTGTACCGGTCAGTTGGTGTGCGCCCGATCTCGTCGGGCGCCGTCGGCTCCTTGAACGTGGGGTAGGGGTCGTAGGTCTTCAAGAAGCGGCGGAAGGCGTTGCCGACGTTCTGCTCCCAGTTCTCGATCTTCATCAAGGACGGCTTGCTCGAAGGATGCGGCAAGTTGAGGAGCTCCCGTGCGTCGTCGTCGAGGCCGCCGTAGAACAGGGAACCCAGCTCGACCATGAGTTGGGGCTGGTTTGCCATCGTGGCGAGCATCATGCCGGTGAGCAGGGCCAGCGGGGTGATCATTGCCGGAGCGCCCCCACGGCCCGGGTGCCAACCGTCGACGCGGACGTAGTCCTCGTAGTCGTCTAGGACACCAGAGGCGAGGACTCGAGCTCGAGCGATCCAGGTGGTCTCGAAGTCGAAACGTCGGAAGCCCGAACGTGGGTCCGCGATCTCCTTGCCGCGAAGGGCGATGCCGGCAGCAAGGCGCTCGCGGGTGAGGATGTATGGGTCCCACTGCTCGACAGGTTCCTGCTTCGTGCGGCCGTCCTTCTTGACGTAGTCGGCTGCTGCACCGTTCGAGATGCCGTACTCGCTCATCGGGTCACCGCCTGGCGGCCGGCGCCGGTGATCGCAGCGAGGTTCGCCTCGATGGAGGTCGGACGGGCGTGGTGGTAATAGCGGGCGACGGTGGGCACGTTGATGCCAGCGAGGCTTGCGATGAGGTTGTCCGGCACACCTTCATCGATGAGCTTGACGATCCATCCGGAACGGAGGCGCTGCGGGGTCAGCCGAATCTTTCCCGGGTGTGCCGTGATGAACGACGTGATGGGTCGGGGCGGGTACTCGTCGAACTCGTAACCGTGGAAGAGCAAGCCATCGCGGCTCTCGCAGGCAAGGTCGAGTACTGGAATCCATTCGCGGCGGACGGGGACGCTTCGGGCGCGTTCGCCGCGCACGGAGACGAAGCGGTCGCCTTCCGCGGTGTGAGTGATGTCCTGACGTTCGACGGCGATGAGCTCTGCCGGGTTCAGACCGGCGCCTGCGCCGAGGGAGAGGAGAACGGCGGCATTGCGACGGCTGAGGTCAGTCGGAAGACCCGTCCGCCAGCTGTTGAGTTCCGCGAGCTCGGCGCTGCTGTAGGGGGCCTTCGGGGGGCTGGCCTGGAGCGTGAGCCGGTGCGTCGGCTCACCCGTGAGCTTCGTGGTGAGGGTGCCCAAGATGCGTGTGACGTCGAATCGGGTGGACGGTGCGAGATGGCGGAGCTCGGTGGCGACGTACTTGCCGATGAGCTTGTCGCGGAGCACTCGTTCCGGAGACAACTCGCAGCCGGAGCGCATCCACTCCCAGATGACGAAGCGGCTCACGAAGGTCAGCAGACGGCGGGCGTTGTCGAAAGTGGTGGGTTCCGCTGCGCGCACGAGCTCGCGGACGAAGGGTCCGACGACCGCAAAGGCGGCGCGGTTCTTGTCAGGCAGGAAGTTGGTGATGGCGGTGTCGATCTCGGCGGCGATGGCTGGGGTCGGGGTCTTGCGTCGATGGGGCTTGCCGGTGGTGGCGTGCTGTACGCGGTTCGTGGTCCTGGTCACGATGGAGCTATGCCGGACCACCAAGGCGAGGCGGGAGCTGAGGCCCGCTTCCGCTAGGACACGGGCAAGAAGCTCCGGTACCGGTCGAGTGCGGCGTAGGTCTGCAGCCCGGACTGCGCAAGGAGGGCATCGACCGCAATGTCCTGCTCGAGGCGCTGACACAACCAGGTCGACCGCATCCTCGCTGGCCTGATGTCGAGGTCCGTGGCGGTGCGGCGCACGAAATCCGCCACCTGACCAGAGCTTGCTGAGTGACGTCCCGGCCTGAACGCCCAGTCGTCGGGGTCGTGCTCATCCAGCGCCCGCCGGAGCACCGCCTGCCAATGATCGTCCACCGGAACTGTTCTGCGTCGCGCGTCACGCACTCGAACGATGCTCCCATCGCCCGCGACGTCTCGCCGTCGCACTGCAAGGAGTTCGCGGGTGGCAAGTCCGGCGCCGAACCCCAGCGCGAGAAGCACCGCGGCATCGCGGCGGCCGGCGTCGGTCCCGCGGGTCCTGGATCAGGAGTACAGCTCTGCCCGCTGCTTGGCGTTGTAGGGCGGCGTGGGAGTCGACCTGCCAATACCGTGAAGCGGCGTCGTCGGTAACTCGGTGACGATCACTTCGTTGACGCGGAGCAGCTTGCCGCGCACCGTGTTCTTCGTGCCTCGGCTCAGTCCGGGCATGCCATTGATGACGAAGCTCTCGATGCGGCTGCGGCGGAACATCGTCTGTCGGTCCAGGTCGAGCGCCTTCGTCTGCCAACACCAGAGCACGAACGGTGTCAGGAACGAGTACAGCGGCCGAGGGGCGACGCCGAGTTCCGCACTCACGTCATCCACCAACGCGGTGAGGAACGGTCCGATCGTGTCCCACCACGGCAACGCGAGCAGCGGTGTGTAGGTCGTGGGTGCAGGGGAGTCAGAGGTCACGAGCGTGGCGCCTTTCATGATGAGACCTCCGGAACGGTAGTGATCCAGACAGCGCAAGTCGTCCTGTTTCTGGCCTCGGTTCAGCGCATAGCGGGGTGGCAACACGAAACGTAGTTCGTCCGCGCATAGGCGTCCCGAGGCCGACATCCGGCCTCGGGAAGGAACCCCGTGCCGGAATACAACAGCGCGCTTGAGCAGCTGCACGCCCGATGGAGAGCATTCGCCGCCCTACCCGCAGCCGAGCTCACTACGGATCAGCGGCGAAGCGTGGACTTCTACCTTGCCGACATCCAGCGGGGCGACAGCGCCGAACCGCATGTGCGCCGCTGGATGAAATTGGCGCACGAGCTCGACGAGTTCACGAGATCTCACGGGCGTCTACCACTGGCGAGCGCCACGCGACCTCGGCCTCGAACGCCTGAGCAGCAACTTGTTGATCAACTCGCGTACCAGCGGCGCCCCTCAACGCGTGCGGCGATGGTCGAGTACCAACGCGCACGCCTCGAAGCCCTTCCGGGCTTTCAATGGGAGCCCCAGAACGATCGCTGGGACGCCTGGCTCGAGCAGCATCAAGCATTCTGGAGCCGAGAGCAGCGGCCTCCTCGTCGACGAGCGCCCGACCCCCAGGAGGCGAGCATCGCGCGCTGGGTTGCACACCAGCGCGCATCGGACCGAGCAGGCACCCTGCCCGCCGAGCGGCGTACACGCCTCCTATCAGCACAGTTCAGAGTGTTGTGAGTCGAGTAGGTAGGGGAGCGTGGACGAGGTCAATACTTTCCTGGCGAGAGCCAGGAACGACCGCACCCTCTGTCGGGCCGCCTGTCCGGATCGCGCCCGGTCAGCGCGACGATCAGCGGACTAGGTATGTGAGACGACTCTCGTACCGCGTCTCCCGCTGCATGAAGTGTCCAATGCCGAGTCCGGTCGGCGACCGGCTACTGAGACGGCCTCGCGAGTGCTGACGGAGGTGTCTGTCGCTGGTGATCGTCGTGGCCGCTCATAAAGTGGTCTGGTGACCATCACCACAGCTCTGCTCGGTTTTGCCGCTGTCGCAGCGGTGCTCACGGTAATCCCTGGCCTGGACACCACGCTGGTCCTTCGCAGTGCCCTCACCCAGTCCCGCAGACACGCATTCGTGACTGCGCTCGGGATTAACACCGGGGCGCTGCTCTGGGGTGCGGCGGCGGCGGTTGGTGCCGCCGCGCTCTTGGCGGCGTCCGAGGTTGCGTACCGGGTTGTGACCATCGGTGGTGCCGCGTACATGGTGTACCTCGGCGTCTCTCTCGTCGTGAAGAGCTTTCAGCGCGGCGAGCTCGACACCGGGACCGCGTCGGAGTCAGAGCGGGCAGTGCCGCTCTGGCGGGCGTTTCTCACTGGAATGTGGACGAACCTGCTCAATCCGAAGATCGGCGTGTTCTACGTCGCGACGATTCCGCAGTTCATACCCGACGGCGTCTCACACCTGGGGATGGGGCTCCTGCTCGCCGGCGTCCACGACATCCTCGGTCTCACCTGGCTCGCCGGGATCATCTTCGCCGCACACGCTGCTCGCCGCTGGCTGGCCCACGAACGCGCCCGACGCATCATCGACCGCGTCGCGGGCACTGTGCTCATCGGCTTCGGCGCACGGCTCGCCCTGGAACGGCACTAAGCGGACGGCCTCTTGGCGTGAGCGCGGTGGCTGACCGATCTCGATAGCTGATCAGCTATCGGACACAGAGACGGGTCCGACCCTTCGCTTAACAGCGGCGTACGGCGCAAGCTTTTGTGTATACAAAACAGCTTTGTGCATGCAATGCTGGCGCTGTGACGGTGTACGAAGCGCTTCGAGCCATGGTGATGTCAGGTGAGATCGGCGAGGGCGATCGAGTACCTGAGTCGCGGTTGGCTCAGCAGCTGGGAGTGAGCCGCACTCCCGTGCGAGAGGCGTTGCAGCGCCTGGAGAGCGATGGACTCATCCACGCCCAGGGCCGTGGCGTGCGTCTTCGACTGCTGAGTGCCGACGAACTCCGGCTGTTGTACTCCTCGCGTGCTGGCCTCGAGGGCTGGGCCGCTTTCCTCGTCGCGCACCGCGTGGCCGACGGGGAAGTTGCACCCGCACGTCTGACGGCGTTGGGGGCCCTTGCAGCTGAGACGCAGGAGCTGACCCAGGCAGGAGATCTCGCTCGAGCGGCTGAGGCGAACCGCGCCTTCCACGAGTCGATGGTCGCTCTGGCGGAGAACCCGTTCATCACCAGCGCCCTACACCACTGGTGGGACCGCATCATCATCAGCACCCGGCGCAGCCTGCAACACCCCGACCGCACTGAAGCAGTGCACCGCGAACACGACGCCATCCTGGATGCACTGCACCGCGGTGATGCGTCGGGGTCCAGAGCTGCCGTTGAAACCCACGCCCTCGCGACCAGCGACGCGTTGGACCGACATTGACCCGCGAATGAGGAGCACCACGTGACCACGCACGACTACAGCATCGAGCTGACCTGGACCGGGAACACCGGGACCGGCACGAATTCATACCGTGGTTTCTCACGCGATCACGAGGTGGCCGCAGCGGGAACCGAGACGATTCTCGGGTCGTCTGACCCTGCGTTCCGCGGCGACGCGACCCGATGGAACCCCGAGCAGCTCTACCTTGCCTCGATCGCGCAGTGCCACATGCTTTGGTACCTCCACCTCGCCACGCAAGCGAGATTGGTCGTCACCGGCTACTCGGACAACCCCACCGGCATCATGATCGAGGAAGCGACCGGTGCTGGGCAGTTCGAGAGCGTCACTCTGCACCCCACGGTGACGATCGCTTCCGGCAGTGATCCCGCAGTCGCCGAAGAGCTCCACGAGCGCGTCGGTGACTACTGCTTCATCGCTCGATCGATCAACACACCGATCCATCACGAAGTCACGGTGCATGTCCGGTAGATGATCGACTGGCCGCAGGACCGACCGTCAGGCCTCGCGTAGACCTGTTACGCGGCCTTCGATCGGCATCTCGTAGGTAACCCATGAGGTGGCAACGGCGACAGAGTCGTACAGGGCTCGAGCGGTGGCGTTGTCGGCGGCTGTAATCCACCTCACCACGCTCGCGCCATCGTCATGTGCCATGTTGGACGCATGACGAAGGAGCGCCCGCGCAGCGCCCCGACCCCGAGCGTGTGGTGCCGTAAACAGGTCGTCCAGGTACAAACCCATCGTTGCCGTCGAGGGATCGGCGAACCACCGCAGGTTCGCCAGCGCGACGGGACTGTCCTCGGCGTCAACCGCGACAAGGCCACACAGGCCGTGGTGGCATTCGCTCACCCACCGCCATGCCCTCGAGACAGCGGCAGGGTCGTAGGGCTCGTTGTAGAAGGTGCGGTATGCCGAAAACAACTCTCCCCAGGCAGCGGCGTCATGGTCGTTGACCGCGCGCACACCGATACTCACTTGATCACCCGGAGCCCAAGTCCATCGCCGCAGAATTGGAGGATCTCATCGAGACAGTCAGCACAACGTGCTGATCGAGCGTTCAAACGAGAGATCACTACAGCTCCAGTCTGTTGTGTCGGGGTGAATCGGCCTGTGCCCGTCTAGCGCCAGACCACATGAGGTTTGAGGAGCTTGCTGATTGCGGTATGTGCGGCGTCGTCGCTCGATGCCGAGAGGAGCTCGACGACCACTGAGGCGGCTTCGACGAGCGGTTGGGCGACGCTGGAGATCCCAATCGCCGCGGCTACCGGTGTGTCGTCGTAGCCGATGATCGGCACGGTCGGTGCAAGGCGGAGCCGGGCTCCAAGCGCGAGCGTGTCCGAGGCGCAGACAAGGGCGTCAATCGCGGACCCGCCGGCTTCTGCCGTCGTCACCGTCTCAGCGGCCAAGCTGACGTCGTCCTCACACCGGAGATCGACTTCCGCCGGAATCCCAGCTGCCGTCATTGCGTCCATCCAACCTTGACGGCGCTCATCGCCTTGACCGGAGTGATCTGGCCAACCGAGGAAGCCGACGCGGCGGTGTCCGAGCGTGAGGAGTTGCTCGGTGGCTGCGTGCGTGCCACTCCGTCCGTCAACGTCCACCCATGGGTGGTTCGCTTCTTCAAGGTTTTCCAGCTGCCACGGGCGCCCGAAGGTCACGAAGGCAATGCCGCGGTCCTCGAGCCACTTTGGGCGAGGATCCCCGTACCCGGTGGATGTGAGAACGAAGCCATCAACGTCGGACCCCTCGATCAGATTTTCCATCTGTGCCAGCTCATCGTGGTCGTCCTTGGCGGTGAAGAGCAGGACCCGAAGCTGGCGCTTGTCCGCGCTCTCCACGAGCGCGTGAAGGAAACGGTCCAGCACCGACCCGGAGATGCCTTGCACCGGTTCCAACCGCATGCCGATCGTCGAGCTCTGCCGCGTCCGGAGTCGCCGAGCGGCCCCGTTGGGGCGATAACCCAGGGACTCGATGGCGGCCTGCACGCGTTGCAGGGTCGCCGGTCGCACCCGCTCGGGGCTGTTCAGGGTGTTCGAGACCGTCTGGCGCGAGACGCCCGCGGCCGCGGCGACATCGACGACGGTAGCGGGACGCGACATGAGCTTTACGGTAGCGCAGCAGGCGTGTATGTTGTGCATGTTTGATCGATCAAATGGAACGATCAAGTAGATCCGATGAGGAGTCCTCTGATGCAACGACGCACAGCCCGTCAGCTGACCGCGGGAGCCATCGCGCTCACAGCAGCACTCACCCTGTCCGCCTGCGGCTCCGGCTTCAATAGCTCCGGCGGCAGCACTGGGGATGCGAGCAAGCTCACCTCGAGCAAGTCCGCGCTCAACATCCTGATCGGCTCGTCCGGTGACGCCGAGTCCGCGGCGGTCAAGGAAGCGGCGGCGTCCTGGTCGAAGTCTTCCGGTATCGGCGCGAACGTCCAGCTGGCCAACGACCTCGACCAGCAGATGGCGCAAGGCTTCGCTTCCGGCAAGCCGGCGGACGTGTTCTACGTCAGCACTGCTGCGCTTCCTGGGTACGCGTCCAACGGGTCGCTCCTCGCCTACGGCAACGACCTGAAGAACAAGAGCGACTTCTACCCGACCCTGACGAAGTCCTTCACCGAGGACGGACAGCTGTACTGCGCGCCGAAGGACTTCTCCACGCTGGCGCTGTTCATCAACACCGACGACTGGAAAGCCGCCGGACTCACCGACGCCGACATCCCGAAGACGTGGGACCAGCTGAAGAGCGTCTCCGAGAAGCTCACCCAGGATGGTCGGGTTGGTCTGGCGATGAGCCCGCAGTGGGAACGGCTCGGGGCCTTCATGCAGCAGGCCGGCGGTGGGTTGACCAACAGCGACCAGACCAAGGCGACGGTGGACTCCGCCGCGAACGCGAAGGCGCTCAACTACGCGAAGGGACTCCTCAACGACGGGTCGATGAAGTTCTCCAGCGACCTCGGCGAGAGCTGGGGCGGTGACGCGTTCGGGAAGAACAAGACCGCGATGACCGTCGAAGGTAACTGGCTCACCGGTGCGATGGCTTCGAGCTACCCGAGCGTGAAGTACAAGGTGGTCGAGCTCCCGGAGGGTCCGAAGGGCGCAGGCACCCTGCAGTTCACGAACTGCTGGGGTATCGCGAAGGCATCGAAGAACCAGAAGGCCGCGCTCTCGTTCGTCGAGAAGATGACCAGCACCGACCAGCAGCTCACCTTCGCGAAGGAGTACGGCGTGATGCCGTCCGTGCAGTCGGCGGCGTCCGAGTGGAAGAAGCAGTACCCGCAGTACGCCGCGTTCCTCGATGAAGCGGGCAGCGCACGAGGCATCCCGAACAAGCCGGGGACGGCGGACGTCATCGCTGACTTCGACTCAAAGCTCGGATCGTTGAAGACGACCGACGTGAACACGCTGCTCGAGGGTGTTCAGAAGAACATGACCGCCGCGCTGAAGGGCTGACCCAGTGTCCCGCAAGAACCGAGCCGAGAACATCTCGGGCTGGCTGTTCACCGCTCCGACGGTGATCGTCCTGGGACTGTTCCTCGCCGTCCCTGTCCTCATGGCAGCTTGGGTCAGCGTCTCCGACTGGCATGGCGTTGGCAGCCCGTTCTCCTCGGACGTGAACTTCGTCGGGGCGCAGAACTACGCCAAGATCCTCGGTGGGGGAGGGCTCGATGAGCAGAACTTCGGCACGGCTCTGCGGAACAACTTCTACTACGTCCTCTTTGTTGTCCCACTCCAGACCGCGGTTGCGCTCGGCCTGGCCGTTCTTGTCAACGGCCGGGCCCTGCGCGGGCGGGGGTTCTTCCGCACCGCGTTCTACTTCCCGTCGGTCACCAGCTCGGTGGCGATCACCGTCCTGTGGCTGTTCCTGTTCTCCTCCACCGGAGCGGTGAACAAGATCCTCAGCTGGATCGGCGTCAACGGACCGAACTGGTTCAATGAACCCACTGGCATCTTCCACATCGGCGCGGGCAACCCGCCGGCGTTCATGGCGAACAACACCCTTCTGGGGATCTCCTGGTGGGAGTGGACCGCCGGACCGTCGGTTGCGATGAGCGCGTTCATCATGCTCGCCATCTTCACCACCAGCGGCACGTTCATGCTGCTGTTCATCGCCGCCCTGCAGAACCTCTCGGCTGAGGTAACCGAGGCCGCCATGATCGATGGCGCTGGAGCGTGGGCGCGGTTCTGGCGGATCACCCTTCCGCAGTTGCGACCGACCCTGTTCACGGTGCTGACGCTCGGGTTGATCGGCACCTGGCAGATCTTCGACCAGATCTACACCGGTACGAAGGGTGCTCCTGCGAACACGACACTCACCCCGGCGTACCTGTCGTACACGTCGGCGTTCACCAGCCAGCAGTGGGGCGTTGGCGCAGCGATCGCGTTCATCCTCTTCGGGATCATCGTGATCTTCACCCTGCTGCAGCGCTTCGTGCTCCGTGAGCGCCCGGTGTCCCGGCGTCGGATGCGATGGATTGAGAAAGGAACCGTCCGATGAGCACGAGCACTTTCCAAGAAGACGCAGTGCCTGATCTCCGTACCGTCGCCATCGTTCAAGGGCCACGGGCTGATCGAGCTCGCCGCCGTCTCACTGGCCGCGGGATGCTCCTGATCGCCGTCGGTGTTGTGATCGCAGCGATCTACTTGCTGCCGTTCTACGTCGCGATCGCCAACTCGTTCAAGACGGATCAGGACGCGTCCATCCACCCGTTGTCGTTACCGACGACCTGGACTGCAGCGGCGTTCGAGACGCTGTTCTCGAACTCGGACTTCGGGATCTGGGCGATGAACTCCGCGATCGTCGCCGTGTGCGTTACGGCGGGCCGGATCTTCTTCGACTCGCTCGCCGGTTACGCGCTCGCGAGACTGAGCTTCCCCGGCCGGAAAGCAGTCTTCGCCGCGCTGATCGCCGTCATGGCGGTCCCCGGAGTCGTCTTGCTCATCCCGACCTTCCTCGTCATCAACCAACTAGGGATCTACGACTCCTACGCCGGCATGATCGTCCCGCTGCTCGTCGACGCAGCAGGGGTGTTCATCATGAAGAACTTCTTCGAATCAATCCCAGCCAGCGTCGAAGAGCAAGCAAAAATCGACGGCGCCGGCACGTTCCGGACGTTCTGGTCGATCGTGCTGCCGATGGCACGCCCAGCGGTCGTCACCATCACGATCCTGTCGTTCCAGGGCTCCTGGAACGAGCTGTCGCACTTCATCGTGTCCGCATCCTCGCCGAATCTGACGACCTTGACCAAGGGCGTGGCCTCACTCGCATCCGGCGCGCTCAGCGCCGGGAATCAGTACCCAATCAAGCTCGCGGCGGCGTTCGTCATGACGATCCCCGTCGCGGTCGCGTTCTTCATCTTCCAGAAACGGATCATGAACTCCAGCGACGGCGCGGTCAAGGAATGAGGTGGCGACGATGACCGCGTCAGAACCGACCATTCTTGCCACCTGTGGAGGTTTACTCCCCGGCGAGTGGGACGAGTCGGCGTACGGGCCGCTGCTCTTCGAAGCCATCCGCCACGCACGCGTCCCGGCGGGCCGGGCCCCTCGGGTCTTGCATGTCAACACGGCCGGCGGCGACCAGCGAACCATCGAGGGCGCGGAACTCGCCGCAGCCCGAGCCGTTGGCGTCGACGCGCGGCACCTTCGCCTCTTCGGCCGACCGAACGTGCCGTCGTTGCGGGACACTGTCCTCGAAGCGGACGTTGTATGGGTCTCCGGCGGGTCACTGGTGAATCTGCTGGCGGTCTGGCGCGCTCACCGGCTCGACGACGTCCTGCGCGAAGCGTGGGAAGCCGGGGTCGTGCTCGCGGGCGGCTCAGCAGGAGCGCTGTGCTGGCATACCGGCGGGGTAACCCAGAGCTTTGGTCCGACGCCCACTGCGGTTGCCGACGGCTTGGGGTTCGTTTCCAACTCCCTCGGCGTGCACACCGACTCCGACCCGAATCGCTCGCCCGCGTTCCACGCGGCGATCGCTGACGGAACGTTAGCGGAGGGCATCGAGATCGACGAAGGAGTTGGCGTCCTCTACCGTGGCCAACCGGCGACCTTCGTAGAGGCGGTTAGCGACCACGACGGCGGCCAAGCGACCCGGATCAGCCGCGACTCGAATCGCTCGCGAGCTACACCTCTCAACGTGCGCCGCCTGCCTGACGCACCAACCCTCCAGCCCACGTGGCGCCCCACGTGGATCTCGTCCCCCGACCTCACCGACGAGGAGACCCCATGACCACCGTCCTGAGCACCACCACCGAGCACGCCGCCCCGGCCGTCCCACTGCAGCCGCTTCTCCACGACGAAGTCGCGATCATCGCGGCTCCCACACAAGTGTGGTCGGGCCAAGACGGCGGTATCGGTGCGAATCCCGTCCACGGGTATTGGACTGGCGATCAACGGTTCGTCTCAGCGATTCACATCGAGATTTCCGGGACGGAAATCGAATCCATCGTTACTGTCCCGAGTTCCGCACGCGAGGCCGTGTTCAGCAGCCTCCTCCGCGGCCTCGACCAAGCCGGAGCAGATCCCGACGTCCGCCTCGACCGTCGTCGCAGCGTCCGCATCGACGGCGTCACCGAGCAGCTGCAGATCACCGACCGCCACAGTGAACCCGATACCGTCGGCGATCCGCTCACTGTGACGGTGCGGTTGACGCCCGACGCCGCGAACATGGACGCTGTCAAAGCTGGCGCCGGCCGCGAACCTGTTCACGCGAATACAAGCGGTATGGGAGCCTCCTGGAACGCGGGGTCCGCCCGCATCTGGTTGGACGCGCCGGGCGCCGTTACCACCGTCGATGGCGACGACATCGTCCTCGAGTGGGAGATCCGTCGCGGACGCACCATCGAAGTGCGATGGGACTGCACGATAGAAGCACCCGACGCGGTGGTCGCTGGTGTCACTACACCACGACCGTTCGACGCCCCCGAAGGGGTCGTAGACGACCGCCTTCGCCGCTGGCTTGACCGCGCAACCGACGACCTCGACGCACTGCGCCTTGCGCGCCCCGAAGGCGAGTTTCTCGCCGCGGGATCTCCGTGGTTCTTCACGCTCTTCGGACGGGATTCCATCTGGGCTGCCCGTTTCCTGCTGCCCGTCGACACCAGCATCGCTGGCAGCACATTGCGTGTTCTCGCAGCCTTGCAGGGACAGAAGTCTGACCCGGCTACGGCTGAGCAGCCCGGCAAGATCATGCACGAACTCCGACAGGCATCCCTCCCGATCGACAACGAAGAGATTTCGCTTCCGCCGTTGTACTACGGCACCGTGGATGCGACTGCGCTGTGGATCTGTCTCCTCCACGACACCTGGCGAGCAGGCCTTCCCGACGATGAGGTGCGAGCACTCATTCCGTCGCTTGAAGCGGCCCTGGCCTGGATGCGGGACTACGGAGACGCAGACGGGGACGGTCTGCTCGAGTACGTCGACGAGTCCGGTCGTGGTCTTGCCAACCAGGGCTGGAAAGACTCCGGTGACAGTGTGCAGTGGCGCGACGGACGGCTTGCAGACGGGCCGATCGCGCTCTGCGAAGTGCAGGGCTACGCGTACGAAGCGGCCGTACACGGTGCCGACCTGCTGGACGCCTTCGGCGTTGACGGTGGTGCCGATTGGCGTGCTTGGGCGGAGCGGCTCGCTGGCCGCTTCCGGGACACGTTCTGGGTGTCGGACAGCATCGGGTCGTATCCCGCTATCGCACTCGACGTCAACAAGCAGCCGGTGGATTCGGCAACCAGCAACATCGGTCACTTGCTCGGCACAGGGCTGCTATCCGAGTCGGAGGAGGCCGTTGTCGCCGCGCGGGTCATCGCACCCGACATGGCAAGCGGTTATGGGCTGCGCACCCTGTCAACGACGGCGGCCGGGTACTGGCCCTTGAGCTATCACGGTGGATCGGTTTGGACGCATGACACCGCAGTGGTCATCGCCGGTCTGACACGGTCAGGGCACCATGCGGCAGCGCGTGAGCTTGCCGGTCAGCTGCTCGCCGCCGCCGTGGCGTTCGACTTCCGGATGCCGGAGCTGCACGCGGGCGATGCTGCAATCGACGTCGCTCGGCCTGCGCCCTACCCGGCGGCGTGCCGACCCCAGGCGTGGAGCGCCGCCGCAGCGTTCCCCGTCTGGATTGCGCTGCAGCACTAACAAGCTCGCTCGCATATGCCGCAGCCCGCAGTTCAACCCCTTCAACCCCGACAGGAGCACCCCATGTTGGCCATCCGTGACGGCGGACTCGAGACTCTGCCCGTGCAACAGATGCTTGCCGACCACCTCGCCGATATGAACGCGACATCACCCGCCGAATCGATGCATGCGTTGAACCTTGCTGCGCTCCGCGGTCCAGGGATGCGCTTCTTCTCGGCGTGGGACGGCGACACCGTCCTCGGCTGCGCTGCACTGAAGACGCTGAACGATGACGACGTTGAGTTGAAGTCGATGCGCACCGCGGAGGTAGCTCGCGGGCAAGGGGTCGGTGCGGCCATGCTGCGGCACGTGATCGAGCAGGCTCGTTCCCGAGGCGCGAGGCGGATGCTGCTCGAGACCGGCGCACCCGACTTTTTCGCTCCGGCACGCCGGCTTTACCAGCGGCACGGGTTCACCCCGCGTGGACCATTCGCCGAATACGTCGACGATCCATTGGCGTGCTACTTCGAACTGACACTCTGATCTGCTCGTGCGGAGACGTAAGCGATGTGTCGAACGAACGTTCCTTCGTGTGCTGCGAACCAGTGAAACGATGCGCGCATCACCGATGGTGTACCTGGTTACGCAGCACACGGTCAACGTGTGGCCCTTGACCGCCTCCTTGCCTGCCGGCCGCTTGCCACCCGGTCGTGCACCGGTGCGCGTGCGGAAGTCTCGGGCTGAAAGGCAGATCGCAACAGCCGAGGCCATCGCCCGAATCGGTTCGAAGCCCCAGCACGGGGATCTGCAGTTCTACTGCGTATCCCCGTTCGCTTTGTAAGACAGAGGAAAGCCACATGCGCTCGATTACCTCGGACCCGCTCGACCGCGTCCGCTACCCGGTGGACGAGTGGGCGCTCGTCGAGACCGAGTACGCCCCCGACGAGCAGGGCGTGGCAGAGACGAACTTCGCCGTCGGCAACGGGTACCTGGGCCTCCGCGGCAACCTCGACGAGGGCCGTGGCGGCGTGCAGTACGGCACGTACGTCAACGGGTTCCACGAGACCTGGCCGATCCGGCACGCCGAGGACGCGTTCGGCTTCGCCAAGACCGGGCAGACCATCATCAACGCTCCCGACGCCAAGGTGATCCGGCTGTACGTCGACGACGAGCCGCTCGTCCTGGCCGAGGCCGACATCCTGCGGCACACCCGGCGCCTCGACTTCCGCGGCGGGTACCTGTACCGCGAGACCGAGTGGTCGACGCCGTCCGGCAAGCGGGTGCTCATCCGCTCCCGCCGGCTGGTGTCCTTCACCGACCGGCACCTGGCGGTCATCGACTACGAGGTGACCGTGCTCGACGCGGACGCCTCGCTCCTGCTGTCGAGCCAGATCCTGAACCGCCAGGACGTCCAGGACGAGTACCACGCGGGCATGCGCGCCGCGGCGAACGCCTTCGACCCGCGCAAGGCCGAGGCGTTCACCGAGCGCGTGCTCGAGCCGAAGCTCAAGCGCAGCACCGCCGGCCGATCCCTGCTGGGCTACCAGGCCGCGAGCTCGGGCATGACCATCTGCGTCGGGGTCGAGCACCACCTGGAGACCGACAACCACTGGGACGAGAGCTCCTCGATCGAGGACGACCTGGCCAAGCACGTCTACCGGGTGCAGGCCCGCCGGGGCGTCCCGACGCGGCTGGTGAAGCACCTCGTCTACCACACGTCCCGCGGCGTGCCGGCGCGTGAACTCGGCGACCGCTGCGACCGGACGCTCGACCGGGCCCGCGCCGAGACGGTCGACCAGACGTTCGACAAGCAGCGCGCCTGGATGGACGACTACTGGACCCGCAGCGACGTCGAGATCCCCGGGCAGCCGGAGATCCAGCAGGCCGTCCGCTGGAACCTGTTCATGCTCGCGCAGGCGACCGCCCGGACCGACGGGCACGGCATCGCGGCGAAGGGCGTCACCGGGTCCGGGTACGGCGGGCACTACTTCTGGGACATGGAGATCTACGTCCTGCCGTTCCTGTCGTACACGGCACCGATCGCCGCCCGGAACGCACTGCGCTTCCGCTACAACATGCTCGACGCCGCCCGCTCCCGGGCCCGCGAGCTGAACCAGCGCGGGGCCCTGTTCCCGTGGCGGACGATCAACGGCGAAGAGTCCTCGGCGTACTACGCCGCAGGCACCGCGCAGTACCACATCGACGCGGACATCGCCCACGCGCTCATGCAGTACGTGCGCGCCTCGGGGGACCGCGACTTCCTCAAGCGCGGAGCGATCGACATCCTGGTCGAGACCGCACGGCTGTGGGCCGACCTGGGCTTCTGGCGCTCGAACGGCGACAAGAAGTTCCACATCGACGGCGTCACCGGGCCGGACGAGTACACGACGGTCGTCGACGACAACCTCTACACGAACGTCATGGCCCGGGCGAACCTGTGGTTCGCCGTCAACGCCTGCCACGAGCTCGCCGTCGACGACCCGGAGGAGTACGGCCGCATGGTCCGGCGCACCGGACTCGACCCGGCCGAGGTCCTCGAGTGGGAGCACGCCGCCGAGTCGATGGAGATCCCGTTCGACCCGCACCGCGGCATCCACCCCCAGGACGCCCAGTTCCTCGACAAGGAGCTCTGGGACCTTGAGAACACGCCCGACTCCAAGCGCCCCCTGCTGCTGCACTACCACCCGCTGGTGATCTACCGGTTCCAGGTGCTCAAGCAGGCGGACGTCGTGCTCGCGCTGTTCCTGCAGGGTCACGAGTTCACCGCGGCCGAGAAGCGCCGGGACTTCGACTACTACGACGCCCTGACGACGGGCGACTCGACCCTGTCCGCGGTCGTGCAGTCGATCATGGCGGCCGAGGTCGGCTACCACGACCTGGCGGCGCAGTACTTCCAGACGGCGCTGTACGTCGACCTCGCCGACCTGCACGGCAACACCGCGGACGGTGTGCACATCGCCTCGACCGGTGGCATCTGGGGTGCGCTCGTCAACGGCTTCGGCGGCATGCGCGACCACGGCGGACGGATGTCGTTCAACCCGCGCCTGCCGAAGGACTGGGACCGCCTGACCTACCGCCTGACGGTGCACGGCTCTCGGATCCGCGTCGACCTCGAGGAAGAGCAGATGACCTTCACGGTCGAGACCGGCGACGGCTTCACCGCGTGGGTGCACAACCAGCAGTGGGAGGTCCCGGCCGGCGAGCCGACCGTCGTCCCGCTGCCGCACCACGGGCCGCGGATGAGCGGGCACGCGCCGACGACCAGCGACATCCAGGGCACGTTGCGCGCGGACGGCTCGGTCATCACCGCGTCGATCCCCACCATCTTCATCGAGCATGAGTACGAGGTAAATCAGACGAGCGCGTAGCCGCTTCAACAGGCTCGATCCGGCTGAGGGCGCAGATTGCCTCAGCCGTCAGCCCACGACACCGCAGATAGCTACCGTGACGGTTACTCCGCGAACACGCGGACCACTTCCACGACACCCTGCAACCACTCCTGGTCGGCAGCCTCGCCCGCATCGGCCTCCGACCCACTGTCGACCCGGCACTCTTCACCCGCGCAGTCGTGGCAGCACAAGTCGGCCGCCGTGAGCCAGAGCGTTCTCCACGACGACACCGAACGGGTCCGAATTGCCGCGGTCGAGGGCTGCATCCGTGGCCTGACCGAACCGATCCACCCGTAGGAGATCGCCCGCGCCACCATGCGGTCGGCACCTCTCTTCAGCTATCACCACGACCAGCACCATCGGAAGGGGAACGTCATGACTGCCTACCAACAACAGATCGACCGGCTTCGGGAACTCGGCCCGCGCACCTCCGGCAACGACGCCCACCGCGCCCTCATCGAAGACGTCGCAGCCGACCTCAAGGAACTCGCCTATAACGTGCACCGCGACACCCACACCTTCGACCGGTGGGACGCCACCAGCGACCAAGTCGGGTTGCAGATCGGCCAGCAGCAGATTCCGCTGTCCTCGGCATGGCCGTACTCCGGCAAGACCGGCCCGGAGGGCGTGACCGGAGAACTCGTCCTCGTCCACGGGCTTCGAAAGAACTGGCGCGCCGCCGCGGGCAAGATCGCCGTCATCGAGGTGCAGAACCTCGACGTGCCCGCCCGCCTCCTCCTCGACAGCTGGGAAGGCGACTTGCCCTTCGAGACCGTCGCGAACCCGGTAATCGGTTCCGAGCTCGCCGGAACCGACCTCACGAAAGCACGCGAAGCCGGCGTCCTCGGCGTCGTGGCCGTTTGGCACGGTATAGCCGACGCCGCCGCGCACGGCCAGTACCTGCCCTTCACCCGCGACTACCAGGACGTCCCGGCCGTCTGGGTGCCCGAATCCGCCCGGCGGGACGTCCTCACCGCGGCCGAGAACAGCGCGACCGCCACCCTCACCCTCAACGCGCAGAAGACACCCGCGTCGATGGACACCCTCTGGGCTGTCTCTCCCGGAACAGGCCCCCACGCGAACGAGTCAGTCCTGGTCCTCACGCACAGTGACGGCGGCAACGCTGTCGAAGAGAACGGCCACCTCGGCCTGGTCGCGCTCGCCCGCGATGCAGCCGCAACTGGCCACGACCGCACGATCGTGTTCGTCTACGCTGCTGGGCACTTGCGCATCCCCGCGGTCACCAAGCACGGCCAAGCCACGACCGCCTGGCTGGAAGCGCACCGCGACCTGTGGTCCCCGGACGCCGGCGGGCTGACAGCCGTCGCCGGGCTCGGGATCGAACACCTCGGCGCCCGCCACTTCGCCACTGACCCCACCACCGGCGAGTACGCCGCCGACGGCACCCTCGAACCGGAACTGCTGTACGCGACCACGACCGAGCTCGCGGGCCTTGTTCGCGAGACCTGGCACGGCGCGACCGAGCACGCTTCCCCGGTCAAGCCCGGTGCGCTCGTGCACCTCGGTGAAGGCGAACCGCTCTACGAAGCGGAGATCCCCGCTGTCGCGCTCGTCACCGGCCCGCTGTACCTCCTCGCCGAACTCGACGACGACCTCGTCGACATCAACGCGCTCACCCGTCAAATCGACAGCTTCCGCCGGCTCCAGACACACCTCGCCGGCACCGCTGACCCGACCTCGTTCGGCACCGTCAGCATGCCCGGGAAACCCAAGAGGCTCGCCTTAACCACCCGCGCGCTCGCATTCATCGCCACCCACCGGTAGCTACAAGCCGTCTCGATTGATGAGCGGCTACCGGACGTGCACGACGACTTCGTGGCGGATCGGTGTGTTGATTGAGCGAGCGATGAAGCAGTAGTCGCCGACACGCTCGTGGAGCTCTTCGGCGACCGAAGGATCGCTTCCGGCAGCGATCGTCACCGTGGGGTGCAGGGTGACGCTCTCGAACTGCCCGGCGCCGGTTGCCTCCTCGACCATGACGCCGGTGGGGCGGTCGACGTAGTCAGTAACTACCACTCCCGCCCGCGTGGCGAGGTGGAGGTACCAGAGCATGTGGCACTGCGCGATTGAGGCGATGTAGAGCTGCTCGGGATTCCAGCGGCTCGCGTCGCCGCGGAACGCGGGGTCGGACGACCCGAGGATCAACTCCGGGCCAGTGGCGGCCACTTCATGATCGCGGGAGAACCCTCGGTACGAGGTAGTGCCGCTTCCCGTGTTGCCGGTCCAGATGAGCTCGATGCTGTAGTTGTGCGGCGTCATGGGATGGTCCTCGTTTCGATTCAGTCTTGGTGCAGTAGGTCGGGTGTTGCGAGTGCATGGGTGTCGACGGCGGCTCTGGCTCTTGGAGTAGCTCCGCGGCGCAACGCGTCCACGATGAGGTGGTGTTCGCGGTGCAATGCTTCCGCGCGGTCGGGTTCTTGCAGGGTTCCGAGGCGGGGTGTTCAGCCTCGCGGCGGCAGGAGCCTTGCTGGCAGCGACGTATGAGTCCGTCTGTGACTGTGACGCTTAGCTAGGACCGACCGTTAAGCGGGTAGGTTTTGGCGCATCGAGCCAGCACCGTACGAGGAGGACACGATGGCAGCTACCGACAACGCGCAGTTCGTCCGCGAGTTTTACGAGCAGGCGTTCAACGCCGGCGAGCCGGAAGCCGCGGCCGCGCGGGCCCTTGGCGACACCTACACGCAGCACAATCCGCAGGCCGGCGATGGCCCGGACGCGTTCGTCGGGTACGTGCACTGGCTGCGCGGACAGTTCCCCGACCTGCACCTCGACATCAAGCGGACCATCGCCGAGGGCGACCTCGTCGTCACCCACAGCAACCTGCACCTGGCGCCGGGCGACCGCGGCATGGCGGTCGCCGACTTCTGGCGACTCGACAGCGGCCGGATCGTCGAGCACTGGGACGTCATCCAGGAAGTCCCCGAGGAAGCAGCGAACACCAACACGATGTTCTGACGGCGCGACGTTTCGACGGCGTTGGCCTGTAAGGAGACCGCGGAGGGCGAGCTCGGGTCGGGCCCTCCGCGGCCTGGGGCTCATGCCTCGATGACGATCTCGTGGCCGTCGTGCTTTGTGACGAGGTCCCAGTAACGGGGAGCGATCTCGTTCGCGGTGAGGCTGGGAACACCCTCGGGCGCCTGGTCGGTGATCCAGACGTCGATCGCGACGTGGGCGATGTGCACGCCGGTTTCGTCGGCGTCGAGTGCTGTTCCGAGGTTCAGCGCCCAGTTGCGGAGCGCTGCGCCGCCGGCGGTGACGTTGCCGAACATCGGGACCGGGTAGACCGATCCCGCGCCGGTGGTCACGATGATCGTCCCGGCGCCTGCGTCGAGCATCGCGGGCAGCACGGTCGCGGTTGCGGTCATGGCGCCGTACAGGTAGTACTCGACCTGCGGTTGCACGTTCTCCGGAGTGGCCTGCCGGACGTCGACGAGAGCGGTGGCACCGGAGGTCGCGTCGGCAGGTGAGTACTCGAGGACGTCGATGCTGCCGAAGCGCTCCCTCGCCGCGTCGAGGGCTGCGGTGAGCGAAGGACGATCGAGGACGTCCGCGGCGAAGCCAGCGGCGGTGATGCCCTCCGCTGCGAGCGTCTCAGCGAGTGCGTCGAGCTTGTGCTGGGTGCGCGCGATCAAGGCGACGGCGTATCCCTGGGCGCCGAACGTGCGGGCGATGGCGAGTCCGAGGCCGGGGCCGGCTCCGATGATGGCGATGGTGGGCATGGGGCTTCTTCCTGTCGGGGTGCTGGTCAGCGGCGGCGCTGTGTCGGGTCGGTCAGTGCCGGGGTTTCGGTGAGGTAGTCGGCGGGGAGGGTCTCCGTGCCGGGGGCCGCCACGGCGTCGATCGCGTCGAGGACGTCGGCGGTGAGGGTGTGCTCGGCTGCGGCGATGAGGTCGTTGAGCTGGTCCGGCGTGCGCGGCCCGACGATGACGGCGGTGACCGCGGGGTGGCTGCGGACGAACGCGGTCGCGAGGTGGGGCAGGCTCAGGCCGGCTTGCGAGGCGATGTCCTGGAGCTGCTCGACGAGGTGCCAGCGTTCGGCGTTACCGGGTGCGGTGCGGTCGAACATGGCGGGGCTGAGCCGGGCGCGGCTGTTCTCGGCGAGGTCACGGCCGCTGAGCCAACCGTTCGCGAGCGGGCTGAAGGTCAGCACCCCCATGTCGTACCGGCGGGCCGTGGGGAGGACGGACGCTTCGACACGGCGGTTCAGGATCGAGTAGCGGGCCTGCTCCGTGGTGAAGCGTGCGTGGGCGCGTCGGTCGGCGACCCACTGCGCCTCGACGATCTTCTCCGCCGGGAACATCGAGTGCCCGAACGCGCGGATCAGCCCAGCATGTTTCAGGTCCGACAGCGCGCCGAGGGTCTCGTCGAGGTCGGTGTGCCAGTCGTACCGGTGCAGCTGGTACAGATCGATGTGATCGGTCCCGAGCCGCTGCAGGCTCGCTTCGACGGCCGTGCGGATCCACCGCGGCGAGGCGCCGCGCTTATTGGGGTCCTGCACGTCGGGCAGGCCGAACTTCGTCGCTAGGACCACCTCGTCGCGGCGGTCGCGGATCGCGTCACCGACGATCCGTTCGGTCTCGCCGTTGCCGTACCGGTCGGCGGTGTCGATGAGGGTGATGCCGGCATCGATCGCGGTATGGATCATCCGGGTCACCTCGGCGCGGTCGGTGTTGCCGAACCCGCCGAAGTTCATCGTGCCCAGGGCTGTTGCGGAGACCGAGATCCCGGTCGCACCGAGGTACCTGCGTTCCATCGTGTGTTCCTCTTCTCAAGTTGTTCTGCTGTGTCGGGGTGGGGGTCGGGAGCGCGCAGGCGTCGCCGGAGTCGGGGTCGCAGAACGCGGCCCCTGCATCACCGACCGGCCGAAGCGGCAGCGGCAGCTCCGGAGTGCCGGTCATGCCACACCTGCCGGCGCTTCAGCGGCGGCAGCGTCGAGGGCTTGCGCGTACCCGGCGACGGACTGCGCGCCGGATGCTGCGAGCCGACGGTCGAAGACGACGAACGGGACTCCCTGCACGCCCAGACGGCGGCCTTCAGCAATATCGGCTCGGACGGCGTCGGCGTACTCGTCGCTAAGGAGGACCTCGCGAACACGGTCACCGGAGAAGCCCACCTCTTCCGCGGCCTGGGCGAGGGCGTCCACGTCGAACGGGTTCAGGTCACCGGCGAAGAACCGGTCCTGGACGAGGGTGTAGAACGCCAGCCCGAGGCCCTGCGCGTCAGCAGCGTGGACGACTCGGTGGAAGTCAAACGTGTTCGCGTTCAACCGGTCGAGGGAGAACGGCAGCCCCTCGCTCTGCGCGATCGCCTGGATCTGCCGTTCGGCCCGGAGGACGACCTCAGCGTCACCGCCGTGCGAGCGGATGAACGCGCTCTCGATGGTCTCCGGCGTGCGCGAGGCGCCGGGGTTGAGCTCGAAGGAGCGCAGCCGCACCTCGAACCGGTCACGGTCAGGCCGCTTGGCGATGGCTTCCTGGAGTCGATGCTTGCCGACGTAGCACCAGGGACAGCCCAGATCCGCCCACACTTCGACCGTGATCGATCGGTTGGAGTCGGACGGTGTCGTGTCGTTCATCCCATTCACCTCACTAGTAGTGCGTAAGGAGATGTTCGACTTTTTTGGAGCGCCGTACAAAAGGCACTTTGAAGTGCGCCGTCAGTGGCGACGTCCAGGCCGGAGGCCTAGGGGGATAGTGGCCGCGGAGCCGTCCGCGTCAGCTCACCCGGTCGGTCGGTCCAGGCGTGTTCGAGCGCGGCCGATACCGATCTGGTCGTTCGCCGTGCGGTTCGCGGCGACCGTGGTGTGGTTCTCGGCCGCCCAGCGGGACAGCTGCAGAACCGCGCGCTGCAGCGACCGGCCGAGCTCGGTGACCTCGTACTCGACGCGCGGCGGCATCTCCGCGTACGCCTGCCGGACGACGAGTCCGTCGCGCTCGAGGGCCTTCAACGTCACGGTCAGCATCCGCTGCGAGATGCCGGGGATGCTCGCCTGCAGGTCTGAGTACCGCAGGGCTCGGTCGCCGAGGGTGCTGAGCACCAGGACGGTCCACTTGTCGCCGATCCGGTCGAGCACCTCTCTGATGAAGGCACTGTTCTCCGGCCACGACGTGCACGGCCCGACGACCACCCGCTCCGCCGCCAACTGTCCCGCGGTGCTGCGTTCCGCTGCCATCTCTGCCTCCTCGATCTGCGCCACCGTAACAACATGCGCACGCGGCTTAGGGCCCATCGGACGCACCCGGAAGTGCCTTTTGTGAGCGGACGCTCCCGCACACATCATGTGCATACGAACTGCGAGTGAGGCAAGGGCGGACCGTCCTGCTGCTCGCAGTCGGTCAACACAGCAGCTCGTTCTCGGAAGGAACCTTCTTGTCCACCCTCCTCGTCCTCGGCGGCAGCGGCCGCACCGGCGTCCACGTCCTCCGACAGGCGGTCGCTCGCGGACACCGCGTGCGCGCACTCGTCCGGAACCCGGATACCGTCGACGCCCCTGCTGACGTGGAGCTCATCGAAGGAACCCCAGCGAACATCGACGACATCCGCCGAGCGGCAGAAGGGGCAGACGCGGTCGTGAGCGCGCTGAACAACTCCCGCGCCAGCGACAACCCGTGGGCAAGCCCGTCAGCCCGCCCACCTTCATGACCGACGCGACCCGCGACACTCTCACGGTCATGCAGGAGCACGGCATCCGCCGCATCGCGGTCGCTTCCACGCAGGGCGCCGGGAACTCCTGGAACACCCTCAACCCGCTCTTCAAAACGCTCATCAAGACCTCCGGGATCCGGCACGGGTACACCGACCACCACGGCGTCGACGCCCTCGTGCACGCTTCCGACCGCGACTGGGTCCTCGTCCGTTCCGTCGCGCTGACCGACAAGACCCCGAACGGCCCTCTCCACGCGGCTCTCGCCGGGACGGAGAAACCGGGCATGAGCGTCAGCCGGGCCGAGGTCGCGCGCTTCCTCCTCGACAGCATCGAAGACGACACCTGGCTCCGCCAGGCACCCGTCATCTGGAACGACCGCGCCCCACGCCGCTGACGAGCTCACCTGACCTGCAACACCACCCACACTCTTTGGAGCACATCGTGATCATCGCGTTCTGGATCGTGGGCGGCATCACCGCCCTCGCCTTCCTCGCAGCCGGCCTCATGAAAGCCACCCGCCCCAAGACCGCTCTCGCCCGCTCCATGGCCTGGGTTGAGGACTACAGCGGCGGAGCGGTGAAAGCAATCGGGGTCGTCGAGATCCTCGGCGCACTCGGCATCGTCCTCCCGGCACTGACCGGCATCGCCGTTGTTCTCAGCCCGATCGCAGCGGTCGGCCTCGTAGTCGTCATGATCGCCGCCGCGATCGTGCACGTCCGCCGACACGAGCCCCCTGTTCCGCCGATCATTCTCGCGGTCCTCGCCCTTGTCACTGCGGTCCTTGGCCTCGTGACAGTCCACTGACCATTGTCGCGGTCGCAGCACATGCCACCGACGACCTGCCGTCCGAATCGACGGCCAGGCGGGGCGGCGGAACATGATGGAATGAGCAACCGCGCCTCCGATGAAGCCCTCAACTGGGTGTGTGCTGGTTTCGACCTCCCTTTGGACCCCGAAGACTCATCGGCGGAGCAATTGACAGCTGAGACTCCAGGCGCACAGGCGGACGGCAGTGCACCGCGGTCCCAAGACGACAGGACGTCGGAGAGCTCAGCACCCCGTTGGCTTCGTAGGCCTTCTCCGTGATGAGCAGCTGATCGACGGCCTACCTGCCGACAGACGATGAGCTTGCGCGAGGAGACAGTGACGTTGTCAAGGGGCTCGTCAGCCGCACCGCGGCCATTGGCTGATGCCGGATCGGGGACGCTGCGTTGTCACGCTCCGAGTAACCCACCATCAGAACCTCTAGACCGCTCCCCCAACCCCTGCAGACGCCAAGCTGCCGAGCTCACTCTCTGAGATCGACCGACTTCGATAGTGTCCGATAGCCGATCGCCTGCCGAGGTCTGTGACTGGGCAGGATCGGCGACGATGGTCACATGAGCATCCACCCGGCGATCGTCATCACGTGCGACGGCCACCAGTGCACCGGAAAGCTCGCGCTCATCGGCGCGAACGCCGCAAGCTACCGAGGCGCTCGCGCACACGCCGAGACGTACGGATGGGACTGCGCCACCGACGACCTCGACTGGTGCCCGGACTGCCACGCCGCACAAGCAGCCCTCGACACGCCCCCGCCGCTCAACGAAGCAGCCCGCTGAACTCGACCGCTCGTGCGGAGTCCGGCCTCGCCGTGACCTGACCGCTGTGATTGGGACGGTTTCAGGGTGTGTGGGTTGTGAGGAGTGTTTCCGCGAGGCGGCCTGGGTGTTCGAGCATGATCATGTGGCCGGCACCCGTGACGATGTCGAACGTCGCGGCATCGCGGATTGCCCACTGTGGGACGTGCCAGTCGTGTCTGCTTCGCTCCCCTGCGATGAGGTGTACGGGAGTGGCAGCGAACACGCGTCGCAGTGTCCGCGCCCACTCCTGCCCGCCGGTCGTGGCGACGATGGAACGTGCGGATTCCCACACGGTCCGCCAGGGCTGATACGCCAGCGCCTGCCGCGCGAAGGCGACAAGTTCGGCGGTTGGCTGGATTCCGTCGCCGGTCAGGAACCCATGCGGGTCTGTCAGGCGTGCGGTGATGCTCGTGCGGGCTGTGGTCTCGTCAAGCGCGGCGATCGACTGTGACCAGAAGGCGTCGTCGAGGGTGAAGTTCCCCTCGACGCTCGTCACGCTCGCGACTCGTTCTGGGTATGCGTCGGCGTAGAGGAACGCGAAGACCCCACCGATCGAGTGGGCCACCAGGTGCACGGGAGTCGACGGTGACACTCGGTCGATGTGCGCCTGCAGGGCTGCGACCTGCCCGTCCGTTGTGACGATGCCTGGCGCTCCGCCGTAACCGACGAGGTCGGGGGCGGAGCAGACGGCCGGTTGGAGGGCGTCGAACACGGTCTGATCGGCGAACGAACCGAATAGCCCGTGCACGAACACGAACGGCGTCTCGCGCGGCGTCATGCGTTCCATTCTGGTGTGCCGAGCATCAGGTCCGGCAATGCCAGCCGGTCCCGGTTCGTCCCGTTGCCGACCACAGCATCGGACGTGTGCGCGGCACGACCGAAGGCGGTCATGGACGTCACCTCGAGATGATCCGGCACTGAGAACTCTCGTGCGATCCCCTCACGGTCGAACGCTCTGAACTGGTGCGCGGCGAGACCAAACTCCTGTGCCTGCACGGTCATCCACGCTACGGCCTGCCCGAGGTCGTACCGGGCGAACTCGCTGTACTCCAAGTCACTGCCCGCTACACGCACCACGGAAAGGTTCGCAACGAGGAGCGACGCATCCGGAGCCCACACCGCGGAGCTCGAATGAGATAGCCAGCCGAAGCCTCGTGATGTTCAGACACAGTCACGTCAACCATGCCCACGCCGGTGCACGGACTCGCGGGAAGAACCGTGGTCGGCGTCAGGTAACGGCTGCCAGTATTCGCGCATCAGCTCGGTCGCCCAGACGGGTTGGGCGACCGTTCCTCGCGGGCCGAACTCGGTCATGTGGGGTTTGATGTCGAGGACCGGTGTGCCGTCGACAGCGTCGAGACCGGCAACGCGGAGTGTCGTTCCGTCGACGCCGAGGATCTGCGCGGTTGTCACACCGAGACGGTTGGGGCGGTTCTTGCCGCGCTGCGCGAAGATGCCGACCATCGGCCACTCCGGATTGTTGCGTGGGCGGCGCGCGCCGCGCTCGATCTTCGACTCCGGGACTTGGTTGAAGAAGTAGACGACCTCCACGTGACTGAACGCGTCGAGTTCGAGCAGCGCGTCCGCGGAGAAGATCGAGGTGTCGAGCTCGATCGACGCGGTCTCGGCATCCCAGTCGTCATCGCGCACTTCAGTGCGGGTGCTGCGGACGTAGCCGATGGGTTCGAGGTTGATTTGCATGGTGATCACGCTTCCATCCTGCGTTGTGGACGCCGGCGGACGGCGCGATGGCGTACTTAAAACCGATGTGAGTGTCGACGAAGCCGAAGCGTCGGTAGAAGCGGTGCGCGTCTGCGCGAGCGTTGTCGGAGGTGAGCTGCACGAGGTGCGTTGCCGTGTCCGCGGCGGCCCGCTCAACCACCCATCGCATCATGGCGCCGCCGATGCCCTGTGACCGATGTGCGTTGGCGACGCGGACCGCTTCGACGAGCAGCCGCGTGCTTCCGCGTCGTGCCATGCCGAGGATGAGGGTGAGTTGCAGTGTTCCGATGACCGTGCCGGCGGGGTCGGTCGCGATGAGGAGTTCGTTGCACGGGTCGATGGTGATGCGGCGAAGCGCATCCGCGTACGCGCCGCGGTCTTCGTCTCGGGCGAGGTCACCGCGGCCGGCGCTGATCGCGTCGTCGGAGAGCAGTTCGATGATCGCGTCGAGGTCGTGTGGTGTCGCGCTGCGGAGATTGATCGTGCCGGTGCGGGTCTGGAGAGTGGTCGGCAGATGGAGCTGGTCGATCATGCTGCATGCTCGCCGGTCTTGGTCGTTGCGGTGAACACGAGGGATGCGTTCTGCCCGCCGAAGCCGAAAGAGTTGTTCAGTGCCGCCCGCAGTGGGACGTTCCGAGCGGTTCCCGCGACGACATCGAGATCGATCGTTGGATCGAGCTGGTCGAGGTTCCGGGTGGGAGGAACGGTGTCGGTCTCCAACGTGCGGAGCGTCACGATCGCCTCGACCGCACCGGCAGCGCCGAACATGTGGCCGATGGCGCTCTTCGGCGCGGTGACCACCGGGTGCGTGCCGACGGCTCGCCGGATCGCGAGGGCTTCCGCGGTATCGCCTGTCAGCGTTCCCGTCGCATGGGCATCGACGTGGTCGATGTCGGTACCGGTGAGCCCTGCCATCCGGATCGCCACCGTCATTGCTCGCGCCTGCTGGCGGCCATCGTCGAGTGGAGCAGTGATGTGGTGCGCGTCGGACGTGATCCCCCAGCCGGCCAGCGTTCCACGAGAGCGCTGATGCCGTGCCGCGGCATGGTCGGCGCGTTCGAGAACGACGATCCCGGCACCCTCTCCGAGCACGAACCCACGTCGGTCGCGGTCGAACGGACGGGAGAGCGTCTCGGGGGCTTCATCAGCACCGGGTCGTGCGAGCGCTTGGGACTGCGCGAAGGCTGCCATGGCCACGGGAGTGACCGCGGCTTCCGTGCCGCCGGCGATCACGACATCCGCCTCGCCCGTCACGATGAGCCGCGCACCGATCGCGATCGCTTCCGCACCCGATGCGCATGCCGACACCGTGGTGTAGGCGCCCGCTCGTGCGCCTCGCTCGATGCTGATCTGCGCTGCCGCTGCGTTTGCCATGAGCATCGGAACCGTTCGCGGGGACACCCGCCGTGCGCCTTTCATGCCGAGGACGTCGTGCGCGTCGAGGAGCGTCTCGATCCCGCCGACCCCGGTGCCGACGACGACTGCGAGTCGGTCGCCATCAACATCCGGAGAGCCGGCGTCGGCCCATGCTTCATCGGCGGCGACGAGCGCGAGCTGCTGACTGCGGTCCAGCCGGTTTGCCCGCACCCGGCCGAGGGTGGCGTCGGTGTTGAGCGCGGCGGGCGCGCCGATACGGACGGGCACCTCTGCCCACAGCGGACCGTCCTGCTGGAGCCGACGGACTCCTGATCGCCCCGCGGTTAGCGCTTCCCAGAGCCGATCTACACCGTGACCGAAGGGTGAAACGGCGCCGTAGCCGGTGACCAGCACGGCACCGTGTTCGTGACTTGTATGCTGCACAAGATGAGTTGTACCACGTACAATCACCAGGTGACAAGCTCGTCGGAGGCCGGGACGACTCGAGGTGTGGCGACCCGTGCTCGCATCATGGCTGCCGCCGCTGGCCTGCTCAGCGGAGCCCCAACGGGAGCGGTCACGGTCGGCGCGATCGCTCGAGCGGCAGGGGTGTACCCGAACCAGATCACGCACCACTTCGGGTCGAAGGACCGCCTTCTGCTCGACGCGTCCTTTGCGCTGTTCCTCAGGGACACCACACGACTGCAAGCCGCCGGACGTCGGGCCGCTACGGCGGAGCAGTTCCGGACGGCCCTTGCGCGCACCGCTTTGGCGATGCCGTCGACAGTCCTCGTCGTGCGTGCCATCGCAGCCACCGGAGACGACAGCGCGCAGCGAGAACGAGTTCGGATGTTGCTCGCGGTCCTCTTCCGCCAGTCCGAGCGGTACCTGGAACGTGTCGCGACCGAGCGCGGCTGGGTGAGCGTGGCCGGCGTGGGTCGGGACAGCCGCACGTTCTGGAGCGCCGTCCTGGGCGCGACACTGCTGGCGAGTGCCGGGGTCACCGGCGGGCCCAGCGACCTTGATCTCGCTGGCACGATCTCCATCCACACAGCATGAACGGGTCCAACCACCTTCTCGGGCTGGACCGCGACGATGGTGGGGTCGATGGTGACCAGCTTCCCGTCGACGCTCGTCGGCTACAGCTGAGCCCCACAATGTCCGATAGGCGATCGCTTACCGAGACGTCACGAGCTCGAGAGCGTGGCCTGAGAACACGCGGGGCCGAGTGGTGTGGGCAGTTTCGCCTCATGTCGTTGTTTTCGTCGCGGTTCGTGTCGGCTCAGGTGGTGCCGATGACGAGAGTGCTGCGGGCTGTCAGGACAAGGACCGGGCACAGGTGCCCTTCGGCCCACGGATTGTTCAAAAGCGCACCTGGTCGTATGACTCGGCCGTGTAGTGCCGGCCGGGGTAGCGCAGGCCGCCGAAGTACATGTTCGTGTGCGCGACGATCTGCCCCGCACTGAGGCGCACACCGTCGTGCTCCGCGTCAGTCGTCGTGTGGGCATCGGACACCAGCGTGACGTCAAACCCCCGAGCCGCCGCCGTCTGGGTCGTCGTCCGAATGCAGTAGTCACTTTGGGCGCCCGCAACCACCAGACGCCCGATGCTCAGGGACTCGAGGACCGCGTCGAGGTCGGTATCCGCGAACGAGTCGCGGTACTCCTTCTTGATGAGCGGCTCATCGGCTTGACGACTAAGCGGGGCCGCCAGCTCCCAGTCTGACGACCCTTCGGCGAAACTGCCGTGGTCCTGCACCCACACCACCGGTACACCGCTAGACCGCGCTCGTTCGACGAGCTGAGCAGTTCGCTCGAGCACGCCCTCCGCGTCGAAGCAGTCCTGGACCACGCCGCGCTGGAGGTCGATGACAAGAAGGGCACTCGTTGTGGACACGAGGCAATCATTGCAGCAGGCGACACTCTTGATGCTTCGTAGTGAGCCACGAACGCGAGTCAGCAAGTCCCGCGACGCTCCAACTCCCTCGGACGCAACCACGACACGGAACACTGCGAAATCGGCGACATCGAGCGAAGCTGTCCACACACCGCAACCGCTTCTGTCTCACATGACTAGTCCGATGATGTTCTCGGTGAGGGCCCCGTATGCGAACGTCGGTGCCGGCTCCTACTGTCGCGGTCATGGGTCGTCGTCGTTCGGATCGTTGGCTGCCCGGCTCGCCGTTCTCGCTCGAGGAAGATGCTCGTGGCACGGAGATGCGTGAACTGCCGGAGCCGTTGCCGGTGCATGCGTGGTTCCAGCTGCCGGACCGCCTGGTCCGTCGAAGTGACGCCCGGGCGTACCACCTAACTCGGGACGCCGTCTGGGTGGAAGCCGGTCGCGGCGACACCATGCTGGCTGCTTGGGTGTGGCGCAGTTCGGTAAAGCACCGACGGCTGGTTGGTGCGACTCCGGTCTGATCGTTCTCGCCGTCAGTTGGGCAGGTTGTGGCGGAGGTCGTAGCCGGTGTCGGCGAGGAACTGCAGTCGGTTGCGTACTTCTTGCAGTGATGCTGCGTCGTCGGCATTGCGGTAGTCGGCGCGGAGGAGCGTGTTGGCGGTGATGATGTCGTCGGTACGGTCCGTGTATCCGGCGGCAGCTGCGGTAAGGAAGACCGTGGGGTCCGCGGGACGGATGAGTTCGGTGCCGGAGAAGCCGATCGTGTCAGGTTCGAAGCCGAGCGCGGCCATGTCGACTTCCTCCTCGGTGAACGCGACGAGCCGGTACGGCATCTCTCGCTTGCTGATGGCGGGGTAGCCGGGGCGGTCGGAGATGGCGCGGCCGGAGATGCGGCATCCGGCGTGAATGAGTCGTTCCGCCTGCTCGACGAGTGGCAGGTCGGACGTCCACCGGGTCCTGACACCGCCCGGTCCGGGGTAACAGGCAATGGCGAAGTCCACGAGCCCGCCGACCTGCCGCGACTCCCACCCGATGTCGGTGCGGTGCACGCGCTTCCCGAGGCGTGCGAGCCCGTCGTCCACCTGCCCGGCAGTCAGCCCTGCCCGAACGAGCCTGTCGAAGGTGGAGCCGTTGACGGCAAGCATCCGTGCGACGGCGAAGGCGACGTAGATGGGGGCTGCGTCCTTCCACCGTTCCTTCGTCCCGAGGGCTTGTCTGCCGTCGATCCAGACGCGGCGCCGGTCGACGTCAACCAGTAGCACCGTCGCGGTCTGTTCCGCGAGCGCGATCTGCGTCGCAGTCACGGTGCGTGGTGCCAACAGGAGCAGCTCCGCGTCCTTCGGGTCGTCGTCGCGGGGACGATGCGTGAGTGTCGGGAATCGTGCGCGACGGCCGTCGGCGAGGCGGATCGTGTCGTGCGACTCCACGACCGCGCGAAGCCCCGCGAGCTTCAAGACGGAGAGCGCGTTCGTGAGGTCGGTCGCGTCGCCGAGCCCATACGGCATCGTGATCTGCGGCCTGCCAGAGTATGCGGCGGCGACCCATTCAAGCCCCGGCATCATCGGCTGCGCTCTTTCAGATCGTCGGGTTGGGTGAGGGCGATGAGCCAGCGGGTCTCTTCGAGGAACGGTTCCCACCCGTCGCGGGTGTCGCCCTGGGCCGGTTCGCAGATGCTGCCGGCGTCGGTGCTGCGGATGAGGACCTGCCGCAGCACGCTGCTGGGTGGGTCGCGGAAGAACACGTGCCCGTGCACCCCGGTGACGTCGTAGGCGACGTTGAGGAGGAACAGGTCCGGCCGGCGGGTCATGGCCGCCACCGTCGACCACGGAACAGGGCAATGATCGTCGTCAGCGGCCACCCTTCCCGCATCCAGTCCAGCGGCGTCAGGACCCGGTCGTCGACGGTGAGGAACTCCAGGGGCGTGGTCATGAACTCCGTCATCGCGGCAGCGTCGAGGAGCGGCTGTGGTGCTGCCGCGTAGAGGACGTCGAGGCCTGGCAGCAGTGACGACGGGTCCCCGAACTCCGGCAGGGCGGGCTTGACGAGTTGCCAATCCGGGATGCGTTCTTCGCCGTCGAGGTCGAAACTCGTCAGCCGATTCGCTTCGAACAGCTCCCCGACCTCCTCGATGTCGATATGCAGGGCCGCGGCGACTTCCGCCTCAGTGAGGGTCGTGTTGAGGAGGTTCCGGCGGATGCGCGCTTGCGTGGTTTGCCACCAGTCCTCGGGAACGTCCGCCGGACCGACGGCGCTGTGTTCGGGTTGGCGGGGGATCTGTCGGCCTTCGTCGGCGTACGCGGAGAGTTGTTCGCGGGTGACTTCCCCTCGGGCGTACATCCACAGTTGGGACTGCCACGGCATGTCGTCCGGGAATCCTTCCAAGTAGCCCGAGTGGATCACTGCCCGGACGGCTTTCTCCCGCTTCGCGATCTCGGAGGCGGGGATGAGGAGGGTCTGCACGATGCGGTTCGCTTCCCGCACCGCCGGCACCGTCAGGTCCGACAGGACCGTGTTGGTCCTGTCATAGAGCTCGTACCCCGGCTCCTTGTCGATGGGGCGGACGAGGATCTGCGCCAGGTGCGCGTCCGGGTTCTCGGTGTCCTCGAGGAGCACGTGCCCCCAGAGGATCCGGTCGTTCGACAGGTGCATGGACACCAAACGCATCATCAGCGGGAACCTCCTGGGGATGGGCGTGTGCGCAGCGGTTAGGGCTGGGGGAAGTCGGCAGGGGCACGGCCGATCCGGTCGGGCGTGTAGCGGAGGAGGAACCGCATGATGCGGTCCGCCTCGACCATCGCCAGCACCGACGGATCCTGACCGCTCGGGTCGACGTTCGTGAGGCGGAACCAGGGCGGTTCATCCGCGTGGTCAACCAGGACCGCGGCGGGCTTGTCGTCCGGGTGGTCGGGGTCGGTGAACATGACGGACCCGAAGAATCGGGTGTCGTCGTACGCCAAGGTCAGCGACAGCAGCTGCAAGGTCATCAGCGCGCTCCTGTCAGCTGCCGTTGTTGGGGTGCCAGCGGAGGTCGTGGGCGAGGTCGGATCGGAAGTGCAGCAGCTGCCGCAACCCGTTCACCGCATCCGTGTTCGCGGCCACCCAACTGTCTTCGTACAGGACATGCGCGGTGATGAAGTCGTCGGTGCAGCACCCCTCAGCGCCGGTGAGGATCGTGGTGTCCTGCGGTAGGACGACCGACACCGTCGCGTCGTCTACTGTGGCGGGCTCGTAGCCGAGCGCGGTCATGTCGGGGTGCTCGGCGAAGAACGCCGTCAGCCGGTTCGGCGGGACGATGACGCCCGACTGCTGCGCCGCCCACCGGTCCGACATCACCCCGCCGAGGCTGATGAGCTGGTCTGCTTGCTCGTCGATGGTGGTGTCGCGGCGCCAGCAGGTCCTGATTCCGCCGTAACCCGGGTACGCCGCCAAAGCCCAGTCGCATAGGGCGGCCTGGTCGGCTGCTTCCCACCCGATCGGCGTGAAGAACACGTGCGTGCCGAGCGCTGGCATCGCGGCGCGAACGTCGTCGAGTGGGACGCCGATGCGGTCCGCGATCGACTGGGAACCGCCGCCGTGGAGGGCGATGGTGCGGGCGATGGCGAGCACGGTCCGCCATCCCGGGGTCGCGTCCCGCTCCATTGACGACCCGTACACCTGCCGACCGTTCGCCAAGACGCGTTGTCGTTTCCCGTTGACGAACACCAGGTCCGGGTAGCGGCGGGCGAGCGAGAGCACGCCGCCTTCTGATCCGCCGGGGATGACGATGAGGTCCTCGGTTCGTTCGGTCGGGGTGCCGTCGTCGTTGATGGTCGCGGTCGGGTTCGGGGTGGACAGGAACCCGGAGCGGCCGTCCTCGAATCGGAGCCGGTCGAACGCCTCCACGCGAGCGGGCATCCCCGCAGCCGTCAGCGCGACCAGCGTTTGCGTGATGTCGATCGTCCACCCGAGCCCGGATGGCAACGACAGAATCGTCTGCTGGTGCCGGATGTCCTGCACCCACTGCCGGTCACCCATCAGCGCCGCTTCCATCCGGACGTGGCGGCCGGCGCGCATCACGGTCTGCCAGCCGCGGGTCGTCTTCGGAGAGCCGTTCGAGTCCGAGTCCGGATGCGTCGAGGATCGCGTTCTCGGACTCCTCGGTGGCGATGAACGACCCGATTTGCGCGTTGACCGCGACAAGAGTCCCGATCCGACTCCGCGCATCCAACACCACCGCGGCGACCTCCTCAGCAGTGCAGTCAGAGGTCAGCTCCGGCTTCGTCGGGTGCAGCGCGGGGAACTCGAGCTGCTGCACCGGCGGATGCCACTTCACCCCGATGCGCAGCACCCGGCCGTCGGCGTCGTTGCGGTAGAACATCGACCCGAATGGGTGCCCCATGTCGAGGGTGAGTTCCGCTCCGTGGAGGGTCCAACCGTTGGCCGCGTAGGCGGGGTCCCAGCGCTGGACGGTGAGGGCGCCGAGTCCCATCTTCAGGCCTGGGATCAGGGACTGGTCGTCCTGCAATTCGGCGTAGAGGGCCTGGAGGTTCGGGGGACTCTGGTCGCGCAGGTCCGCGAGCGGAATGCGGGCTATGCCGCTGATGGCGGCGAGTTGCCGCGCACGGCGGCGCGGGTCGTTCTCGGCGTTTGGCATACGGCTCCTTCTCGCTCGCCCACTCCGGAACTCAGCAGGGGCAGCCGCTTCGCAACAGCAGCAGCGGCGGAGTTGGGGTGGACGATTTCGACGGTAGGGACGAAGCGGCCGTGAGAGCCAGGGATTCGAGCCGCTCGAGGCCAGGAACAGGAAAAGTCAGACAGCGTGCAACGATGCTGCTGCCTCGCGCTTCAGACGCTTCTTCTCGTTCCGTCGCTCGGTAGCGGCGCGCTTTTTGTCGAGGGCGATGCGGCGGGGGTCACCAAACTGGCCGGCGTTGTCGACCTGGCGGAGGGACTCTGCTCGCGCCCTGGCCCCGCACTTCCCACACTGCTCACCAGCGAGGTGGTTCTTCGGCATGACGCTGAAGGCCCCGTGCTCGAAGCAGCGGATGCGGATGCTGGTCCGCTGGTCGACGAAGTCGACGTGCCGGTAGTCATACCGGGACCCGTGAACCTCCAGCGCTCGGTCGAGGAAGAGTTGCAAGCGGCGTGCGGCCGGTCCGCGACGCGTGGAGCAGTCGTGGCAGCCCTGCCCAGGAATCACTCGGCCCTTCACCGTTTTCGACTTGTGGTCCTGCGGCGCCATCCGGAAGACACCGTGCTCCGGGCAGATGATCCGCACCCGTGTCTTGACGTTGACGAACTCGTCGGGTAGCAGCGAGTAGTCGTAGCGGCCGCCGTGCTCAGCGTCTGCAGCGGCGATGAACGCGTCGCAGCGGGCCAGGCGGGTGGCAGTGATGTGGTCCAAGAGGAACTCCTTGCGATGACGGAGTTGCCTCTATGCCGCCGCCGACCGTCAAGGCGGGCTGGAAGGCCGTCAGCCGCGCTCACGGTTGGGGGACCGGCTGCGGCTGGTCTGTCGCTTGAATGCAGAACCTGAGGAAGCCCTGATCAACGCACCCGGGGAGTGCTGTGGATCAGGGATCCCAGATCTGTGATCACAGCTGTCCGTCGGCAGCGTGCACAGAGGGGGAGCGCACCACAAATCGGTGCCGACCACCTCCGTATGAAAGGGCCACACCATGGCTTCCCACCAGAACCGCAACCGGCACGAGCGCCGCCGCGAGATGCAGATCGTCCTCGGCTGGCTCGACCTCAACGGCCGCGGGATCGATGACCTCTACGATCACCTCCTCGTAGGCTCGGGCGGCAAGCGGCAGTTCCGGGCCCACTACGGCGTCGAACCGTTTCTGGACGAGCCGGACGTGTTCGTGTTCCAGATCGCCACCATCCGCAAGCTCCGCACCGACGCAGACTTCCAGCGCTGCGCCGAGCAGCACTTCCTCCTCCAGTACGACCGCGACGAAGCCGCAGCCGCAGCCGATGCCGGGTTCGACAACGTCTACGAGCTGCGCCGACAGCACTGGGGCGACGACCTGAACACCATCAAGGCGGGACGGCGGCTGCTCTCGCTCCTGCGCGCCGGGGCCGCCACCCTCAAGCAGTGCCGGGCCGCCGAGGACCAGTGGGGAACCGCCTGGAAGGACCTCGTCACCTTCCGCGCGCACGCCTCCGCCGTCGACTGAGCGCGCATCTTCCAGCCGGCCCGGACGAGACGGCATAGAGACCTCGAAGCCAGCCACACGGCAGGCGAGCACCACACCGCAGCACACGTCACGACGAGACCACACCCCTAACCCGGTCCTCGGACAGCACACGGAAAATCGCTCGCTTGCCGGACGGACAGCTTCACTCCCAGCCGGTCGAAACAAGCCGGCATAGAGACACCAAGCCCAACGGAACGGGCGAGTACAAGCGCCATCCGCGCACCGCAGTAGATCCATGTCGAGAGATCGCCGGTGCGGGACAGCAGCCCTGCTCGCCCACCATCACGGCACGTCACGCATCAGCCACGAACTAGAAAGAGGAAGACCATGGCCGTCATCACCGACTGCACCAACCGCCGAGCACACCGCCACACCCTCCCCGAGCTCCGCCCCCTCGACCTGTACGCCGACCGCTTTCCGCAGAACCTCATCACGAAGTGGGTCGAGCTCCACGAGCAGCCCGACGCCCGCAAGCAGTACCGCGCAGCAACGCAGAACACCGCGTTCGTCCGAGACCCCTTCGCATTCGTCCGCTCCTACCGCCCGGTTCCGATTCCGGTCCCGAGATTTGCCTCATTCGACAAGCATGTGGCGCTTCTCGAACCGATGTACGAGGTCTACGAAGCGCGCACGGCTGCCGCGAACTTCGCCTTGCAAGCCGACGAACTCGAGGTCGCCCACCAGCGTGGCATCACCGTGGATGCCCTTCGCGACCAGCACTGGCACGCCACCCGCGACGCGCGTACTCGAGCCGAGAAGCGCCAAATGCTCGCTCAAGTCCGGGCGGGCCTGCTCACCGGCGGCTCGCTGGAACTCGCGATCCGACGCTGGGGAATCACCTCGTGGGAGGACCTCGCGACGTTCCGCGAACCCGACGCACCTAAGCACACCCGACCGCGCAACCGGAACGGAGCCCCCTACCACCGGCGCTTCCCGAGATCCGGCGAAGAGAACGAAACCCTCACCACCGGCTGGCCCCTCACACCGTCCACGCCCGACCGCTCCGGGTCGCCCGCCACCACAACCCGCTAGTCATACCCGCCGTCCACACCAGAACACTCCCGAAGGAACAATCATGAGCAACGACAACGCCAAGACCCCCTTCAGCAACAGCCTCAAGGCGGAGGTCGCCGCCACGAACTCCCGCAAGCCGAACCAGAGCCACGACGCAGCGGCCCGCTCGCGGAGCATCAGCCAGGCGATCCTGACCACTCTTGCCGAGTGGCACCGAGCCGACCACACCGCGCGACACCCGGAGGTCGCCGCCGCCGCAACACGGTCGCCCGCACTCCAGCGAGAGGTCCGCTTCTACGCTCCCGCAATGCCCAGCCACGCGGCTGCTGCCTTCGACGCCACCCACGTCATGTCGGCCGACCAGGTCGAGCTCCGCCGGTACCGGGTCAAGCAGGACCGTAACGGGAACCCCCTGAGCCCGGGCGCGAACCGGCGGGTCACTCGGTGCCCGCTCCGAACGAGCGCCTTGTAGTCGACTCAGACCGAACACGACGAAGCCCTCCCTAACCGGGAGGGCTTCGTCGTGTTCCCATCGATCCCTGGTTCGCTGCCTTGGGAACGGACGAGAACTCCTGGACAGGACCTGCTCGAGTTCATGTCCCAGTCGACGCGTAAGACTCCTTGGCCTGCTCAACGGGGGTTGAGGGTCGAAGGCTTCAAGGCTGACGCTTTCCCTCGTCGCCGAACGGAACTCTGGCGCGACCGTCAGACTCCTGAGCGGGTGAGGCGCACCCGAAGCACCTCAGCTTATGGGGACGCGCCGTCCACCACCTCATCGGCGATGTCTGACCCCTTGGGTAAGCTGAGACAGTGCCGCAGACAGGACCGACCGAACCGTTCACCTTTGTCGATCTGTTCGCCGGCCTCGGAGGCTTCCACATCGCGCTGGAGAACCTCGGCGGCAGCGCGGTGTTCGCCGCGGAGTGGGATCCGACGCTCAACGCACTTTACAACGTCAACTTCGATCTCAGACCGTGGGGAGATGTTAACAAGCTTACCGACGTGGCAAGCCAAGTCCCTGCTCACGATGTGCTCGCAGCAGGTTTCCCGTGCCAACCGTTCTCGAAGGCTGGCGAGCAGTTGGGCTTCGAGCACACCCTCCAAGGACAACTGTTCTTCAAGGTTCTTGAGGTGCTGGACAAGAAGCGCCCGGGGCAGTTCATCCTCGAAAACGTTCCAAACATCCTTCGACACGACGGCGGGAGAACGCTCGAGAAGATCGAGGGCCTTCTTCGCGAACTGAACTATGACGTCAAGATCGAGCGGTTCTCTCCGCATGACTTCGGGATCCCGCAGATCCGCGAGCGCGCGTACTTCGTCGGATCTCAGGGGGGCCTCTCGCAGTTTGAGTGGCCCGAGAAGCACCCGGGGCCGACCGACATCACGGACGTCCTCGACGTGGGCGCGACGCCTCATCGAGCGGTGCCCGAACATACGCTCCGAGCGATCGACATCTGGGACGACTTCCTGAAGTCGTCTCCCGAAAACGTAAAGCTTCCGTCGTTCCCGATCTGGGCGATGGAGTTCGGTGCGACGTATCCGTACGCGGATGCAACACCGGCCGCCCTGCAAGCCGAACTCGGCGCGGTAGCGCTCGACAAGTTCCGCGGCAGCTTCGGAGTGTCCCTGCGAGGCTATAGCGAGGAGGGACAGCGCGAACTTCTCCCTAGCCACGGCCGTAGGCTCGACTACCGCTTCCCTCGCTGGAAGGTGAACTTCATCGCGCAGAATCGAGCATTCTATGACGCAAACAGGAGTTGGATCGATCCGTGGCTGCGCCGTTCTCGGCTCTGGGAGTTGCAGTCGAGCCTCCAGAAGTTCGAGTGGAATGCCCAAGGTGGTGAACGCTCGATTGACCACTATGTCCTGCAGATCCGCGCGTCGGGGGTTCGGGTAAAGCGGACAAACACTGCTCCGAGTCTGATCGCGATGACGCACACGCAGGTCCCGATTCTCGGTTGGGAGCGCCGCTACATGACTCCCGAGGAGTGCGCACGCCTGCAGAGTCTCGATTCCATTCAGCTTCCCGAGAACGACCTCCAGGCCTACAAGGCTCTAGGCAACGCCGTCAATGCGAAAGTCGTTGAGGAGATCGCGCGCCCGTTGCTTGCCCCTATCGACCGAGGCCTGGCGGCTGCCGCGTAGGGGCATTCATGAGTGACGAGACCCTTCCAGTTGAGGCCGAGGACTTCGAGCCCGCGATCAGTATCGTGCCCGGCGTCTCGATCCTCGGTGTGTTAAGCAATCTCAACTACGAGCCGTGGTACGCACTCGCTGAATATGTTGACAATGCCATCCAGAGCGCAGCGAGGTCGTATGCGCAACTCCGTCAGACCGAGCCGGGGTATCAGCTTCACGTCGACATCGCCTACGACGAGCACCAAGGTGGGTCCATCTCGATCGTTGACAACGCGGGAGGCATCGCGCGACGAGACTTCAGTCGGGCGTTCAAAGCCGCTGAAGTGCCCCCCGACCGCACCGGGTTATCGGAGTTCGGCATGGGCATGAAGAGCGCCTCGATCTGGTTCGCGAGGAGCTGGCGCGTGGTGACGACCAGTATTGGCGACCCCAACGTCTACTCGATCGAGTTCGATATGAGCGCGGTTTTGAACAATAAGGTAGATTTCCTGGACGTCACCGCCGCTGAGGGCGACATCGACAGTCACTTCACGCGAATCGAACTATGGAATCTCAATCAGTTTTTGCGTGGACGGACGCTGGGGAAGGTGCGCGATCACCTACGCGAGATCTATCGAGCGTTCCTTCGAGATGACACCTTGATCCTGTCCGTAGCTGGGCAGAACATGCAGTTCGTGGAGCCAGATGTGCTGCGGGCACCTGATTACCGCGCCAACTCGGCCGACGGAGTAACGGTCGACGTCCGTGAGTGGCGTAAACAAATTGACCTCCATCTCGACGGGCGAGTCCACGTCAGAGGCTGGGCTGCGATCCGAGCCGAGGGCAAGACGAGCGGGAACGGACTGTCTCTTTTCCGGCGACGACGCGTGATCATAGGGACCGGCGATACACCGTACCGACCCACTCGCATCTACGGCCAGGGCAACTCCTACCGCTCGCAGCGGCTGTTCGGCGAACTCGAGGTTGAGGGGCTTCCGGTGAGCCACACGAAGGATGGCTTCCAGTGGCAGGGGCTCGAGGAGGAGTTCCATGAACGACTCCGAGGCGTGCTCGACGCGGAACCCTTGCCCCTACTCAAGCAGGCTGAACACTATCGAGCGCGCCAGGCCAGCCGCGCTGAACTCAAGCGAATTCGGGCCGCGACTGAGAACACCGCTGAGGTAGCGGAGCACGCTATACCGCCCGTTCTCAATCAAGTTGTCGAGCAAGCGGCTGCGTCTGCCGCTCCGACGCACGCGGCGGCGAAGCCGGACGCCTCGTCACACGATGTCTCCCAAACGTTCACGTTCACGCACGATGACCGCATGTGGAGCGTCACAATCACCGCGGGCAGTCGGACGCTTGAGGAAGACTGGCTGGTTCGCCATGTCGACATCGATCGCGGCAGCGGCAATATTACTGCGCAACTCCTGCTCAACACTGGGCATCCGTTCCTCAAACAGTTCGCGCTGGGGAGTTCTGACGCACTTGAAGCAGTGTTCCGGGTAGCCGTCGCGTTGGTTGTTTCCGAGAGCTTGCAGACCACCGCCGGGGACGGCGAGAGCGCCGCGAAATTCATGCGCCAGGTCAGTGCGCTGCTGGGTGCTGCCCTGTCCAAGCGATTGAGGAGTGACACGTGATCAACGGAATCTTGACGCCCGGGAATGACGCGGCGGGCGGCGGCGATCTCGTGGTCGGCGATACGTTTACCGGGTTTCTGCAGGAGGTCGTAAACGACGACGCCCGCGACTCCGTCCGCGCGAGCGCCATCAACGTTCTCGAAGGTGCGCTCTCGGCTGGGCCGAACTCGACCGGTCTCGTTGTTGGACGAGTGCAGTCAGGCAAGACGTTGTCCTACGAGGGCGTCATCGCGCTCGCGCGAGACAACGGCTTCTCCCTCGTGATCGTGATCAGCGGGATTTCAAACCCTCTTCTCGCGCAGGGCGAGCGGCGGCTCAAAGGTGACCTCGGGAGCGCCGACAAGGACGGCTGGCTTTTCGCCGTGCCGAACGACAAGCAGCAATCTCTGCAGCAAATTGAGCAGGCGCTTCAGAACGTGCAAGCCAACTGGAGCAAGGCGTCCACGCCGAAGGCATATAAGCAAACCGCAGTTGTGGTGCTACTCAAGCACCACGGCGGCATCCTTAACCTTACTGGCCTCTTCGATCGAGTCGATTTCTCGGGGCAACGGGTGCTCATCATCGATGACGAGGCGGACCAGGCAAGCCTGAACACGCTGGCAAAGAAGGGAAAGCAGTCAGCGACGTACGGAAACCTGCTCGCCCTGCGTGATTCGCTTCCCGGACACTATTACCTTCAGTACACAGCCACACCGCAGGCTCCACTGCTCATCGCCATCGATGACGCGCTCTCGCCGGATTTCGTTCGCGTCCTCAAACCGGGCATCGGCTATACGGGTGGTGATCGGTATTTTGGGTCTGCCGACAACTTCGTGAAGACAATTGGTGCGGAGGATCTGGCCGCGGCCGACCATCCCAATGGGCCGCCGCCCGAGGGGTTGCGACAGGCGATGCTTGAGTTCCTCATCGGGGTGGCGCATGTCGTCACCACTGGAAAGCCGAAGACTCGGTCGATGCTCGTCCACCCGTCGCGCCAAAAGGACGCTCACGCTGACTTCGTGCGGTGGATCACCGGCATGAAGAAGGACTGGCAGGACAAGTATGAGCATCAGGGCGAAGTCTTTCCCAACAAGCTCCAGCGGGAGTTCCGCGACGCCTGGGAAGAGCTCGCGACTACCCTCCCCGACATTGCGACGTTCGAGGAGTGCTGGGACGCGCTCGACATCGTGTTTAGGAACCTCAACATCGTCGAGGTAAATACCCGCCAAGGGCAGACGCCTGTCATCAATTGGATTCCGACACAGTCGTACATCTTGGTTGGCGGGCAGGCGATCGATCGAGGGTTCACCGTCGAAGGGCTGACGATCACCTATATGCCTCGCGGACCGGGAACCCGAACCGCCGACACCGTCCAGCAGCGAGCACGATTTTTTGGCTACAAGGCTTCCTACCTTGGACTCTGCCGTGTCTACCTCGAACCCGACGTCCGTGACGACTTCGAAATGTACGTGGAGCACGAAAAGGACATGCTCGCGGCGCTACGTAATATCGAAGCAGGTAACGAATCGCTGAAGGAGTGGAAGCGACAGTTCCTTCTGGACAACAAGATGAAGGCGACTCGCGCCTCGGTGATCTCGATCCCTATGATCCATGTGAAAGCCAAGGACCGATGGATCGCGGACACTAAGCCTGTCCGGGATGACGCCCCTTCATTAGCCAGCGCACGTGCGCACGCCATCGACGCGCTCACCGAGGTTGACTGGAGAGAGACGCCGTTTGGCCACCGTGCTGGCTACGCAACGCTCACCGACGCCCTCGAACTCCTCGTGCAAACAAGTCCGGAGTCGTGGCTCGCTGAACCGAACGTGCAAGCGCTCCTGCTCAACCTCTCGAAACTTCAAGACGATGAGCCGACTGAAGCGGTCGTGCGCGTCGTATGGATGCGATCCGACGGCGGACTCGCTCAACGCCAAGTCACCAGCGACGGAGGGGTGCAACTCTTCCAGGGGCGCAGCGCTTCCGGGTACTACGGAGACCGTGATGAGTTCGATCCGGCTGCGCCGTTGACCATTCAGTTGCACGAAGTGGAAGTGGTCGAGCGGGGTACGAAGCATCCGCTGGGCGAGTACCTCTTGACCGCCTGGCGCATCCCCGAGGAGTCTTTGGCGGGATGGCTCATCGAGGTAGGTACGTGAGATGAACTGGGATCAGGGCGTTCTCCTTTCTGCGTTCCGCCGGGTTGAGGCGCGTTTAGACGAGGCGCTCCCTCCATCCGACGCATTTCTGGTTGAGTCACTTACTCCAAGCCGCACGCTGTTCGTTGCCGTTGATGCGGACGGCTCCTGGAACTTCGTCGTGAGAACTCGCAAGTCCGTGCGACCTGTCCCTGCGCTCAGGCTCAGCCTCTTGTCCGCGGACTACGGCGCAACCTACGAACTGCGGGAAGGGGATGATGTCGGTTCGCTTCGCGTATGTGTAGTCAGGTGCATCGCGTCTGATCCCGAGATAAGGAACCTCTTCGCAACCGTCTGCGCGGCGCTTGTGAAGGACCTTCCGGCAAGCCCCAGCGATGCCGATGTCGACATCGAGGTCGGCAAGTGGGTCTCACTCTTCTGGCAACTGCAGCTGCCAGCGCGCACCACGGTGATCGGCCTTATCGGAGAACTAACGCTTCTCGACAGCGTCGAACACCTCGCGGACTGGATGCGCGCGTGGCACAGTGACCCGGACGCCAATCTCGATTTCGCCTTCGCGACGCCCCCGCTGTCGGTAGAGGTCAAGGCGACGTCGAGCCAACAGCGAGTTCACGAGCTATCGATTCACCAGGCTCTTCCGACGATTCGGGACAACCACTTCTTCGCCTCTTTGATCATCGAACTGCGCGATTCGGGCGTTCGCCTCGGCGATGTGGTTGCGGAACTCGGAGAGCGGCTCGCTGGGCGAAGCGAGGCCAACCTGCTCTGGCGCTCGCTGGCCGCCGTGTGTGGAGCTTCTCTCGGCGAGTTCCTGGATGCTCGATACATGCGCGAAGTCGCGCGTCGCAGCCTCCGCTTCTATGTTGCCGAGTCAATTCCTCAGCCGTCTGTTGAGTTCCCCCTCCCCGCCGGTGTATCCGGACTCCGCTTCCGATCTGACTTCTCGTCGGCTACGCCGGTTGACGGAGGAAAGATTCTGGACGTCGGAGCGGAGTAGTCACTCTCATGACGCTCCCACCGCAAGCTGTCGACAAGCTCTTGCAGCCGTTGCGTAACGCGGAGTCTCCGCCGAGATCCGCGCGGGATCATCACACTGTTCCCGTCGATGAGTCGTCCTGGCGGTGGCATGCTGACGCCCTCGCCGACGCAATCAGGGATCTGAGTCAGAGCTTCGTACCGCCCGGTAGTGGTTTCAAGGAGATACAGGACTGGATCGCCCAACTGTTGCGACAGCGCGACCGCGTCGTCGGGTTACTCTTCTCGCTCGAACCCTTCGCACCATACGATCCGCGTCAGGCGGACGGGCTGCTGGATCTCCTAGAAGCACTCCCGGCAGGTATCATCGCCGCGATCGACGGCAACGCTATGGTCGGCGCAGACGTCGAAAGAGGCCTAGCCGATGCGGCGGATTGGTGGTCTGCTCGCAAGTCCGCAAGCGACGGTGAATGTCTCTCGCAAGCCTTTGGAATGCGCCTCCCGCCAATCGGAGCACAGGGTTCTTTTCGACCGGAATGGGTCTTGCAGCACTACGCTTATCGAAACTCAGATTTGCTCATCCGGTTAGTTCCGCACCTCGTGTCGTTAGGAATGCGGCATGTGACGGATGTGCTCGCTGCCGTTTACGCGGTCGGTCAAATTGTCGACTGCGATGATTCAATCGCCGCGTACATCGCCGCAAGTACGTTGACAAACAGGTACCTCGCGGCCGACCCAACGGTCGCCGATCAGTTCCGGGGTCATCTAAGGGTCGCCGAACCCGCGCTGCGTCGAGTTCGCTCGGCCGTTTCCCGAGCCCGCGAGGCTGCGCTCACGCAGACGGAAGACGCGGAAGCTCGAGCTGTTGCACTTGCCGACGCCTACAAGAGAACGATCGAGGGGCCATTCCGCCAATACAGCTGGGCTGCACATTGCCTAAAGGCAGGCGTGTGGAGCACTCCTCCAATGCTTACGAGCTTGAGAGAGCAACTCGTCCGTGAGGGCGGATCGCTAGGGGCGCTCGTTGGTAACGTCGTCCTCCCCGACATGCGCAACAGCGAGACTCACGAGACCCTCGTTTGGGACGGATTCGCCGAACAGTTCGTCACTGAAAAGGGCAACGTCGACGTCCTCCAGGTCGCGGCGGCGTTTAGCCTAGCCACTTCGTTCGTGCAGGGTTCGGAAGCCGGTGTCGCCGCCATGCGGGCTCTCCACCTCAGAGCCGAGCCCGAAATCCTTCCCTCGGCGGAAGAAGACGATAGAATGCCAGCATGGGATCGCGTACGCGCGTTCTTCGGTACCAATAGAATCAGCCTCCTCAAGGCGCGGCTCAACACGCCTTACGCGCATTTTCGCGTCCAACGAATCGAGCATCGCGACGTCAATCCCTGTTTCCAGGCGCTGGTCATGGCCCGTCGTCTCCTTCCCCGAACGGAGCAATTCGAAGTAAGCGCCGTTGATAGTGATGGTCCATTGATCGTTGTCGATACTGCTGCGCTCGACGCAACGATGCCCTCTTGGAACTTTGCCGTATCGCACCTCGATCAAATGCCGCTTGCTACGTTCCTGCCCGCCAACTTGGACGCTCGGATGAGGCATGAAACCGAAGGTCTCGCATTGCGATCAGTGGCTTGGATCGCGGTCGACGACGCGGTTGGAGTGATTGACGGTAGCCCCGAGTGCTGGGATGACGACGCCAGGAGACTGCTCGACACTCGCCTTCGAGTTGTCGAGATCGCCGTCGCGTCCACAAGGCGACTGATCGGTACGCGCAACACACGACTCGAAAGCGTTCAGCAATCGATGGCGGAACTGCGCAGTTGGATCGCAGATGGACCTGCGCTGGAGGCCGCGATGGCCGACGACCAGCTGTCCATGTCTCGCCTTCGTGCTCAATGGGAACAGTGGGGCCCTGTAGTGCGCCATCCGCTGATACCAGAGGTGCCATTCACCGGTGAGTTTCAGGCGCAGCCTGCGCTCCGGACGACACCGGACTCGATGCACTTCCGCACGTTGTGACGACGTCATCAGCGACATCATCGACTACAGCCCAGGTTGGAGCGAGCACGCTGCCGACCACGTCGAGTTGTGCCTGCAGCAGGTCCGCGTGGGAGAACGAGCGGAGCGGATGCGCGGTACGACGCGTACGCATCGCAGGCTTCGACGACTGCCTCCGCGTCACCGAATGTCACCCGAACCACGAGCGAGTCGCCGCTGACCGTGCCTGCCTCAGTGCTTCTCGCCACCGAAGGAGCTCTCGCTGGTGCCCGACGGCCGTACCACCGGCGCAGGACCCATTCAACGACGTCAGGCTCCGCAGCGATCCATCGTCCTTGAATGGACGAAATGGATCGAAGCCGAGCGCCGGCGTCGGTCTCCCGAGCTAGACCTGCCGCCATCTGCTGAGGCCCGCAGACGGCTGGCTGCGGGCCTCACTTCTTTGTCCCGGGCCTCCGGGCTCGCTTGCGCTTAGTTGCCGCATTCGCCGGTTTCGACCGACTGGTCTTCGCCGCGGCCGCTCTCTCAGCGGCTCCCTTCGCCGCCTTTTCCCGTCGTGCTTGGCTCGCTCCTGACGAACCTCCAGGTCCGCCACTCCACCCGGAAGCGTGCCCATGTACTCGTCGAGGAACTCGCGGTCTCGGTGCCGCAAAATTGGCCATTTGCGCGGGGGCCGGTTCTCGGCTGCTCGGCGGTCTTCAACCCCCTTCGCCTTCAGGAAGTCACAGATCTGCTTGACATTCAGAGCGACGAGCAGGAACGTCAGGAACACGTACCCGGATGCGAAGCCGCGAGACTGTCGGTGGAGGTGGCCGTGCAGGGGACCCGTACTTCGGAGCCTTGAGCATCAAATTGCCGTTCTCGATGAGGTTGCGCGTAACCGTGGAGGTCGGTGCACTCGCGGGAGTTGTAGCGAAACGCTCGTGTGAGCGGCGGCAGTCCCCAAACGCCTCGGGGGAGGGGGGAGTTCTTCTGGAGGTGAATCGCGTGGAGACCCGGCGTAGGTAGCACCTCTCGTTCGATCAATCCGGCCGGGCGGAGGAGTCTCCGATTAGCTGGAACGACAGGAGATCGGATCCGCCTTCGATCACTGTCACGCCGGCCTAGGGACGGCCCTTGCTGATCAGAAGGCGGATGCCTACCTGGAGCACGACCTCGACGTAGGGCATCGATGCAATAGCCAGCTTCGCGCCACGCGCAGCCTTGGACTGCTCCGCGATCAGCTGATTGGTCTTCTCAGCGACGGCCTTCGCCTTGTCTTCATTGCCCGTCAGCTTGTCGATGAGATACCGCCAGCGCTCATCGCTGAGGTCGGGCTTGTTGAGCTCGCCCGCGATGACTCCGCGGGTCTCCCCAAGTGCTTCGAAGGCCCGCTCGCTGTTCTCGTTGATCGCCGAGAGGGTGGCGCGGAGGTCGTCTTCGACCGCCATCACCGCTCGGAGAGCGTATGCCTGAAGCTGAGGGTTGGTCTTGATTAGGTGAAGCTGCAGTTCCGGAGTGGCATCACGCAGATGCCCTGCCAACGCAACCAATTGCGCGTCCGTGAGACCGTCGAGAGACTCCGTGCCGATCGCCTTCGCGATCCCATCTTCGTTGTCGAGCGTCATGATTCTCCCGTTCCGTGACAGCTTCGCTGATAACGCTACTGATTTGCCCTCAGGTCGGGGACCCGCCTTTGCCCCCGCCTAGCGTTCGCAGCCCCGTCGGCTCGTCATACTCGCAGACCGCCTCTCGCAACCTCCGGTAAGGGCGTGGAGAGCACCCACTTTTCGTCGGATGTGCTCCGCAGGCGTCCCTCCGCAACCAGGCGTTGCGTCATCGGTGCGGTGTCGCTGCAGGGGAGTTGCGGTAGTAGTGCGTCACGAGCGCGGTCGACCTGACGGGATCGCGCGTCGGGATGATCTGATGTCGTTGTCCGGCATGATTGAGCGATGATCACCGTCGTACCGGACACGAACGCGCTCTTCGGGCACGAGTGGATGACGTCGGTCGCGGGCAGGAACCTCGTCGATCTCGTGAAGTCGGGCAAGTGCCGGGTGGTGCTACCTCGGGTCGTCCTTGACGAACTCGATCGGCAGGATCGCAAGACCCTCAAGTCGAAGCGTGACAAGGCCAAGGTGGTGCTGAGCGAGGTCGGCGATGACATAAGGGCGACCGCGATAGACGAGGCCTTCGACCGCCTCGGTGCCAAGACGGACGCTTCACGCGATAGGTTGCTCGCAACGAGCGGCGTGAGCGTGACCTCAGTCCCAGAGGGCCGCACTCAAGCGCTCGTGGATCGCGATCTCGCAGCGCGCCGCCCCTTCATGGAGACCCTTGGCGGCAAGAAGTCCTACGGCTTCCGCGACGCCGTGATCTGGGAGATCGTCCTGGACGTGTTGGAAGAGGACGAGGACGAGGACGCGAACGTGGACCCGGTCTTCTTCGTGTCCGCGGACAAGGGGTTCATCGACGACGTCGCTCCGAAGGAGTTGCATCGCCACCTGCTCGAGGATCTCGACGCACGAGGCATCGCCCGAGATCGCCTGGTACTGGTCGAGAAGGTCGCGAACGTCGTCGAAGACGTCCGTGCGGCGGTCGCCGAAGCCGAGGCACGGGCAGCCGAGGCGCTAGCTGCTTCGACGCCAGCTGATGACGAGGCACATGGGCTGGCGTCTCTGCTTCGCGGGTACGCGTTCGACGCTTCGCGTCGAGCCGAGCTGGTCCGCGTGGCTACAGAAGCCCTTGACGAGCTGGTTGGTCAGCCGATGGACGAACAACTGACTTACGGCGGCGACTACGGGCTGCCGGACTGGGTGCAGTTCGAGCTTCCCGAGATCGGAGGGGACCTCTCCATCTACGGATACGACCTCGAGTCCGACTTCGAGTTCGATGCACCGGACGGCGACACCGTCACAGGCCGGGCGGACGTGGTCCTCTCGATCGAAGCTGGGGACCTGTTCGGCGAGTCCGACGAGGTCCGAGCGCGACTCACCGTCGACATCGACATTGAGGACCCTGATGCTTTCGAGGTCACGTACATCGTCCTCGAGGACACCCCCAGCCCGCTGCGACCGGCTGATCCGACGAGCGTGCAGCTCGACTTCGAGCTCGAGACAGATCCCGGAGATCCTCGTGACGCTGTCTGACCTCGCCACAGACGCCGTCACAGTGCTGACCGGCGCCCGCTGGTCGCTCACGGATGCACCGGCGTACGTGCCAGCGAGACCGGGCCTCTACGCGATCTACGGCGACGACCAGGCACACCGAGAGATGGGCCTTCACGACAACGCAGAGGCCCGCAGCGCGCCGGACGTCCCGCTCTACATCGGCAAGGCCGAGGAGAGCTTCGTGACACGGGATCTGAAGGATCACTTCGCCGCGTTGCCAGGGAGCACAGCACGAACTGGCGGGTCGACCGTGCGTCGGTCCTTCGCGGCGCTGCTTCGAAAGAGCCTCGACCTGCAGGGTGTTCCAAGGAACCTCGAGAATCCGGGGTACTTCAGCGCCTACTCGCTGGCAGGCGACGGAGACGCGCGGCTCACCACCTGGATGCACGAGCGGCTGACGCTGGCGGTCTGGGCGGTGCCCGCCACGATGCAGGGCAAGCTCGCCGACGTCGAGACCGAGCTGATCCGCCACTTCACGCCCGTGATCAACCTCGACAAGAACCCGAACAAGCTCGTGCGGCTGAAGGTCGCGCGGAAGGCGATGGCAGCCGAGGCGGCAGCGTGGCGGCTCTCGCAGAGCTGAGGGTCACCACCACGCGCCGGCGTAGGTGGGCTTGTACACGGGGAACCCATCGTCGCCGCGGCCCTCGAAGAGGAAGTCCGCGTCGACGAGGGCATGGAGCCATCTCCCGATCGTCTTGTACATACCGGCGCCGAGGCGGATGCGGTGCTTGTAGAGCGTGTCTGCGACCGTCTTGGTGGTGAAGATCTCCTGCTCCTTCATGGCGACGTGGAAGAAGTACGCGACGCACTTCCACTGCTCCAGGTTGTCGGGCGTCCCAAGGTCTCGCTGCGCGCGACTCTCGACGAACGCAGCGATCAGCGGCATCGCAGGGTGCTTGCTGCCCCAGCGGGCCGGCGTGTCCAGCGCAGCGCGAATCTCGTCAGCCTGCTGCTCGCGGCGCTACTTCGCCTTGCGGAGCCGGTCCTCCCTCGTGGCCTGCTGGGCTTCGGCACGCTTGCGGGCGAGCTCCTGCTGCCGGGCGTAAAGACGGCGCTGCTCGTCGTTGTGCGCATCGAGGGCGGTCGCGTTCCGGATCAGCTCGTTGATCCGGTCGGACGTCAGAGCAGGCTCCCGCTGCGGGTCGCCGAGTCGGAACGAGGTCAGGTCGTGCATCTCTAAGGAACTGCCGTCTGCACCACCGAGGACTGGCACGCGCTCTCCTGGGATGTAGCCGCCGAGCTCGGCCGAGAACACTCCGCGGCGCGCGATGGCGATTGCCAGTTGCTCGGTGGTCGGGTTGATGAATAACAGCGGTGCACCGGTAGCAGCCACAGCCGCGAGTGCAGGGTTCGTCTTCAGGTGTCCGTCATCGTCGAGCTTCAGGTGGTTCGTGGTGTGGCCGAAGAGCCACACGTCTCGGACCTCTCTGGCCTCGTAGCGGCGATGTCGCTCCGTCCAGGCGTCGTTGGTGAGCGGCGAGTACTGCACCTCGAACGCAACACGGAGCCGCGACGGATGGGTGATCAGCACGTCTGCGCGGCTCTCGCCTTCGGGGCTGGTGTACTCCTCGCGCTTGACGCGGCAGAGCGGGTACTTCGTTGCGAGCCACGCCTGGATGAGTGCGCACCCCTGGGAGTGGAAGAGTGACTCGAGGCTATGGCCGCCGGTGCTGCCGAGGTGCCGCAGATGATCGCGCTTGACGGTGCTGTGGACCGTCGTGAGCTTCGCCGCGCATCCGGCTACAGGGCACACGACGTGGTCGTTGACGTACTGGTGCTGCGCGTGTGCCTGGTCTTCTTCGAGGTAGAACGCTGCGCCGACGCTCTTGTCGAGGCCCCAGAGGAACCGGTCATCGCCCTGGGTCTGGAAGGCGGCCAACTGCACAGCGTGATCGAATGCGAACGGCGACGTGGTCACGAGCCGCACGTTAGTGAGAACGTGCGACATCGTCATCTTCGCGGATCTTTGAGCGGTGGCGTATGGGAAGTATGTTGCACTGCTGGGAGTGCGCTGGGGTGACCGCTCTTGGCGCCTCGCCCAGAAGCTGGCTGCTCTTATTGCTGCCTTCGCGCGCGAAGTGTCGGGCCTGGTCGACGTCCGTCGGCGGGTCGACGAGAATGAAGGAGGCAGGCAGCGAATGCCCAGGTCAGGGGTGAGTTGGGCCTCATGCCAGTCGCGCCAGAGGATAGACGATGTCTTGCCGAAGGATAGGCCGCTTGATCGCCCTGTCGGACTCCGCACCGCTACAGGCATCGGAGAGTTCTTAAGACAGCCCACCGACAAGCCCCGACGGAACACCGCTTCCGTCGGGGCTTCTGCGTTCCAGGCGCCGCATGCATCCCGGAACGGTGCGACCCGCGCGATCCCTCCGGGCGACCACGTCAGCGACCGGTGGTCGCCGAGCGCTCGGGCTCCCACCCGAGCGCCGGCCCGAGGCGCTCCGCCATGTCCGTGACGATCTGCGCGTAGTCCTCCGCCTCGAACGAGAACGGCAGCGCGAACGCGACCTCCGTCGCCACCTGGTAGCCGGCGTCGGCACGGAGCCGGTCCGCGATCTCGGCCGACGTCCCGACCAGGTCGGCGGCGAACAGCAGCTTCCCGGGTCCCATCGGCACGCCGACGCGGCCCGACCGACCCTCGACGTAGGCCCGGTAGCGGGCCTCCTGCTCGGGCGTCGCCGTGTCGGTGGGGATCACGACGAGGCCCTGCGAGACGCGGGCGGTGCTCGGGGTCGGGTGCGCCTCGAGGTAGGCCTCGACCTGGGCGCGCTGGTTCGTCGCGAAGTCCGTGCCGTTCTCGCTCCGGGTGACGCTCGAGGTCAACAGGTGGAAGCCGTTCTGCGCGGCCCACACCGCGGATCGCGTGCTGCCCGTGCCGTACCAGAGCCGGTCGGCGAGGCCGGGGCTCTGCGGCTGGACGGTCGTGGCGAACTCCTCGATGCCGCGACGCTCGGCCACGTCGACGATCGGAACACCCCGCACCAGGTCGCGGAAGCGCAGGAGTCGGGTCTCGCTGAAGTCCTCGTGCTCGGCGGTGTCCGGGTAGAGCGCCTCCCGGTAGAGGTCGTAGTTCATGGGCGTGCCCGACGAGAAGCCGGGGTTGAGGCGACCGCCGAGGAGCGCGTCGACCGTCGCCAGGTCCTCGGCGAGACGGAACGGGTTCTCCGCGCCGATCGGTGTGACGGCCGTCCCGAGCGCGATCCGGGAGGTCCGCTGCGACGCCGCCGCCATGAGCGCGACGGGGGAGGAGATGCCGTGCTGCACGTGCCGGTGTCGCAGCCACGCGCTGTCGAAGCCGAGGGCCTCGGCGCGCTCGATGACCCGGAGCGTCTCCTCGTGACCGGGTCCGGGGCGTGCCGGGTCGAACGACCCGATGGTCAGGAAGCCGAGGCGTTCGAGGGGACGTCCGTCGAGAGGCATGTGTCGATCGTGGCAGACGAACGCGTCCTCGTCCGTCCGGGCGGGTCAGGGGACCCGCACGCTCCGGCACCCGAGGTCGATGCTGCTCGTGCCCCAGTACGGGTCGGCTGCGGTAATGCACACGCGGTGCACGCCCGACCCCGCCCGGACCACCCCGCGGAAGCCGTGCGCCCCCGACACGTGCAGCGCCCGGTCGACGTCGGCGCGCGGCCTCGTGGTGGTGAGGAGCGCCGCCTGGGTGCCGTCGACGTCCACGGCCACGTCCATCGGGTCAGCAGCGCGCTCGACGTCGACGGCCCACCCCGACACCGCGATTCCGCCGGCGGTGGCGGCAGCACCGTCGAACGCGCCGTGGGTCGGGACGATCGTGGTGCCGCTGATCCGACTGTCGTACGGCACCTCCGGATCGGACGAGCCGCGCACGGCCTGGAACTCCCAGCCCGTCAAGCGGGTGTCCCTGATGTCCCAGACCTGCCGCGCCGTCGTCGTCATCGTGACCGAGGCGCCGGGTCGGAGCGCGGGCAGCGTGCAGGACGCCGTCCGTCTGGTCGTGTCGAGCGAGCAGCGCCCGGAGGTGCTCGCGACGGTGACGTGGTCGAAGGCACGGAGCGATGCTGCGTCCGCCGGGTTGGTACCGGTGTCGTACGCGAATCCGAGGTGGACCGGGCCGGCTGTGGCCGCGGTTCCGACGTCCTGCACGGTGAACGCCCACGACGCGGTGTCGTGGAACGCCACTTGCGTGGTGACGACGTCGTCGATCTGCAGCCCGGCGGGGTCGACGGCCGCGTCCGCGGATGCCGGAGCCGCGAGCGCGCCGCCCGCGACGGCGAGGACGATGCTCGCGACCAGCCACGCGGTGGTGCGGCCTCGGCGAGGGAACGGATCGGGCATCGGTGCCTCCTGGTCGTGTGCGCTGAACGCTACGACGCGGCCCGTCCGGCGTCCGGCGTGGACCGTGAGAGCTGGCTCAGCCCGCGCCGCGCCCGGCCCGGGGAGCGTCCGTCCACGCAATCCGGACTCCCAGGCGAACACGCATGTTCTGCCCTTAGTGTCGCGCCAAGCGCAAACGCGTGAACTCACTCGCATTGGTTGAAGGACCGATCCGTAACGGAAGGTCGGTCCTCATGACCACCACTCCGCTCGCGCCGGGTTACACCCGCACTCGTCCCGCCACTGGTCCCCGCAAGGGCACCTCGACCTACTCCGCGCTGCTGGCGCAGGTGAAGGACAACGGCCTCCTCCGCCGCCGCACCGGTTTCTACTGGTCGCTGTTCGGCAGTCTCGTCGGCACCATGGCCCTCGCGTGGGTCGCGTTCGCGTTCCTCGGCGACTCGTGGTTCCAGCTCATCGTCGCCGGAGCCCTCGGCGTCCTCTTCACGCAGTTCGCGTTCCTCTCCCACGAGGCCGCGCACCGTCAGGTCTTCGCCTCGCAGAAGTGGAACGACCACGCCGGCCGCTGGCTCGGCACGTTCATGGTCGGCCTCAGCTACTCCTGGTGGATGAACAAGCACACCCGCCACCACGGCAACCCGAACACCGTCGGCAAGGACCCGGACATCGCGCCGGACGGCATCCGCTTCCTGCCGGAGGACGCCGCGTCGGTCAAGGGCCCGCTCATGACGACGTTCATGCGCTTCCAGGGCTGGCTGTTCTTCCCCCTGCTCACGCTCGAGGGCCTGAACCTGCACCGCTACGCCGTGATGAGCATCGTCACCGGCAACGGCACCAAGGCCGACGTGAAGCACCGCTGGCTCGAGGCCGCGCTGCTCGTCGCCCGCTTCGGCATCTACCTGACGATCGTGTTCTGGTTCCTGCCGTTCGGCATGGCCTGCGCGTTCCTCGGGGTCCAGCTCGCCGTCTTCGGCGTGATGATGGGCGCCTCGTTCGCGCCGAACCACAAGGGCATGCCGACCATCGCGCACGACGCCAAGGTCGACTTCTTCTCGCGCCAGGTCCGCACCTCCCGCAACATCCGCGGTGGCTGGTGGGTCTCGTTCCTCATGGGTGGCCTGAACTACCAGGTCGAGCACCACCTCTTCCCGTCGATGCCGCGTCCGGCGCTGAAGCAGGCCCGCCTGCTCGTCCGTGACCACTGCGACACGCTCGACGTGCCGTACACCGAGACCACGCTGCTGCGCTCCTACGGCATCGTCGTCCGGTACCTGAACCGGGTCGGGCTCGCTGCCCGCGACCCGTTCGCGTGCCCCATGGTCGCGCAGCTGCGCATCCACTGACGCCGTGTTGACGCAGATGCCCACCGGCACCGTGAAGTGGTTCGACCACAGCAAGGGCTACGGCTTCATCCAGCCCGACGACGGGTCCGAGGACCTGTTCGCGCACTTCTCGAGCATCGTCGTGACGACCGGGTACCGGTCGCTCGAAGAGAACGACCACGTGCAGTACGACGTCGGCCCCGGCAAACGGGGCCCGCAGGCGGACAACATCTCGATCATCCGCTGACGCGGACGACGACGGACGGGAGGCGCGGTGCCAGCTGGCACCGCGCCTCCCGTCCGTCGTCGTCCGTATTTTCGCGTCCAACGACGGCTCACGCGATCGCGACCCCGTGACCTGTCGCTGAGCGCGAAACGGGCCCGGCCCGCTCAGTCCTCGGTCAATGCGCCAGGGAAGCACTCCGAGAACGACGAGATCTGCACGGTCCGGGTGTCGTTGTAGATGGTGATCAGGTACTGGTCGTCGTGGGGTCCGGTCACGGTGAGCTGTGTGGCACCCTTGCGTGTCGTGCTGGTCGCGGTGGTGTAATCATCGGGCCGCACAGCTTCCGTGATCGCATCGTAGGTGGTGTCGACGTCGACCTCGTGGTGGAGCGTGATCGAGGCGCCACCTCCCGCTGACACCTCCGTGTCCGAGCAAGCCAGGAGCGTCCAGCGCCCCGTGTCGTTCGTGGCGATGGACCCGGCCGGGAAGGAATCGGTGATCCGCCGCTGCACATCGCCTGCTCGGGCCTCGGCGACGGCCCGCGAAAGTGACGGTGAACTGGACGGTGTGCGTGATTCCGGCATCGAAGCTCCTGCGCAGGCGGTCAGCGCGAGAGTCACCAACAGTCCCGTCGCAGACACGGCCGTGGAACGCCTGTTCATCGGAGTCTCCGCTCGTCCGTTCCTGGTCCTGCCAGCCGCTCAGCCGTCGGTGAGAGACCCGCGGAAGCACTGCGAGAACGACGAGATCCGGATCTTCTGCGTGTCGTTGTCGATGGTGATGAGCAACTGGTCGTCAGCGACGCCGGTGATCGTCAAGCGCTTCGCCCCCTTGCCGGTCGTGTCCGTGGTAGCGGTGTAGCCGTCGTCGCGGACGGCAGCGATCATCCCGTCGTACGCGGCGCCCACGTCGATGTCGCGCGCGAGCGTCAGCCACGCGCCGCCTGCAGCCGAGACCTCGGTGGCCGAGCAAGCGAGCAGGGTCCAGTCGATCGTCCGACTGCTCGCGATCGCGCCTGCGGGGAGGGTCGCGATGACGCGGTCCTGGATCGAGGTCGTCCGCCGCTCAGCGGCAGCGCGAGTGATCGAGGACGATGCGCGTGAGTCGGGTGTCTCCGTCATCGACGGTCCTCCGGCGCACGCGGTGAGTGAAAGGGTCAGGGACATCACGAGGCTCGCGGTGACCACTCCGGATCGTCGGGTCACTCAGCGGCAACTGCCGTTCGGAGGGCGCCGTCGGGCTGGTCATCGAACGCTCGGTCGAGCCGGACGGCTTGCGGCACTGGTGTCAGCGCGTGCGTCAGTGCGTCGAGCGTCGACGTCTCGACCTGCAGATCCCCCATGCGTCCTCCCCGCCCCGTGGATGACCGTCAACATATCAGACGAGCCCGCGCACATGGGAGGCGCGGTGTCCGACCACACCGCGCCTCCCAACCCCGCACCGGTCGCGACTGGTACCGCGACCGGCGCACCCGCGCCGTCCGGCGCGGCCTACTTGATCCCCGTCGAGGCGATGCCCTGCACGAACTGCCGCTGGAACGCCAGGAACACCACGAGCAGCGGCAGCACCGTCACGGTGGCGATCGCCATCACGGCACCCCACGGCGAACTGAACGCCGGGTTGTTCGTCAGCGTGGACAGCGCGACCGGAACCGTGAGGTTCTCGTTGCCCTGCAGCACGACGAGCGGCCAGAGGAAGTCGTTCCACCGGGTCATGAACCCGAGGATCACGAGCACCCCGACGAGGGGACCGCAGGTCGGCAGCACGACCCGGAAGAAGGTCTGGAACTCACCGGCGCCGTCGAGCCGCGCAGCCTCCATCAGAGCGTCCGGCACCCCGAGCATGAACTGCCGGGCGATGAAGATCCCGACCACGTCGAACACCGTCGGCAGGATGACCGCCCAGGGGGAGTCGACCAGGCCGATCTTCGCGACGACGAGGAAGCTCGGCACGAGGGTGACCTGGATCGGGATCATGATCGTGACGAGGAACGCCGAGTAGAGCAGCCCACGCCCGACGAACCGGAACTTCGCCAGGGCGTACCCGGCCATCAGCGAGACGACGACGCTCAGCGCGGTGCCGACACTGGTGATGAGCGCGGAGTTGCCGAGCCACCGCCAGACCGGCTGCGTGCTGAACACCTGCGTGTAGTTCTCGAAGGTGGGCCGGGTCGGGAAGAGCGAGAACGTGCCGCTCTGCGACTGGCCGCCAGGGGTGAGCGCGGAGACGACCATCCAGTACAGCGGGAAGACCATCACGATCGCCAGCGCGGTGAGTCCGGCGACGAGCACCCAGCGGCCCGGGCGCGGCTTCCGCCGCGCGGTGGTCGGACGGGAAGCGCGGGTCGAGCCCGCAACGGACAGCGCCATCAGATGGCCTCCTCTGCCTTCTTGTTGGCCCGCTGCCGGAGCAGCGTGAACACGAGCAGGATCGCGACGAGCACCAGCCCGAGCGCCGCGGCGTACCCCATCCGCGCGTCGATGAACGCGGACCGGAACACGTACTGGATGAGCACCGTGGTGGAGAAGCCGGGGCCGCCGCCGGTCATCACGTAGATGACGTCGAACGCCTGCAGCGAGAACACCACGTTGAGGATGAGCAGGATCGACGTCGTCGGGCGCAGGAGCTGCCACGTGATCGTCCGGAACCGCACCCACCGCGAGGCACCGTCGATCGCGGCTGCCTCCTTGAGCTCGGCGGGCACGGACTGCAGCGCGCCGAGGTAGATCACCATGCAGAACCCGATCCGGGTCCACACGACGACGATCACCAGGGTCGCCATCGCCCAGCCGGGCGCGGTCAGCCAGGGCACGCGGCCGAGACCGAGCGCCTCGAGCAGGTTGTTCACGACGCCGTAGTCACCGTTGAAGATCCACGACATGATGACGCCGACCACGACGCCGGCGGCGACCATCGGCACGAAGAAGAGCGCACGGAACACCGAACGCCCGGGCAGCGGTCGGTTCAGCGCCACCGCCAGGGCGAGGCCGATCGCCATCGCGGTCGGGACGGTCCCGATCGTGAAGACGAGCGTGTTCCGTAGCGCCGTCCCGATGAGCGGGTCGGAGCCCATGTCGACGAAGTTCTTCCCGCCGACCCAGGTGCCGTCGCCGAGCGAGGTGCTCGAGTCCTGGAAGCTCAGGGCGATCGCGGTCACGATCGGGATGAGCGAGAAGCCGAGGAACAGCAGTGCGGCGGGGCCGACGAACACCCAGGGGACGAACCGGCCCTGGCGTCGTCGCGCGGCACCACCGGCGGGCAATCCGCCGGTGGGCGGTGCAGCCGACGCCGTGGTCCGGACCGGCGCGGTCTCAGTTCGCAGTGACACTGCGCATCGCCTCCATCATCTGGCTCGAGGCCTCCTTCGGGCTGAGCTGCCCGAGCAGGCACAGGTCGAGGTAGTCGGCGAACACCGCGTTGAGCGACGAGAAGTACTGACCGCTCTCGGCCTTCACCATCGACAGCGGGATGGTCGACCCCTGGTCGATGAACCGCTGCATGGTGTCCGAGTTCGCGGCGTACCCGATGTCCGCCGCGTCGAGGGACTCGCGGGCGGGCAGCCAGTTGCCGTCGTGGCAGAACTGCTGCATCTTCGGCCGCGAGGTGATCATCGCGACGAGTTCGGCCGCGAGCTCGGGGTGCTTGCTCGACTTCGTGACGGCGAGGGCGTTGCCGCCGAGGTCGCTCGCCTCACCCACGTTCCGGATCATCGGCGCCGTGCCCCAGTTGTCCCGCATGTCGGTGTCGAGCTGCACGATCGACTCCGGGTTGTTGAGCATCATGCCGATCTGCCCGGTCAGGAACAGGTTGCGGGCGACGTCCCCGCCGCCGCTCTTCGACAGGTTGCCGGTGGTGGCGAGGCCGTCGGCGTACCACTTTCGCCCGAAGGCCAGGGCGTCGATCGCCTCGGGGGTGTCCATCGAGGGGGTGGCACCGTCCTCGCCGAGGAACGCGCCCCCGTTCTGGTAGACGAACGGCAGCCACCGGTAGGCGGTCTCCGGCGCGGACCAGCCGTACCCGAACGCGTACTTGCCGGTGACCTGCTTGACCTCCTTCGCGACGTCGAGGAACTCGTCCCACGTCCACGCGTCCGCGAGGCGCTCCGGCGGAGTGACCCCGATCCGGTCCATGACCTCGCGGTTGTAGTAGGTGATGAAGTTGTCGGTGTGCTGGAAGACGCCGTACACACCGTCGTCCCGGGCACCGATCGCCCAGAACGGCGTGCTGTAGTCCTGCTGGTAGTCCTTCGGGATCGAGCCGGAGATGTCGACGAGGCTGCCGTTCGCGGCGTACCGGCCGATCTGCTGCGGGGTGATCCGGATGACGTCGGGCGCGAGGTCCGCGGCGAGCCGGGTGATGAACCACTGGTGGAACTGGCCCGTGGTGACCTCGACGGCGACGCTGGTGCCCGGGTGCGCCGCGACGAACTCGTCGGCGATCTGCTGGTAGCTCGTGATGTCGGTCGGGATGTTCCAGGTCGACAGTCGGATGTGCTTCGTGCCGCCGTGGGCAGCGGTGCCCTGGCCGGCGCAGGCGGCGAGTGCGCCGGCCATCGAGATGCCGGCCAGCGCGAGGAACCCGCGTCGGGCCAGCTGGGTGGGTGGTCGGGTCGGCATGGTCCTCTCCTTCGAGGTCGTGGTGCCGTGGTGGTCCAGGAGGCGCGGTGCGCGTCCCGGGGGTCCGGGTGCGTCCGTGACGGGGCCGGGTCGCGCGGTGGACCCGGCCCCGCCGGCGGACGGGGCGGTCAGACGAGGGCGGGTCGCGCCTCCTGGACGGCACCCTGCTCAGCCGGTGCCGCGGTCGCCGGACGCAGCGACTCCGGGAGCAGCGCGGCGTGCGCGTGCAGCAGCTCGTCGGTCATCTCGGCGATCCGGTCGAGCGTGAGGTGCGCCGCGGTGAGGGGGTCGAGCGCGACCGCGTGTTGGACGTGCTCGACGCTGCCGGTCAGCGCCGCGCGGACCGCCAGCGTCTGCACGTTCGTGTTCGTCCGGTTGATCGCCGCGAGCTGCGGGGGGAGTTCGCCGAACGAGATCGGGGTGACCCCGTTGCCGTCGGCCAGGCAGGCGACCTCGACGCAGGCGTCCGACGGCAGGTTGGCGATCACGCCGGTGCGGTTCGGGACGTTGCCGTAGACCACCGCGGGGACGCCGGTGACGATCGCGTTGACGATGCTCGCGCCGTACTCGACCGACGGGGAGAGATCGGCCTTGAGCTTCTCGAGCTGTTGGTCGACGTCGCCCTGCTCGTCGTGGGCGAGGCAGATCTCGTAGTAGTCCCAGCGCTCCGGGATGTACTCGAGCACCGTCTCCGGGTCCTTGCGGAAGTACGGCACGTACTCGCTCGCGTGGTGGCTCGACTCCGTCTCGAAGTAGCCGAACGAGTGCATCAGCTGCGTGCGGACCTGCTCGTTGCCGCCCTCGTAGTTGCTCGCCGCCGCAGCCGCCTCGCTGTGGTCACCGTCGTCGTCGTGCAGGTCGGCCGCTGCGACGCCGCGCCGGTGCTTCGCGGTCATCACCTCGCGGAGGCGCGGGTACAGGTCCTCGCCGTTCCGCCGCTTGAACTCGAGGATCCAGGCCTGGTGGTTGATGCCGGCGCTGACGTACTCGACCTCGTCGTACGGCACGTCGAGGGTCCGGGCGAGCATGCGCGTGGTGCCCTGCACGCTGTGGCAGAGGCCGACCGTGCGCAGGCCCTTCGCGTTGAGGAACGCCGTGGCCATCGCCATCGGGTTCGCGTAGTTGATGAACTGGGCGTCCGGGCAGAGCTCGAGCGCGTCGCGGGCGATGTCCTCGTAGGCGCGCACGGAGCGCAGGAAGCGGAACACGCCGCCGGGTCCCACGGTGTCGCCGACGGCCTGGTCGATGCCGTACTTCCTCGGGATCTCCACGTCCCACTTGTACGACTCCACGCCGCCGACCTGGAACGTGATGATGACGACGTCCGCGCCGGCGAGGGCCTCGCGGCGGTCGGTGGTCTCGAGGACCTCGGTGCCGAGGCCGTGGTGGGCGACGAGCTCGCGGGCAGCGCTCGCGGTGCGGGCGACCCTGCCCGCGTCGAGGTCCATGAGGTGCAGTGTCGCGCCCTGCAGTGCGGGGAAGGAGACGAGGTCGCCGATGAGGCGGAACGGGAAGACGAAGCCGCCGGCGCCGATGATGGTGATCTTGGTCATGCAACGACGGTAGGGAGCGGGGGCGGGTGCGGGCCTCCGGCTTCGGACGGCGGGGTTCCAGGATCCTCGGATGGGCGCGCTCGGGTCGCTGTCGGGCCCGAGGGTCGCTGTCGTAGGCTCGCGGTGTGCTCGACGTGGAGACGATGGAAGCGGCGTACTGGAGCCACCGTGGCCCGGCGCCGCTCATGCCGTCGTCGCACCGGCACGACGACCTCGAGATCAACCTCGTGCTCGACGGGCACCTCGACTACCGCTTCGGCGGCGCTCCGATCAGCGTGCACGCCGGCGAGATCGCGCTCTTCTGGGGGTGGACCCCGCACCAGCTCGTCGGCGACGGGACGGGGACGGGGGAGTTCCGGTGGGTGCACATCCCGCTCGGCGAGGTGCTCGCGTGGGGGCTGCCCGACCACGACCTCGGCGCGATGCTGCTCAACCGGCCGGTCGTCGTGCCGACCGCGGCCGCCGGTCGTGACGTCGAGTCGATGCTCGACTCGTGGCAGCGGGACTTCGCGGACGAGGGCGCCGAGACCATCGCGAACCTCGAGGCGCAGGCGCTCGTCCGACGGCTCCTGCGGCACCACCAGGACGCCGTCGACCTCCGCCCGGGCGGCGGGCACGGCACCGCGGACGCCATGCACCGGGTGATCGACATGGTGCGGTTCGTTGTCGAGAAGTTCCGCGAGCCGATCGAGGTGGCCGACGTGGCCGCGGCGGCGCACCTGCACCCGCACTACGCGATGTCGGTGTTCCGGCAGGACGTCGGGACGACCATCCTCGAGTACCTCACCCGGTGTCGGGTCGCCGAGGCGCAGCGCCTGCTCGCGACGACCTCGATGACGACGTCGGAGATCGCGCACGCGGCCGGGTTCGGGTCGCAGTCGAGCTTCTACGCGCACTTCACCCGGGCGTGCGGCGGGCCGCCGGGGGAGTACCGGGCGCGGTCACGCTGACGGCACACGAGCAACGCCCCGTCGCGAGCGACGGGGCGTTGGCCGATCCGGACTGCCATGCGCAGCCGGAGATCGT
>NZ_JBOBQG010000011.1:0-47928 GCF_050585845.1 Curtobacterium sp. AB451
CGCTACGGCGCCTCGGTCGGCCGCGGGGCCAGCGCCTGCACCATGAGCTCGCCGAGCTCCCGCGGCGCCGTGAACATCGGCCAGTGCCCCGTCTCGAGCCCGAGGATCGAGAGCTCCTCGGTCGCCACGAGCTCCGCCGCCCAGGCCTGGTGGTCCGCCACCATCGTCGCGAGGTCGGCCGCCGGGATCTCGCACGTGATCACCGTCGCCGGGATCGTGTGCCGCGCGGCGTCGGCGTAGTGGAAGCGGTCGGACGGCACCGCGGCGGGCTCGGGGATCGCCCGGTGCTCGAAGGCCGCGCGCAGTTCCGGCGTCATGCCGCGCACGGTCGCCGGCTCCCAGACGTCCCACGAGGGCAGCGGCACGACGCCGTCCACCACGGGCAGCTCGTCGTTGACGCAGCCGCCCTCGGGCCCCGGGAAGGTGTCGACGTAGAGCAGGTGCGCGACGAGCGACGGGCGGCGATCGGCGGCCATGTACGCGATCGGCCCGGCGCCGGAGTGCCCCGCCAGGACCACGGGCTCGTCCGGCGTGGCGACGTCGTCGAGCAGCTCGACCAGGGCGGCCACCTGCTCGTCGAGCGTGTCGCCGTCGCGGGTGACCGCCTCGACCGAGTGTCCCGCTGCTCGGAGCACCGGGGCCACCTCGTCCCAGGCGCTCGCGTCGAGCCAGAAGCCGGGCACCAGGATCACGTGCATGACGCGGACGCTACTCGCCGGCGTTCGCCGTGGTGCGCGCCGCTGTGCACACGGCGCACTCCCCGAAGATGTCCACCACGTGGCTGGCGTTCGTGAACCCGTTGGCCGCCGCGACCTCCTGCGCCCACCGCTCCACCGGGTCCGCCTCGATCTCGACCGTGCGGCCGCAGTTCCGGCAGATCAGGTGGTGGTGGTGCGCGTCGGTCGTGCACGCGCGGTACAGCGACTCACCGTCCTGCTGCAGCGAGTCCGCGTCCCCCTCGGTCGCCAGGTCGGAGAGCGCCCGGTAGACGGTGGCGAGTCCGATGGTGGAGCCGTCGTCCCGCAGGTGCTGGTGCAGCGCCTGCGCGCTGACGAACCCCTCGGTGCTCGACAGTGCGGTGCGCACCGCCTCGCGCTGCCACGTGTTCCGCTTCGGCTTCTGCACGGCGTTCATGCGGTCGCTCCTTCCTTCCGGCCGGCGGCGGACAGGGGGTCCGCGTCGTCGGCCCGGAGGCGCGGTGCGCCCCCGTCACGCTGGTCGCGGCGCACGATCCGGTCGCGTCCGCGCTTGTCCTTGCGTCCGCCGACGATCCGGCAGACCACCCAGATCACGAACGAGATGGTCGTGACGTACGGGCTGATGGGCAGGCCTCCGCCGAGGGCGAGCAGGATCCCGCCGACCACCGAGACGACGGCGAACACGGTCGACAGGATCGGCACGACGACGGGGTGGGAGCTGAGGCGCAGGGCGGCCGCGGCGGGCGTGACGAGCAGCGACAGCACGAGGAGCGCGCCGACGATCTGCACCGACACCGCGGTGGCCAGCCCGAGCACGAGCATGAAGACGAGCGCCAGGGTCCGCACCGGCACCCCGGCGGCGGCGGCCACGTCCGGGTCGACCGACGAGAACATCAGCGGGCGCCAGATCACGAGGAGCGTCACGACGACGATCGCGGCCACGACGACGAGGAACGTCAGCTGCGGGTTGTCCACCGAGACGATCTGCCCGGTGAGCAGGCCGAACTTGTTCGCCGCACGGCCCTTGTAGAGCGCGAGGCAGAGGATGCCGAGGCCGAGGCCGAAGGGCATGAGCACGGCGATGATCGAGTTGCGGTCGCGCGCCCTGGACCCGAGCAGCCCGATGAGCAGCGCCGCGATCACGGACCCGACGAGCGACCCGGTGACCACGTTCACGCCGAGCAGCAGCGATGCCGAGGCACCCGCGAACGAGAGCTCCGAGATGCCGTGCACGGCGAAGGGCATGTTCCGGGCGACGACGAACGGCCCGATGAGCCCGCCGACGATGCCGAGCACCGCACCCGCCCAGATCGAGTTCTGCACGAGCACGACGAGCTCGCCGTAGTCCTGGAAGGAGAAGACCTGCGACCAGACGTCCATCAGATCCGCCCGTCGTCGGGCGTCACGGCGTTCGGGTCCGCGTCGCAGTGCTGGTCGTGCGCGTCGTTCGCGCCGACGATGACGATCCGCCCCATCGTGCGGACGACGTCGACGGGCGTGCCGTACAGGTCGGAGAGCACGTCGGTGCGGAGGACCTCGTCCGGTGCTCCGATCCGGAAGCGTCCGCCCGCGATGTAGAGCACGCGGTCGACGACGTCGAGGATCGGGTTCACGTCGTGGGTGACGAAGAGCACCGCCGCGCCCTGCTGCCGACGCTGCCGGTCGATGAGCTCGGTGACGCCGCGCTGGTGCCGCAGGTCGAGCGAGATGAGCGGCTCGTCACAGAGGAGCAGCGCGGGGTCTGCGGCGATGGCCTGTCCGACGCGGGTGCGCTGCTGCTCGCCGCCGGACAGCTCGGCGACCGGGGCGTCCGCGAAGGCGGTGGCCCCGACCTCGTCGAGGATGCGATCGACCCGGGACCGTTCGGCACGGCTCGCGGGCGTGATGCCCCACCGTGAGCCCGTCACGCCCTGCGCGACCATGTCCCGCGCTCGGAGCGGGGTGCCCGCGTCCATCAGGCGCTGCTGTGGGATGTACCCGATCTTCCGGTGCCCGCGCCGGACGGGCTGGCCGAGGAACGACATCGTGCCGCTCGTCAGGCGCTGCTGTCCGAGGACGGTGCGGAGGAGCGACGTCTTGCCGGCGCCGTTCGGACCGAGCACGGCGACGAACTCGCCCGGCGCCAGGTCGAGGTCGAGGTGCGACCAGAGCGCACGGGAGCCGTACGACAGTCCGGCGTCGCGGAGTTCGAGCACGGCGGAACCGCCACTGCCCGGGGCAGTGGCGGTCCGCTCGGTCGTCGGGTGGGAGACGGTCGTCACTTCTGGAGCGCCGCCTGCACCTGGTCGATGTTCGCCTGCTGCCACGAGACGTAATCCTCCCCCTTCGGGAGCGTCTCCGTGACACCGATGACGGGGACGCCGTTCTCGTCGGCCGCCTTCTTGACCTGCTCGGTCTCCGGGCTGGACGTCTGCTCGTTGTACGCGAGGAGCTTCACGGTCTTGTTCGTGAACAGCTTGAGCGTGTCGTTCAGCGCCGCCGGGGGCACGTCGTCGCCCTCCTCGATCGCCTCGGAGAAGGCCTCGGGCGTGACGTTGTCGAGGCCGATCGCGTCGAAGAGGTACCCCGGGACGGGCTCGGTGTACGCCACCTTCTCGCCGTCGTACGTCTTCTTGAGCTCGGCCGTCTTCGCCTCGAGCCCCTCGAGCTTCGTCGTCAGCGCGTCGGCGTTCTTCGTGAAGGTGTCCGCGTCCTGCCGGTCGAGGTCCCCGAGGCGCTTCGCGACGTCGTCGGCGAGCTTGACCATCGTCGGGTAGCTGTAGAAGACGTGCTCGTTGAACTCGGCGTCGCCACCCTTGTCGAGACCGGAGAGCTCGACGACGTTGATCGTGTCCGCCTTGGTGCTGGACGCGTCGGCGAGGGTGGTCATGAAGTCGTCGTACCCGCCGCCGTTCTCGATGAGGAGGTCGGCCTTGGACACCGCGAGCTGCGTCGTTGCGCTCGACTCGAACGAGTGCGGGTCCTGCGACGGGTCGTCGAGGATGCTCGTGACGGAGACGTGGTCGCCGCCGATCGCCTCGACGATCGAGCCGTAGACGTTGGTGGAGGCGACGACCCGGACGGTGCCGTCGCCCGACGCGTCACCGGAGGCGGAGGACGTCGCGCAGCCCGTCAGGGCGAGCGCGGCGGCGCCGACGACGAGCGGCAGGGCGAGGAGACGGTTGTGCATGTCGACGAGCGTAGGGCTAGTTGATAACGGTTGTCAAAACCAGTATCAACCCGTTGACGGACGGGAGGCGCGGTGCCAGCCGACACCGCGCCTCCCGTCCGTCAGCAGGTGACGTCCGTCACCTCGTGACGGCTACGGCTTGGTCGCCGCGTCGATGGTGTTCTCGGCGATCGTGTCCTCTTCGCGCCCGGGGGTGCGGAGGTTCCACTTCTTGATCACGAAGCTGAACAGGAAGTAGTAGACGACCGCGTAGCCGAGGCCGATCGGGATGAGCCAGATGGCCCCGTCCGCCTTGCCGAAGTTCAGCACGTAGTCGATCGCACCGGCGGAGAACGAGAAGCCGTCGTGGATGCCCAGGGCGTTCACCAGGGCCAGCGAGGTGCCCGTGAGGACCGCGTGGATGATGTAGAGCGGGAACGCGACGAACATGAACGAGTACTCGAGGGGCTCGGTGATGCCGGTCACGAACGAGGTGAGCGCGGCCGAGAGCATGATGCCGCCGACGAGCTTGCGGTTCTGCGGCTTGGCGTTGCGCCAGATCGCGAGGGCACCGGCGGGCAGCGCGAACATCATGATCGGGAAGAAGCCGGTCTGGAAGATGCCGGCCGTCGGGTCGCCGGCGAGGAAGCGCGCGATGTCGCCGTGGTAGGTCACGCCACCGGTGGTGAAGCTGCCGAGCTGGAACCACGGGAAGAAGTTCAGCAGCTGGTGCAGCCCGATCGGGATGAGCATGCGGTTGACGAACCCGAAGATGCCACCGCCGAGGACGGCGTTGTCCGCGACGGCCTGGCCGGCGGCGGTCAGGGCGATGTCGAAGTAGCGGTAGAAGAACGACATCACGACGGCGATGAGGAGACCCGCGACCGCGGTGAGGATCGGCACGAGGCGGCGGCCCGAGAAGAAGCCGAGGAAGTCGGGCATCTTCGTGCGGTGGAACTTCTCCCACAGCACGGCCGACACGAGCCCCATGACGATGCCGCCGAGGACGCCGAAGTTGATGGTGGCCTGGTTGCCGTTCGCGTCCTTCACCCCGTCGAGCACGATCGGGGACATGGCCGCGAAGACCTGGTACATGACCATGTAGCCGACGACGGCGGCGAGCGCCGTGGTGCCGTCGGACTTCTTCGCCCACCCGATCGCGATGCCGACCGCGAAGAGGAGCGGCAGCCAGGTGAACACACCGTTGCCGGCCGCGGCGATGATCGTCGCGCCCTTCTCGAAGCCGGGGATCGCCCCGAGCATGTCGGCCTGGCCGAGGCGGAGCAGGATGCCGGCAGCCGGCATGACCGCGATGGGCAGCAGGAGGCTGCGGCCGAGCCGCTGGGCGTTGGCGAAGACGCGCGACTGCTTCTTCGGCGTCTTCTTCTCCGGCACATCCGTGGCAGTGGTGGTGCTCATCGGAGGTCCTCTCGTCGTTGGGTGGAGCTGTCGGGGTGAGTTGAGTCGTACAGTCAGCGCAGGTAACCTCGGCGGTGTCGCCAGGTCCGGTCCTGTCCGGTCATGACCAGTTCCGTAGTCTGAACCGCGACCCCACGCCTGTCAACCCGGCATGCGTTTTCGTAACGAGGAGGAAACGATGGCTGACATCAAGGCCGCTGACATCATCGCCGCGCTCGGTGGCGCCGAGAACATCGACGAGGTCGAGGGCTGCATCACGCGCCTCCGCGTCGAGGTCGAGGACGGCGACCTGGTCGACAAGGACGCGCTGAAGGCTGCGGGCGCCCAGGCCGTCGTCGGCGGCGGGACGGGTTGGCAGGTCATCGTCGGCCCGATCGCCGACAACCTCGCGCAGGACATCCAGGACGAGCTGTGACCGCGGTCCGGACCCCGTTCCAGGGCCCGGTCGTCGCGCTGGCCGACGTGCCGGACCCGGTGTTCGCCGGGCAGCTCGTCGGTGCCGGCGTCGCAGTGGACCCGACCGGGGTCGACGGCGCCGTGACCGCGGTCGCGCCGGTCGACGGCACGATCGTCAAGCTGCACCCGCACGCGTTCGCCCTGCAGGGCGCCGCGGGCACCGACGTGCTCGTGCACGTGGGCATCGACACCGTGAAGCTGTCGGGCGAGGGCTTCGAGCTCCTCGCCACCGAGGGCGACACCGTCGTGGCGGGCGACCCGGTCGTCCGGTTCACCCCCTCGGTGATCTCGGCTGCCGGCTACTCACCGATCTGCCCGGTCGTCGTGCTCGGCTCCGCGCCGGACTCCATCGCGCAGGACGCGGTCGGCACCACGGTGCGCGACGGCGACACCCTGTTCGAGGTCTGAGCGGGGGCCGTCCCACGCACTCGGCGACACCGCACGGCCTGGACGTGCCGTGCGGTGTCGCGCAGCGCGACGGTCGGCGCTAGGCGACCGCGTTCGCCGCCGTCGCCGTGACCTCCATCTGCACGCGGTAGCGGTCCGAGCGGTACCAGCTCCGCGTGTGCTCCACCGGGCGCTCCCCCGCGTAGGACACCCGGTCGAACTCCAGCAGCGGCGCCCCGGTCTTCGTGCCGAGCAGGGTCGCCACGTCGTCCGCCGCCGGGTTCGCGGCGACGGTCTGCTGCGCGCGGTCGATCGGCGTGCCGTACTCCGTGGCGATGATCGAGTACACCGAGTCGGACAGGTCGTGCTCGAGCAGGCCCGGGAACGCGTCCGCGACGAACCAGGCGTCGTCGATCGACACCGGTGCGCCGTCGGCCATGCGCAGCCGCTTCACGTGGAAGGCGCGGACGTCGGGGTCGAGCCGCAGCGCCGCGGCCGTGTCGGACGGGGGCACCCGCTCCTCGCGGACGAGCACGACCGTCGTCGGTACGTGACCCATCGCACGCATCTCCTCGGTGAAGGAGGCCAGGTGCAGGGTCGACTGCACGGGTCGGTGCGCCACGAAGGTGCCCTTGCCGCGTACGCGTTCGAGGTAGCCCTCGTTCACGAGCTGCCCGAGGGCCTCGCGAACGGTGATCCGGGACACCCCGTACTCGGCGATGAGCTGGCGTTCCGACGGGATCGCCGCACCGGGTGCGAGGCGGACCGTGGCGAGGTCGAGGAGGATCCGCCGCAGCTGCTGGTGCTTCGGTTCGGCACCCTCGGTGATCCGGCTCGTCATGCGGTCCTCGTGCTCCGTCGCTGGTCGTGCGGGTGGTCATGCGCGGACATGACCAGTTGCTGCCACAGTAGCGAGTCCCCCTCGGAACGCCAACGTGCATGACAAGATGACGCGCGTGACAACCGTGGTGATCGTCGACGACGAGACGCTCGTCCGCTACGGCTTCGAGCTCATCCTCGGCGCCGCACCGGACATCGACGTCGTCGCCACGACCGGGGACGTCGACGCCGTGCGGACCATCCGCGACCACGCGCCGGACGTCGTCCTGCTCGACGTGCGGATGCCGCGCGTGAACGGGCTCGAGGTCCTCCGGGAGCTCCGGGCGTTCCCCGAGCCGCCCGCCGTCGCGATGCTCACCACCTTCGACACCGACGAGTACGTCGGGCAGGCGATGGAGCTCGGTGCCGCCGGGTTCCTGCTGAAGGACACCGACCCCGAGGGGCTCGCCGAGTACGTCCGCGTCCTCGCCCGCGGCGGGGTCGTGCTGGCCCCGGGTGTCGACCGGACCAAGCTGTTCGCGGCACGTCCGAGCGCCCCGGCGCCGGCCGTCAGCGACCGGGAGCACGCCGTCCTCCGGCTCGTCGCCGACGGCGTCAGCAACCCGGACATCGGCCGTCGGCTCGGGGTGAGCACCGGCACCGTCAAGGAGGACATCCGGTCGCTCCTCGCCGCGTTCGGCGTCCCGACGCGGGTGCAGCTCGCGCTGCGCGCGGCCGAGGCGGGGCTCCTGGATGGCTGACGGAGAGCGGCCCGGGCGGGTCCGGCAGGTGCTCGCGGCGACGGACGGGAGGCTCGACCGGCTCGTCGACGCCGGCCTGCGTCTGGCGCGCACCCACCCCGCACCGTGGTGGGTGCTCGACGCCCTCTTCGTCGCCGCCGCGGTCGCCGACGCGGTGCTCGACATCTCCGGTGCCACCACCCTCGAGACGTGGTTGTCGCTCGTCGCCGCGGCGGCGCTGCTGCTCCGCCGACGCTTCCCCGTGCTCGCGTTCGCCCTGACCATGCCCGGACTGTTCGTCGGGTCCGCGGTGGTGGCCGCCAGCGTGGCGCTGTTCACCCTCGGGGAGCGCACGAGCCGCCGGTGGCTGATGCTCCTCGCCGCCCTGGTGCAGTTCGTCGGGTTCAGCGGGTTCGTCGGGCCGCCGCAGACCCTCGACGAGATCGTCGTCTCGGTGGTCTACGCACTCATCTTCGCCCTCGGTCCGCTCGCCGTCGGCCTGCTCGTGCAGACCCGTGCCCGCCTGACCGAGCAGCTCGTCGAGTCCCGCCGGGCCCGCGAGGACGAACGCCGACAGGCCGCGGCCGTGGCGCTCTCCCGCGAACGGGCCCTGCTCGCCCGCGAGATGCACGATGTCGTCTCGCACCAGGTCACCCTCATCGCGGTGCAGGCCGGTGCGATGCAGATGGCCGGCCGCGACGAGGCCGAGCGCGGGTTCGCGCGGACGATCCGGCAGCTGTGCGTCGTCACCCTGCAGGAGCTCCGCGAGATGGTGCAGGTGCTGCGGGCGTCCGGCGGTACCGACCGCGAGATCGCGCCGCAGCCGGTCCTCGCCGACCTGCCCCGGCTGGTGGCCGAGAGCGGCCTCGAGACCAGCACCACCGTCGACCTGCCGGACACCCTCGCGCAGCCGCTCCAGCGGGCCGTCTACCGGTTCGTGCAGGAGGGGCTGACGAACGTCCGCAAGCACGCCCCCGACGCGACCGTCCGGGTCAGCGGCCGGATCCACGGTGAGCACGTCCTCGTCGACGTGGTGAACGGCCCCGCGCGTTCGGAACGGCTCGAGCTGCCGGGTTCCGGCCTCGGGCTGATCGGGCTCGGCGAACGGGCGTCGCTCCTCGGCGGGAGCATGGAGTCGGGTCCGCAGCCGGACGACGGGTTCGCACTGCACCTGCGGCTGCCGGTCGAGCACGTGCCGTCCGCGCCCGTCGTCTGACGGTCGTCCCCCGGAGCGACGCGGCGATGGCCGATCGGCCATCGGGGTTCACGCCGTGGAGCGATGTCCCGGAGCGCGCGGTCCGCTGTGATGGGACCGTGGCACCAACAGCACTCATCGGACGTCTCCGTCGGTTCCCGGTCTCCGTCGTCGTGACGGTGGCCGCGGCCGTGCTCGTCGTGACCGCCCGGATGGCACACTCCGAGCCGGACTTCCCGCACCACCCGCCCGTCGCGTGCCTCGCCCTCGTGGCCGTGGTCCTGACGACGGTCCTCGCCGAGCGGTCCCTCGGGTCGCTCCGGACCCTGGTCGTCGGGATCGGAGCGCCGCTCGTCGGTGTCCTCGCGACGCTCCTCACCGTCACCATCGGGTCGGCGCTGGGCGAGGCGCACGCCGAGTTCGCCGTCGGGCAACCGCTCTTCGCGCCGTCGATCGTGGCCACCGCACTGCTCGGTGCCGCCTCGGCGACGATGCCCCCGCAGCGCCGCTGGCGCGTCCGTGCCGCCCTGTGGACCGTCGTCCTGACCCTCGTGCTCTTCGCCGGCCACGGGTCGGACCTGGCCCGTGCCCTCGCGACCCTGCTCGGGACCGCCGCCGGTGCCTGGATCGTCCGCCGCGCCTCCGAGCCCGCGCACCGCAGCACCGCCGTCACCGCCCGGACCGTCGTGGTGAGCGCCCTCATCGCGCTCGGTGCCGGGACCCTCGTGACGCCCGTCGTGCCCGACCCGGACGGCGTGCTCTCCCCGTTCGCCGACGCGATGCCGAACGGCTCCGTGGTCGTCGTCGGCGTCCTGCTGCTCCTCGCCGCCTGGCTCGTCCACCGCGGGCGGCGGGTCGGTGTCGCGCTGGCGATCGCCGTGCTGCTGACGCTCACCGTCGTGCTCGCCGACGTCTTCCTCATCGAGCCGGTCCAGGACGACGCCGTGCAGTGGCAGGGACTCGGTCTGGACGCGGTCGAGTGGCAGGTGACCCTGCTCGGGGCGTGGATCGTCCCGGCCGCCGTGCTGCTGGCCGTCGTCGTCCTCCGACCGCGACTCGTCCGGGCACGGTTCCGGGCCGCCGGTGCCGGGCGTGACGACCTCGTCTCGATGCTCCGCGACGGCGACGCCGGCACCCTCGGGCACATGGGCACCTGGCGCGGGAACGCGACCTGGACCCACCCGGGCGGGCTCGGTGCCGTGGCCTACCGGGTGCGCGGCGAGGTCGCCCTCGCCGTGTCGGACCCGGCGTGCGCCACCGCTGACCGCGCCGAGGTGCTCGCCGGCTTCACGGCCTTCTGCGAGCGCCAGGGCTGGGTCCCCGCGTTCACGAGCGTGCACGAGCCGGTCCGCGCGATCCTCGGCGCCGAGGGCTGGACCGCGCTGCCGGTCGGTGTCGAGTGCGTGCTCGACGTGACGACCTTCGACCTCCGAGGCAAGAAGCGGCAGGACCTGCGCACCGCCTCGAACCGGGCCGACCGCGAAGGCGTCCGCGACGAGTGGACGACCCTCGACGCGCTCGGGGCCGACCAGCGTGCCGAGGTCGAGGCCATCTGCACGCGGTGGGCCGCCGACCGTCGGCTGCCCGAGATGGGCTTCACGCTCGGCGGGTTCCGGGAGCTGGACGACCCGGATGTCCGGCTCCTGCTCGCCGTCACCGCGGACGGTCACGTCACCGCGGTGACCAGCTGGCTGCCCGTCCACCAACGCGGGGCGCTGACCGGGTACACGCTCGACGTCATGCGCCGTGGCGACGACGGGATGCCCGGCGTGATGGAGTTCCTCATCGCCCGGACCGCCCTCCGCGCCCGCGAGGCCGGCCTCACCACGATCAGCCTGTCCGGCACGCCGCTCGCCGCGCACGCCGGGGCGGGTCCGCTCGTGGTGCGCGGGTCGGCGATGCTCGCCCGGGCGCTCGAACCGGTGTACGGCTTCCGCTCACTGCAGCGCTTCAAGGAGAAGTTCGGCGCCCGGCACGAACCGCTCTGGCTCGTCGTCCCCACGCCGCTGCACGTCCCGCGGGTGACCCGCGCCCTGGCCGCGGCGTACGTGCCGGGGCTCCGCCCGAAGCACCTGTGGGCGCTCCGGCAGGCGCACCGGCTCCAGGCGGCGGACGCCCGCGCGGCGGCCCGGTCGTGAGTCCGACCGCCTGGCTGCTCGCGACACAGCTGCAGGCACCGTCGAAGCTCGTCCCGATCGACACCGCCTTCGCCGTGCTCGCACTCGTCGTCCTGCTCCCCGGGCTCCGGCGGATGCGCTCCGGCCCCGCGTGGCGGGAGGTGCGGGTGCGCGCGGTCGTCGCGGCGGTCGCGGCGGTCGCGGTGCTGGTCGTCTGCTGGGTCGTCAGCGACGTGGTCGACCTGTTCGGCGTCGCCCTGAGCGGCGTCACGCGCATGTGGGTCGCGGTGGCCACGGCGGCCCTCGCGCTGGCGGTCACCGGGATCGTGCAGGGCGGTCGCGGGCGACGGGTGCTGGCCGCCGTCCTGGTACCGGCCGCGCTCCTCGTCCCGGCGCTCGGCGTGAACGTCGAGTTCGCCAAGTACCCGACCCTCGGCACCGTGGTGCAGAGCGACCCGTACCCCGCGCTCGACCTCGACGCCACCCCGGCGGCCACGATGCCTGCGGCGGGCGTGATCCGGACGGTCGACATCCCGGGGACGCGCTCGGGCTTCCCGGCACGGCCCGCCGTCGTCTACCTGCCGCCGGCCGCCCTCGTCCGCGACCCGGCGCGCCTGCCCGTGGTCCTGGCGTTCGCCGGGCAGCCGGGAGCCCCGAGCGACATGTTCACCGCCGGGCAGATGGGCACGGTGCTCGACGCGTACGCCGCCGCGCACCACGGGCGGGCGCCGATCGTCGTGTCCGTCGACCAGCTGTCGGCACCGGGTCGCAACCCGATGTGCGTCGACTCGCGGCTCGGGAAGTCGGCGTCCTACGTCACCCGGGACGTGCCCGCGTGGCTCGCGGCCCACCTCCCCGTCACGCCCGACCGACGAGCGTGGGGGCTCGTCGGCTTCTCGCAGGGGGCGACGTGCGCGATGCAGTTCGTCACCGCGGACCCGGCGTCGTTCGGCGCGGCGCTGGCGATCTCCAGCGAGCTGCAACCGATCGACCAGAACCCCCAGCACAGCGCCGACCAGGCCTTCGGCGGGTCCGTCGCCGCGTGGCGGGCGGCCGCCCCGATCGCGCAGATGCGGGAGAACGGCCTCGGCGGGCACGCCCTGTGGCTCACCGCGGGCTCGGCCGACCGCCAGTTCAGCGAGAACGCGCGGAAGCTCGGCCGTGCGGCACGGGCGGCGGGCGCGGACACCGTCGTCGCGTCCGCGCCGAAGAGCGGCCACGACTGGAACACCGTGCAGTGGTCCCTGCGCACGGAGCTGCCGCACGAGGCCGACGCCCTGTTCGGAGCCCTGCGGTGACCGGCGCCGTCACCCTGCCCGTCGTCGCCCTCGCCGCGGTCGTGCTCATGGCCGTGGGTCCGGTCGGAGCCACCCCGGTCGCCGTCGTCCTGCTGGTGCTGTGCGGGGTCGCCCGCGCGCTCGTCCCCGCGTCGGGGGCGTCGACCCCGGTGGAGGGACCCGGCTCAGGCGTTGGCGACGAGCCAGGCCCGCTGCGTCCGTGACAACGCCCGGTCGGCCCAGACCTGTCGCTCGACCCCGCCGGGAGTCGGTGCGGAGGTCGACCCCTGCCACACCAGGGACAGGCCGGCGCGCCCGAGCACCGCGGCCGAGGCCGGGTTGTTCGTCAGGACCCGCCCGGTCACGGGGACGTCGGCACCCACGTCCCGCGCGGCGGCGACGGCCGCGAGCGCGACCTCGGTCGCGTAGCCGTTGCCCCACGCCGACGGCGTCAGGCGGTAGCCGAGGTTCCAGACGCCGGCCGCCGTCATGTCCACGCCGCCGACCCCGAGGAACGCGTGGTCGGCCGAGGACCGGACCGCCCACGAGCCGAGCCCGTGGCGTGCCCGGCCGCCGATCTTGCGCTGGACGAGGTCGATGGTCGTCGCCCGTGCCGTGTGCCGACCGGTGGGCAGGTGCGTCCACGTGCGCGCGTCGGAGAAGAGCGCGTGCACGTCGTCGATGTCCGCCGGCGACAGCGGGGTGAGCAGGAGGCGATCCGTTCGGATCTCCTGCGGGGGCATCAGGAGCTGGTGGACCATGGGTCGATCATCGCCCCGCCCACCGACATCCGTGTGAACACCACGCGACGTTTGCGGAAGCCCGCAGATGGTGAGCAGGAACGGTCGAGCAGCTCGGCGACACTCGACCGTTCCTGCTCACGAAGCCGCTCAGTCGAGCAGGAGCGCCGGCTCCTCGAGCACCGAGGCCACGTCGTGCACGAAGCGCGACGCCACGTCACCGTCGACGACCCGGTGGTCGAACGAGGCGCCGATGGTCGTCACCATGCGCGAGCGGACCTCGCCGTCGACGACCCACGGCTTCGGCTTGATCGTGCCCATGGCGACGATCGCGACCTCGCCCGGGTTGAGGATCGGGGTGCCGGTGTCCATGCCGAACACGCCGATGTTCGTGATCGACACCGTGCCGTTGGCCATCTGCGCCGGGGTGGTCTTGCCGTCGCGGGCGGTCAGGGTGAGCTGCTCGAGGGCCTGGGCGAGCTCGAGCAGGGACATGTCCTGCGCGTCCTTGATGTTCGGCACGATGAGCCCGCGCGGGGTCGCCGCGGCGATGCCGAGGTTCACGAAGTGGTGGACGATGATCTCGCGGTCGGTCCAGGTGGAGTTCACCGAGCGGTTGCGGCGGACGGCCCAGATCACGGCCTTCGCGACGATGAGGAGCGGCGACACCTTGACGCCCGCGAACGTCGGCGACGCCTTGAGCCGCTTGACGAACTCCATCGTGTGGGTCGCGTCGACGTCGACGAACAGGGACACGTGCGGCGCGGTGAACGCCGACGTGGTCATCGCGGTGGCGATGGCCTTGCGGACGCCCTTGACCGGGATCGTCTCGCTGCGCACCTCGCCCCACTCGGGCGTCTCGATGTTGCGGAAGACGCTGGCCTGCTTCGCGTGCCGGATGACGTCGTCGCGCGTGACCTCGCCGGCGAGCCCGGTCGCGACGATCTCGCTCAGCTCGACGCCGAGGTCCTTCGCCAGCTTCCGGATCGGGGGCTTCGCGAGGACGTTCGTCGCGGTGCTCTGCTTGCGCGGGGCGGAGCCGAGGGCGGTGATCGCCTCGGCGGTGGACTGCTCGCCCGGGTCGGTGGCAGCCTCGGCGGCCGCGGCGGCGTCGGCACTGGAGGCGCGGCTCGCCTCGGCCGCGAGCGCTGCGGCCCGGCGGGCGCCCGGCTTGCGACGGGACGGCGACGAGGTCGCCGAGCCGTAGCCGACGAGGACGGCGCCGGAGGACTCGTCGGTCCCGACGACCGAGGCGCCCTCGGCGACGGGCTGCGCGGGCGTGGCGGGAGCGGCGACGGCGGGAGCCGGCGTTGCAGCCGGTGCCGGGGTCGCCGCGGGAGCGGGCGGGGTCTGCGCGACGGGAGCCACCGGGGCCGGCGCCGCCGGGGCGGGCGCCGCCGGCGCGGGAGCCGCCGAGGCGGGCGCTGCCGGGGCGGGCGCTGCCGGCGGGGTGGCGGGGACCACCGGCGAGGTCGGGACGCTGTCCGCGACCGGTGCCGTGCCTCCCGGCTGTGCCACCGGAGCGGACGGAGCCGTCACCGGCGCCCCGGACGCGACCGACGCGTCGGACTCGACCCGGATGATCGGCTTGCCGACCTCGACGGTGTCGCCCTCGGAGACGAGGAGCCCCGTCACGGTGCCGGAGAACGGCGACGGGAGCTCGACGAGCGACTTGGCCGTCTCGATCTCGACGAGCACCTGGTCGACGGCGATCTCGTCCCCGATCGCGACGCGCCACTGCACGATCTCGGCCTCGGTGAGGCCTTCGCCCACGTCGGGCAGGGGGAATTCGGCGGCGGCCACTACGGCTCCTTCGGCGGTCTGGTCGAACTCGGTCGGGATGTCAGTAGGCGAGGGCGCGGTCGACGGCCTCGAGGACGCGGTCCGCGTCCGGCAGGTGCAGGTGCTCCAGCTTCGACACCGGGAACGGCACGTCGAACCCGGAGACCCGGAGCGGCGGCGCCTGCATCGTGTAGAAGGCCCGCTCGGCGACCGTCGCGGCGATCTCGCTGCCGACGCTCACGAAGCCGGACGCCTCTTGTGCGATGACGAGCCGGCCGGTCTTCCGGACCGAGGCCAGGAGCGGCTCCCAGTCGATCGGCGAGATCGAACGGAGGTCGATGACCTCGCAGCTCGTGCCCTCGGACTCGGCGATCTCGGCCGCCTGCATGAGCGTGGCGACCATGGCGCCGTGGCCGACGAGGGTGACCTCGGTGCCGGTGCGGGCCACGCGGGAGGTGTGCATCGGCACGTGGCCGTCGACGAGGTCGACCTGCCCCTTGGGCCAGTAGCGCGACTTCGGCTCGAGGAAGACCACCGGGTCCTTCGACGCGATGGCCTCCTGGATCATCCAGTAGGCGTCGTTCGGGGTGCTCGGGCTCACGACCCGCAGGCCCGGGGTGTGCGCGAAGTACGCCTCCGGGGACTCCTGGTGGTGCTCCACGGCGCCGATGTGGCCGCCGTAGGGGATGCGGATCACGACGGGCAGCGACATGTGCGCCGGCAGCCGGTTCGCCATCTTCGCCAGCTGCGACGTGATCTGGTCGAAGCCCGGCCAGACGAAGCCGTCGAACTGGATCTCGACGACCGGGCGGTAGCCGCGCAGGGCGAGACCGATCGCGGTGCCGATGATGCCGGACTCGGCGAGCGGGGTGTCCCGGACGCGCTCCGCGCCGAACCGCTGCTGCAGGCCCTCGGTGATGCGGAACACGCCGCCGAGGGCGCCGATGTCCTCGCCCATCAGCAGGACCTTGTCGTCCGCCTGCATCGCGGCGGCCAGTCCGGCGTTGAGCGCCTTGGCCATCGTCAGGGTCGGGGTGGGGTCGCTCGGGACCTCGCCGGCGCCCGGGTGGGAGCGCAGGGTGTAGTCGAAGAGCTGCTCGGTGGTGCTCATGCGTGGGCGCCCCCTTCGAAGCCGGCCTCGTACTGTTCGAGCCAGGCCTTCTGCTCGGCGATCAGCGGGTGCGGCTCGCGGTAGACGTTGTCGAACATGACGTCGACGGACGGCGGCGTCAGCGCGACGGTGCGGCGGCGGACGTCGGCGGCGATGTCCTCGCCCTCGGCGTCGAACTCGGCCAGCTGCGCGTCGGTGACGCCCTTGGACCGCAGGTACGCCTCGGAGCGGGCGATCGGGTCACGTCGGACCCAGTCCTGGAGCTCGTCGTCCTCGCGGTAGCGGCTCGGGTCGTCGGAACTCGTGTGCGCGCCGATGCGGTAGGTCTCGGCCTCGATGAAGGCCGGGCCCTGGCCGCTGCGGGCGTGGTCGGTGGCGACGACCGAGGCCGTGTACGCCGCGAGGACGTCGTTGCCGTCGATCAGGACGCTCGGGATCCCGAAGCCGCGCGGGCGGTCGACGAGCGGGGTCGGCGACTGCACGGACACGGGCACCGAGATGGCCCAGTGGTTGTTCTGCAGGAAGAAGACGACCGGTGCCCCGGTCGACGCCGAGAAGACGAACGCCTCGTTCACGTCGCCCTGGCTCGTCGCGCCGTCGCCGAAGTAGACGATCGAGCAGGCGTCGCGGTCGGGGTCGCCCGTGCCGACGTCGCCGTCGAGCTTCTGGCCGAGCGCGTACCCGGTGGCGTGCAGCGTCTGCGAGCCGATCACCAGGGTCGAGATGTGGGTGTTGCCCCGCTCGTCCGGGTCCCACCCGCCGTGGGTCTGCCCGCGGTACATCGCGATGATCTCCATCGGCTCGACGCCGCGGTGCATCGTGACGGCGTGCTCGCGGTACGACGGGAACACGTGGTCCTGCGCACGGAGGGCGAAGGCGGAGCCGGTCTGCGCGGCTTCCTGCCCGTGGCTCGGCACCCAGAGGCCGAGCTGCCCGGTGCGCTGGAGGTTGTGGCCGGCGTGGTCGAACCGACGGGTGAGGACCATGCGGCGGTGCATCGCCAGCAGGGTCTCGTCCGGGATCGCCCGCGCGGCGGCGGCGAACTCGGCGTTCTCGTCGGTCTCCACGAACCGGCCCTCGGGGTCGAGGAGCCGGACGGTGGTCGTCGCGGGGGCCGCGGCGCGGAATGACATGCGGGCCAGCGTAGCGGCAGCGACTACTCGGTCGCCTGGAGGTCCCCCACAAGCGACCGGGCGGTTTCGAGGAGCGTTCCCACAGCCTCGTGCTCCCCGATCGAGATGCGGATGCCCTCCGACGCGAACGCCCGGACGATGATCCCGGCCTGTTCGAAGCGCTCCGCCGCGTGCTGGGTGTGCGCCCCGGTCGGCAGCCACACGAAGTTGCCCTGGGCGTCGGGGACGTCCCAGCCCTGCTCGCGGAGGGACGTCACGACGCGGTCGCGCAGGGCGGCGATCTCGGACACGCGTTCGAGCAGCTCGGACTCCCGCTCGAGGCTCGCGAGGGCGGCGGCCTGCCCCTGCGCGGTGACCGACAACGGGATCGCGCAGGCGCGTACGGCGTCGAGTACGTACGCCGGGCCGAGGGCGTACCCGACACGGAGTCCGGCCAGTCCGTACGCCTTCGAGAAGGTGCGGAGGACGACGAGGTTCGGGTACCGCTCGAGGAGCGCCGGTCCCCGCACCGCGTCCGGATCGGTGACGAACTCGGCGTAGGCCTCGTCGAGCACGACGAGCAGGGTCGGCGGCACCGACGCCATGAACGCCTCGAACTCCGCCGCGGTGACGACCGGGCCGGTCGGGTTGTTCGGCGTGCAGACGATCAGCATCCGGGTGCGTTCGGTGACCGCCGCCGCCATCGCGTCGAGGTCGTGGCCGCCGTCCGGACGGTTCGGCACCTGCACGCTCGTGGCGCCGGCGACCGTCACGACGCCCGGGTAGGCCTCGAAGGAGCGCCACGCGTAGACGACCTCGTCGCCGGGGCCCGCGGTGGCCTTGGCGAGCTCGTGCAGGATCGCGACGCTGCCGGGGGCGACGTGGACCTCGTCGACACCCGTCCCGAAGCGGTGCGCGAGCTCGGCCCGCACGGCGAGGGCGGTGGCGTCCGGGTAGCGGTTGAACGCGGTCTGCGCCTGCACGGCCTCGACGACGCCGGGGAGCGGCGGGAACGGGTTCTCGTTGCTCGACAGCTTGAAGGCGGAGGCCTCGGCCTGGCGACCCTGCTTGTACGCCGGGAGGACGGCGATCTCGGGCCTGATGTGCACGCGCTCGTCAGTCACGGGACCAGGCTACCGGCCCGTCCTCGCGGCACGCGCCCGGGTGGGCACGGGCATCATGGGGGCATGCGATTCCTCGTCCGCCTCGTCGTCAACGCCGTCGCGCTCTGGCTCACCACGCTGATCGTCAGCGGCGTCTCCGTCACGCCCTTCGGCGACGGCGGCACCACGGCCACCGTCCTCACGTACCTGCTCGTGGCGTTCGTGTTCGGTCTCGTGAACGCGGTGATCGGCACGCTCATCCGGATCGTGGCGTTCCCGCTCTACATCCTGACGCTCGGGCTCATCTCGTTCGTCGTGAACGCGGTCCTGCTCCTCATCGTCGCCGGGATCTCGGACGCGTTCGGCTTCGGGCTGCACGTCGACACGTTCGGCTGGGGCATCGTCGGTGCCTTCGTGCTCGCGGTCTTCGCCTGGCTGATCGGGCTGTTCGCGCGGCCGGTGCTGAACCGCCCGCGCGCGTGACGCTGGCCGACGACGCGTGCGCGACGACCCCGCCGGGGTGGGCCGACGACCGGACCGACACCGCGCCTCCCGGCGGCAGCAGCATCGCGGACGCGCGCCGGCTGCGCCATGATGTCCCCATGACCGCGGACGCCGACGCCCCCTTCCGGGTCTCGTTCGTCTGCAGCGGCAACATCTGCCGCTCCCCCATGGCCGGCATCGTGTTCGCCCAGCTGGCGGCGGACGCGGGCATGGCCGACCGGTTCCAGGTCGAGTCCGCCGGCACCGGCGACTGGCACGTCGGCGAGCCGGCCGACGAGCGCACGATCGCGGCGCTCGCCGCGCGCGGATACGATGGCAGCAGGCATCGCGCCCGTCAGTTCGACCCGGACCGGTTCCCGGACCTCGATCTGGTGGTCGCACTCGACCGCTCCCACGAACGCATCCTGCGCTCGTGGGCACCGACCATGGACGACGCCGCGAAGGTGACGCTCCTGCTGCGGTACGACGACGCCTGGCCCCAGCAGACCGACGTTCCGGATCCGTACTACGCGGACCGGCACGAGTTCGACCGAGTGCTCTCGACCGTCGAACGGGCCTGCCGGGCGCTCTTCCGCCAACTCGAGCCGGCAGTCCGTCAGGGAGCCCCATGACCCCCCTTCCCCCGCAGCCGATCAGCCCGCTCGACGGGCGCTACTACCCGATCGTGCACACGGTGGGCGAGCACCTCTCCGAGGCCGGGCTCAACCGCGCCCGCATCGTCGTCGAGGTCGAGTGGCTCATCTTCCTGACCGACCACGCGATGTTCACCACGTCGCCGCTCAGCGTCGACGACAAGGCCGCGCTCCGCCAGGTCGTGTCGGGCTTCGGGCACGAGCAGATCGCCGAGCTCGCCGAGATCGAGGCGACGACCCGGCACGACGTCAAGGCGGTCGAGTACTTCGTCCGCCGGCGACTGTCGGAGCTCGGGCTCGACGCGATCGCCGAACTCACGCACTTCGCCGCGACGAGCGAGGACGTCAACAACCTGTCCTACGCGCTCACCGTGCGGGACACCGTCGACCAGGTGTGGCTGCCGGCGTTCAAGGCGGTCCTCACGAAGCTCCGCGAGCTCGCCGACGAGCTGAAGAGCGTCCCGATGCTCTCGCACACGCACGGCCAGCCGGCGACCCCGACGACGCTCGGCAAGGAGCTCGCCGTGGTCGTCTACCGCCTCGAGCGGGTGCTCTCCCAGATCGAGGGCGGCGAGTACCTCGGCAAGTTCTCGGGCGCGACCGGCACCTTCTCGGCGCACCTCGCCGCCGACCCGGAAGCCGACTGGCCGGCACTGTCCCGCGAGTTCGTCGAGGGGCTCGGGCTCACCTGGAACCCGCTCACGACGCAGATCGAGTCGCACGACTGGCAGGCCGAGCTGTACGACCGGGTCCGGCACGCGAACCGGATCCTGCACAACCTCGCGACCGACGTGTGGACCTACATCTCGATGGGGTACTTCACGCAGATCCCGGTGGCGGGTGCCACGGGGTCGTCGACGATGCCGCACAAGATCAACCCGATCCGGTTCGAGAACGCCGAGGCGAACCTCGAGATCTCGTCGGCGCTGTTCTCGACCCTGTCCGAGACGCTCGTCACGAGCCGCCTGCAGCGTGACCTCACCGACTCCACCACGCAGCGGAACATCGGCGTCGCGTTCGGGCACTCGCTGCTCGCACTCGACAACCTGCGCCGCGGCCTGGGCGAGATCGCCGTGAACGAGGTCCGTCTCGCCGAGGACCTCGACCGCAACTGGGAGGTCCTCGCCGAGGCGATCCAGACGGTCATCCGCGCCGAGGTCACCGCCGGGCAGTCGAACATCGAGGACCCGTACGCGATGCTCAAGGAGCTCACCCGCGGCAAGCGGATCGGGCAGGCGGAGCTCGTCGCGTTCGTGAACGGGCTGGACATCTCCTCGGGCGCCAAGGCGCGCCTGACGAACCTGACCCCGGCGACCTACACGGGTCTCGCGGACGAGCTCGTCGACCACCTCGACGTCTGACGCGTCCCGCACCGACGCCTCCTGGAGGCGCGGCTCGGCCCCGCCGTGGACGTGACCACCTCAGGTGGTGACGTCCACGGCTTCGGCGACCAGCGCCTCCAGGACCGTCCGCACCACGGGGCGGACCGCACGGTCCGGACGGACGAGCGCCTCGATCCGCCGCCCCGCGCGGACGTCGGCCAGTTCCGCGAGGTGGAACCGACCGGGCGCCCGCGTCCCCGAGGTGTACCGCGGCACGAGCGCGATCCCGTGGCCGGCGACGACGAGGTTCTCGATGACGGGCAGGTGGATCGTCCGGAAGGCCACGCTCGGCGGGACGTCGGACGCGGCCGCCATCGCCTGCAGGACCCGGTCGATCGGGTAGCCCTCCGGCACCCCGATCCAGGTCTCGCCGACCACCTCGTCGATCCCGACGCGTGCCCGCCCCGCGAGCCGGTGCCCGTCCGGCAGGGCGACGTCGAGCGGTTCGCGCAGCAGCGGCACCGTCTGCACCGCGCCCTGGTCCGCCGGGCGCACCCCGTCGGAGCGGTGCCCGACGACGACGTCGTGGTCGGCGGCGAGCGGGGCGAACGCACCCTCGCCGACGTCCACGTCGACCAGTGACAGCGTGATGCCGGGGTGCGCGCGCATCCGGGTCAGGACCCCGGGGAGCAGCAGTTCGGCCGCCGACGGGAAGATCGCGAGGTCGACCCGTCCGGTCCCGCCGCCGAGGTGCTCCTGCCAGGCCGCGTCGACCGTCGCGATCGCCGTCGCGACGCCGTTCGCCAACCCGGCGAGCACCCGGCCGTGCTCGGTGAGCCGGACGCCGCGGCCGATGCGCTCCACGAGCGGGACGCCCACCTGTCGCTGCAGGGTCTGGAGCTGCTGCGAGACCGCACTGGGCGTGCGGTGGGTGGCCCGGGCGACGGCGGTGACGCTGCCCCGTTCGGCGAGCTCGCGGAGGACGGCGAGGAGCTGCACGTCGAAGCCGACCATGCAGGGAGACTACAACGTCGCTTCGGAACTGTTCGCTGGTGCTGAACGGTCCCGCTGCAGCACCATCGACCTGTGCGTACCCGTGACCGTCTCCTCGCCGTCGTCGTCGCCGTGGTGTGGGGACTGAACTTCCCCGCGACGGCCCTGGCACTCGAGCACTTCCCTCCCTTCCTGCTCGCGGCGATCCGGTTCACGCTGCTCGCGGTCCCGACCGTGCTGCTCGTGCCGCGCCCGCGGATCCCGTTCGGACGGCTGCTGCTCGTGGGCACGGGGCTAGGCGTCCTGCAGTTCGCGTTCCTGTACCTCGGCATGGCCGCGGGGGTGCCGTCCGGGCTGGCGTCGCTCGTGCTGCAGGCGTCGGCGCCGTTCACGGTGGTGCTCGCCGGGGTCTTCCTGCGCGAACGGCTGACCGGGCGGCAGGTGGTCGGGGTCACGATCGCGGTGGCCGCCCTCGCCGCGATCGCCGTGCACCGGGCGCAGGCTGCGGCCCTGCTGCCCGTCGTGCTCGCGCTGTGCGGAGCCCTCGGCTGGGCGATCGGCAACGTGGCGACCCGGCGTGCCGGCGCCGCGAACCCCCTGCACCTGACCCTGTGGTGGTCGATCGTGCCGCCGGTCCCGATGGCCGTGCTGTCGTTCGTCGTCGAGGGACCGTCGCGCATCGGGCAGGCGCTCGGGACGGCGTTCACGGCCGAGGCTCTGCCGGCGGACCTCGGCGTGCTCTACATCGTGCTGGTGGCGACCCTCGTGGGGTACGGCATCTGGTCGCGGCTCATGGCGACCTACCCGTCGAGCACGGTCGCACCGTTCTCGATGCTCGTGCCGGTCGTGGGGGTGTTCGCGTCGTGGGTGGCGTTCGGCGAGGTGCCGGACGGGGTCGAGGTGGCGGCCGGGGTCGTGGTCGTGGCCGCGGTGCTGTGGTCGTCCCGGCCCGCGCGGTCCCACCCGGCACCGCGACCCGTCGAGGTCGCACCACACGCCGCGGACATTCCGCCGAGGTCGCACGACGTGCCACCCACCGGCCTCCTGGGCAGCAGTTCGAGCGACCCCAGCGACCTGCCGGTGCCGACGCTCAGCCCCGGTGCTGGCGACGCTCGGCGATGATCCCGGCGAGCGCCCCGCGCAGGTGCGGGTAGCGGAACTCGTACCCGGCCTCCACCAGCCGGGTCGGCACCACCCACCGGCTCTTCAGCACGAGCTCGGTCTCGGTGCGGATCGCGAACGACCCGAGTTCGAGCATCCACCGCCACGTCGGGATGCCGAACCGACGCCCGACCGCGTCGCGGATGGTCGCCATCACCGTGCGGTTGTCGGACGGGTTCGGGCTCGAGACGTTGACCGCTCCGTCGATGTCCTCGTGGTCGCGGACGAACCGGACCGCGCCGAGGACGTCCGCGATGTGCACCCAGCTGAACCGCTGCCGGCCGCGGGTGCGCCGGTCGTGGTGGTAGGTCCCCGCACGGAGTCGTGCACGCGTCGGGAACCACGGTCCGTCGTACTGCGGTCCGCCGAGTCCCGCCTGCGCCAGCCGGATGAGCGGCACGAGGGCGCTGCCGTCGCCGAAGACGATCGCCATCCGGAGCGCGACACGGCGGGTACCGGGCAGGTCGACCGCGAAGAGGGCGTCCTCCCACGCCGTCGCCACCGAGACCGAGAACCCCTCGCCGAGCTCGCCCGTCACCTCGTCCTGGGGGCGGTCGTCGGCGTGCCGGTAGATCGTCGCGGTCGAGGCGTTCACCCACAGCGGCGGCGGGTGCTCGCTCGTGCGGATCGCCTCGGCCAGTTCGAGGGTCGTGTCGACCCGGGAGCGGATGATCTCCGCCCGGTTGCGCCTGCCGTAGCGGCAGTTCACGCTCTTGCCCGCCATGTTCACGACGAGGGCGGCGCCGTCCACGAGCTCCCGGATCCGCATGGTGTTGCCCCACACGGCGTCGCCGGTGCGGCCGATCGTGACGACCTCGTAGCCCTCGTCGCGGAAGGCGTCCTGCAGGTGCTGCCCGACGAAACCGCTCGCCCCCGCGATCACGGCGCGGCCCTTCTGGTCGCTCATCTCATCCCCGTTCCCTGTCCGGCGCGATCTCGTACCGGAACGCCCCCTCGTACCGGTACAGCGTGCCGACCAGCGGGGCCGAGAGCACCAGGGACACGCGCTGCCGGTCGGCTACGTCATCGAATCGTTCCTTCAGCGTCACACGCGGTGCGATGAGGGCCGGGAGGCGCACCTCGCGTCCCAGCGCACGGAACGTCACGCGTGTGGAGACGAGGCGCAGGGCGCCCGCGTCCGGCCCGTGCGCGTCGACCTCCGCCCGGAGCCGGGCGCTGACGCGCCCGTGGCGACCGAGGTGGTCGACCAGGCCGTCCGGTTCGGCGGTGATGGCGTCGACCATCGTGCGGCTGCCGGAGCGGAACCGGAAGGTGCGGTGCGCGCGGACCGCGGGGCGCGCCTCGCGGCCTCCTCGTCCACGACGGACGTGCGCCGGACGGTTCTCCACCGTGAAGGGGACGTCCCGCTCCCAGACCGGGAACATGACGGCGTCGCGGGCGAACCAGGCGAGCAGCGGCCAGAGCCAGCGGCGCGGCGTGCCGACGACGTCGAAGACGCCCTCGCCACGGCCGACGTGTCCGGGCGGGATCGCGCCGAAGTACGTCGACAGCCGCGGGTGCAGCCGGGCCAGCACCTCGGGCGGGGTGGACAGCTCGTACGGCGACCGGGACACGTCCCGATCCTGGCACGGCGTCGGTGCGGATCCCTACGATGGTGCGCATGGGACACGACCACGGAGCGGGGCACTCGCACGGGCACGCGTCCGAGCGCGCACTGCTCATCGCGTTCTGCATCTCGGCGACGATCCTGCTGGCCGAGGTGGTCGGTGCCGTGGTGACCGGGTCCCTCGCGCTGCTCGTCGACGCCGGGCACATGGTCGTCGACACCGGAGGGCTCGGCATCGGGCTCGTCGCCACCCGGCTCGCCCGGCGCAGTCCGACGGCGCAGCGCACCTGGGGCTTCCAGCGTGCCGAGGTCCTGGGTGCCACGGCGCAGGCCGCGATCCTGCTCGCCGTGGGCGTCTACGTGATCATCTCGGCGATCCAGCGGTTGTTCGTCCCGGCCGACATCCACTCCGGGCCGCTGCTGGTCTTCGGCATCATCGGGCTCGTGGGCAACCTCGTGGCCTACGCGGTGCTGCTGCGGGCCTCCGGCGAGGGGTTCACCTCGCGCGCCGCCCGGCTCGAGGTCCTCAACGACACCCTCGGCTCCGTCGCGGTCATCGCCGCCGCGATCGTCCTCATGCTGACCGGGTGGGAGCGTGCCGACTCGGTCGCCGCGATCCTCATCGGGCTGCTCATCCTGCCGCGGGCCGTCCGGCTCCTGCGCGAGACCGCGAACGTGCTGCTCGAGTCGACGCCGCCGGGGCTCGACCTCGACGACGTGCGGGGTCACATCCTCGAGCTCGAGCACGTCATCGCCGTGCACGACCTGCACGCGACGCTCGTGGCGACCGGGGTGCCGAACCTGACGGCGCACGTGGTGGTCGACGACGAGTGCTTCTCGACCGCGCACGCCCCGCGGATCCTCGACGAGCTGCAGCAGTGCGTCGCGGAGCACTTCGACGTCCCGGTGGAGCACTCGACGTTCCAGCTCGAGCCCGCATCGCACCGCCGGCACGAGCACGAGGTGCACGCGTAGCGAGGCGCGGTGCACGCGTGGTGCGGCGTGCGTGGTGCGCGCGTGGTGCGGCGCGTGGTGCGGCGGCGGACTCGGTGCGACGATGTCGACGTCGTACGACAACGACGCTGTCGCCACCCCGCGCGTGCAACCACCCGCGGACACAACCGACGACATCGCCGACGTCGTACGACGACGAGCCTGTCGCTACCCCGCGCGTGCAACCACCCGCGGACGCAACCGACGACGTCGCCGACGTCGTACGACAACGACGATGTCGCAGCGACTCGACGGCCGACGCTCCCTCGCCCCGGCCGATCCCCGGGGCGAGGTCAGCAGCCGCCGTCGCTCGTGGGGAACGCCGTGATCACCCGGTCCGTGGTGGACGAGACGATCACGCGGACGAAGGGCTCGGCCGCGGGTCGGCTCCCGTCGTCGAACCGCACCGGAGCGGCGTAGCAGACCTTGCCGTCGCCGGCGTCCTGCGGGTACCCGGTCGCGGGTGCCTCGAGGGCGGACTGCACCGCGGTGAGCATCGCGTCGTCCCAGTCCCGGGAGCCGTGACCGGAGAGCACGTCCTCCCAGTCCCGGGTGTGCCGGATGCGGATGTGCTCGTAGCCCTGGCCGGAGTTGCCGCACTGCAGCACGACCGCGCCGAGCGCCTCGGTGTCGTAGCTGGCCACCGTCCCGCGGCTGCTGGTGTCGCAGCGGTCGAGGACATCGTCGCCGGGCAGGTCCGGGCCGGTCCGGGTGATCGTCACCGTGCCGTCCTTCGTCGCCCCGTCGCCGGCGGTCGCGCTCGGGACGACACTGACCCCGGTACCGCCGAGCACCGGGTCGTCGGCACCGCGCTGCGCCGTCAGCGCGACCCCACCGGCCACGAGGCCCGCGGCCAGCACGGCCGCGATCCCGGTGATGACGGAACGGTTGCGCTTCTGGGACACGCGCCCAGTATGCCGGACGGGTGTCGCGCCTCCCGGGACCTGGCCGCTCAGGCCCGAGCGGCCAGCCGCGTCCCGGCGACGACCGCCAGCACCACGACGAACACGACGTAGCCGAGCAGCACGGGCAGCGTCGGCAGCACGAGGAGCGCGGCGCCGACCGCGACGACCGGCACGGTCAGCCCGGCGTAGGCGATGAGGAAGGTGGCGGCGAGGAGGCCTCCGCGGCGTTCGGGTCCGACGAGCGCCCCCGCGCTGCCGATCGCCGCACGGAAGAGCAGCCCGACACCGGCGCCGGCGACCACCCCGCCGCCGATGAACCCGGCGACCTGCAGCACGACCGCGGCGACCGCCAGGACCACGAGCCCGGCGACGAGCAGCACCATCCCGAGCCGGACCTGCGTCCGCTGTGTCAGTCGGGCGAAGACGATCTGCGACACCGCACTCGCCGCGAACACCCCGAACGTCGTGGCCCCGGCGGCGAGCCGGTCGGTCACGTGGAACGTCGTCGCGAGGAACGTCGGCGCGACCGAGGTGAAGAGCCCCTGCACCGCGAGGGCGGCGAACGCGGCGGTGCCTGCGGTCCAGAACGCCCCGGCCTGCCCCTCGGGTGCCTGCAGCCGCTGGGGGCGGTAGGGCACGTGCGACGCCGGGCGGTCGACGGTCTCCGGGGCGGCGAGCACCACCGCGAACGCGACCACCAGTGCCACGACGAACACGACGTACGGCACCATCAGCGGCTGGCCGACGAACTCGGCGAGGGCGCCGCCGACGAGCGCGCCGAGCGACAGCCCACCGAGGTTCACCGCCCCGGCGACCACGCCGGCGCCACCGGCGGACGACGACGAGCCCGTCGCCCGGACCCGGAGTTCCCCGAGGTGCGCGGTGGCCGTCGCCGTCAGGAGTCCGACGCCGAGGCCGGTCACCAGCCGGGCGACGATGAGCCCGCTGACGTCGTTCCAGACGAGGAAGAGTACCGCGGCGACGAGCTCGAGCGCCACCGACACGAGGATGAGGGGCCGGCGTCCGTGCACGTCGCTGAGGTGTCCCGCGAGGTACAGGGATCCCACCACGCCCACGCCGTACGCGGCGAACACCACGGTGGTCGTGAACGTCGGGAACCCGTCGCGTGCCTGGTAGATGACGTAGAGCGGCGCGGGCACCGTCGCGAAGGCCATGACCGCGAGGAACGCGAACGCCACGGCCCAGAAGCCGACACCGTGTCGACGACGCGTGTGCGCTCGGCGGCCGCGCGGGGCGGCGACGCGCTCGCTCGCTGCGGTGCTGCGCTCGCTCGTTGCGGCGCCGCTCGAGGCGGGTGTGGATGCGGTGTCGGTCGGCATGCTCCGATGGTGCCCCGCCACCGCCCATCGAGTCCAACGGATGCGCTTGATGTCATCCATCGACCTGCTCGATACTGCGGCGGTGGAGACCCGTCTGCTCGAACAGTTCGTCACCGTCGCCGCCGAGGGCAGCGTCACCCGCGCGGCCGAACGGCTCTGGGCCGCGCAGTCGACCGTGTCCGCCGGGATCGCGTCGCTCGAGCGGAGCCTCGGCGTGCGGCTGTTCGACCGCACCGGACGACACCTCGTCCTGACGACCGCCGGCGAGGACCTGCTCCCCCACGCCCGCGCCGTGCTGGAGTCCCTCGACCGGATGCGCGACCTGGCGACCGTCGACGACGCCGACCTGCGCGGACGCGTCCGGCTCGGCATCTTCACGAGCATGGACATCGTCGACCTCACCGGGGTGCTCCGACGGTTCCGGCAGCGGCACCCCCTGGTCGCCGTCGAGCTCATGACCTCGCCCTCCGGGACGACCGGGCTCGTGCAGGACCTGGTCGCCGGGCGGCTCGACATCGCCTACACGGGCCTCCCGGCGGTCCCGGCCGGAGTCGAGGTGGCGCCGCTCCGCGAGATGCCGTTCCGGGTCTTCACGAGCGCCGACCACCGGTTCGCCGGGCGCCGCTCGGTGTCGCTCACCGAGCTCGCCGACGAGCCGTTCATCGACACCGCGCACGGCTTCGGCAACCGGATCATCCTCGACGCCGCGCTGGAGCGGCTCGGGATCCGCCGCCGCATCGTCGCCGAGATGAACGACATGCCCGCGGTGATCCGGTTCGCGTCGGCCGGCCTCGGTGTCGGGGTCGTCCCCGACTCCGGCGTGCGCCACGACGGCGCCGTGCTCGAGCTCGAGGACGCGGTCGACCCGCTGCGGATCGGGCTCGCGATGCGGACGAGTCCGGAGCCCAACCGGGCCGTGCGCACACTGGCGCGCGACATCGTGGCGGCGCGCGTCGACGTCGGAGCGCAGGCCGGCTGAGCGGCCGGGACCTGGTCGTTCCCCACCGACGGACTGGAGGCGCGGGTCGTCCCCGCCACGCGCCTCCAGGCCGTCAGTCCCCCCAGATCTCCCCGACGATCGCGGGCAGGAGCCCGTCCGTCGGGAAGTCGGTCTGGTCGATCTGGATCGTCACGCCGTCGCGCTGCAGCGTCGTCACCGTGAGCGGCAGGACGCGCTCCGCCGACGTCGTGAACTGGCACATCCGGCCGCCGAAGCGGTCCGCACAGGAGCCCGACTGCTCCGCGTACTGCTCGGGGGTGTCCGGGCCGATGTCCGCCGTGTGGCTGACCCGGATCGTGATGTTCGCCTCGACCCCGAAGTTCTGCCAGGTGCAGAACAACCACTCGTGCGGGTCGTCGAGGTGGCCCCTGATGCGGTCGTTGCCGTCGGGTTCTCGGGGTTCGCCCGCGCCCAAGACCGTCGAGGTGTGGGCCGCGGCACCGAAGAACCGGTCGTAGTCGGCGTCCGGCACCAGCTGGTAGCAATCGCCCGGGATGAGCACGTTCGAGGCGGCTTGCGCCGTCGGGGTCGGGGTCGGGGTCGGCCGCGGCGTCGGGCGCTCGGTGATCGGCGCCGAGGACGGGGTCGTCGCGGAGGGCGACGGCTCCGGCTGCTGCGTGGTGGTCGGTGCGGCGACGGGCGTCTCCTGCTGCGACAGCGACAGGGCCACGGCACCGGTCGCGGTCCCGATCGCCAGCAGCCCGATGACACCGAGCGCGATGCCCGGACGGAACCGACGCCGCTTCGGACGCGGGGTGGCGCGTTCGAGGACGTGCTGCTTCATCGAGACGAGCATGCGCTGCAGGTCGTCTCCCTCGGGGGGCTCAGTGTTCATCGTGCATCACCACCTTCTTGAGTCGGCGTCGGTTGCGGGAGACCCGCTGGGTGACCGCACCGACGCTGAGGCCCAGCATCTCGGCGGCCTCGGCGTAGGAGTGCCCCTCGAGGAGGCAGAGCTCGCAGATGCGTCGGTCGGTGTCCGGGAGTGCGGCGATCTCGTCGCGGACCCAGCGCAGGCGCTCGCGGGCCTCGGCGTGGTCCTCAGGTGCGGCGAGCTGCTCGGGGAGCTCGTCGGCGCGGCGCCGGGCCTGCTTCCGGCCGGTGTTGAACGCGTGGTTCCGGCAGACGACCAGCAGCCACGGCAACATCGTGTCGGCCGGCAGCTCGAGGGTCTCGGCGCGCTGCCAGAGCGTCAGGAAGGCGTCCTGCACGACCTCCTCGACGTCCTGCCGGTCGTCGACGAGGGCCCAGGCGTAGCGGGTGAGGGTCGCGGCGTACCGGTCGAACGCCCGGGCGAGCGCGTTCTTGTCGCCCCGTGCCATCGCACGGACGATCGCCTCGTCCGTGTCGGTGCCCGTCGTCACGTCCACATCCCACCCCCTTCACTCCAGAGGTGTCCGAACGACCCGCGATCGTGACAAGACCGTGTCGAGGACGTTATCCCGGGCGTGTCGGAGTGTGGAGCCAGGCGCGTGGCGCGTGGCGCGTGGCGCCGTACGGTCAGGCGTCGAGCAGGTACGCGATGCCGTCGACCGAGCGCTTCGCCGCCGCCGAGGTCGACACGAAGCCGACGGCCACGATCCCCACGCCGATGCCGACGACGATCCACCACATCGCGTGCGTGGCCACGGCGAACCCGGCGCCGACGGTGGCGACCGCACTCGCTCCGGTGACGGTGCCGGCGAGTGCGACCCCGAGCGACACCCCGGTCTGCCGACTCGTCGACGCGACGGCGGCCGCGGACCCGGACTGTGCGCGGGGCATCCCGGAGACGGCCGTGTTGGTGATGGGGGCGTTCACCATCCCGAACCCGAAGCCGAACAGGACGAAGGCGACGACGAGGACCCACATCGGCGTGCGGGCGTCGATGATCGTGAGGATCGCGCCGGCTCCCGCGACGCCGATCCCGGCGAGGACCAGCGGGACCCGGGTGCCGATCGACCCGACGAGTCGGCCGGACAGCGGCGACACGAGCATCGTCGCCACGGCCGCCGGCAGGGTCCAGAGACCTGCCTCGAACGGGGACATGCCCCGGACCTCCTGCAGGTAGAGCGCGTTGAGGAACAGGAACGCACCGTTCGCTCCGAAGGCGCCGATCGCGGTGAGGACGGCGGCCGAGAACGGGATGCTGCGGAAGAACCGGACGTCGATGAGCGGCTCCCGGCGCCGACGTTCGACGGCGACGAGGACCACGAGCGCCGCCGCCGCGAGGACGAACAGTCCGAGTGCCGCCGGCGACGCCCACCCGAGCCGGGGTCCCTCGATCAGCCCACCGACGAGGGTGGCGAGCAAGACGATCACGAGCACCTGCCCGACGGGGTCGAGACGCCGGGGGCGCGGGGACTTCGACTCCGGCACGAACAGGAACGTCAGCACGACGGCGGCGATGCCGATCGGCACGTTGATCCAGAAGATCGCCCGCCAGCCGACCGTGTCCGTGAGCGCGCCGCCGACGAGCGGGCCCAGGCCCATCGACACCCCGACGACCGCTCCCCAGACGCCCACGGCGCGTGCCCGCTCCTTCGCGTCGTCGAACGTCGCCGTGATGATCGACATCGCCACCGGGTTCATCATGGAACCCCCGACCGCCTGCACCATCCGGTAGACGACGAGCCAACCGACCGAGGGCGCGAGCGAGCAGAGCAGCGACCCGACCGTGAAGAGCGCGAGTCCGATCTGGAAGGTGGTCCGGCGGCCGATCCGGTCCGCGGTGGAGCCGGAGAGCAGGAGCAGGCTCGCGAGGACCAGCGTGTACGCGTCGATCGTCCACTGCAGCCCGGAGATGGAGCTGCCGAGCTCACGGCCGATCGACGGCAGCGCGACGTTCACCACGGTGGCGTCCATCGAGACGATGAACAGGCTCATGCAGCAGACCGCGAGGATCAGGTACCGGTGGCGGTAGCGCTGCGGCAGGCCTGGGTCACCCTGGAACGGTCGTCGCGCCGGGGCAGCGGGGGCGGCGTGCGACTCAGTGGAAGTCGTTGCCGTCTCCTTCGCCCGGGGTCTTGTGCCCACCGAGCATGTCGTTGTCGTCCTGGTCGCTCGACGACGCCAGCTGCAGCATCGCGAGGACCACCACGACGACGATGAACGCGATGCCGAGGAAGATCGCGGCGAGCTGGAGCTCACGCGTCGCGATCAGCACGACGAGCCCGGTGAAGACCGCGACGATCGCGGAGATCCCGAGGAGCTCGACCGGGCGCAGGCGGTCGCGGCGGCTGGGGGTGGTCATGCGTGTGGTGCTCCGTCCGGGGTGGCGGCCGGGGCCGCGGTCCCCCACTTGTGCGAGAGTCCGGCGATCACGTGGAAGACCGCGGTGATGGCGAGGTACGCGCCGAGCAGGCCGACGAGGACGATCGAGGCGTCCAGCGTGCCGGTGACCCGCTCGACACCGCCGAGCTGCTGCGAGTAGTCGGGCGGCGTCACCAGGAAGGCGACGGCGAGCAGCAGCGTCAGGCCGCCGACGGTCATCCAGTCGCGGGCGAACGGCGAACGCCCGCGTGCGCGGAGCCCCTGGGTGAGTTCGAGTGCCCCGGTGAGCACCGCGAAGGCGGCGACGACCGCGATGAACGCCGGCAGGCCGAGGCCGTTGCACGCGAACGCGGCGACCGCGGCGGCGAGGGAGATGACGGCCTGCACGAAGGTGGTCCGTCGCGAACGGCCGTCCGACGGGAGCCGCGTGGCGCCGGCGAGGAGCAGCACGAGCCCGTCCACCGTCGCGAACCCACCGAACAGCAGCAGGCCGTAGCCCGCTGCGTGGTTGGACGAGAAGGTGATGACGATGGCCACGATCGCGGCTGGCACGGCCCGGAGGACGGGGATCGGCCAGTACCGCGCGCGCTGGCCGGAGTCGTCCACGGAGTCGGACACGAGACCTCTTTCGGGCATGCGGATCGTGGTTCGATCCTACCGCCGTGCCGTGCAGCGGCCGACCGCGCGGGGCGATCGGCCGCTGAGGATGCTCGAACCAGCAGCATCCGTTGGCACCGTCGGACCCGGGTCAGCGTGACCCCGGCCCGGTCGCACGGGCGGTGGTGCGACGGCGGACGCGTCGCCGGGCGAGCCACCAGCCGGCGGCACCCAGCGCGGTCCCTGCGGCCGCAACCGCACCGACGAGCCCGAGTCCCTCGGTGCCGGTGTACGCGAGGGCTCCGGTGCGGCCCGGCCCGGCGGCACCGGGGTCGCCGGCGTTCCCGGGCTTCCCGGCGGGGACGACCGCGCCGCCGTCCGGCCCCGCAGGGCGCTGACCCTGGTCGCCGCGGTGGTCCCCGCCGCCGGAGCCGCCGCCGTGGTCACCGCCACCGCCTCCGCTGCCGCCGCCGTCGCCGTCGTCCCCGGGGACCACCACGATCCCGACCCCCGGCGAGGGGTCGCCACCGTCCGGGTCGGTCGGCGACGTCGCGGTCGCCACGTTCACCACGTCCGAGCCGTCGCCGGAGTAGCTCGGGTCGAGTCGCGCCCGGATCCGGAACGCCACCGACTCCCCGACGGCCAGGGCGGCACCGGAACGGCAGGTCACGTCCTGCCCCTCGGCGGTGCAGCCGTCCGGCGACCCGACGAACCGCAGCGCGGCGGGCAGCTCGTCGACCGCCCCGACGTCCTCGGCCGTGCCCGGCCCGCGGTTCCTGGCCGTGACGGTGTACTCGACCTCGTCGCCCGGTCGGACCGCGGTCGCGGGCGACACCGACTTGTCCGTCTCGACGTGCGCGTCCGTCCGGGCGGTGACCGTCGTGCTCGCCGTCGAGGTGTTGTCGTCCTCGTTCGTGTCGGCCGTGCGGGGTGCCGGACGGATGGTGGCGATGCTCTCGAGCGTGCCGTCGGCATCGTCCGGGACGCTGCCGTGCACCGTGACCGTCGCCGAGCCGCCCCGGGGCAGTCCGAGCGCCGTGTCCACGTCGCCGGTGCCCGAACCGGTCCCGCACGAGGACCCCGTCGCGGCCGCGCAGGTCCAGGTGACGTCCTGCAGGGCATCGGGCACGTCGACCGCGAGGGCGCTCGGGTCCGACGCGTTCACCCCGACGTTCCGTGCGGTCACGGTGTAGTCGACGTCCCCGCCGGTACCGACGGTCGGGGCCAGGTCCTGCTCGACGGCCACGTCGGTCGGCGTCCACACGCGCAGGTCGTCGACCTCGTGCACGTTGACGTGACTGCCGGTCGCCCCCGCGAACCCGAGGCGCAGCGTGCTCGGCAGCGGTGCCTGACCGTCGCCGTGCAGCGGGACCCGGTCGAGCACGGTCCGCATCCGGTCGCCGTCCTGCAGGCGGACGGTGACCGCGAGCTCGCCCGCGTCGCCGGGGAGCAGCGTCACCCGGACCTTGCGGAGCGACGGCCCGTCGGTCTCGGTGCCGCCGGGAGCCGGGGCGGCGGCGACCCACCGGTAGCCGAGCACCCCGTCGCCGGAGCCGCGGATCGACACGGTGTCGGGCTGCGCGCCGGGTCCGGAGTAGTTGATCGGCGTGGAGAAGTTGCCGTAGTGGTCGATCGCGATGCCGGCGAACCCACCGGGGACCCCCGGCAGGTCGCAGGACAGGCCGCCGCCCTGGGACGCCTCGCGGCGGCACGCGTACCCGAGTCCGGCGCCGAACGACCCGACGCCCTGCGGGGCGGCACCGTCGGCGAGGAACAGCAGGAGGCCGTCGGCACCGGGGTCGTCCACGTCGCGGTACATCGCGTAGCTGAACTCGACCTCGAGCCCGAGGCTGGACGGGAACGTGTCGTCCATCGACCACGCACCCGCCTGGTCCTTGACGTCGTCGGTCAGCCGGAGTCGGCCGTCGACGACCGTGGCGTCACCGTGCAGCGCACCGCCGGCTGCGGTCGTGAACGAGTTCTCGTAGGGGAAGGCGAGCTCGTCGGCCGAGGAGGCGGACGGCACGAGGCCCGGTGCGGCGAGGACGCCGAGCGCGGTGAGGACGGAGGCGGCGGCCGCGACGCGGCGGAGCCGGCGCGACCGGGCGGGCGGTCGGCCGCCCGGTGGGGTGTTGGGAGCTGTCATGCCCCGATGGTCGCGAGCGGCACGCACCCCCCGGACGGACGTGAGCCGATCTGTGGAACGCCGCCCCGCGCCTCCTGGCTGTGGAGGACGAACGGAGAACCGTCAGCGGAGCCAGACGGTGGTCTCCCCGGGGAGCAGCCCGTCGGCGAGCGGACCGGACGCCACGACGACCTCGCCGTCCGGCAGCGGCACCGGCTCGGTCCCGAAGTTCGTGACCGACCGCCAGCCGTCGTGGCGCGCGAAGGCCACGACCCCGGCCGGAGAGTCGAGCCAGATCAGGTCCTCGCCGCGCTGCAGGTCCCGACGGGCAGCGGTCGCCGCCCGGTAGAGGGAGAGCGTCGACGCGGGGTCGCCGTCCTCCGCCTCGACCGAGGACGCCCCGAAGTCGGCCGGCTGCGGCAGGTGCGGCGCGACCGCCCCGAAGCCGAACGAGGGCCCCGACGTGGTCCACGGGATCGGCACGCGGCACCCGTCCCGCCCCTTCACGGTGTGCCCGGTGCGGATCCACTTCGGGTCCTGCAGCAGCTCGTGCGGGATCGCCACGGACTCCTCGAGGCCGAGTTCCTCGCCCTGGTAGACGTACGAGGACCCGGGCAGTGCCAGCATCAGCAGCGTCGCCGCCCGCGCCCGTCGGAGCCCCTTCGTCCGGTCGAGTGCCGGCGCGGTGCCGTCGGTCATCAGCCACGCGTCGGTGTCGGTGCCGTCCGGCAGACCGTAGCGGGTGGCGTGCCGGACGACGTCGTGGTTCGACAGCACCCACGTGCTGGACGCACCGGACTCGGCCGACGCGGACAGGTTGCGGTCGACGATCTCCCGGAACGCGGTGGCGTCGAACGGCGCTTCGAGCAGGTCGAAGTTGAACGCCTGCCCGAGCTCCGACGGGCGCGCGTAGAGGACGCGGCGCGGGCCGGGCGCCCAGGCCTCGGCGACCGCGGCCCGGGGCGGGTCGTACTCGTCGAGCACGAGACGCCACGCCCGGAAGATCTCGTGCACCTCGTCGCGGTCGTACAGCGGGTCGGAGCCGTCGAGGGGCAGCGCGTGTTCGTCGGACGGCCGGTACGGCGTCGACAGGTCCTTCGCCAGGCCGTGCGCGACGTCCACCCGGAAGCCGTCGACACCCCGGTCGGACCAGAAGCGCAGGGTGTCCTCGAAGTCCGCGCGGACCTCGGGGTTCGACCAGTCGAGGTCCGGCTGCTCGGGCGCGAACAGGTGCAGGTACCACTGGCCGTCCGCCACCCGCGTCCAGGCGCTGCCGCCGAAGTTCGACACCCAGTCGCTCGGCGGGAGCTCGCCGTCGACCCCCGCGCCGTCGCGGAAGACGTACCGGGCCCGCTCCGGCGACCCGGGGGCCGCGGCGAGCGCCTGACGGAACCAGGCGTGCTCGTCCGAGGTGTGGTTCGGCACGATGTCGACGATGACCCGGATGTCGTGCTCGTGCGCGGCACGGACCAGCGCGTCGAAGTCGTCGAGCGTCCCGAAGCGACGGTCGACGTCGCGGTAGTCGGCCACGTCGTAGCCGCCGTCGGCCAGGGGCGAGGGGAAGAACGGGGAGAGCCAGACCGCGTCGACGCCGAGCGACGCCAGGTACGGCACCCGGCTCGTGATCCCCGCCAGGTCGCCGAGCCCGTCGGCGTCGCTGTCCGCGAAGCTCCGCGGGTACACCTGGTAGACGACGGCGTCCCGCCACCAGTCCGGGTCGGTCGTGCGGGGTGTGCTGGCCGGCGTCCGAAGCGTGCTCACGTCGCCACCGTAGCGACGATCGCCCGACCCGGGAAGGCGTCCGCGCGACCCGAGAAGGCGTCCGACCGACCGGGGACGGCGTCCGACCGGCCCGGGAATAGCGCTCGGCGCGCACGCATTGGTTGTAGATGACACCTTTCCGTCCCAGAACCGAAGGATCCCCATGACGAACGTCCTCGCCCTCGTCGGCAGCCTCCGCGCCGAGTCCATCAACCGCAAGCTCGCCGAGGCGGCCGCGCACCACGCCCCGGAGGGCATCGAACTGTCGACCTTCGACGGCATCGTCGACCTGCCCTTCTACAACGAGGACATCGACGGCGACACCCCGCCCGCCGCGGCCGTCGCCTTCCGCGCCGCGATCGACGCCGCCGACGCCGTGCTGCTCGTCACGCCCGAGTACAACGGCACGATCCCGGCCGTCCTGAAGAACGCGCTCGACTGGGCCTCGCGTCCGTTCGGCGCCTCGCCCATCTCGGGCAAGCCGCTCGCCGTCATCGGCTCGGCGTTCGGCCAGTACGGCGGCGTCTGGGCGCACGACGACGCACGGAAGGTCGCCGGCATCGCCGGTGCGAAGGTCCTCGAGGACGTCAAGGTCGCGATCCCGCAGTCGGTCGTCCGGTTCGCCGAGACCCACCCGCGCGAGGACGCCGAGGTCGTCGAGCTCGTCCAGGGCGCGCTCACCGCGCTCGCCGGCGCGTCCGAGGAGCAGGCCGCGGCCTGACGACGTCGCCGACGCGACCAGGCGGCGGACGGGAGGCGCGGTGCGGGCCCGCACCGCGCCTCCCGTCCCTGCACGGTCGCGCCCACCGCATCCCGAGAGATCGCTAGACGTCCTAGCAACGAGACCGGCTACCCTGTCTCCCATGTCCACGCAGGAGATCACGGAAGCGTCCGGGTACTGGTTCCCCGATGACGACGCGACCCAGCGGGGCGTGACCGTCCTGAACGCCCTCCGTCGGTACCGTGCCGCCGAGACCGCGATGCGCCGCCGCACCCGCGACTCGATGGGCATGGGCGAGACCGACCTGCTCGCGGTGCGCTTCCTGCTGCAGGCCCAGCGCGCCGGTCGGACGGTCAAGCCGAAGGACCTCTCCGCTTACCTCAAGATCTCGTCGGCGTCGACGACGATCCTCATCGACCGGCTCGTGAAGTCGAACCACGTCCGGCGCGACCCGCACCCGACCGACCGGCGTGCGCTCGTGATCACGCCGACCACCGAGACCGACGAAGAGGTCCGCGCGACCCTCGGCGTCATGCACCGCCGGATGATGGGCATCGCCGAGAGCCTCTCGCCGGACGACGCCCGGGTCGTCGCGGTGTTCCTCGAGCAGATGCGCGCCGCGGTCGACCAGGTGGACCCCGCCGTCGCGCACTGAGCCCACCGAGCGAGCCGAACGGACGGGGGACGCGTCCTCTGAGCGGACGCCATGCCGCGCCGCGTAGACCGGGTTGGTACCGGTCACCAACGCGGAAGGAACCGATCATGCACGCATCGGACAAGCTCGCCAAGAACCTCCAGGCGGTCCTCGTGGACCTCATCGACCTGCACGTGCAGGGCAAGCAGGCCCACTGGAACATCCTCGGGACGAACTTCCGGGACCTCCACCTCCAGCTCGACGAGATCGTCGACGCCGCTCGCGAGTTCGCGGACGACACCGCGGAGCGCATGCGTGCGCTCTACGCCGTGCCGGACGGCCGCTCGTCGACCGTCGCCGCGACGAGCCACCTCGACCAGTTCCCCGAGGGCGAGATCACGACCCACGACGCCATCGACCAGGTGACGCTGCGCCTCTACCAGGCGACCGGCACCATGCGCGACGTCCACGACGAGGTCGACGAGGAAGACCCGACGACGGCCGACCTGCTGCACGGCTTCATCGAGCGCCTCGAGCAGCTCGCCTGGATGGTCTCGGCCGAGAACCGCGCACCGAGCACCCCGCTCGCGTCCGCCACCACGCCGGCCGTCGCGGACGCCTCGGCACACTCGTAAGGGCGACCAGGTGCGCCGTCACCACCGAGTCGGGACCGACTCGGTCGCAACGATCCAGGAGACGTCATGACCGACTTCCGCTACCTCGTCGTCGGCGGCGGGATGGTCGCCGATGCCGCAGCGCGCGGCATCCGCGAACTCGACACCGAGGGCTCGATCGGCATCCTCAGCGAGGAGCCGGACCGGCCGTACGCCCGTCCGGCGCTCTCGAAGAAGCTCTGGACCGACCCGGACTTCAGCTGGGACGAGAAGGTCGACCTGCACACCGAGGAGACCGGGGCGACCTTCCTGCTCGGCACCGCGGTGACGGCGATCGACCGCCAGGCGAAGACCGTCACGACCGCCGACGGGCAGACCCACGGCTACGAGCGTCTGCTCCTCGCCACCGGCGGCCGACCCCGCGGACTGCCCGGTCTCGAGCCGTCCGAGCGCGTGCTCGACTACCGCAGCGCCACCGACTACCGGCGGCTGCGTGAGCTCGCCGACGCCGGTGCCCACGTCGCGGTCGTCGGCGGCGGGTACATCGGCACCGAGATCGCTTCGGGCGTCGTCCAGAACGGTGCCCGCGTGACGCTGGTCGACCCCGACGAGATCGTCGGCGGTCGGATGTTCCCGGAGGACCTCGCGAAGGCCTTCCAGCAGCGCTTCGTCGACCACGGTGTCCAGCTGCGGCTCGGTCGCCGGGTCGAGCGGGGCACCGAGCACGAGGGCGGCGTCACGCTGACCCTCGACGACGGCTCCACGGTCGAGGCGGACGCCGTCGTGGTCGGCCTCGGGATCGAGCCGGCGACGCAGCTCGCGGCCGACGCCGGGTTGACCGTGCGCGACGGCATCGTCGTGTCCTCGACGCTGCTGACCGACGACGACTCGGTCTTCGCGGCCGGCGACGTCGCCGAGTACCCGGACCGGATCCTCGGCACGCGGCGGGTCGAGCACGTCGACAACGCGCAGCAGCAGGGTCGTCAGGCGGGCCGCAACCTCGCCGACGCCGACGAGACCTACGACCACACGCCGATGTTCTACTCGGACGTCTTCGACATGGGGTACGAGGCGGTCGGACAGGTCTCCACGAAGCTCCGCACCGTCGAGGACTGGCAGGACCCGACCGTCACGGGCGTCGTCTACTACCTCGACGACGACGACACCGTGCGCGGCGTCCTGCTGTGGAACGTGTGGGACAAGACGGACGAGGCCCGCAAGGTCCTCGCTGAGGCACACAGCCTCACCCCGGACATGCTCGCGGGGCGGATCACGCCCTAGCGACCGGTCCGGTCACGCGGCACGGCGCCGGTCGTCTCGACCGGCGCCGTGCCGCGTTCGTCGTGGGGTCCGGTCGCGGTCCAGTCCGTCGCGCGGGTCTCCGTCCCGCGGCTCAGTCCGTCCCTCGGGTCTCCGGCGCGACCTCGTCGACGACCTCGCGCCGGTCCGCGGGGTCGACGGGCAGGCCGTCGCCGTCCGCCATCGCCACCGCGTGCGCCGACTTCGCGGCCTCGAGCGTCTCGTCGTCGTTCCGCGCCATGCCGGCCAGTTCGACGAAGCGTGACTTCACGAGCAGCCAGGCGTCCCGCGGGCTCAGCCGGGCGAGGTCGGACGACGTCGAGTCGTCCCGCACCCGCTGCAGCGAGGACACGCCGCGGTCGGGCAGCCGCCCGGCGACGTGCGCGACCGCGAGCTGGGCGACGGCGTCGGCCTGCGCGTGCATGACCGAGTGCGCACCGTCCACGACCTCGCGCAGCACCGCGTACGGGAACACCCGTGCGAGGCGACGGACCCAGTCGCGCGGCACCATCGCGTCGTGCTCGCCACGGACGATGAGCGTGTGGGCCTGCACCTCGGCGGCGCGTTCCTCGATCGGGAACGCGATCATCCGCGGCAGGACCTTCGAGAACCAGTGCCACCCGCACAGCGCGTACGCCGTGATCCCGTGCCATCGCACCGCCGCGGGCTCGTGCACCGTGGACCGGAGGAACCGGAACGCCGACTGCCGGACCGTCCGCGCGTGCGAGTCGACCACCGGGCTGATGAGCACCAGGTCGGAGATCTCCGGCCGACGGGCGGCCACCTCGGTCACGACCTGCGTTCCCATCGAGTGGCCGACGAGCACCGGGTCGACGAGCCGCAGGTCGTCGATGACCTTCTCGACCGCGTCGGCGTACCGCTCGATCGAGACCTTCCCCCGGAAGCGCGGGACACCCGCGAAGCCCGGCAGGTCGAGGGCGTGCACCGGGCCGTTCTCGTTGAGGTGCGGGGCGAGTCGCTCGTAGTACGTGGCTGCGATCCCGAGTCCCGCGACGAGCAGGAACGCACGGTCGCCGGGCTGGCCCACCGAGCTCACCCGCACGTAGGTGCCGTCCACCGCGACGCGGTCGACCTCGACCGTGACGTCGGCGTCCTCCGCCTCGCCCAGTCGCTTCGCCGGATCCGGTCCAGCGTCCGTGTGCTCGTCGTCCACGTGGGTCTCCTCGGGTCGGTCGTCGCTCCTCGGCTTCGGGCGATCGCCCAGGATACCCGCGGGACGGCCGACCACCGGGACACCGCCCCGACGGCGGCTGAAGGTGTTCGCGGGGTCCGCCCGTGGTCAGAGGCGGGCGTAGCGGGCGCGGAAGAAGCTGTAGACCCCGAAGGCGATGAAGCCGATGCCGATCACGACGAGGACGAACGCCCCGCCGGGCATCGAGCGCAGCGCGTCGAAGGCTCCGTCGAGTCCGGTCGCCTGGTCCGGGTCGCTCCGGACCGCCGCGACGGCGACGAGGACACCGACGACCACGATCGCGATGCCCTTCAGGACGTACCCGACGACGCCGAGCACGGTGACGACCTGCTCGATCGGCCGTCGCGGCCGGACGAGCTGCTTCCAGAACGAGCGCCGGCAGCCGATGACCACGAGGCCGACGCCGACCGCGACGGCGATCGCGGCGACGAGGAAGAGCAGGAACACACCGCCGGGGGTCGCGAGTGCCGTGGCCGCGGCACTCCGGGACGAGCCGCTCGAACTCTTCCCCGCGCCGACCGCGTACGACGCCGCGGAGTACGCGATGACCCCGTAGACCACGGCCTTGCCGACGTTCTTCAACCGGTTGCCCCACGCACGGGCGCTGTCGGTCCGGCCGCCGACGACGGCCTCGAGCGCGAGACGGATCGTCAGCGCCGCACACCCGATCGCCACGACCCACAGCAGGACGACGCCGCCGGGGACCGCTTCGAGCTGCTGGAGCGCACCGGACTGGTCGGTCTCGCTCCCGGACGACGCGGTGCCGACGCCGAGCAGGATCGCCAGGTACCCGATCAGCAGGTGCACGATGCCGTTGCCGACGAACCCTGCGCGCGCCGTCAGCTCGAACCACCGACTGTCGGCGATGCGCTTCGCTTCGCGGCCGGTCGTCCGGGCCGCCTGTTCCGCCTGCTCACTCACCCCATCGAGCGTGCCCGTCCGCACCGCCCCTGTCCGGCAGGGGCGGTGACACCCGGCGATCTGGCAGACGGGAGGCGCGGTGCGGGCCCGCACCGCGCCTCCCGTCGTGACCGTGGTCGCCTCGTCAGTCACCCTTGACGTTGACGACCTGCCGCAGCGTGTGCCGGATCGACACGAGCTCCGACGCGTCCGCCATCACCTGGTCGATCGGCTTGTACGCCGCCGGGATCTCGTCGAGGAAGGCGTCGGTGTCGCGGTACTCGATGCCGACCATCGCCTCGCGGAGCTGGTCGTGCGTGAACGTCCGCCGGGCTGCGCTCCGCGAGAACAGCCGGCCCGCACCGTGCGGCGACGACTCCAGCGACGGCTTGTTGCCGAGGCCCTCGACCACGTACGACGCCGTGCCCATCGACCCCGGGATGAGCCCCGGCTGTCCCGCCTTCGCCTGGATCGCGCCCTTGCGGGACACCCACACGCTCTTCCCCCAGTGCGTCTCGCGCTGCGTGAAGTTGTGGTGGCAGTTGATCCGCTCCTGCTCGTCGACCGGGGTCCCGAGCACCTCGGACAGCTGCCGGACGACGCGGTCCATCATCTCCTCGCGGTTGAGGAGCGCGAAGTGCTGCGCCCACCGCAGCTCGGCGATGTAGCGGTCGAACTCCGGGGTGCCCTCGACGAGGTACGCGAGGTCGGGGTCCGGCAGCTCGATCCACCAGCGCTGCATCGCCTGCTTGGCGATCCTGATGTGCCGCTGGGCGATCTTGTTGCCGACGCCCCGGGACCCGGAGTGCAGGAAGAGCCAGACGCGGTCCGCCTCGTCGAGGGAGACCTCGATGAAGTGGTTGCCGGACCCGAGCGTGCCGAGCTGGTTCCGCCAGCCGCCGTGCGCCCCGGCGGGGTCGAAGCCGGCGGCCTCGGCCATCGCCTCGAGCTCGGCGATCCGCGGCGCGGCGGTCGCGACGACCTTCCGGTTCGACGCACCCGCCGACAGCGGGATCGCGCGCTCGATCTGCTCGCGGAGGACCCGCAGGTCGTCGGGCAGGTCACCCGCGGTGAACTGCGTCCGGACCGCGATCATGCCGCAGCCGATGTCCACGCCGACGGCCGCGGGCATGACGGCGCCGAGAGTCGGGATGACCGATCCGACGGTGGCGCCGAGCCCGAGGTGGGCGTCCGGCATGAGGGCCAGGTGCGGGAACACGAACGGCATCCGTGCCGTCGTGCGGGCCTGCTGCTCGGTGTTCTCCTCGAGCAGTGAGGCCCAGCTGAGCAATCGGTCGGTGATCTTCTGCATGGTTCGTCTCGCTTTCGTGACGGTCGGCGACCGCCTTCTGTGACGGTCTTCGGTGACGGTCCGAGGCGAGGTCCTGCTGCCGTCCTGCACCACGAGCCGTGGTGTCCGGAGGGCAGCGTCGTCCTGAGGACGCCCCGGGCCGGGTGGGCACGGGGCGTCGGGTGACGTCGCGTGCCTACGCGGGGTAGCGGTCGGACTGCTGCTCGTTGCGCTGATCGAGCAGCACGACGAGTGCGTCGAGCTGGAGCTCGACCCACTGCTCTGGGTGCTGTTCGGCGCGCACGCGCGGTCCTTCCACTGGTGCCCGGGACGGGCGGTCCTGCCGGTGGGCAGGAGCACGACCGTAGTACGACACGCCCGGGATGCACAAGTCATCCCGGGCGTGTCGTCTGGCGCGGTCGCCGGTCGACTGCCCGGTCGCCGGGCTCGGTCGCCCGGCTCGGCGGCTGGGCTCCGTCGCCCGGCTCGGTCACCCGGCTCGGCGGCTGGGCTCGGTCACCCGGCTCGGCGGCTGGGCTCGGTCACCGGGCTCGGTCGCCGGGCTCGGGCGCTGGTCTCAGTCGCCGTCGAGCTGCTCGCGCAACCGCGCGAGCGCCGGCACCGCACGTGCGAGCGCCCGCCGGTCGTCCTCCGACAGCGCGGACATCGCCCGGACGAGCACCCGCTCGGCCGAGGCGTCGTAGACCGCCAGCCGTTCCCGGGCCAGGGTCGTCAAGCCGACCTCGGTGCTCCGCCCGTCACCGCGCGCGAGCCGCCGTTCGACCAGCCCGTCGCGCTCCATCGCCTGGACGAGGTTGCTCACGGTGGAGCGTGCGAGGCCGAGCGCACGGCCGATCGCCGTCGGGCTCGACCACCCGTCCTCGTCGAGCCGTCGGAGCACCTCGATCTGCGCGTCCGGGATGTCGGGGAGGTCCACCGACGACCGCGCGGTGGTCAGCAGGACACGTCGGAACGGCCCGATCTCGGCGCTCAGTCGCCGGGCCATCCGGGGCAGGTCGGATCCGTCCGCTCGCTCGTCCACGTTCCCAGGGTAGTCACCGGAAGTACGCTTGCAACAAACGCAATCCGGGAGCAAACTCGATGGCATGGACATCACCACCAGCGTCGAGCACCCCGTCCCCGAGCAGGACCTCTCCGGCATCGTCGGCCACCGCTTCATCTACACCTACGCCAACGGGTGGCAGTACGAGATGTACGTGAAGAACGCCACCACGATCGACTACCGCATCCACTCCGGCATGGTGGGCGGCCGCTGGGTGAAGGACCAGCAGGTCGACCTGGTCGCCCTCACCGCCGGCGTCTACAAGGTGTCGTGGAACGAACCGACCGGTACCAGCGTCGTCGTGACGGTCGTGCCCGGCGAGCGGGTCCTGCACGGCACGATCTTCTTCCCGCACTGGGTGGAGGAGGACGGCAGCAAGACCGTGCTGTTCCAGAACGACCACCTCGACCGCATGCGCGAGTACCGCGACCAGGGCCCCACCTACCCGATCTACGTCGTGCCCGAGTTCGCCCACATCACGCTGTTCGAGCACGTCGGCGAGGACGACGAGACCATCGTCGACACCGCCCCGGGCGACCTGCCCGCTGGATTCGCGGACCGGAGCAACTGATGGCGACGACGACAATCACGCTCGAACACGGCGGTCGGACGCTCCGCGGGTGGCAGCTCGGCGACGTCGCGCCCGGGCACCGAGCCGCTCTGCTCGTGCACGGCTTCGGCAGCACCGACACCGGCGGGCAGCAGCTGTTCGTCCAGACCGCCCGCGCGCTTGCCGAGCACGGCACCGCCGCGCGCTCCTACAGCCGCCTCGGACACGGCACGAGCGACGGCGACTTCGCCGACATCACCATCGGCGACGAGGTCGAGCAGGTCGCAGGGATGATCCGCAGCCTCGCCGCCGACACCGACGCGCCCGTCCACGTCGTGGCCCACAGCCTCGGCGCGGTGGAGTCCGCCATGGCGGCCGCGCGGGTGCCCGACCTGGTCGCGACCCTCACCCTGTGGTCACCGGCCGGCGTGGTCGTCGACGACATCGCGCGGCACGACGAGATCCAGGGGCAGCCGCTCGCTGCGGCGCGGGAGCAGGGGTGGTTCGACTTCGGCGGCATGGCCCTCGGCACCGCGTTCATCGACGAGGTGCGGGCAGGCCTCGACGTGTACGACACGATCGACCGGTACACCGGCCCCGCCGAGGTCCTGCACGGCACCGCGGACCAGATCGTCCCCGTCCGGTACGGGCAGCGGTACGGCGAGGTGCTCCCCGGGGCGGTGTTCACCGCGGTGGAGGGCGCCGACCACGGCTGGTCGTCGGTGCCGTGGCGACGGACGCTCCTCGACCACCTGCTCGCCGCGACGAGCGGCAGCGTGCGCTGACCGGTCCGACGCCGCGGGGTACGTCCGCCTGATGGCCCGGCACGGGGCACGGGCAGTCTGGGAGCATGACCGAGCGCACCGGAGACACCCCTGACGTGATCCACGACGAGGAGCGCACCGACGGGTACGCGCCGCTCCGCTCCTACGGGGCGATCGGCGACGGTCGGACCGTGGCGCTCGTCGCGCGTGACGGGCGCATCGACTGGCTGCCCATCCCGTCGATGGACTCACCGCCGGTCTTCGCGAGCATCCTCGACGCCGAGCACGGCGGGTACGTCGCGCTCCGCCCGGTCGACCAGGACGCCCGGGTCTCCAGGGAGTACCTGCCCGGCACGAACGTGCTCGTGACCACCTGGACGACGTCGACGGGCACCGTGACCGTCACGGACGCGATGGTGACCGGGGTCGCCGGACGGCTGCCGTGGGCCGAGGTCGCGCGGTGCGTGCAGGGCGTCGCCGGCAGCGTCGAGCTCGAGTGGGCCGTCGTGCCGGGCACCCTGTTGAACACGGCTGAGCCGAAGCGACTCGACACCGCCAACGGTGCCGTCATCGGCATCGACGGCATCACGATCGCGATCGTCGAGCACGGGTTCGACCCCGGGCACGACGACGGACCGCGGTTCTCCGGACGGTTCTCGGCGACCGAGGGCTCGAAGCACATCCTGACCATCGTCGGCACGCACGACGAACCGATCTTCATGCCACGCCCGGAGAGCGCCCTCGACGCGATGGACCGGACGATCGAGAACTGGGCCACCTGGTCGCGGGAGTTCGACTACGACGGACCGTGGGCCGAACACGTGCAACGGAGCGCCCTCGCACTGAAGCTGCTCATCTACTCGCCGACCGGTGCGATCGCGGCAGCGCCGACGACGAGCCTGCCGGAGGACCGTACGGGCGGCAAGAACTGGGACTACCGCTTCGCCTGGGTCCGCGACCTGTCCTACACGGTGCACGCGCTGACCCGTTTCGGGCTGCGCGAGGAGACCCACGCCGCCGTCTCGTGGGTGATGCGGACCATCGCCGAGCACGACTCGGACATGCCGATCTTCTACGGGCTGGACGGCTCGAAGAGCGACGGCGTCGAGGAGCGCGACGTGCCGGGCTGGAACGGCATCGGCCCCGTGACCATCGGGAACCGCGCCGGGGACCAGCTGCAGCTCGGGGTGTGGGGCGACGTCTTCGAGATCCTCCGCCAGTACGTCCGCGCCGGCAACGTCCTCGACCGGAAGACCGCCGCCGTCCTGCAGGGACTCGCCGACGACGCGTGCCACCGCTGGGAGGAGCCGGACTCGGGCATGTGGGAGCTGCAGGACACGCAGCACTACGTCTCGAGCAAGATCGGCTGCTGGCAGGCGCTCGACGCCGCGGCGGAGCTGCACGACGCGGGCATGATCGACGGTCCCCGCGACAAGTGGGTGGAGAACCGCGAGCTCATCGAGCAGTGGGTCGCCGAGCACGGGTGGGACGAGGAGCGCGGGTACTACGTGATGTACCCGGGGTCCGACGAGCTCGACACGTCGATCCTGCTGCACGCGATGAGCGCGTTCGACCGCGGCCCCCGCATGGAGTCGACGATCCGCGCGATCGAGGAGCAGCTGCAGCACGGCCCGCTCGTGTACCGGTACTCGGGCATGGAGTCCGAGGAGTCGCCGTTCGTGGCGTGCTCGTTCTGGCTCGCCGCCGCGATGGCCTGTGTCGGACGGGTCGACGACGCCCGTGCGCTCATGGACGAGATGGTCGAGCAGGCGAACGACGTCGGCATGTTCAGCGAGATGATCAGCGAGGACGGCGCCTTCATGGGCAACATCCCGCAGGGGCTGTCGCACCTGGCGCTCATCCAGGCGGCGCTCACGATCGAGGAGGTCGCTGGCGAGGAGCGCTCCGGGGAGTGATCATGGAGGGGTCATGAACGACGTCGATGCACGCATGGACCGGCTGCGACGAGCCGCTCGCTACCGGTACCAGCAGCTCGTGGACAGCGAGATCGAACGCGGCTCCCTCGACCCCGACGAGGTCCGCGAGGAACGTCGGCTCCTGAAGGCCGCCGACGTCGCCGCGCACGCCCGCGCCCAGATCGAACAGGCCGAGCGGCGGGGCGCCTTCGAGGGCAACCCGTACCACGGCAAGCCGCTCCCGGGGAACGACGGGCGCCACGATCCCGACTGGTGGATCAAGGCGAAGATCGAGCGCGAGGAGATCACCGGCATCGCTCCGCCGGCGCTGTCGCTGCGCAAGGAGGACGGCGAGCTGGACGGACGGCTCGACGACCTCGCCCTCGAGGCCGACGTCCGTGCCGTGCTCGAGGACTTCAACGCCCGCGTGAAGGAGGCCCGTCGGCAGCTGCTCGGTGGGCCGCCGGTGGTGACCCCGCTCCGTGACGTCGACACCGAGGTGGGGCGCTGGCGGGAACGCCGGCAGGAACGCCTCGCGGCCGAGGCGCAGGCGGCCGCGGACCGGGCAGCCGCTGAGGCGGACCGACCACGACGGTGGTGGCACCGACGTCGGTGAGGTGAGCCGCACCTCCTGGATCGTCCCCTCCCCTGGACAGCAGAACGACCGCAGCACCGCGCTCGTGGCGCGGTGCTGCGGTCGTCCTGGC
>NZ_JBOBQG010000012.1:0-26331 GCF_050585845.1 Curtobacterium sp. AB451
CGCTCGCAGAAGCGAACATCGCCAGAGAGGCTTTGGCTTTCGTTGCCCGGGGAAGAACCGTGGCGGACAAGATCTCCTGGTCTGTGACCCGGTGACCGTCTCGGCCGTTCCGTTCTCCGCCTCAGCGGCAACGAGTGATTACTTTACGCAGAGGTGAACGGCAGCACCAACCCGGCTCACATCCCGGGCGTGTCGGGCCCGCGAGGCCCGGGAACACGCGGATCCGGCGCCGGGAACGACGCGAGGCACGGTGCGAACCCGCACCGTGCCTCCCGAACGAACCAGACGAACCGGACCGAACCGAACCGAACCGAACTCGCCGGCCCTACTCCGCCGCGGCCAACTGGCCGCACGCCCCGTCGATCTCCTTGCCGCGGGTGTCGCGGAGGGTCGTCGGGATGCCGGCGGCGTTGAGCCGGCGGACGAACTCGTCCTGCACGTGCACCTCGGAGGAGGTCCACACCGAGCCGGGCGTCGGGTTGAGCGGGATCGGGTTGACGTGCACCCACCCCTTGCCGCGCTTGTTCAGCTTCTCGGCGAGCAGGTCGGCACGCCACGCGTGGTCGTTCATGTCCTTGATGAGCGCGTACTCGATCGACACACGCCGCCCTGTCTTGACGAAGTAGTTGTGGGCGGCGTCGATCGCCTCGTCCGCCTTCCACTTCGAGTTCACCGGGATGAGCTCGTCGCGGAGCTCGTCGTCGGGAGCGTGCAGGGACAGCGCGAAGGTGACGGGGATCTCCTCGTCGGCGAGCTTGTTGATCGCGGGTACGAGCCCGACAGTGGAGATCGTGATGCCGCGGGCGCTCATGCCGAGGCCGTTCGGCTGCGGTGCGACCATGATCCGCACGGCGTCCATCACTCGCTTGTAGTTCGCGAGCGGCTCCCCCATGCCCATGAAGACGATGTTCGTCACGCGCTCGGCGTCGACGCGGTCCTTGCCGCCCTTGCGGGGATCACCCCCGAGTTCCCCGGCGGCGATCGCGGCGTTCGCGCGGACGATCTGCTCGATGATCTCGGCGGTGGACATGTTCCGGGTGAGTCCGGCCTGCCCCGTGGCGCAGAACGGGCAGTTCATGCCGCACCCGGCCTGCGACGAGACGCAGAGCGTGATGCGCCCCGGGTACCGCATGAGCACCGACTCGACCAGGGCGCCGTCGTGCAGCTTCCAGAGGAACTTGATCGTGTCGCCCTTGTCCGTCGCGAGACGACGGGTCTCGGTGAGGAGCGGCGGGAGCATCCCCGCCACGAGTTCCTCGCGCTGGGCGGCCGGCAGGTCGGTCATCGCCGCCGGGTCGGACGTGTAGTGCGTGAAGTAGTGGGTGGCGAGCTGCTTCGCCCGGAACTTCGGCAGCCCGAGCTCGACGACCTTCGCCTCGCGCTCGGCGACCGTCATGTCAGCGAGGTGCACGGGCGGCTTGCCGCGCTTCGGGGAGGCGAACTGCAGCAGGGGCCGGCCGTCGGAGCCGGTGGCCTGCGTCCAGCCCTCGGTGCGCGGACGCACCTGCGGTCGAGCAGAGCGCTGCTCTTCGAAGGGGGTGCGGGTCTCGGAGGCCATCACTCCAGTTTACGGGACGACCGCGACCGGCCTGATTCCATGGCAGTCGTCATGTATTTGAATGCGGAATACCGGGTACGGTGGACGTGGATCGGGGGGATCCGACGCGCTCCGGGCGGACTCTTCGGGTGAGGCCGTCCGGGGCGCGCGCTCGCGCACCCCGTAGCAGACCGACGAGTCTGCCGTCGAGGGCGACTGCCGGTGCGCAGGACCGGTCAGCTGCCGGTGCGCAGGACCGGTCAGCTGCCGGCTGGCAGGACCCGGGCGAAGTGGTGCGCCGCCGAGTACATCGGCACGATGTCGACGACCGCGCCGGGGTGCGGCGCCTGCAGCACGAGGCCGTCGCCGAGGAAGATCCCGACGTGGTCCTCGTTGTCGTACACGACGAGGTCGCCCGGCTGCGCCTCGGACTCCGGGATCGTGGTCGCGGCGGCGTCCTGCGTCGGCACGTAGTGCACGAGCGGGATCCCCACGGCCGCGTACGCGACCATCGTCAGGCCGGAGCAGTCGATGCCCTCGTGGCTCGCGCCGCCCTCGACGTACGGGTCGCCCATGTACTGCAGGGCGGTCGAGACCACGGTCGCCCGGTCGCCGCCGGCCGAGAGGACCTTCGAGATCGCGTCCTCGGCCTGCTGCGTGCTGACGCCGAACTTCGTCACGATCGTCGGGTAGGAGACCACGGTCGTGGTGGTCGTCATGCCGTCCGTCGAGACCACGGGGACCTCGACGTCGCGGGCGACCGTGTAGGTCTGGGTGTGCTGCGAGGTCGTCGTCCCGTGGTGCGCGTCGGTCGACGGGGTGGCCGCGTTCGCCGGGACCGCGAGCGTCAGGCTCGAGGTGACGGCGAGGGCCGGCGCGAGCAGGATCGCCGCGCGCTTGGCGTTCGCCGCCCGACGGATGTGCTTCGGGTCGGCGGCGCGCTCGGCACGCAGCACCGCGGACCGCGACAGCACGGCTGCCCCGGCGACCGCCGTCGAGGCGACCGGTCGGGCGGGCGACATCGAGACGGTGCGGGCCGGCTTCGTGTGCTCGACGAAGGTGGACCGTGCGACGGCGGGCCCGAACGCGGAACGACGTCCGCGGGGACGGCGCGGCTCGACCACGGTGTCGACCTGCGGGACGGCGAACGCTGCACCGGCGCGGCGCTCGACGGGTCCGGTGCCGGCTGCGCCGTCGGGGGCTGCGGGGAGTGCGTGGCGTCCCATGGTTCCTTCCGGGTCGGACCAGCCGACCCGAGCGGGTGCGGAGGCGGCTCGGGAAGATAACGTATTGGTCACGAACCTGGACCCGGCTGGGCACTCACGGCAGGTTCCTGCGGTTCGTCACAGGCTGCGGCATTCCTCGCAGCCCCTTCAGAACCGGTTCCGAGCCCCGCTGACGCGGGTCAGACCGACGCGTGCCGCATGACGGCGGCGATCCGCGCCTCCCGGCCCCGCGCCAGCGCGTCGAGGCGAGCCGCGACCGCTCGCACCGACGGATCGACCGGCGCGTCCCCCGGAGATGTCCCCCGGATCGCGGCTTCCACGTGACCGCGCGCAGGGCCTCCCGTCGCCACCGCGACCGCCGGGAGGCGCGGTGCCGGTCCCACGGGATCGCGCGCGGTGGGCGCGTCCGCCGGGGGTCAGAGGGCGCCGCGGCCGAGGTGCTCCCGGACGCGAGCCTGCAGGGCCCGGGCCTCGCGGTGGTCCCAGAGCGCGAAGTGCGTGCCGCCGGGGACCGTCACGAGCTCGGCACCCGGTACGGTCGCCGCCGCGCGGGCGCTGTGCGACGGGTCGACGTCGGTGTCCGCCTCGCCGTGCACGAGCAGCGTCGGCACGCGGACCTCGGCGAGCGCCAGGTCCTCGATCGCGCCGAGGTTCCGGACGTCGGCCTCCCAGCCGGCGCGGTGCGGGCCCGAGGTGTTGCCGGTGCCGGCGAGGTCGACGACGAACGACCGTCGGTCGGGGTCGCGGAGGACGCCGTGGACGTGGGCGCGGAGTGCGGGGCCGCGCAGGGTGCTGACCCCGGACACCGCGATCCGGACGACGAGCGCGGGCAGGAGCCGCGCGGCGAGCCGGGCGAGTGCGGCACCGAAGGCGGAGCCGCCGACGATCCGGACGGGCGCAGGGACCGCTGGCGGCTCCCACCGGCCGGTGAGTCCGGCGGCGACGACGAGCGACCGGACGCGGTCGGGGTGGCGGGCGGCGAAGCGGTAGGCGGCCGGTCCCCCGCCGGACCAGGCGAGCACACCGACCCGGTCGATGCTGAGCGCGTCGAGCAGGGCGGCGTAGCGGTCGGCCTCGTCGTCGAGCGAGTCGTGGCCGGGCCGGATGCGCGTGCCGAGGTACCCGGGGCGCGAGAGCGTCACCACCCGGAACTCTGTGGACGGCAGGAACCGCGCCATGATCTCGGCGACGTCGATCCCGCCGGGTGTGCCGTGCACGACGAGCACCGGCGCACCGGTCCCGCGCACGGCGAACTCGGTGTCGCCGACCACGGCTGCGGGACTGGTCTCTGCGGGCATCACCCGACGATATCCGCGGCGCCTACGAGTCTCCGCCGACCGCGGAGGGTGTCCCCCGGGTACTCGCCGTACGCGTCGCGGTACGAGCCCGAGAACCGCCCCATGTGGCGGAACCCGCAGGAGTGGGCGACCATGGCGACCGAGGTCTCGCGGGGGTCGGCGAGCTGGAGTCCGAGGCGGGCCTTCTCGAGCCGGAGGTCCCGCAGGTAGGCCATCGGGGTGCTGCCCTCACGTCGCTGGAAGCCCTCCTGCAGGGTCCGGACGCTGACGTCGGCGGCCGCCGCGATGTCGGTCGCGGCGAGAACCCGATCGAAGTGCGCGTGCATGAAGGCCTTCGCGCGTTCGACGTTCCCGGCGGGTGCGACCCGTTCGGGCGGTCCGGCACCGGTGCGGAACGCTGCCAGCACCGCCTCGGCGAGCCGGAGGTCGAGCGCCGCGCGGTCCGGCCCGACGACCGAGACGTCGAGCAGCGGTCGGGCGACGCGCCGCAGCACGGTCTGGAGCCCGACGAGCCGGTCCGGCTGCGCGGTCACCGGGAACGCGAGGGGCACGGGTGCGGAGTCGGTGCCGACGACGGCGACCGCTTCGAGGAAGTCGGCGTCGACGTGCACGAGGTGCTTGGTGCCGGGCGGTGCCCAGACGTGGAAGGGCCGTCCGGCCGGGTACAGCACCGGGACGCCCGGGCGGAGGGTGACGGCGTCGGCACGGTCGTCGTCGACCACGATGCCGCCCTCGACCGACCATGCGAGGAGGTACTGACGTTCGGGCGCGAGGATGCCGGACCGGGCCGCCGAGACCGACGAGGTCCGGAGGCTGACGCGGTCGTCGCCGGTCGCGCGGTAGCGGAACCCGAACCTCTCCGGTGACGGCTCGAAGGCCATGTCGCGGCCGTCGTAGACCTCGCGGTAGAACTCGAGCGCCGCCTCGGGGTCGCTGCCGCTCCGGACCACTTCGCGGACGGGCGTCCCGCTGAGTTCGGTGGACGCCAGCTCGGGTGCCGGTCGGTCGACCGCGGGGATCACCGTCCCTCCGGACCGCCCGAGCCCCGTTCCCCCACGAGGTCCGCGAGCGAGGGTTCGGCCTCGACCGGGATCGCCCACCCGCGGCGGCTCGCTCGTCTGAGGTACCGGTAGGTCGTCACCCGGACCTGTTGGACGTCGTCGTTCGACTCGTAGTTGCTCATCTCGTGCTCCCTGTTCGCGAGCGCCGGCTCCGCTTCGACCCTGGTGTGGACCGACGTCCAGAACGGATCCTCAGGGTCGGGGAGGGGTCACCGGAGCGTCAGAGGGACGCAGAGCGAGACCGTCGTTGTCCGTGACGCTACGCGCGCCGTGGACGGCCCACGTGGATCGGACACCCAGCCCGCGCTATCCGGACGGAAGCCCGGTGCGCGGTGCGGCGCCGATCCGGGCCGCCGGGTGGCCTCGAGCTACAGGCTCGTCATGCCGCCGTCGACCCGGAAGACGGCTCCGGTCGCGTAGGACGACTCGTCGCTCGCGAGGTACACCATGATCCCGGTGACGTCGTCCGGTGTGCCGGCCCGGCCGAGGGGCGTCCGCGCAACGATGGCCGCGCGCGACGCGGGGTCGCCGGAGATCGCCCGGACGAGCGACGTCTCGGTGTAGCCCGGCACGACGGTGTTCGCGCGGATGCCGTCGCGGGCGTAGGCCATCGCCGTCGCGCGGACGAGCGCGTGGACCCCGCCCTTCGTCGACGAGTAGGCGGCGAAGTCGGCCCCCTCGCCGTTCAGGCCGGTCGGCGACCCGGTGACGATGACGGACCCGCCGCCCCCGGCCGCGAGCATCGCCCGGACCGCGTGCTTCACGGTGAGGAAGGTGCCCGTCAGGTTCACGGCGACCGTGCGGTCCCACGTCTCGAGCGAGACGTCGGCGACCTTGGCGTCGTGCCCGAAGAGCTGGACGCCGGCGTTGGCGACCACGACTTCGGGGACGGTGCCGCGGGCTGCGAGCTCGGCGAAGCCCGCCGTCACGCTCGACTCGTCGGCGATGTCCACGGTGAGCGCGATCCCGGCGTCCCCGGCGGCGGCCTCGGCGGCGGCCGCGTCCCGGTCGGCGTAGACGACCCGTGCGCCCTCGGCCACGAACCGGTCGGCGATCGCCCGCCCGATCCCCGCTCCGGCCCCGGTCACCAGGGTGGTCTTGCCGGTCAGTCGTCCGGTCATGCGTGCACTCCGTCCTCGGGGCAGCACTGCCCCGTCCTCGGAGCGACGTCGCTCCAGGACCCATCATTGCGCAACCGGTTGACCGACTGGTAGCAAGGGCACATGACCGACGACGTGGTGCGGGACGACGTGACGTGGGACGACGCGGAGGCCGAGGACGTGCTCGTCGTCGGGCCGTGGCAGGTGACCCTCCGGGGCGCGGAGGTCGCCGACGTCTGCCACGACGGGGTACTGGTCCTGCGCGGCGTCCGGTTCATCACCCGCGACCACGACTGGCGGACCGCCGACGACACTGTGACCGGGCGGACCGTCACCACGACGGGCACGACCGACGTGCGGGTGCGCACCGAGGTGGTGAGCGCGATCGACGACGCCGCCGTCCTCCGGTCGGTCATCGACCTCGCCCTCACCGGCGACACCCTGCGCGTGGACGTCACCGCCACCACGGCAGCCCCCTTCCGCCGCAACCGCATCGGCCTGGTCGTGCTGCACCCGCCGACGCTCGCCGGCACCCCGGTCACGATCAGGCACCCCGCGTCGCCGCCGACCGACCACGCGTTCCCGCTCTGGATCGCCCCGCACCAGCCCGCGACCGACGTCGCCGGGTACACCTGGACGACCGGCCGGACCGCCTGCACGCTCGACCTGTCCGGCGACGTGTTCGAGATGGAGGACCAGCGCAACTGGACCGACGCCTCGTTCAAGACCTACTCGACACCGCTCGCCGAGCCGTTCCCGGTTGCGCTCGACGCCGGGACCGTGATCCGACAGGCGCTCACCCTGGCCGCGGTGCGGCGGCCGGGAGGCGCGCCCTCCCCCGACCCCGACCACACGCCACTCGACGGGCCGGGTCCGACCACCGTGGTCACCCCGCCCCCGACCCTCCAGCTCCTGGCATCGTCCGCCCCGGCAGCCGGACGACCCGACGACGACGACCTGCCGGGCGGTGCCCCGATCCTCGTCGAACCCGCCCTCGGCGACCCCGACGTCGCCGCGGTGCTCGCCGCGGCCCGGCGGGACGCCCGTGGGGCCCCGCTCGACGTCCGGTTCGTGACCGACGACCCGGACCTGCTGCGCCGGGCGATCGACGACGTGCTCGCGACCGGACCCGTGGTCCGCATCGGCGCCTTCGACCCGTCGTCGCACGTGACCACCGGGCCGCTGCAGCGCGCGCTCCGGGACGCCGCGGCGGCCCGGACCGGCCTCGAGGTCGTGGCCGGCACCCGCGCGCACTTCACCGAGCTCAACCGCACGATCGACCGCTTCGGCGACTGGGACGGCCCGCTCACGTTCAGCGTGACGCCGCAGATGCACGACCGCAGCCGTGCCCAGGTGACCGAGTCGGTCCAGATGCAGCGCTGGGTGGTGATGAGCGCCTCCAGGCTCGCCGCCGGCAGGCCGCTCCACGTCGGGCCGGTGACGCTCCGTCCGCGGTTCAACGCGGTGGCGACGTCACCGCGCCGAGTCGTGACCAACGCCTCGGTCGAAACCGGCTACGGGCCGCAGCTCGTGCCGGACGCGACGGATCCGCAGCAGCACTCCGCGGCCGCCGCCGCGTGGTTCGCGGCGGCGGTGCAGGCGCTCACGGTGCCGGGTGTCGCCTCGATCACGCTCGCCGAGGCGTGGGGACCACGAGGAACGCCCCGCCGGAAGGGGGTCGGCGGGGCGTTCCGGTCTCGGGGGTGATCAGCGCTTGACGGCGTCGATCTTGAGCATCTTCGCGATGACCGAGTCGAGCTCGCTGTCGTCGAAGACCTGCTTCCAGTCCTCCTTGATGAGCTTCTCGCGGCCGTAGCCCATCGCGATGTGGCAGGCGTCCGAGAACGGGTTCGAGCCGCGCAGGCCGTTCGTCAGGGCGATCCAGGTGTGGCCGTAGAGCATGGCGCGGGCGGCCTCGCGGGGCACGCCGACGCCGGTGACGGTCTCCTCGAGCGCGTCGTTCAGGAAGTCACCGATCATGCACGCGATGGTCTCGACGAGCGTCGGCTCGAGGACCGCGAGCTGCTTCACCGTGACCCAGTGCACCTGGATGACCGGCGCGTACATGGTCGTGATGACGGCCTCGGCGACGGCCTTGGCGGTGTCGCCCTCGTCACCGAGGGACTCCGAGGCGTCGAAGGCCGCGATGACCTCCTGCGGGGCGGCGATGCCACCGAAGGTGTCGTCCCACTCCTCCTTGGTGGTGCGCTCGAGGAACACCGACGGGTGGCACGGGTGCGCGACGGCGTAGTGGATGTCGTCGCGCTTCGCGAGCAGCCCCGCGTAGGCGGCGGCCGGGTCGAGGGTCAGGATGCTGGCACCCGGCTTCATGACCGGGACGAGCTGCTCGGAGATGCTGCCGAGCAGGACGTCCGGCACGGCCAGCACGACGACGTCGGCGACCCTGGCGGCCTCGACGCTGTCGGTGATCGTCCGTCCGAGCGCCTCGATGCGCTCCTGCCCGGCGGGCGAGGCCTCGCTGTAGAGCGTCGTGTACTCGCTCTTCGCGAAGTTGTTCGAGACGCGGGTGCCCATCTTGCCGCCGGCACCGATCACGGCGACGGTGACGTCGGCCGTACCGGATCCGGCAGCGACGGTGTGGGTGGTGGTGACGGTGTCGGTCATGATTCCTTGCTCCTGATGTACTCGATGGTGTGTTCGGTCCACGCCGCCTCGATGCGGCTGGTGGTCTGTGCGGGCGACTCGCCCGGGTGGGCCTCGGCGCCGGCGTGCGCGTCCTGCCACGGCAGCCAGAACTCGATGACGCGGTTGATCCCGCGGGCGTCGGGGTCGAGCGCGGCGTGGACGGCGTCGTGGTCGACGACCCCGGTGCCGATCGGGACGCCGGTGTACTGGAACCCGACCCACCCCGGCGACCGGGTGAACCCGGAGTCCTTGACGTGCCAGTTGACGACGTGCGGTGCGGTCATCGCGACGACTTCCGCGGGGTGCTCGAGCCGCGCGACGGTGTTCGCCGGGTCGAGGCAGATCCCGAGGTGGTCGGAGCCGATCGCCCGCACGACGGCGACGAGGTCCGGGGTGGCGACGACCTCGTAGGTCTCGAGCGCGAGGGTCACGCCGGCGGCCTCGTACGCGGGGAGGGCCTGGCGCAGTCGGCGCTCGGTCTCGAGCGCGTCGGGCTGGTCGTCGCCGCTCGTCCACATGCTCCGCACGAGGGTCGCGCCGAGCGCCTCGGCGACGTGGAGGTACCGCGCGAGGTGCGCGGGGTCCGTGCCGCGGGTGCCGACCTCGAGCGCGAGGCCGAGTTCGTCGGCCAGCGCCCGGATCGCCGCGAGTCGTTCGTCGGACGCGGTGTCGAGCGGCAGGTGGTCGCAGATCTGGAAGAGGTCGACGCCGTCGTGCGCTGCCGCGTCGCGCATCGCCTCGTCGAGCGACATCGGGTCCGGCACGCGATCGGACATCCGCCAGAAGTACGCGTAGGTGGACAGGCCGAGCAGGGAGGTCATGCGCTCGCCCCCAGCTGTGCCGCTTCGTCGAGGATCGTCCGGACGGCGGCGGGGTCGTGCGCGAACCGGCCGAGGAACAGTCCGCCGATCCGCCCCTGGCCGCGGGTGAGGAGGCCCGGTCCGGCGCTGCCGCCGTAGACGACGACCGAACCGGCGAGCTCCGGGCGGGTCGACAGGTGCTGCTCGATGCCCGCGAGCACTGCGACGATGTGCTCGTCGGGCGCGGGCTGCGGCGCACCGATCGCCCAGACCGGCTCGTAGGCGGCGATCACGGGGCCGGCGAGCCCGTCGGCGACGGCCGTGGCGACGAAGCGGTCCAGCTGCGCGGTGACCTCGGCGACGGCGGCGGACGGGTCGCCGTCGGCTGCACGGTCGGTCTCGCCGATGCAGATGAGGGGACGCAGGCCGTTGCGGAAGGCGGCGTGCACCTTGCCGGCGATGTCCTGGTCGGACTCGTGGAACAGGGAGCGGCGCTCGGCGTGCGCGATCTCGACCAGGTCGACCCCGATCTCGCGTAGTTCGCGGCCCGACACCTCACCGGTGAAGGCGCCCTTGTCGGCCCACGCCAGGTCCTGCGCGCCGAGGAGCACCGGGGTGCCCTCGAGCACGGCGTGCACCGGCACGAGCGACGGGAACGTCGGGATGACGAACAGCTCGACCGCGCCAGACTGGACCACAGGGTGGGTCCGGGCGATGTCGGCCACGGCGGCCGCCCACTCGAGCGTCCGGGCATGCCCGAAGTACATCTTGAGCGACACCCCGATCGTGATCGGGGCGGCCGCCGTGGTCGCCGGCATCAGGCGTCGGTCCCGGCCGGGGCCGAGCCGTCGTAGGCACAGATCGCCGCGACCTTCGATGCGCTGGCACTCGAAGCGTCGAACGTGTAGCCGAGCCACTCCTTCGCCATCCGGCGGGCGACCTCGACGCCGACGACCCGCTGGCCCATGCAGAGGACCTGCGCGTCGTTCGACAGGACCGAGCGCTCCACGCTGAACGAGTCGTGCGCGGTGACCGCCCGGATGCCGGGGACCTTGTTCGCCGCGATCGCCACCCCGAGCCCGGTGCCGCAGATCAGGATCGCGCGATCGGCCTCGCCGTTCGCGACCAGGCGTGCGGCGTCGACCGCGATGTGCGGGTACGCGGTGTGGCCGTCCGCGTCGACGCCGACGTCGACCACGGAGACGACGCGCGGGTCGGCCTGCAGGTCCTGCTTGATGATCTCCTTGTAGTCGAACCCGGCGTCGTCCGAGCCGACGACGATGCGGAACTGCTGGTCACTCATGCGGGTGCCTTTCGTGGTGGTGTGGGTCAGGCGGGGAGGGAGACGGTCGACAGGACCGCCGCGGTGATCAGGGCGAACGAGATCGCGCCGGCGTCGGGGGTGCCGACCGCGTCCTCGCCGTGGGTGCGAGCGCGGCCCATCTTGGGCAGCAGGTCGGCGGTGGCGTCGGCAGCGGCCGTCGCGGCGGCGGACGCGGCCGACCAGGCGCTGACCAGGTCTTCACCGGCCGCGACGCGGTCGGTGAGGACCTGGTCGAACGGGACGATCGCGTCGACCATGGTCTTGTCGCCGGGGACGGCACCGAAGGCGAGGACCGCTTCGACGGCCGCGTGCACGGCCTGTGCGACGGTGGCGGCTGACGGACGCTGGTCGTCGCCGAGGACGCGACCCAGTGCCTCCAGGGCGGCTCCCCAGATCGCACCGGACGTGCCACCGGCCTTGTCGGACCAGGCGTCTCCGGCGATCGCCAGGACGCTGCCGACACCGGCGCCGCGCGCGGCGGCGTCCTGTGCGGCACGGTCCGCCGCGGTCGAGCCGCGCTGCATGCCGATGCCGTGGTCACCGTCACCGGCGACGGCGTCGATGCGGCCGAGCTCGTCGGCGTGGTCGTCGATGGTGACGCGGATGGCCGTGATCGCCGCGGCGACCCGGGCGGCGGCGGCCTGCGACGCCTCGGTGCCGGGCGTGACCCGTGCCCGCTCGTCCGCGGCGAGGGTCTCGGGTGCGACCTGCTCCTGCGAGACGGCACCGCCCTTGCGGTACGCGGGACTGTCGGCGGGCGCTGCCCAGAGGTGCTCGAGTTCGTCGTCGAGCCAGAAGAGGGTCAGCGAGACGCCGGCCATGTCGAAGCTCGTGACGAGTTCGCCGACCTCAGGTTCGACGACCACGACGCCGGCCGCGGTCAACTTGCGCTGCACGGCGTTGAACACGACGAAGAGCTCCTCGTACTTGACGCTGCCCAGGCCGTTCAGGATCGGGACGACGCGCTGGCCGGCGTGCGCGTCCACGGTCTCCGGCAGCTCGGTCAGGAGCTTGTCGACGAGCAGGTCGGCCAGACCGTCGGCGGTGGGGACGTCGGCCTCGGCGATGCCGCGTTCCCCGTGGATGCCCATGCCGATGGCCATGCGCCCCTCGGGGACGGTGAAGAGCGGCTCGTCGGCACCGGGCAGCGAGCAGCCGGAGAACGCGACCCCGAAGCTGCGGGTGCGGTCGTTGGCGCGGGTGGCGATCGCGGTGACCGTGTCGAGGTCGTCCCCGCATTCGGCTGCGGCGCCGGCGACCTTGAAGACGCACAGGTCACCGGCGATGCCGCGGCGCTTGTGCGCTTCGGTCCGGTCGGCTGACGCGACGTCGTCGGTCACCCGCACCGTGCGGACGTCGATCCCGCTGTCGGCCAGTGCCCGCGCCGCGGCATCGAAGTTGAGCACGTCGCCGGCGTAGTTGCCGTAGCTCAGCAGCACCCCGCCACCGTGCTCGGACGCCTTCGCGACCGCGGTGACCTGCTGGGCGCTCGGGCTCGCGAACAGGTTGCCCAGCGCGGCGCCGGCTGCGAGCCCGTGTCCGACGAGTCCGCCGAACGCCGGGTAGTGCCCGGACCCGCCGCCGACGACGAGCGCCACGGTCCCCTCGGGGCTGGTGGTCGCGCGGGCGACCCCGCCGTGCACCTTCCGCACCCAGCGCGCGTTCGCCGCGACGAAGCCGTCGGTGGCCTCGTCGGCGAAGTCCGCCGGATCGTTGAAGAGGCGTGTCATGCGTGGGACTCCTGGGTCGTGGTCGCCGCTGCCGGCACAGCAGCGTCGGCAGCGCGTCGCTCGTTCCGCTTCGTGTTCCGGCCGAGGACGAACATCAGGACGCTCGACAGGACCATGAAGAACCCGACGATGAACATCGGGACCTGGTAGCCGCCGGTCCACTCGCTGACGGCGCCGGTGATGTACGGGGCCGCGAAGCCGCCGAGGTTGCCGACGGTGTTGATGAGCGCGACGCCGGCCGCTGCTGCGGCACCGGTGAGGAACTGCGTCGGGACCGTCCAGAAGTTCGGCAGGGCGGCGAAGATCGAGCAGGCCGTGATCGCGATGACGGCGACGGTGGCGGCCGGGCTGTTCATGTAGAGCGCCACCGGGATGCTCAGGCCGCCGACGAGGGCCGGGACCGCGATGTGCCAGACCCGCACGCCGCGGCGGAACGCGTCACGCGACCAGAAGTAGAGGACGACGGCGGCGGGCACGTACGGGATCGCCGTGATGAGCCCCTTCTGGAACAGGTCGAACGTGGTGCCGAACTGCTCCTGGAAGCCGTCGATGATGGTCGGCAGGAAGAAGCTGAGGGCGTACAGGCCGTAGATGAAGCCGAAGTAGACCGCGGCGAGCATCCAGACGCGACCGGAGCCGAACGCCGCACGGAGGCCGCCCTTGCCGCGTGCGCTCCCCTGCTTCTGGTCGTTCTCCTTCGCGAGCGCACCCTCGAGCCAGGTCTTCTCGTCCTCGTCGAGCCACTTCGCCTGGGACGGCTTGTCCTTGAGCACGAAGAGGCAGAGGACGCCGACGACGATCGCCGGGATCGAGACGCAGAGGAACATGAAGCGCCAGCCGGCGAGCCCGCCGAGCAGTCCCTCGTGGGTCATCAGCCAGCCGGCGAGCGGCGACCCGATGACGCTGGTCAGCGGCTGCGCTAGGTAGAAGAGCGCGAGCATCTTGCCGCGGTGCCGGGCCGGGACCCAGGTCGACAGGAACAGGATCGCGCCGGGGAAGAAGCCGGCTTCGGCGACGCCGAGCAGGAAACGCAGGCCGACGAGCTGCGGGTAGTTCTGCACCCACGTGAACAGCAGCGAGACGATGCCCCACGTGATCATGATCCGGGCGAGCCAGACGCGGGCGCCGAACTTGTGCAGCGCCAGGTTGGACGGCACCTCGAGCACGAGGTAGCCGATGAAGAACACACCGGAGGCGAACCCGAACTGGGCCGCGGTCAGGCCGAGGTCGGCCTCCATGCCGTTCGGGGCCGCGAAGGAGATCGCGGTGCGGTCGAGGAAGTTGATGAAGAACATCAGCGCCACGAACGGCACGATGCGGATCGCGATCTTGCGGATGGTCGTCTTCTCGACGACCGAGGTGGGGATGCCTCGCGTGGCGGGGATGTCCACGATGACTCCTGCTCGGGTGGGGTGGTGCTCCGGCCGGCTGCTGCGCCGGGCACGGAGGTGGCGCATCGGTGCGCTCGGACCAGTGTGCGCGGACCACGCCTACTTGTCAACCGGTTGACCATTTACAACCCGCGGATCGCTTCGATGCTCGCCGGCAACCGGTTGACCGACCGGTACGCTCACTCCATGCCCGCGTTCAGCCCGGACGACCCGCTCAACATCCGCCTCGAGCTCGAGTCGGTCCCGACGGGGTCGCCCGCCTCCGAGGTCGCTCGACAGCTCGTGTCCCTGCTGACCGCCGGCGACCTCGCCCCGGGATCGCGCCTGCCCGCCGAGCGCGTGCTCGCCGAACGACTCGGGGTCGGCCGCTCCGCCGTGCGCGAGGCCCTCGCCGCGCTCGAGATCCTCGGCATCGTGCAGATCCGCCCGGGGTCCGGCACGTACCTGCAGGGCGGCACCTCGGACCTGCTGCCGACGACCCTGTCGTGGGGGCTCATGCTCGCGTCGAACCGGACCCGGGAGCTGCTCGAGGTCCGTTCCTCGCTCGAGCGCACCGCCGCGATCCTCGCCGCCCAGCGCGCGACCCCGGAGCAGCTCGAGGAGCTGCAGACCTACATCGACCGTCAGCACGAGACGCTCGACGACCCGGACGCGTTCATCGAGGCCGACGTCCGCTTCCACGTCCTGCTCGCCCGGTCCGCCGGGAACGACGTGCTCGCCGACCTGCTGCAGAGCCTCCGCTCGATGCTCAGCGTCTGGGTCGGCCGTCGGGTCCGCACGCGCCAGGCCACCGAGGCCGCGTACGAGGAGCACCGCGCCATCCTCGAGGCGCTCCGTGCCGGCGACGTCCTCGCGGTCCAGCGGGCGATGGACGACCACATGGCCACGGCGAGCGCCCGCATCGAGCACGCCGGCCCGGTCGACTGACGGGCGTGGGGGCGCGGGGACCCTCGCGCGCGGGGACCCGTGCGCGCGGACGCGGGCGCTTCGTGAGCAGAAATGGTCGGGTCGGGGACGGCGACCCGACGTCTTCTGCTCACGATCGGGCGGCCAGGAGGCGCGGTGCGGCCCCGCCACGCACGGTGCCACGTTGCCAGGGCGGCAACACCGCTTGGGTCCTGCCCGGTCCGTGCGGTGGAGTGTGCGCATGCACACCCACGACGACAGCGCTGCCAGCGCATCCGGTTCCGCACGCACCTGGTGGGAGGCCCGATACGCCGAGCACGACGGGATCTGGTCGGGGCAGGTGAACGCCGTGCTCGCCGACGTGGCCTCGTCGCTGCCGCCGGGCCGGGCGCTCGACCTCGGCTGCGGCGAGGGCGGCGACGTCCTCTGGCTCGCCGGGCAGGGGTGGGACGTCACCGGGGTCGACCTGTCGGTGACGGCGATCACGCGCGGGTCCCGTGCCGCCGTCGCCGCCGGGGTCGAGGAACGGACCGCGTTCGTCGCGGCGGACCTGGGTGCGTGGACGACCGCCGCCCGGTTCGACCTCGTCACGGCGTCGTTCCTGCAGTCGTGGCCGGTGACGATCCCACGCGAGCGGATCCTGCACCGGGCCACCGGGTTCGTGGCGCCGGGCGGACGCCTGCTCGTGACGGCCCACGCCGCGCCCCGCGCGGCGACCTGCCCGAGGAGATGCGGGCGTACCGCTTCCCGACGCCGGCCGCGGACCTCGCGGCGCTGCAGCTCGGTGCCGGGTGGGAGGTCGTCGCCGCCGAGCTCCGACCGCGCACCGCGACGACGCCCGAGGGTGCGCCGCACGACGTCGTCGACAGTGTGGTGCTCGTGCGACGGCTCTGAGCCACCCGGGGACGGGCTGGTGCGTGTCCGACCCCCGGCGGTACCGTCCTGGGTGTGAGCACCGACGCCACCGCGCCTCCCGGCATCGTCCTCGTCGGCGCGCGCGGCTACGGCCTGCACCACCGGGCGACCATCGACCGGCTCGTCGGACTCGGGGTCTGCACGCTGACGGCCGTCGTCGACCCGACCCTCGACGCCGACGAGGACGGCGGCGTGCCGGTCGTCGACGACGTCGTCGCCGCGCGGGCGCACGGACCGGTGGACGTCGTGGTGGTCGCCGCCCCGATCGCCGCGCACCTGCCCCTCGCCCTGTCCGCGCTCGAGGCCGGCGCCGACGTGCTGCTCGAGAAGCCGCCCGTGACGACCCGGGCGGCCCTCGCGACCCTGCTCGACGCCGAGCGACGGACCGGACGCGTGGTGCAGGTCGGGTTCCAGAGCCTCGGGTCCCACGCACTCCCTGCGATCCGCGACGGCTCGGTCGTCGGGACCGTCCGCTCCGCTGCGGCGGTCGGCACGTGGACGAGGAACCAGGCGTACTGGGACCGGTCGGCGTGGGCGGGCCGCCGTCGGGTGAACGGTGTGGACGTCCTCGACGGCGTGGTCACGAACCCGCTCGCCCACGCCGTGGCGACCGCCCTCGCGCTCGTCGGCTGCCGACGCGCGGAGGAGGTGGCGCGCGTCGAGGTGGAGCTGTACCGGGCGAACGCGATCGAGGGCGACGACACCTCGGCCGTCCGGGTCACGACCACCACCGGACGCGAGGCGACCGCGGCGCTCACCCTGTGCGGGCCGACCGAGGTCCTGCCGAGCGTGCGGGTCCGCGGCACGACGGGGAGCGCGGTCCTCGGGTACACGACCGACGAGGTCACGATCGACGGGGTCACCAACAGCCTCGGGCGCACCGACCTGCTCGAGAACCTGCTCGCCCACCGCTCCCGCGGCGACGCGCTGCTCGTGCCGCTCGTGTCGACCGGCGCGTTCGTCGAGGTGCTCGAGGCCGTGCGGGCGACCGCGCCGGTGCAGATCGACCACCCGTGGGTGACGTGGGAGGGCGAGGGGCCCGCGCGTCGGCCGCTCGTCACGGACGTCGAGGCGGTCGTCGAGCGTGCGGCGGACCAGGGCGCGCTGTTCTCCGAGGTCGGGGCCCCGTGGGCGCACGCGGTCCGCGACGAGGTGCTGGACGAGCTCGTCGTCGACGGCGTCCCGGTCGCGTCGGTCCTCGACGGCGCGGGGACGATCCCGACGTCGTCGCCCCGTCCGTACCTGCACCCCGTGCGGACCCGCGGCGGCACGGTCGTCAGCGCCCACCACCCGCCGGACCACGACTGGCACTGCGGTGTCGGCATCGCGATCCCCGACCTCGACGGCGTGAACTGCTGGGGCGGCCGGACCTACGTGCACGGCGAGGGCTACGTCTGGCGCGACGACCACGGCCGCGCCACGGTCCTGCACGCCGAGCGCCACGGACCGAGCCTGCAGCAGGAGGTCCGCTGGCAGCGTCCGGACCGGACGGTCGCGCTGCACGAGGACCGGACGCTCGCCTGGCGGCCCGTCGACGGCGGGTGGGAACTCACGTGGTCCTCGTCGTTCCGGGTGCCGGGTGACGCGGTCGTCCGCCTGGGGGGACCGGGGAGCAACGGACGGGTCGGCGCCGGGTACGGCGGCTTCACCTGGCGCTTCCCACCGTGCTCCGACGTCTCGGTCCGGACGGCGACGGCCAGCGGCGAGGACGCGGTGCACGGGTCGGTCGCACCGTGGATCGAGTGGACGGCGGCGTTCGAGGGCGCCGTGGCCACCGTCCGGATCGAGGCGCAGGGCCACGAGGACCCGTGGTTCGTCCGTGTGGCCGAGTACCCGGCGATCGGCTCCGCGCTGGCGTGGCGCACCCCGGCGCTCGTCCGGCCCGGGATCCCCCTGGTGCGGTCGTTCCGGGCCACGATCTCGGACGGCCCGTCCGACGTCTGAGCGTCGGAGGACGGCCCGTCCGACGTCGGCGCCGGCAATACGCTGGGCGGATGAGCACCGAGGACTGGGAAGCCCGCGTCGCCGCACTCTGGGCCGACGACACGATCGACGACCAGGAGCGCATCGACCGCATGCGCGCGCTGGCGGACACCGCACCGCACCCGGCGCTCGGCGCGTTCGAGCTGGGCGGGGCGAACGACTCCGGCGGGCACGAGGCCGAGGCCGACGTCCACTACACGGCCGCGACCGCCGCCGGCCTCGACACCGTGGACCCGACGCGCGCGGCGCAGATGGTCGTCCAGCACGCCTCGACGCTCCGCAACCTCGGCCGGGTCGACGAGGCGATCACCATGCTCCGGGCCGCCCCGGAGCACCCGGCGACGGGTGCGGCGCCGAAGGTCTTCCTGGCGCTCGCACTGCACAGCGCGGGTCGCCCCGACGAGGCGCTCCGGGTCGCGATCGAGGCCGTCGAGCCGACGCTTCCCCGCTACCACCGGTCGGTCCGGGCCTACGCGGCCGCGCTCACCGACGGCTGAGGAGACGGCAGCGCCGACGGCCGAGCGAGCGGGAGACGGGACCCGCTGTCGGACGGGAGGCGCGGTGCGGGCCCGCACCGCGCCTCCCGTCCGTCGTCGGCGACCGTCTCCTACCGCACGCGGTCTTCGTCGCCGGCGGCGTGCGCGACGGGCAGTGCGTCACTCGTCGTGCGGAGCGACTCCTGCCGGATCTCGAGCTGCGTGACGGCGAGCGCCGCCAGGTCGTGCAGGTTCGCGAGGTCCGCCTCCGTCGCCTGCCGGGGCTTCGTGTCGAGCACGGCGAGCGTGCCGATCGGTGACCCGTCGTGCCGCACGAGCGGGACGCTGACGTAGAACCGAATGCCGAGCGGCCCGGTCACGAGCGGGCTGTGCTGCATCTCCGGGTGGACGGAGCCGTCCGGGATCACGACGGGGACGGGCACGGGCGCGAACCCGTTGCGGAAGTTGATGTGGCGTGCCGCGTCGTCGACGCCGGGTGCGATGTACGACTGCGACCAGGCCCGGTCCTCGTCGAGAACCTCGACGAGCGCGATCGGCGCGTCGAACAGCCGCGCGGCCATCGCCGTGGTGCGACCGAGGGCCTCTTCCGGCAGGCTGTCGAGGGTCGCGGGGCGCGGGGTGTCCGCGGTGGTCGGTGCCGGTCCGGCCGGTGCGGTGTCGACGACGTGGTCGGCTCCGGTGGTCTCGGCGATGACGACGTCGCGGAGCATCGTGACGAGGTCGGCGCCGGCGGGGCGTGCGGCCGGGTCCTGCGCGGTCATCGCCGTCAGCAGGTGCTTCCAGTGGTCCGGGAGCGGTTCGGGGACGACCGGGTCGCGTGAGAGCCGCGCGACGGCGGACTCGACGAGCGACCCCGGGAACTCGCGGCGCCGGGTGAAGCACTGCAGCAGGACGAGGCCGAGCGAGTAGACGTCGCTCGGTGCACCGACCTCGGCGCCGCGGGCCTGCTCGGGGCTGAGGTAGGCGGCGGTGCCGGTGGTGACGCCGTCGGCGGTGAGGCGTTCCACCCCGGCGGCGAGCGCGATGCCGAAGTCCGTCAGCCGGGCGCGGGCACGGTCGGAGTCGTTGCCGTAGTCGACGAGCAGGATGTTCGAGGGCTTGATGTCGCGGTGCACGACGCCGTGGCTGTGGATGTAGTCCAGCGCCTCGGCCATGTCGTAGCCGATCTCGGCGATGTGGCGGGCGGCGAGGGGGCCGACGGCGAGGCGTTCCTCGAGGTCCTGCCCGGTGACGAGGGCCATCACGAGGTAGCGCTGGTGCGTGCCGTCCCGCCCGGTGACGACCCCGGTGTCGAGCAGGCTGACGAGGTTGTGGTGCTCGAGGGCCGCGAGGACGCCGAGCTCGGCCTCCTGGCGGGCGATGTCGACCGTGCCGGCGTGGAACACCTTGACGGCGACGGGGCGGTGCAGGCTCTCGTCGACGCCCCGGTAGACGGTGGACATGCCGCCCTGCCCGATCGCGTGCTCGAGCCGGTAGCGCCCGTCGAGCAGGGGGGCCGCGGACTGGGCGTCCTCGGTCGGACTCATCTGACCCTCGTTCTCGGTTCCGGCAGGCAACGATGCATCCTCCCATCCCGACGGGGATCGTGTTCCGTCGACGCGCTCAGTGACCCGGCTGGGCGCGCGCGCCGACCGGTCCGGACCGCTGGGCCCGGCCTGGCCCGGACCGGGGGCGCGCCGGGGTCCGGCGGCCGTGCGGCGCCGTCAGCGCCGGGTCGTCGTCACCGTGCTCACCCGCAGGTCGTCGAACGTGCTCGTGAACCCGGCCCCGCCGAGCGAGACGAGCCCGATCCGCGGCGTCGCGCCGAGGTCTGCCGTCCACGTCCCGCCGCGCACGAAGTGCCGCCCGTCGACGCTCGTGTACGCGGTGTACCGGTGCTCCCCGGCAACGAAGCGGTGCACGATCCGCAGGGTGGTGGTGTCCCCGACCGGTCCGACGACCATGTTGCCGTAGGTCGGGGCGCCCGCGGGCTGCCCCGACACCTGCTTGCCGAACTCCGTCTGCCGGGTGTCGAAGATCGAGTTCGACGTCAGGCGGAGGTAATCGCTGTCGCTGCCGTACACGACGAGCCCGCCCTGGACGTAGTTCACGCCGTCGCCGGTCGCGGGGGTGTCGACCGCGACGGTGGTCTCGGCCACCCAGTCGCCGCGTGGAGCGGGTTCGGACAGGACCGAGGCGAGCGGCGTCGCGGGCGGGTGGATGTCGGCGTCCTGGGTCTGCCAGCGGAGGGTGCCGCCCGAGACGGTCCAGGTCGAGCGGTCGGGTTCGCGCGTCCAGCGGAGGGCCGGTGGCAGGGTCGACCCGTCGAACCCGGTGGACAGCGCACGGATCGTCCGTCCGGGCACGTCGACCGGCGCGGCCGTCGCGCGGTACGTCGGTCGCTCGCCGGGCTGCGCCACCGGTCCGGGTTGCACGCCCTCCGAGGGACCGGCGCCACCGCGGACGACCGGCCAGCCGTGCACCCAGTCGAGCGGGTCGATCAGCACCGGGCGCTTCGTGTACGTGCCCTGCCCCGCGTAGTACGGGTCGTGGCGGTCGACGGCGTGGTAGACGATCCAGTCCTGCCCGGCGAAGTCGGTGACGACCGTGTTGTGCCCGGTGCCCACCCAGCGGTTCCCGTTCTGGGCGAGCAGCGGTGTGCCGCCGACCCGGGTGCTCGTGATCGGGACGCCGTCCTGGTCGGTGAACGGGCCGAGCGGGCTGCGCGACCGGGCGACGAACACGCCGTACCCGGTGAGGGCGCCGTTGCAGCAGTTCGTCGCGGAGCCCGTGAAGTACCACCAGCCGTCGTGCCGCATCAGGTACGTGCCCTCGTAGCGGTTGTCGATCGCGATCTGGCGCTCGGTGGACGGGACGGACCGGAGGCCGTCGGCGCTGAGCTGCCGGACGTGCACCCCGCCGAAGTAGCTGCCGAAGTACAGGTACGTGCGGCCGTGGTCGGTGATGACCTCTGGGTCGAACTCCCACCGCTGCCCGGTGCCGTTCGGCGCGGCCTGCGGTGCGACGACGGGCCCGCCGGAGTCCGTCCACGGACCGGTCGGGCCGGGGCTCGTCGCGACGCCGACGGCCGACCCGCCGCCGGTCGGTGCGGTGGCGGTCGGGGTGTCCGACGCCGCGTAGTAGAGGTACCAGGTGCCCGGCCGCCCGTGCGTCCCGGCGCGGTACACCACGTCCGGTGCCCAGATGCCGTTCGCGTCGCCCACCCACGACGGCTTCGACGAGAACGCGTCACCCACGTACCGCCAGTGCGTGAGGTCGGTGGAGCGGTAGGTCGGGACCGTGTGCTGCACGAGTGACCCGTCCGGGTCCTGCTCCGTCGCGGTCAGGGCGTCGGACGTGCAGTAGAGGTACCAGTTCCGGTCCCGTGCGGCGCCGTGCACGACGGTCGGGTCGGCGCAGCTCGCCGCCGTCTGTCCGTCCGGCAGCGCGAGCGTCATCGGGTTCTCGTACGCGGGCGCGGCCCCGCCTCGGGCGGACGTCGTCACCGCGGCGACGGCGGGCGCACTGCCGGCACCGACCTGGAGGAACGTGGTCGCGAGCCCCGCGACCGTCGCGATCGCGAGGACCGCTCGGAGTGATCGGCGCACGATGGACCTGCTCTCGTCGTCGAGGAGCGTGCGGACGAGGGCGAGCGTACGCTCGTCGCCACCGACCGACCAGCCCGAGGAGGCACCGGATGCCCGCACGGTTCGTCTACTGGATCAACGCCTCGGTCGACGGGTTCGTCGAGACCGAGGCCGGGGAGCACGACGGCCCGGACGGACCCGCGTGGGTCCGCATCGACGAGACCCTCCACCGCGAGTTCAACCGTCGTGCCCGTGCGATGACGCTGTCCGTCGAGGGGCGCGTGGTCCGCGACCTGATGGACCCGTTCTGGCCCGATGCCCGCACCGATCCGTCCCTGCCGGCGTTCATGCGCGAGTACGGCGAGATCTGGACCGAGCAGCCGAAGGTCCTGGTCTCCCGCACGCGGACGGCGGCGGACCACGACACGCGGGTCATCGGCCGGGACGGCGACGCGATCGGGGAGCTCGCCCGCATCCGTGCCGGCTCCGAGGGCGACGTCGGGGTCGGCGGCCCGAGCATCGCGACGCAGCTCCTCGACGCGGGGCTGCTCGACGAGCTCATGGTCTTCACGCACCCCGCGGTGCTCGGGCGCGGTCGGCCGCTGTTCGACCCGCCGGCGTCGGGGGTGCGACCGCCGCTCGTCCTCGACCTGCTCGAACAGCAGCGGTGGGACACGGGCGTGACGATGCACCGGTACGACATCCGGCGCTGAGCGGCCGCACCCGGGGCCGGCCCGGCTCAGCCGTCGCCGGGCGTCCCGACGATGACGAGCCGCCAGGCGCTCGGCCGGTCGCTGTCGAACGCGGCGAACCCGACGGAGTCGACGGCCGTGCTCGCGAACTCGGTCAGCCGGATCGGGTGCGGGCTGTCCCGGCAGTCCACGGGATCGACGACGAAGCTCCCCGACCCGCGGCGCGACTCGATGCGGATCGTGCCCTGCATCTGCCCGTTGCCGTAGCACGAGAACTCGAGGTGGTCGATGTCGTGCGACGCGGGGAACTGCAGGCGCACTCCCGGTCCGACGTCGGCCGGGTCCTGGCGCCCGGGCTGGATGTCGGCGGTCAGCACGCCGAGGACGTCCGGATCGGCCTCGGTCGCCGCGTCCTGAGCGCTCCGCCACTGCCGGAGCTCCGTCGCGTCGACCGGCGGTGTCGCGGCGCAGCCGGCGACGGCGAGCAGTCCGCCGACCACGAGCAGCCCGGTGGCAGCCGGGACGAGACGTGGGCGGAGACGGGGCACAGAGCGAGCATACGGATTGCGTGCGGGACGCCAGGCGCGGTGCGGGCCCGCACCGCGCCTCCCGTCCGGTGGTGGGACCGTCAGACGTCGCGTCGGCGTGCGACCGCGAGGGCGAGCGCACCCACCGCCACGACCTCGGCGACGAGGACACCGAAGCCGGCCCAGCCGTTCAGCACCACGCCCTCCTGCTGGACGGCGTCCGCGGACGAGTAGGCGAACAGCTGCGCCCCGGCCTGGTCGGGCAGGAACTTCGTGACGTCGAGGAGCCACTGCGCCTGGATGACGTTCGCGATGAGGGACAGCACGACCGGGAGCACCAGCAGGAGCCCGAGGGTGATCGCGATCCCGCCGGCGCTCGACCGGACGAGGAGCCCGATGCCGAACGCGAGCAGCGCGAGGAGCGTCACGTACACCGACGCGCCGAGCAGCGGCATGAACACGGCCGGGTCGGCGAGGTCGGCGTGCACGCCCTTGCCCGCCTGCAGCGCTGCCGACACGATGACGCCGATCCAGATCGACACCGCGCTGACGACGAAGGTCGTGACCGCGAGGACGGCTGCCTTCGCGAGGACCGCGCCGGTGCGGTGCGGGTCGGCGGTGAACGTCGACCGGATCTGGCCGGTGCCGTACTCCCCCGTGATGATGAGCACGCCGAGCACCGCGACGACGAGCGCCGTCAGGCTGACGCTCGCGGTGTTGATCGTGACGAGGGTGCCGTTCTGGCTGTCCTTCGACACCGCACCGCCGACGTCGAGCGCGTTGCCGATGAGGAACGCCATCGCGATCGTCAGGACGACGAGGATCGCGAGGCACCAGACCGTCGAGCGGATGCTGCGGAACTTGATCCACTCGCTCCGCACGAGACGTCCGAACCGGAGTCCGGTGGTGGGCGGCAGGGTCGTGGCGGTCATCGGGCGCCCTCCGATCGGTACTCGATGTCGTCGCGGGTCAGCGCCATGTAGGCCTCTTCGAGGCTCGCGCCGACCGGGGTGAGCTCGTGCAGCGGGACGCCGACCTGGGCGGCGATGTTCCCGACCGTGGTGGCGTCCGGGCCGACGACCATGAAGGTGCCGTCCTCGCGCGGGGTCACGGACGCGTTCGGACCGATCGCCTGGAACAGCTGGTCGGGGGCCGGCGTGCGGACGACGACGCGACTGCCACCGGTGCCGCCGCCGGCGACGAACTCCTGGATGGGGGCGTCCGCGAGGACCCGACCGCGGCCGAGGACCACGACGCGGTCGGCGGTCTGCGCCATCTCGCTCATCAGGTGGCTGGAGAGGAAGACGGTGCGACCGTCGGCCGCCATGCGACGGGCCAGCTGCCGCACCCAGAGCACGCCGTCCGGGTCGAGGCCGTTGACCGGCTCGTCGAGGATCAGGGTCTTCGGGTCGCCGAGCAGTGCGGCAGCGATTCCCAGGCGCTGCCCCATGCCGAGCGAGAACCCGCCGACGCGCTTCTTCGCGACGGAGTCGAGGCCGGTCATGTCGATGACCTCGTGCACGCGGGACTTCGGGATGCCGTGCGTCGCGGCGAGCGAGAGCAGGTGGTTGTAGGCGCTCCGGCCCTGGTGGACGGCCTTCGCCTCGAGCAGCGCCCCGACCTGCCGGAGCGGGTCGCGGAAGCTCCGGTACGGCTGCCCGTTCACCGTCGCCGTGCCGGACGTGGGGCGGTCGAGCCCCATGATCATCCGCATCGTGGTGGACTTCCCGGCGCCGTTGGGCCCGAGGAAGCCGGTCACGCTGCCCGGCCGCACGACGAACGAGACGTCGTCGACGGCGGTCTTCGGACCGTACTGTTTGGTGAGGTGCTCGACTTCGATCACGGCGGCAACGCTACGGGGGTCTGGGAGTCGGCCGCGTCCGCCCTGAGGGGGAGATGTGGTCATCCCGTGTGGGGACGGCGGGTCGCGTCGTCCCGCTTTTGGTGGCGGGCCGCGTCCGGCCCCGTCATCCCGCGTGGGGGCGGGTGGTCCTTCCGAGGGAGGCGCTCGTGACGACCGTCGCGAAGCTGCCGTCGAGCGCCGCCATGAAGGCGGCGTGGACGCTCGCGCCCGGGATCGTGCCGTCGCCGAACACCAGGTCGGGCGCCGCGCAGGCGTCCGCGACGACGGTCACGGAGAAGCCGAGCTCGTGCGCCGCCCGGGTGGTCGAGTCGATGCACATGCTGCTCATCATCCCGACGACGGTGAGCTCGGTGACGCCGGCGTCGGTCAGGAGCGCCTGCAGGCCGGTGCCCACGAAGCTGTTCGGCTCGTGCTTCTCGACCACCCGCTCGCCGTCGATCGGCGCGACCGACGGGTGGAACTCGAGCCCAGGCGTGCCCGGCCGGAAGAACGTGGCGTCGGGCTCGGTCGCGACGTGGAAGACGTGCACGACGAGGTCGCCGGCCGCGCGGAACCCGTCGAGCACCGTGCGTGCGGCGGTCGCGGCCGCCTCCGGACCGACGAGCGGGAACGCCCCGCCCGGGAAGTAGTCCTGCTGGATGTCGACGAGGAGGAGTGCGCGGGTCATCGGTTCAGTATGCGCTCGCGGTCAGAGCGCCCCGGCGATCCGGAGCGGGTCGCCGTGCAGCTCGACGGCCGCGACGTCGGGCACGGGGTCGCTCGCGAGCCGTGCGTGCGTCTCGACGTCGAACCGTTCGGTGCCGTAGCGGAGCTTCTGCCGCTCGATCCCCTCGGCGACGAACCCCGCGGCCGTCGCCACCCGGCACGATGCGGGGTTGTTCACCCGGTGGCCGAGCTCGAGCCGGTGCAACCCGGCGCCGAACGCCCAGCGCGCCGCCGCCGCCAACCCTCGGGTGGCGAGGCCGCGACCGCGGGCATCGCCGGCCAGCCAGTACGACGCCCAGGCCGTCCCGTGCCGGGACTCGATCGCCGACAGGCCGACGTTCCCCACCGCGAGGCCGTCCTCGACGATCGCCCAGCTGCGGGCGTGCGCACCGGAGGACGGCCACGACCCGATGTGCCGACGGGCAGCGTCCTCGTCGATCAGGTCGGCGGGGAGCTGGGTGTCGAGATCCGGGGTGGATCGTCGCGCGGCGAGGAGCGCCGGCGCGTCGTCGATCGACCACGGACGGAGGAGGACGGCCATGCCCCATCCTCCCGCACCGAGC
>NZ_JBOBQG010000013.1:0-5349 GCF_050585845.1 Curtobacterium sp. AB451
TTTTTTACGGAGAGTTTGATCCTGGCTCAGGACGAACGCTGGCGGCGTGCTTAACACATGCAAGTCGAACGATGATGCCCAGCTTGCTGGGTGGATTAGTGGCGAACGGGTGAGTAACACGTGAGTAACCTGCCCCTGACTCTGGGATAAGCGTTGGAAACGACGTCTAATACTGGATATGACTGCCGGCCGCATGGTCTGGTGGTGGAAAGATTTTTTGGTTGGGGATGGACTCGCGGCCTATCAGCTTGTTGGTGAGGTAATGGCTCACCAAGGCGACGACGGGTAGCCGGCCTGAGAGGGTGACCGGCCACACTGGGACTGAGACACGGCCCAGACTCCTACGGGAGGCAGCAGTGGGGAATATTGCACAATGGGCGAAAGCCTGATGCAGCAACGCCGCGTGAGGGATGACGGCCTTCGGGTTGTAAACCTCTTTTAGTAGGGAAGAAGCGAAAGTGACGGTACCTGCAGAAAAAGCACCGGCTAACTACGTGCCAGCAGCCGCGGTAATACGTAGGGTGCAAGCGTTGTCCGGAATTATTGGGCGTAAAGAGCTCGTAGGCGGTTTGTCGCGTCTGCTGTGAAATCCCGAGGCTCAACCTCGGGCTTGCAGTGGGTACGGGCAGACTAGAGTGCGGTAGGGGAGATTGGAATTCCTGGTGTAGCGGTGGAATGCGCAGATATCAGGAGGAACACCGATGGCGAAGGCAGATCTCTGGGCCGTAACTGACGCTGAGGAGCGAAAGCGTGGGGAGCGAACAGGATTAGATACCCTGGTAGTCCACGCCGTAAACGTTGGGCGCTAGATGTAGGGACCTTTCCACGGTTTCTGTGTCGTAGCTAACGCATTAAGCGCCCCGCCTGGGGAGTACGGCCGCAAGGCTAAAACTCAAAGGAATTGACGGGGGCCCGCACAAGCGGCGGAGCATGCGGATTAATTCGATGCAACGCGAAGAACCTTACCAAGGCTTGACATACACCGGAAACGGCCAGAGATGGTCGCCCCCTTGTGGTCGGTGTACAGGTGGTGCATGGTTGTCGTCAGCTCGTGTCGTGAGATGTTGGGTTAAGTCCCGCAACGAGCGCAACCCTCGTTCTATGTTGCCAGCGCGTTATGGCGGGGACTCATAGGAGACTGCCGGGGTCAACTCGGAGGAAGGTGGGGATGACGTCAAATCATCATGCCCCTTATGTCTTGGGCTTCACGCATGCTACAATGGCCGGTACAAAGGGCTGCGATACCGTAAGGTGGAGCGAATCCCAAAAAGCCGGTCTCAGTTCGGATTGAGGTCTGCAACTCGACCTCATGAAGTCGGAGTCGCTAGTAATCGCAGATCAGCAACGCTGCGGTGAATACGTTCCCGGGCCTTGTACACACCGCCCGTCAAGTCATGAAAGTCGGTAACACCCGAAGCCGGTGGCCTAACCCTTGTGGAAGGAGCCGTCGAAGGTGGGATCGGTGATTAGGACTAAGTCGTAACAAGGTAGCCGTACCGGAAGGTGCGGCTGGATCACCTCCTTTCTAAGGAGCATCTGGCTCGTCGTGTCCTTCGGGGTGGGATGGGTCCAGGCGCCGGATCGAGACGAACGTTCTCGCCGGTAGCTCATGGGTGGAACATTGACAGTGCAGTCGTCAGCGTAGCTGTCGGCCTCAGTACGACCTGCTTGCGGGTCTGGAACGGGTTGGTGGTGAGCGCAGGTGGCTGGTGCACGTTGTTGGGTCCTGAGGGACCAGGCTTCCTGACCGTGATGGTTGGGGGTTGAGCCGTGACTGGGGCCTTTGGGTTTTGGTTGGGTTCTTCGGTGGGCCGCATGAAGCTGACACGGTTGTGTTGGGGGAGTGTGGTGCCGATCGTATGTTGAGAACTACACAGTGGACGCGAGCATCTTAGATCGCTCGAGACGATGGTCATCTTTCGGGGTGGCCTGGTGTCGAGTCGATCGCAATTTTAATCTTTGTGGTCAAGTTTCTAAGAGCAAACGGTGGATGCCTTGGCATCTGGAGCCGAAGAAGGACGTAGAAATCTGCGATAAGCCTCGGGGAGCTGATAATCGAGCTGTGAGCCGAGGATTTCCGAATGGGGAAACCCCGCCAGGCGACTTGTCGACCTGGTGACTCCCGCCTGAATATATAGGGCGGGTAGAGGGAACGTGGGGAAGTGAAACATCTCAGTACCCACAGGAAGAGAAAACAACATGTGATTCCGTGAGTAGTGGCGAGCGAAAGCGGATGAGGCTAAACCGATCATGTGTGATAGCCGGCGGGCGTTGCATGGTCGGGGTTGTGGGACACGTCGCTCAGTTCTGCCGGACTGGGGCGGTTACAGCGCATCATAGTCGAACCGGTTTGAAAGCCGGGCCGTAGTGGGTGCCAGCCCCGTAGACGAAATGGTGTTATGGCCGGATGTGTATCCCAAGTAGCACGGGGCCCGAGAAATCCCGTGTGAATCTGTCAGGACCACCTGATAAGCCTAAATACTCCCAGATGACCGATAGCGGACAAGTACCGTGAGGGAAAGGTGAAAAGTACCCCGGGAGGGGAGTGAAATAGTACCTGAAACCGTTTGCTTACAAACCGTCGGAGCCTCCTTGTAGGGGTGACGGCGTGCCTTTTGAAGAATGAGCCTGCGAGTTAGTGATATGTGGCGAGGTTAACCCGTGTGGGGTAGCCGTAGCGAAAGCGAGTCTGAATAGGGCGATTGAGTCGCATGTCCTAGACCCGAAGCGAAGTGATCTATCCATGGCCAGGTTGAAGCGACGGTAAGACGTCGTGGAGGACCGAACCCACTTCAGTTGAAAATGGAGGGGATGAGCTGTGGATAGGGGTGAAAGGCCAATCAAACTTCGTGATAGCTGGTTCTCTCCGAAATGCATTTAGGTGCAGCGTTGCGTGTTTCTCGCCGGAGGTAGAGCTACTGGATGGCCGATGGGCCTCAACAGGTTACTGACGTCAGCCAAACTCCGAATGCCGGTGAGTGAGAGCGCAGCAGTGAGACGGTGGGGGATAAGCTTCATCGTCGAGAGGGAAACAACCCAGACTACCAACTAAGGCCCCTAAGCGTGTGCTAAGTGGGAAAGGATGTGGAGTTGCATAGACAACCAGGAGGTTGGCTTAGAAGCAGCCACCCTTGAAAGAGTGCGTAATAGCTCACTGGTCAAGTGATTCCGCGCCGACAATGTAACGGGGCTCAAGCACACCGCCGAAGTTGTAGATTTCGCACACTCGATAAGCCTTCGTGGTTCAGTCGTGCGGAGTGGTAGGAGAGCGTCGTGTGGCGAGTGAAGCGGCGGAGTGATCCAGCCGTGGACGCTACACGAGTGAGAATGCAGGCATGAGTAGCGAAAGACGGGTGAGAAACCCGTCCTCCGAAAGACCAAGGGTTCCAGGGCCAGGTTAATCCGCCCTGGGTAAGTCGGGACCTAAGGCGAGGCCGACAGGCGTAGTCGATGGACAACGGGTTGATATTCCCGTACCGGCGAACAACCGCCCAAGCTAATCCAGTGGTGCTAAGAGTCCTAACCCGGACCAGCGGATCCCTTCGGGGTGATGCGGGCCGGTCTAACGCTCGACCCCATGCTGGTGCGGCTAGCGTATGAACAGGTGTGACGCAGGAAGGTAGCTGAGCCAGGCGATGGTATCCGTAAGGTGAACCTGGTGTAAGGATGTAGGGCTGACGATAGGCAAATCCGTCGTCTGTACGCCTGAGATCCGACGCGTACCCGTAAGGGGAAATCAGTGATCCTATGCTGCCGAGAAAAGCATCGACGCGAGGTTGCAGCCGCCCGTACCCGAAACCGACTCAGGTGGTCAGGTAGAGAATACCAAGGAGATCGAGAGAATCGTGGTTAAGGAACTCGGCAAAATGCCCCCGTAACTTCGGGAGAAGGGGGGCCGGACACGTGACCGGACTTGCTCCGTGAGCGTTGAAGGCCGCAGAGACCAGTGGGAAGCGACTGTTTACTAAAAACACAGGTCCGTGCGAAGTCGCAAGACGATGTATACGGACTGACGCCTGCCCGGTGCTGGAAGGTTAAGAGGAAGGGTTAGCCTTTGGGCGAAGCTCTGAATTTAAGCCCCAGTAAACGGCGGTGGTAACTATAACCATCCTAAGGTAGCGAAATTCCTTGTCGGGTAAGTTCCGACCTGCACGAATGGCGTAACGACTTCCCAGCTGTCTCAACCGCGAACTCGGCGAAATTGCACTACGAGTAAAGATGCTCGTTACGCGCAGCAGGACGGAAAGACCCCGTGACCTTTACTACAGCTTGGTATTGGTGTTCGGTGTGGCTTGTGTAGGATAGGTGGGAGACTGTGAAGCGGGCACGCTAGTGTTCGTGGAGTCGTTGTTGAAATACCACTCTGGTCACTCTGGATGTCTAACGTAGGACCCTGATCGGGTTCATGGACAGTGCCTGGTGGGTAGTTTAACTGGGGCGGTTGCCTCCCAAAGAGTAACGGAGGCGCCCAAAGGTTCCCTCAACCTGGTTGGCAATCAGGTGGCGAGTGTAAGTGCACAAGGGAGCTTGACTGTGAGACTGACAGGTCGAGCAGGGACGAAAGTCGGGACTAGTGATCCGGCAGTGGCTTGTGGAAGCGCTGTCGCTCAACGGATAAAAGGTACCTCGGGGATAACAGGCTGATCTTGCCCAAGAGTCCATATCGACGGCATGGTTTGGCACCTCGATGTCGGCTCGTCGCATCCTGGGGCTGGAGTAGGTCCCAAGGGTTGGGCTGTTCGCCCATTAAAGCGGTACGCGAGCTGGGTTTAGAACGTCGTGAGACAGTTCGGTCCCTATCCGCTGCGCGCGTTGGAAATTTGAGAAGATCTATCCCTAGTACGAGAGGACCGGGATGGACGAACCTCTGGTGTGTCAGTTGTTCTGCCAAGGGCACCGCTGATTAGCTACGTTCGGACCGGATAACCGCTGAAAGCATCTAAGCGGGAAGCCGTCTTCGAGATGAGATTTCCATGCACCTTGAGTGTGAGAGGCTCCCAGCAGACTACTGGGTTGATAGGCCGGATGTGGAAGCGGGGACTAACGACCCGTGGAGCTGACCGGTACTAATAAGCCGAAGACTTGACAACACAATTATTTCCCACACCCTCGCGGGTGTGGGGCTCGCGTCCACTTTGTGGTTCCCGACAGACGATCGGGAATCAAACTGAATACTTCAGCTACAGCTGGGGAACAGTTTTGATCCAGGATTGGGTCGAAAGTGTTCCGGTGGTCATAGCGAGAGGGAAACGCCCGGTCACATTCCGAACCCGGAAGCTAAGCCTCTCAGCGCCGATGGTACTGCAAGGGGGACCTTGTGGGAGAGTAGGACGCCGCCGGACTCAACGT
>NZ_JBOBQG010000014.1:0-4944 GCF_050585845.1 Curtobacterium sp. AB451
GCGCCCGCGATGCTGGCGATGGTGGACGACATCACCCGGCAGCGCGACCGCATGGTGGCCGAGCTCGGCGCGATGGGGTACCGCACCTACGAGACCTGGTCGAACTTCGTCCTGTTCGGGGGCGTTGCAGACCCGCACGCCGCGTTCGAGGCGCTCCTCGAGCAGGACGTCATCGTCCGTGACCTCGGCATCCCGAACCACCTGCGCGTGAGCGCCGGCACCGAGGAGGAGACCACGGTGTTCCTCGACGCCATGCGCCGCGTCGCCGCCGATCAGCCGCCGGTTAGGGTTGCAGCATGACCGCGCGCACCGCCACGATCAGCCGGAGCACGAGCGAGTCGAGCATCGAGCTCGAACTCGACCTCGACGGCACCGGCACGTCCGACATCTCGACGAGCGTGCCGTTCTTCGACCACATGCTGACCGCGTTCAGCAAGCACTCGCTCATCGACCTCCGCGTGCGGTCGACGGGCGACACCCACATCGACGTGCACCACACCGTCGAGGACACCGGCATCGTGCTCGGCCAGGCGCTCAAGCAGGCCCTCGGCGACCGCGCCGGCATCGGTCGCTACGGCGACGCGCTGGTGCCGCTCGACGAAGCCCTCGCGCAGGCGGTCGTCGACGTGTCCGGTCGTCCGTTCCTCGTGCACTCCGGCGAGCCCGCCGGCTTCGAGTTCCACCGCATCGGCGGGCACTTCACCGGCTCGATGGTCCGCCACGTGTTCGAGGCCATCACGTTCAACGCCGGCATCACGGTGCACGTCCGCGTGCTCGCGGGCCGCGATCCGCACCACATCGCCGAAGCCGAGTTCAAGGCGTTCGCGCGGGCGATGCGCACCGCGGTGGAGCTCGACCCCCGCGTGGACGGCATCCCGTCCACCAAGGGCTCGCTGTGACGGCGGGCGCGAAGCCGAACGTCGTCGTCCTCGACTACGGGTCCGGCAACGTCCACTCGGCCGCCAAGGCGCTCGAGCGCGCTGGCGCCGACGTCACCCTGACCGCCGACAAGCAGACCGCGCTCCGCGCCGACGGCCTGCTCGTCCCGGGCGTCGGGGCGTTCGGTGCCGTCGTGGAGCAGCTCGAGAGCGTGCGGGGCGGCGAGATCGTCGACCACCGCCTGGCCGGCGGACGTCCGGTCCTCGGCATCTGCGTCGGCATGCAGGTGCTGTTCTCCCGCGGCATCGAGCGCGGTGCCGACGTCGAGGGACTCGGCCAGTGGCCGGGCACGGTCGAGCAGATCCAGGCGGACGTCCTGCCCCACATGGGCTGGAACACCGTGGACGCGCCCGCCGACTCGGTGCTGTTCGACGGCCTGCACGACGAGCGCTTCTACTTCGTGCACTCCTACGGCGTGACCGACTTCCCGCTCGAGGCGTACGGCCCGTTCCGCGCGCCCCGGCTGACCTGGGCCGAGCACGGGCAGCGGTTCGTCGCCGCCGTCGAGAACGGCCCGCTCACCGCCACCCAGTTCCACCCCGAGAAGTCCGGCGAGCCGGGCATCCGACTGCTCCGCAACTGGGTGCAGTCGCTCTGAACCCGGCCACGGGTCCGGCGGCGCGGTCCGTGACGGACCCGCACCGTTCCTCCCGACCAGCGCACCGCGCCCGCTCCCGCAACGAAGACAGGACCATGACCGAGCTCTCCTCCACCACGCCCCTCGTCCTGCTGCCCGCCGTGGACGTCGTCGACGGCCAGGCGGTGCGTCTCACGCAGGGCGAGGCCGGCAGCGAGACCTCCTACGGCGACCCGGTGACGGCGGCCCGGACATGGCGCGACCAGGGCGCGGAGTGGATCCACCTCGTCGACCTCGACGCGGCGTTCGGCCGCGGCGACAACCGCAGGGTGATCGCGCACGCCGTCCGCGAGGTCGAGGGCGTGGCGGTCGAGCTGTCCGGCGGCATCCGCGACGACGCCTCACTCGAGGCCGCCCTCGCGACCGGCGCGGCACGCGTGAACCTCGGCACCGCGGCGCTCGAGGACCCGGAGTGGGCGGCGCGCGTCATCCGGCAGTACGGCGAGCAGATCGCCGTCGGACTCGACGTGCGCGGGACGACCCTCGCCAGCCGCGGGTGGACCGAGGACGCCGGCGACCTGTGGGAGGTCCTGGACCGCCTCGAGGACGCCGGCTGCGCCCGCTACGTCGTCACCGACGTCACCAAGGACGGCACGCTGCAGGGGCCGAACGTCGACCTGCTCCGGGCCGTCTGCGACCGCACCGACCAGCCCGTGGTGGCGTCCGGCGGGATCTCGACGCTCGACGACCTGCGTGCCCTGCGCGCGCTCGTGCCGCACGGTCTCGAGGGCGCGATCATCGGCAAGGCGCTCTACTCGGGGGCGTTCACGCTCCCCGCCGCCCTCGACGTCGCGTCGGAGTAGCGGCGTGTCGGGCATCTCGAACGGTCGCGGGACCGGTCCCGAGGTCCCGGACGGCACCGGGCACCCGGACGACGCCCACACCCCAGGCGGCGCCGCCGACTCGGCCGGCACCGCGTGGGCCGGGCGCACGTTCGACCAGCACGACACGACCTTCGACGACGACGACGGACTCGCCGACCCGGCGGTCGTCGACGCGATCAGGGCGCTGCCCGACGGCGGCTCCCAGCGGGCGGTCGTCGACGCGCTCCGCACCGCGCGGCTGCTCATCCCGCTCATCGCCGAGGCCGGCGACGTCGGCCACACCGACACCGGCAAGCTGGTCGACAAGACGCAGGAGCTCTCGATCGTCACGGTGGCCGGCCCGGACGGCCGGAGCGTGATGCCCGCGTTCACCTCGGTCGAGGCGATGCGGACCTGGGACGCCGACGCCCGGCCGGTCCCCGCCGATTCGCGTCGGGTCGCGATGGCGGCCGCGAGCGAGGAGACCCAGCTCGTGGTCCTCGACCCGACGGCACCGACCGAGTTCGTGCTCCGCCGTCCCGCCGTGTGGGCGATCGGGCAGGACCTGCCGTGGACGCCCTGCTTCGAGGACCCGGAGGTCGCCCAGGCCTTCGCCGACTCCGTCGTGGGGGAGCGTGCCGTGGCGCGGGTCGAGCTCGCCTCGGGGGACCCGCTCGGACGCTTCGCCGGTGCGGAGCTGACGGTGGGCCTGGCGCTGCGCCCGGGTCTCGACCAGTCCCAGGTGCAGGAGCTCGTCGGACGCCTGCAGCAGCGCTGGACGGCGGACGCCGTCATCGCGGACCGCGTGGACAGCATGCGGGTGGCGCTGCGCCCAGCGTGAGTCGCGCCTCCTGGCCCCGTCCTGCGGCGGTGCGGCCAGGCCCGGCGGCCGGTCGCCGGTACGATGACGGGGTGAGCACGAACCCGACGACCAGCCCCGGAACCGGCGAGACCACCTACGGTCCGACCGGACGGCCCGTCCGGCAGTTCGCGGTGCCCGAGGAGCTCGACGGCCACGGTCCCGCTCGCATCATCGCGCTGTGCAACCAGAAGGGCGGCGTCGGCAAGACCACGACGTCGATCAACCTCGGTGCGGCGCTGGCCGAGTACGGCCGCAAGGTCCTCGCGGTGGACTTCGACCCGCAGGGCGCGCTGTCGGCGGGTCTCGGCGTGCGGACCCACGACATCCCCACCGTCTACGACCTGCTGATGGGCTCGATCAAGGACCCGAACCAGGTCATCCAGCCGACGAACACCCCGTACCTCGACGTCATCCCGGCGAACATCGACCTGTCCGCGGCCGAGGTCCACCTGGTGAACGAGGTCGCCCGCGAGCAGATCCTCGCGAGCGTGCTGCGCAAGGTCCAGAACGACTACGACGTGATCCTCGTCGACTGCCAGCCGTCGCTCGGTCTGCTGACCGTGAACGCCCTCACCGCGGCGCACGGGGTCCTCATCCCGCTCGAGTGCGAGTTCTTCGCGCTGCGTGGTGTGGCGCTGCTCATCGAGACGATCGACAAGGTGCGCGACCGCCTGAACCCGGCGCTGCAGCTCGACGGGATCCTCGCCACGATGTACGACTCGCGCACGCTGCACTCGCGCGAGGTCATGGAGCGCGTCGTCGACACCTTCGACGACCGCGTGCTCGACACCGTCATCGGTCGCACCGTGAAGTTCCCCGACGCCACCGTCTCGGCACGGCCGATCACGCAGACCGCGCCGGAGCACCAGGCCGCGCACGCGTACCGCCAGCTCGCCAGGGAGCTCGTCGAGCGTGGCGCCGTCGCCTGACGCCGACCCTGCCGAGGCGTCGGCGCGGCCGGACCGCGTCGCCGACCCTGTCGAGTCGTCGGCGCGGCCGGACCGCGTCGCCGACCCTGCCGAGGCGTCGGCGCGGCCGGACCGCGTCGCCGACACGCAGTCCGCTCCGGCCGGCACGCAGACCGCGCCCGGCTTCCGGGTCCGACTCGCCGGGTTCGACGGCCCGTTCGACCTGCTCCTCTCGCTCATCACGAAGCACGAACTCGACATCACCGAGGTGTCGCTCGGCGCGGTGACGGGGGAGTTCATCGCGTACGTGCGACAGGCCGAGTCCCAGGACGAACTCGACGAGGCGAGCGAGTTCCTCGTCGTCGCCGCGACCCTGCTCGACCTGAAGATCGCGGGACTCCTGCCGCAGGGCGAGCTCGTCGACGCCGAGGACGTCGCCCTGCTCGAGGCCCGCGACCTGCTCTTCGCACGACTGCTGCAGTACCGGGCGTTCAAGCAGGCCGCCGACTGGTTCGGCTCCCGCTGGCTGACCGAGTCCCGACGCCACGCCCGGAGCGTCCGCCTCGAGGAACGGTTCCGGGCCCGGACGCCCGAGCTCGTCTGGACCCTGTCGGTGCAGGACTTCGCCGCGCTGGCGACCCTGGCGTTCGCGCCGCGGGAGCTCCCGACGGTCGGACTCGACCACCTGCACGCCCCGCTCGTGAGCATCCGCGAGCAGGCGGCGATCGTCGTCTCGATCCTCCGCACGCGTGCCGACGAGGACGTCTCGTTCCGCGAGCTGGTCGCCGGCGTCGC
>NZ_JBOBQG010000015.1:0-4415 GCF_050585845.1 Curtobacterium sp. AB451
CGAACCGTGCGCTCCACTCGCCGTCCGCGTCCACGATGGTGTGCACGGTCTTCCCGCCGAGCTCGAGCGCGACCTCGGCCCCGGGCTCCCCCGTCCCGACGACCTCGGACCCCGGCGTGAGGGTCCCGCCCGTCGACGGCGAGAGGATCCGCACGGGCGCGCCGTAGTCCGCCGTCACGTCGTCCTGCGCGACGACCTCGCCGTCCGAACGCTCGACGATCCGGAGGTCCTTCCGCCCGCTGGCGTCCGGTGCGCCGACCTCGACCTCGAAGTGACCGCGGGCGTCGGTCGTCGCCGTCCCGACGGCCGCACCGTCCGTCGCGCGGACCTCGATCGTCGATCCGGGCTCGGCGTCGCCCTCGACGTAGGCGGACTCGGCCGCGTCGGCCGGGAACACGACGTCGGCGTCGAGCGATGCGGCCCGGACGGCGACGGGCACGACGGTGCGCTGTCCGCCGACGCCGGCCATCTCGAGGACGACCGACGACGTCGCTGCCCGCTTCGCCCGGTCCACCGTGACGTCGATCGTCCACGTCCCGTCGCGCCCGACCACGACCGGGTCGGCCCGGCCACCCGTCACGACCCGGACCGCGGCACCGGGGTCGCCCGTCCCCGTGATGGCGGTGGTCCCGTCGACCCCGATCGGTGTGGTGTCCGACGCGGCGCTGATGCCGGCGCCGTAGGAGACGGTCCCCCAGCTCCGCTCGCGGACGGTCTGCCCGGTGGACACCGTCACCAGGACGTCGAGCTCGGTGACGCCCCGGGGCGGGGAGTCGATGTGCGCTTCCCACGCACCCGTGGCGTCGGTGAACACGGTGCCCCGGACCAGGCTGGCGCCCCTGCGGTCGGTGACGAGGACGGTGCTCGACGGCGCGGTCCGGCCCCGGAGGACCGCACGGTCGTTCGGGTCGTTCGTCGTCGGGGACGTCACGTCGAACGTCGTCGGCGGGACGGCGTCCGCGAAGCCGGTCTCGATGCCGAAGTCCGCGCCGGTGGCCGAGGCGGTCGCGGCGAGTCCGGCCGTGCCGTCGACACGGGCGGTCTCGTTGCCGAGGGCGTACCCGTACGGCGAGGTGATCCGGCCGTCGGTGACCGTCCAGTTCGACGCGGCGACACCGCAGCGGTCCTTGCTGATGCTGGCGCCGACCGTGCCGGCGGTGGTCTGGCCGAGGTAGAGGCAGTACCCGAACGACGCACCACCCGCGACGATCTTGGCGAAGCCGTTGGCGTCCGGGATGAGGGAGAACGGCGTGAGTCCCGCGTCGGCTGCGGCGGCGGGACTGGCGTACTCCCGCAGCTCGGAGCGGTCGGGCGCGCCGGTCCAGGCGAGGGTGGTGCCGTCGTCACTCGGGACGGCGAGCGTGAACTCGGTCGGCAGGGGCTGGCGGGGGACGTCCGTCTGCGCGGCAGCGGCCGGCGAGGACGTGAAGGCGATCCCCGCCGCAGCAGCGGCGAGCGCGAAGGCTCCCGCTGCCGCGACGGATCGTCGGGTGAGCGTGTTCATGTGCACTTTCTGGAGTCGGACGAGGCGGCACGACTCTAGATTGTGAATATGAAATACTTCCGACTGTGATGTGCTCCTAGTCGGTGGAGTCCTCCGCGCCGTCGGCCGGCACGCCGTCGGCCGGCACGCCGTCGGCCGGCACGCCCTTGGCGTCGCGAGCGATGCGGAGGAGCTTCCCGAGCTCGACCGTCGACAGCTCCCGGGTCTTGCCGATGGGCAGCGATCCGAGGTGCAGCGGTCCGAACGAGCGCCGGACGAGCTCGAGCACCGGGTGGTCGACCTCGTCGAGCATGCGGCGCACGATCCGGTTCCGACCCGAGTGCAGCGTGATCTCGACGAGCGACTCCCCGCGGGAGGACTCCAGCAGCCGAACCTTGTCGGCCGCGATGGGCCCGTCCTCGAGGTCGACCCCGTCGAGCAGACGCTGCACGGTGCCCGGGTTCACGTTGCCCCGGACCTTCGCGATGTACGTCTTCATCACGCCGAACGAGGGGTGCGCGAGCACGTGCGCGAGGTCGCCGTCGTTCGTCAGGACGAGCAGCCCGGACGTCTCGGTGTCGAGTCGCCCGACGTTGAAGAGCCGTTCCTCGTAGCGGTCCACGAACTCCGAGAGGTCGCGTCGACCGCGCTCGTCCTGCAGGCTCGACACGATGCCGGTCGGCTTGTTGAGGACGACGTAGCGGCGCGACGTGTCGATCTGCACGGGGACGCCGTCCACCGCGATCTCGTCGGTCTCCGGGTCGACGCGGCGGCCGAGCGCGTCGACGACCTCGCCGTTCACGGTCACGCGGCCCTCGACGATCAGGTTCTCCGCGACGCGTCGGGACGCCACGCCCGCAGCGGCGATCACCTTCTGCAGGCGCTCACCCTCTGCCTGGAGGGACGGTGCGGCCCCGCCACCCGCCGTCGCGTCCGCCGCGTCCCAGTCCGGGATGATCGGGCGCTCGGGCGTGCCCTCGAGCGGCTGGCCCTGCTGGTCGCGCGTGCCCTCGGGGCGCGGTGTGGTGCGCCGGTCGGTGCCACGCGGCCCGCCGCCCCGGGGACGGTCGCCGTTGCGCGCCGTCGTGGTGCCGCCGACGTACCGGCGGCCGTTGTGCCAGACGGTGCTCGGGCGGCCGTCGGGTGCTCGACGGTCCTCGCGGGCAGGGTCGCGGCGGCGGTCGTCGTCGCGGCGGGGGGCATCGCGACGGTCGTCACGGCCGCGGTACCCACCGCGGTCGTCGCCCGTCCGGCCGGAGCCCGCACGGTCGTCACGGCCGCGGTACCCACCGCGACTGTCGTCGCGGCGCGGTGCATCACGACGGTCGTCACGGCCGCGGTACCCACCGCGGTCGTCGCCCGTCCGGCCGGAGCCCGCACGGTCGTCACGGCCGCGGTACCCACCACGGTCGTCGTCCCGGCGCGGCGCATCACGACGGTCGTCACGGCCCCGGTACCCACCACGGTCGTCGTCACGGCGGACGAAGCCCCCGCGGTCACCGCCGCGGCGGTCGTCCTCGCGGCCGACGAACCGACCGCGTTCGGCTCCGCGGTCGTCGCGGCGCGGAGCATCACGACGGTCGTCCCGGCCGCGGTACCCACCACGGTCGTCGTCGCGGCGGCCCGATCCTGCACGGTCGTCGCGGCCCCGGTACCCACCGGACGCCGGACGCTCGTCACGATCCCGGTAGCCCCCACCGGACGCCGGACGGTCATCGCGGCCCCGGTACCCGCCGCCGGACGCCGGACGCTCGTCACGACCCCGGTACCCGCCGCCGGACGCCGGACGTTCGTCACGACCCCGGTAGCCCCCACCGGACGCCGGACGCTCGTCACGGCCCCGGTACCCGCCGCCGGCACCCCGGTCGTCACGCCCACGGGAGCCGCCACGGTCGTCGTCCCGTCGGCCGGAGGCCGGGCGCTCGTCGCGCCCGCGGTACCCACCGCGCTCGTCGCGACCCGCACCCTCGGACCGGCCACCCGCACGGCCGGAGCCGGCGGTGCGGTCGCGTGACGCGCCTCCAGGCCGACCCGAACCGGCGCGGCCACCCGCGCCGCCCCGTGGGCCGCCTCGTCGTTCTTCCTCATACGCGGCCATCGGGGATCCCTTCGTTCTGCTCGAAGCCGTCGGCACCGTCGTCCAGGAGGGGCGAGATGAGCGGCAGCTCGTCGAGCGAGTTGATGCCGAGCTGCTGCAGGAGCAGGTCGGACGTGACGTAGTTGATGGCGCCGGTCTCGGCGTCGGTGAACGACTCCTCGATGAGCCCGCGCGCGACGAGCGTGCGGACGACGCCGTCGACGTTGACGGCGCGGATCGCGGCGATCTGCGACCGGGTGATCGGTTGCTTGTACGCGACGACCGCGAGGGTCTCGAGCGCGGCCTGCGACAGGCGGGAGGGTCGTTCGGCCTCGACGAACTGCTCGACGACGTCGTCGAGGTCCTGCCGGACGTAGAAGCGCCAGCCGCCGCCGACCTCGCGGAGTTCGAACCCGCGACGGATCGTGCCGTCGACGCCGTCGAAGTCCGCCACGAGGCGCTCGATGGCCTGTCGGACGGCGGGGACGGGCGCACCGACGGCAGCGCCGAGGGACACGAGCGACTGGGGTTCGTCGGCGATCATGAGGATCGCCTCGAGCTGTCGGTCGACGGGGATCTCCGGCCGGGCGGCACGCTCGTGCGCCTCGTGGATCTCGCGCTCGATCGCCCGGGCGTCGGCCATCTCGTCGGCGCCGCCGGGTTCGGCACTGGAGCCGTCGTGCACGTCATCCGTCATAGTCGGCTCCCAGATCGGCGAGGCTCTCGTCGGACCAGTCGTCGGCGGTCCACCGCAGCGTCAGCTCCCCGAGCGGTTCGAGCTGTTCGAACGAGATGGACGCGTTCCGGTACAGCTCCAGGATCGCGAGGAAGCGAGCCACCACGATACCCGTCTCC
>NZ_JBOBQG010000016.1:0-319 GCF_050585845.1 Curtobacterium sp. AB451
CCGGAGGTGATCGGGAACGACACGGACCCGTCGGCGAGCTTGGCGTCGCCGGAGACACCCGGGGTGAGCTTCAGGGCGGTGAGGGCGTCGGTGAAGCCGGAGTCGAGCTTCACGGCGGTGTTGCCGCCGAGGACCTCGGGGACCGAGGCGACGGGGCCGGGGATCTTCGACGACGACGAGGACACGGTGTGCACCGACGGGGTCGAGGCCTGCGCGGAGGTGATGCCGAACGCGGCACCGCCGAGCACGAGCGCACCCGTGGTCGCGAGGGTGATGGAGGTCTTCAGGGACTTGCGCATGGGATCTGTCCTTTGCTGTC